>JBPCQC010000038.1:0-6206 GCA_050998515.1 Verrucomicrobiales bacterium
AGCAGCGCCGCCAACGTCAGTCAGCAGGTTCGCCGATTGCCCCAGCGTCTCGAAACTCATGCTGAAATCCGTCGCCAATATCAAAAGTGGCGCAAAACTCTGTCATGAATTTTAGCTTGACCCGAAATTTGACGTGAATTTTAGCTTGACCCGAAATTTGACGAAATTTGACAAAGTCGCAACGTTCAGCGCCCGTAGCGCGAACCGCCGCATGGCCTCCTCCCTTCCCCGCTCCCCCGTCCCACCTTTTCCCGCTAACCCTCCACATCCATGAAAGCGCCACGCTGCCTCTTCCCTCTGCTGCTCGTCCTGAGCGCCTTGCTTCTGACCCAGAACCTCTCCGCCTACTACAACCCGGCCATCGGCAGGTGGCTGAACAGGGATCCGATCGGGGAGCGGGGAGGTCCGAATCTTTATGGCATGGTGGGGAACCACCTGGTAACCGGCATCGATGTGCTGGGGCGCGAGTCATGGATCCCGAATTGGACGCCCCCTGGACGGACTCCTCAAACGATCCCACGTCCTCCAGTTCCCTCCTCAACACCCGCAATTAATCCTCTGCCAGCGATTGGCCGCGGCGCGGCCGCTGTTGCTTCTCGAGCTTTACTGCTACTGAGTTTATTAACTCCCACGACGGCCCACGCTCCTGAGGGTGCCCCGACACCCAATGCTCCTCCGGTGGATCCGCCAGGAAGAGGGAAATGGGATCGTAGTTTTCAACTTGATATTCTTCTGAGTTGGCGGAGCCGATTTGGGGTAATCAAAAGGGGTCGTAGATTTCATCTTACTGAGTTGGGGTCAGAGCCAGTCGGGGTGAGGTTGAGGATTTTGGTGTGGCGGGGACGGACGCCGCGGCAATAGGTTCTCGTCAATGGCACACCTGGAGATCGAAAGGCAGGTGCTGTGGTCCCGCACGACCTTATCCACAACCGCCCGGCTGGGAGTGAGCCCTGGATTTGATAAAATTGAACTGGAGGCGTTTGCATGACGCAGACATCCCGCAAACAACAATCCAGTTCATTGATACATGGGAAAACATTCATCGACTTCGGGACGCTCAAAGCGAGCGTCTCGATGACTCAAGTGCTGGAGCGCTACGGGCATATGCCTCAGCTGCGCTCCCTCAAAAATGGCGAGAGCCTTGAAGGCCCTTGCCCGATCCACAAAGGAACCAGTCCGGATCAGTTCAAGGTGTCGATCACCAAGAACTGCTGGAACTGTTTCTCCGACTGCAAGTGTGGCGGCAACGTCCTCGACTTTGTCGCCAGGATGGAAAACGTCGACGCTCACGAAGCCGCGCTGCGGCTGAACGAGTGGATCAAGCTCGGTCTCGACAAACAGCCGTCGTCGACGCGAGAAGACCGCGCGCGTGACAGCAGCCCGCCGAAGCCGCAGCCTGACGGCCGAGGAGGAGGTGGAGCGCAAAAAAAAGCGCCTTCTGCTTCCCCACCGGAGGAATAACCGCCTGCCGAGATTGGCGAAAACGAACCGCTGAAGTTCGAATTGAGGAACCTCAAAGCGGATCGCGCTTATTTCGGCGAGCGGGGCTTGATTCGTGAAAACGGTCGCTGAGTTTGGTCTCGGCTACTGCTCAAAGGGCACGATGGCCGGACGAGTCGTCATCCCGATCCACAACCCGGATGGCACCCTCGTTGGCTACGCCGGCCGTTGGCCGGGTGAACCGCCTGAACAGCGACCGAAATACAAACTGCCAAATGGTTTCAAAAACTCGGCTGAGGTTTTCAACCTCCACCGACTGAAGGATTCTCCCGACCCGTTCCTCATTGTCGTAGAGGGTTACTTTCACACCGATAAGGCCACGCACGAACGGGCTTGCGACGCGCGCGGCGCTGTTCGTAGTTGGCGCGGTTATGCAGCGTCTGATTGTTTTGCTTTTAGGATTGGCGGTGGGATCCCTTCACGCACAGGAGGCGGCGCGGGTCTGGACGAGTACGGATGGCAAGAATGTGTCGGCGACGCTGGTGGGGGCGGACGTCGGGAATGTGAAGCTGAAGTTGCCGAATGGCAGCATCGCCACCCTTCCGGTGGCGCGGTTGAGCGAGGCGGATCAGCAACACGTCGCGGAGTGGATCAAGAAGCAGCCGCTGAAGGTGGTGATACCGGAGGTGGTGGGTGTCGACGCGGGGCAAATCAAGGTCGAAGTGCTCAAGGAGGATGCCGAGAAGCGCGAATTTGTATATCGGACGCCGCACTTCGAGTTCGAGTCTCAGGGCAAACTGGCGGGCAGTCTGATGAAGGAGGTGGCGCGGGATTTCGAGGCGACGTTCGAGCTGCTGAAGGCGCTGCCGTGGGCTATCGATCCCAGGCCCCCCGGCACGCCCTACTTCAATGCGTCACTCTTCCGAAACCGGAACGAGTATTTAAAAGCGGGTGCTCCGGCAAACAGCTCCGGGGTCTACATGTCGATGCGCCGGCGTTTTCTCGTGCCCTTCGAAAGCCTGGGGCTGCGCGAAGTAGGCAGTGCCTATCGCAAAGACGACAACTTCGACACTCGGACCGTTGTCCACGAACTGACCCATCAGATGATGCATTTCTGGCTGCCGTTTCTGCCGCAATGGGTGGTGGAAGGCACCGCGGAATACTGCGGCAATCTCCCCCTACGCGTGGGGCGATTTCGTGTCAGCAACGCCAAAGGGGGACTGCGCGACTACGTTGATTTCCTGCGCAAACGCACGGTGGAAGGAGTGCCCGAGCCGTATCCCCTCGAGGATCTTTTCAGCATCAGCGGTGAAGAGTGGAACGAAACTTTGTCGCAGAATCCACGCATCTCCCACCGTTTGTATTTTACTTCGTATCTGCTGGTTTATTACTTCATGCACATGGACGGCCGGGGCGATGGCGAGCGCTTTGTACGGTTCATGCGCGCGAGCGGAGAGTCGAAAAAGCGCGCGGAGGAATACGACAACGCGCTCGAGGAATTCAAGCAGCGTCCCGAGGTGAAGGTGAATGAAAACGGCAGTTTCAGTTTCCCTGCGAGTCTGAAGCCGCCCGAGATGCCGAAGGAACTTCTCTTTGGCAAGGCGCGCGAGGAAGTGCAGCAAAAAAACCTTCAGGTGCTCCTCGATGGCCGCAGCGAAGTTCAGTTGCTCAAGGAAGTACGTTCCGGCTTCCAGAAACTTGGCATTCGGCTTTAAACTCGATCCATTGCTTTATGAAATACTGCCTGTCATTTTTCCTGGTCGTCGCCTCGGGAGGCGTCATGATGGCGCAGACCGGGCCGGAGCGACCGTTGCTGCATCCGCTATTTTCCGATCACATGATTTTTCCGCGCGAAGTGGCTGCTCCGGTTTGGGGGTGGGCGGCGCCAGGACAACAGGTAACCTTAACGCTCGGTGACAAATCAGCGCGCACCGCCGCGGGAAGCAATGGCCGTTGGGAGGTGACGCTCGGTCCTTTCCGCCCGGCTCAGGAGCCACTGACGCTGAAGGTGCACGCCGGTGAACAGGAAAAAACGGTGACGGACATCCTCGTCGGCGACGTGTGGGTTTGCTCGGGCCAGTCGAACATGGAATGGCCGGTCAGCCGCGCGCTGGACCCGGAGACCGAAATCAAGTCCGCGACCCACCCGAGGATACGCCTCTTCACAGTGCCGAAGAAGATCGCCTTCACTCCCCGGTTAGTATGCGATGCGAGCTGGCAGCTTTGCACCCCGGAAACGATCCCGAATTTTTCCGCAGTCGGCTATTTTTTCGGACGGGAGTTGCATGATGCGACCGGTCTCCCGATCGGACTGATCAACACTTCATGGGGCGGAACGGTTGCTGAAGCCTGGGCCAGCGAAGCGGCGCTCGAGCCACTGGATGATTTCGACACTGCGCTGGGCCAGGTGCGCGAAGTCGGGGAAAAGCCGGCCGAGAGCGAAGAGCAGGACTTTTGGCGAAAGGTCAATGACTGGGTCGCGACGAACGATGCGCCGTTACAGAACGGCGAAAAGCCTCACGCCGTAGATTTCAAAGATGACCAATGGTCTTCCATGACGCTTCCCGCGCAGTGGGAACTGGCAGGGCTGCCCGGTTTCGACGGGATGGTATGGTTCCGCCGGCGACTCGAACTGCCCGAAGGGTGGGCAGGGAAAGGCGCGAAACTCGACCTCGGGACGGTGGACGAATTCGAGTCGGCGTGGATCAACGACAAGCCGCTCGAGGACAAACCGCTGTGGCGCGGGCGCCGTGTTTACGAGGTTCCGTCCGGAGTCCTGCGCGCAGGGCCGAACGTCCTCGCCGTGCGCGTTGTCGATGTGCAGGGTGGCGGCGGGATTCTTCCCACACCCGGCGGGCTTCAACTCGCTCCCCATGGCGATTCCTCTGGGCGCGAGGCGGTTGCGCTTTCCGGGCCGTGGCATTACCGCGCGGGCAAAGCTCTGAGCGAATCGAGCCCCTTTCCACCGCGGCTGAGCAACAATCCCAACCTGCCGACCGTCCTTTCCAATGGGATGATCGAACCGCTGGTTCCCTTCGCCGTCAAGGGCGCCATTTGGTATCAGGGCGAATCGAACGCGTCTCGCGCGCAACAGTATCGAACGCTTCTTCCGGCGATGATTGGCGATTGGCGCCGGCGCTTTCGCACTGGTGATTTTCCATTTCTAATCGTGCAGCTAGCCAATTTCCTGCCGCGTGATCCCCTGCCCCCGCAACGTTCTGAATGGGCCGAGTTGCGTGAAGCGCAGGCCTTCACGGCTCACACCCTGCCGAAATGCGGCCTGGCTCTGGCCATCGACATCGGCGAGGAAAACGACATTCACCCGAAAAACAAACAAGAGGTCGGCAAACGCTTGGGTCTCGAAGCGCGTCGCATCGCATATGGGGAAAGAATCGAGTCGCGAGGCCCGGTATTCGAGTCCATGCGCATCGACGGCGAGAAGGTGCGCGTCAAGTTCGCCCATGCCGAAGGCGGGCTCGTGCTGCGAGGCGGAGGCGCCGAGGCGAAAGGTTTCGCAGTCGCCGGCAAGGATGAGACTTACGCCTGGGCTCGTGCTGAGATTGACGGCGCCGAAGCAATTGTTTCCTCTCCGGGAGTCAAAGAGCCGATGCATGTCCGGTACGCCTGGGCCAACAATCCTGAAACAAACCTCTTCAATACAGCCGGCCTGCCCGCAGTACCTTTCCGAACCGACGTCCCCCGATGAGCCGCGCGCCGTTCGGGGAGCGCACGCGCCCTCGCGTGCCATCGACGGCGCCCCCGCCGTCGACTCATATTCTAAGAAGCAAATTCAAAACAGCAATCGGCGAGGCGCCGATTGCGACACGCGGGGGCGCGTGTGCTCCCCAACCGTTGTGACGGATGTTGCTGAAGCTTTTTGAGCGGCCAGGTCTGACCTGGCTCGTCGACACCAAATATGCTGACCCGCGGCAGGTGTTTCGAATCGAAAACGACACGCTCGCGGTCTCCGGGGACGGTTTTGGCTACTGGCGCACTGCGGAGGCTTTCGATGACTTTCGACTCGTCGTGGATTTCAAATGGGACCGCCAGTTGCGCCGCCAAAATCGCGCACTGGATTCGGGGATTTTTATTCACACCCAAGGTCCTGACGGCAACAGCCATGACGGCAGCGGTGCGTTCATGGCGGGCCTCGAAGTCAACCTCTTCCAGGGTGCGACGGGCGACCTTCTGCTCATTCGCGGGGATGACGAAAGTGGAGGCGTGATCCGGCCCTGGCTGACAGCGGAAGTCTCGTCGCAACGCGATCCGGAAGGATGGTTTACGTGGCAGCGTGGTGGAAACGCGTTGAGCTTTCGCACCGTGGGGCGCTTGAACTGGATGCGAAAGTCGCCCCAGTGGCGCGACATCGAGGATTTTCGTGGTGAAGACGATGTTGAAAATCCGCGCGGGCAATGGAATCACCTTGAAATTGAGTCCGACGGCGGCCGGTTGCGCGTGTGGCTCAACGAGAGGTTGGTCAACGAAGCCCTGCGGACATGGCCGCGCCGCGGCCATATCGCCTTTCAATGCGAAGGCGCCGAGATCTGGTTTCTGGAAGCGCGACTGAACGCACTGACGAAGTAGCGGCCGGTCCTTCGACGGGCCGGTAGCCCACGCCACGGATATCACGTCGATGGAGCGTAACCGGCTGACCAACCCATCTAGCCGATTTGTGCGCGGCGGGCGAAGATGTTGGGATGAAGCGACGAACATTGCGCGAGGGCGAGCGGTTGGTGCGGGAGTATGAGCAGAGCGGGGAAAGCCGG
>JBPCQC010000043.1:0-17472 GCA_050998515.1 Verrucomicrobiales bacterium
AACAAAGAGGGATCAGCTGAGGCCAACCACCTTTTTCCGCGCGGGCAAAAGGTTTCGGTCGACTTCAGTTGATCGACTCCAGGGCTGAAGTGTCGAGGATCAACTGCCGGAGGTGGCGGTGGGCCGGGTTTTCGAGGGCGGGATCCTGGGCGAGCACGGCGGCGGCGAGTTCACGGGCGCGATGGACGAGAGGGGCGTCGGCGGCGAGATCTCCCAGTCGCAGTCCGGGCAGACCGCTTTGTTTTTGGCCGAGCAATTCGCCAGGCCCGCGCAATTGCAAGTCGGCTTCGGCGATCTGAAAGCCGTCGCGCGTCTCTTCGAGAATTTTCAAGCGCTGCACGGCCTCGGGTGAATTCTCCGAACAAATCAGCACGCAAAAGCTCGCATGTTCGGCACGACCGACACGCCCGCGCAACTGATGGAGCTGCGCCAGCCCGAACCGTTCGGCGTTGAATACTACAATCAGGCTCGCGTTGGCGACGTCGATGCCGACTTCGACGACCGTGGTGCTGACGAGGACCCGGATTTCACCGGCGCGAAACGCGCCCATCACCGCTTCCTTTTCCGTTGACTTCAACCGGCCATGCAGGATTCCCACTGCCGTTTTAGGAAGAAGTGCCTGCCATGTTTGGTGGCCGCTCGATGCCGCCTGGACCTCGATCTTTTCGCTCTCCTCGATGAGCGGATAAACAATAAACGCCTGGCGGCCCCTGGCCAGTTGCTGATCGACAAATGCCGCCACTTGCGTGATCTCGACGCCCGACCGGACAGCGGTCGTGATCTTGCCTCGGCCGGGCGGCATTTCATCGAGGAGCGATACATCGAGATCGCCATAGAGTGTCAGGGCGAGGGTGCGCGGAATAGGCGTTGCGGTCATGACGAGAACATCCGGAGCGCGCCCTTGACGCACCAGGCGCATGCGCTGCGCCACCCCAAATTTGTGCTGTTCATCGATGACCACGAGGCCGAGCCGATCAAAGAGAGTCTCCTCAAAAAGCAGCGCGTGTGTACCAACGACGATGTGCGGGGACTCGTTTCCGCCTTGGAAGAGGGGCAGGAATGACTCCTCACACCGGGCCGCTGTGCGCAGGCTGAGGCGAATGCCGAGTGGATCGAGGTGATGGCGGAAATTGAGAAAATGTTGCTCGGCCAGAATCTGGGTGGGCGCCATGATGGCGGCCTGCGATCCCGATTCGACGGCAACCAGGGCCGCCGCGAGAGCCACAAAAGTCTTGCCACTGCCGACGTCGCCCTGCAGCAGCCGGTTCATTGGGGCGGGCGCCGCCATGTCATCGCGCACCTCCCCGATGACTCGCTCCTGAGCGGCCGTCAGCGAAAACGAAAGGCTCGCTTTCCATCGCCGCAGCAATGTTCCCGCCGAACGATGTGACGTCCCAATTTGCGAGACAATCCTGTTTCGCCGCTCGAGGACATTCAGTTGCAGCGCGAAGAATTCTTCGAGTGCGAGGTGTTGGCGGGCAGCTTGCGCGGCTGCCAGCGAATCGGGAAAGTGGATGTCGCGGAATGCGGCAGATCGACGGCTGGCGCCGGGTGCTCGAGATGCTTCAGTGAGTCCGGAGCCGTTGCCCCCAAACGCTGTCGCCGGCAGCAACTCGCCTACCGTGCTCCAATCCAGAAATCGTGTCAGGGCATGCAATGTTTCGCGCAATAGCTTCTGAGTAAGACCGTCGCGAAGCGGATAAATCGCGACGATGCGATCCATATGAATTGACTGTTCGGCCTCAGGGTCGATCACTTCGAAATCGGGGTGATCGATGATGAGGCGGGATTTTTTAATCTTCACGCGGCCGAAAACGACGATTTCCTGGCCGGCCGCGAAGGCCTTGGCGATCCACGGCATGTTGAACCAGCGGCAGTAGATCGGCGCCGCCAGCGCGTGTGCATCTGCGGCTTCGACTTTGACTTCGGCATACTTTTTATAACCGAATCGCCGCAGACCACAGTCCGTGATGCGTCCGTGCAGGCAGACCGCGGCCGTTGTTTCTCCGGTTGGAAAAACATCGAAATGGCGGCGGTCTTCGTAACGGCGGGGAAAATGGGTGATGAGTTCGCCGACGCGCTCGAAGCCGGCCTTGGCTAGTGCCTTTTGTTCGCGCACGGAGAAAGCCGCCACGCCCGCGAGCGGGGTTTCCAATAAAAGTGGTTCAGCCATGAAAGTTATGTGGGCGCGTGCTCGACGTCGCGGGCCAGTCTCGCACAATGTTGTAAATGATCGCGAGCAAACGGACGTTGGGCACTGTCGGCGGGTTGGGGGCGGAGGCTGGTGGGCGCTCGAGGCTCACTGCCAACCTTATCTTCCTGCACGCGCCACCTTTCTATCGGTCGATCGTGCCGCAATCCGGAGAGTAGACGCGGCGCCTCGTCGCCTTGTTTTTCAAAAGAGCCGGCGGGGCGCCGCGACTACCCAGAGTCGAGTTGCTGGTCCGGAAAGCCCCAAGTCGCTTTCCCTTGTGAATATTTTCACAAATGGCGCTTGCTGGCAGTGACGCGGCTTTCATAGTGCCGCTTCCGGCCGTGCCGGGGCAGGAATGGACACGTTCGATTTCATCGTCACGCTGGCCAAAATTGTCGGCTTGGTGTTTTTGGTGGTCATGCCGATGGTCGCTTACACGGTTTATGCCGAACGGCGGGTCAGCGCCATCATTCAGGACCGTGTCGGCCCGAACCGTGTCGGCCTGCCGCTGACCCTTTTTGGCGCGAAAAAGGACCTTCGGTTTCTCGGCCTTTTTCAGCCCATGGCAGACGGGCTGAAGTTCCTTTTGAAGGAGGACTTCACCCCCAAGCACGTTCGCAAATTTTATTTCTGGCTGGCTCCCGCTTTGGCACTCGTCCCTGCCCTGCTGACCTGCGCAGTGGTGCCCTTCGGCAGCAGCATTGTCATTCCATGGAATGGCGGGCAAAAGACCATTGACCTTGTTGTGGCGAACTTGAACGTCGGGCCGCTGTTCGTGTTCGCCATCGCCTCCCTGGGTGTTTACGGCATCGTGCTCGGCGGCTGGGCCTCGAATTCAAAATTCCCATTTTTTGGCGGCGTGCGCTCATCGAGCCAGATGATCTCGTATGAAATTGCCCTGGGACTCTCACTCGTGCCCGTCCTGCTGGCGATGGGAGAATTGAACCTCGTGGAGATTACCCTGGCGCAGTCGAAACAGGGCTGGAATCTGCTGCCCTTCGCGATGGGGAGGGAGTTTTCTCTCGAACGGTGGCTGCTCGTAATTCCTCTCGGGATCGCGTTCATCACCTTTGTCATCTCAATGTTTGCCGAGACCAACCGCCTCCCTTTCGATCTCCCTGAATGCGAAACCGAGCTCGTGGGCGGCTACCACACCGAGTATTCGTCGATGAAATTCGCTCTCTTTTTCATGGGCGAATACGCGGCCATGGTCGTCGGCTCCGCCCTCACGGTGACTCTCTTTTTAGGTGGCTGGTCGCTTCCTTTAGGTCTCGATCGCTATCTGCCGGAACGAAGCATTTGGGTGGGCCTGCTGCACATGGTCGTGTTCCTGGCCAAAGTCGTCGGCTTTTTAATATTCTTTATCTGGGTGCGCTGGACGTTGCCGCGCCTGCGCTACGACCAGCTCATGCGCCTGGGATGGATCTGGCTTTTCGAGATCGCGCTCCTCAACATCCTGCTCACCGCCGGCATTCTGATGTGGATTCACTGAATTCCTCCCCACTTACCCATGGCTACAAAAGTCCTCAAACGCCCAATCCTCACCCTTGGAGAAAAGATCTTTCTGCCCACTCTCCTCAAGGGGCTGAGAATCACGCTCGGACATGCCGTCCGCACGTTTCTTAAGATCAATCGCAAGGAAGCGAAGACCACCATGGAGTATCCCGAGGAAAAGTGGGATGCGAATCTGCCAGAACATTACCGCGGCGCTCCCGCCCTGGTAACTGACGAACACGGACGGGAGCGCTGCGTTTCCTGCCAGCTTTGCGAATTCATTTGTCCGCCACGCGCCATAAAAATCGTCGGACGGGAGATTCCCAAGGGTGACCGGTGGCAGAAAGTCGAAAAAGCGCCCAGGGAATTTTACATCGACATGATCCGCTGCATCTACTGTGGAATGTGCGAGGAAGTCTGTCCCGAGCAGGCCATTTTCCTGCGCAAGGACTACGCCATCACTGGCCTGAGCCGGCAGGAAATGGTCCACGACAAGGCGAAACTTTACGCCATCGGCGGCGTGCGCGAAGGCCTGGTCAATAAGTGGAATGAACTGAAGTAATGGGGTTATTCGTTATTGGTTATTTGTTATTCATCCCTATGTCGTATCCCGCATCCTCCGAAAGACCCGTTTATCCTTGAATGTCTTGCCGACTAGAACCAATAACCAATAACGATTAACGGCCAACGGCCATGCTCTTCTACCTCGCTTCAGCGCTCATGCTCGGATTCGGTGTGCTCGTGGTGTTGAACCGCAATCCCGTGGCCAGTGCGCTGTCATTGGTGGTTTCATTTGTAGGACTGGCCGCACTATTCATCCTGCTGGATGCCCATTTTCTCGGCATTATCCAGATTCTTGTTTATGCCGGGGCGGTCATGGTTCTGTTCCTGTTCATTATCATGCTGTTTGATCTGAAAGCTGAGAAACGCCGCAAGTTCAATGTGCCTGCCGTGCTAGGCGGGGGAGTGGTGGCCATGCTCATGGTCGCCACGTTATTGCACGTCCTAGGCAAGTTCTCCGGTGGTGACAGGAGGCTGCCGGAATTGGCCGATGCCGGCAAGGGCTATCACGACGTCAAGGCTCTTGGTCTGCTGCTCTTCGACCAGTACCCTTTTCATCTGCAGGTCGTCGGCGTACTCCTGCTGACCGCCACCATCGGCGTCATCGTGTTGAGCAAAAAGGAAGTGAGTTAACCATGATTACGCTTGGTCACTATCTGTTTGTCAGCGGGCTTCTTTTTACCATCGGCCTTACGGGAGTCATCGTCCGCCGTAACATCATCATAATCTTCATGTGTCTCGAGCTGATGCTGAGCGCCGCCAATCTCACCGTAGTCGCGTTCTCTCGTTATAACCTGATCGATGGGCGGCCCAATTTAAATGGACAGATTCTCGCGTTCTTCACCATCACTGTCGCCGCGGCCGAGGTCGCGGTTGGCCTGGCTATCATCGTCGCCCTCTTCCGCGCCCGCCGCAGTGTCCACGTCGAGGATTTAAACAGCCTGGGAGGGTGAACTTCAGTCAGTGAGTCAATGAGTCAGTTGGTAGCGCATGGATCAAGGCCGATCACGAAGGACTATGAACGAATGACAAATAACTAAAGCGAATAACTCCAATGCTTCCCGCGCTCATTCTCTTCCTTCCACTTTTCGCGGCGGCGGTCATCCTGCTGTTGCCGCGGTCGTTGAAGAGGGCGGCTCCGATGATTTCAGTGGTGTCCGTGGTCATCTCGCTGGTGTTGAGTTTTGTCCTGTGGGGAATTTACAAGGATGGCGATATAACAGCGGGGAGAATGCCCTGGATCGACTTTGGCGACACGCTGCGCTTTGATATCGCCTTCCGGCTGAACAAACTTGGGACCGGTATGATGGTTGTGGTAGCTGTCGTAGGCGCCCTCGTCCAGATTTTTTCGCTGGGTTATATGAAGGATGACAGCGGAAAGCCGCGTTACTTCGCCGGACTGTCGCTTTTCATGTTCTCGATGACCGGGATCGTCCTCGCGAATAACCTTGCGATGATGTTCATATTTTGGGAGCTGGTGGGGCTGAGTTCCTACATCCTTATTGGGCATTGGTTCGAAAAGAACTCGGCCGCCGAGGCCGCGAAGAAAGCCTTCCTGACCAATCGCGTGGGTGACTTCGGTTTCATGATTGGAATCCTGCTCCTTTGGGGCGCGACCGGAAGTGTGGCCTTCGACGAAATCGAAAGCATTCTGGGCCCCGAGGGTGATCCGCATCAAGCCGTGCTTGATGGCGGCATGCTTACGGCGGCCATTCTTTGCCTTTTCTGCGGCGCCGTTGGGAAGAGCGCGCAGTTGCCGCTTCACGTCTGGTTGCCCGATGCGATGGAAGGCCCAACGCCGGTTTCCGCGCTCATCCATGCCGCCACCATGGTTGCCGCCGGGGTTTACATGATGCTGCGGATTTCGTTTCTGCTGGTACTCCCGGGCGCGGAAACCGCGACGAACGTGATCGCGTGGGTCGGCGGGCTGACCGCCATTTTTGCTGCCCTGTGCGCCACTCAGCAGAACGACATCAAGCGCATCCTGGCCTACTCGACGGTCTCCCAACTCGGTTACATGATCATGGCTGTGGGACTGGTGGCGACGCAGGCGGCATTTTTCCACCTCTTCACACATGCCTTTTTTAAGGCCCTGCTCTTCCTTGGCGCGGGCGCAGTTATCTATGCGTGCCATCATGAGCAGGACATCTGGAAAATGGGCGGTTTGTGGCGGAAAATGCGTGTTACCGCGCTGACCTTCGCTGCCGGCACCGCCGCCTTGGTTGCCGTCCCGTTTGTGACCAGCGGTTGGTATTCCAAGGAGGCCATTCTTCACGCGGCCTACGAGAAAAATTCCGCGTTGTTTATCATTGCTGCCTTCACCGCGTTTCTTACGGCTTTTTACATGACCCGATTATTTGTCGTCGCCTTTCTTGGGCGCGCCCGCCATGACGGGGCCGAGCATGCGGATCAGGTACCGCGGGTGATGCTGGTGCCTTTGATCGTTCTTGCTGTTGGGTCGCTTCTGGCAGGCTTTGGCTTTTTTGCGGGTCCATTCCTCGAAATGCCTGCCGCCGCTCATGGCATCAGCGTTCCGGCCATCGCGTCGATCCTCGCGCTTCTCACCGGCGTGGGTCTCGGCTTCGTCGTCTATCGCGCACGAGCGTCTGACCCGCTGCGCATTCGCATGCTCGAAGCGAAGTTTTACCTCGACGAGGTATACGCGAAGCTCATTGCCGTCTTTCAAGACGGGGTCGCAAAGTTCGCGCAGGTTTTCGATATTTTGTTCATCGACGGCCTGGGAGTGCGCGGCTCCTCGGGGCTTGCGGCTGCGGTCGGGGCCGGTTTTCGCCGCCTGCAGTCCGGCAATCTCCAGGCGTATGGCTTTCTCTTCGGCGTCGGAGTGCTCGTGGTGATTTTCATCGTCTTGACCCAGCCCTGAGGACAACGTGACCCTCGGAAGCTATGAATATTTCCAAACCTCCTCGGGATCGATCTCGGTGGGTCGTGCGGAAGTGCGGTTCTCACGAAGAAATGGAGGCCTGGCACATTTACGACTGGTAACGAGCGGGATCCGAAGCCCGCTTTCAAGCTGCGTGGGAAATGGTGGTGCAAGCCTGGGCGTTCAAGAAGCGAGACATCAATGAACTCCGACTTCAGAGAATTATCACACGAGTTAAAGGAACATGACGTTCGGTATTTGATTATAGGTGGCTACGCCGTGATTCATTACACAGAACCTCGCTTCACCAAAGACCTGGACATTTGGTTGGATGCCACCCCGGAGAATGCTGGCCGCACGGCGAAGGCGCTCACGGCTTTTGGCCCGCCGCTCGTTGAAGTAACCGAAGCCGGCCTCGCCACACCAGGCACGCAGTTTATGGTGGGCATCCCCCCGGCTGCCATTGATCTGCTGACCAGTTGCGCGGGCCTAATTTTCGCAGATTGCTGGCTGCGGCGAGAAATGGTCTCGGATCATGAACTGCAGATTCCGTTCGTTGGGAAATCAGACCTGATAGTGGCTAAGCAGACCGCGGGTCGCCCAGAAGTTCAGATTGATCTGCGCAAACTCAGAAAAACCTCTCCCCAATGAAGAGGCTTCATGCTCTTGATTATATTCAACTCACCTGCCGGCCCTCAACTGAAGCAACTTCGTTACCCGCTGGCGCACTGACGTGATTCTCTCTGCACTCATTTTTGTTCCGATTGTGGCCGCCGTCGTTATTAGCGCCGGGAGTCCCGGGCGTTTCACGTCCTTGGTTGCGGCCTGGGTCAATCTTGCCCTCACGGTGATCGCCTGGATCCAATTTGAACCGGGACTCGCTGGCTTCCAGCTGGCCAACAGCGCGCCGCTGATCCTCGCGCAACCGGAAATGCGCTTCGCGCTGGGCGTCGACGGGATGAGTCTTATTATGGTCCTGCTTACTTCGCTGGTAACCCTGGCGGCGGTGTGGGCCGCGCCCGGAACGTTGGCCCGCGGCGGAACAAAGCTTTATTACATCTGTGTGCTGCTAATCGCGGTTGGCGCCATGGGAGCGTTTTGCTCGACCGACCTTTTCTTTTTCTACTCCTTTCACGAACTGGCGCTGATCCCGACATTTCTCATGATCGGCATCTTCGGAACCGGTGACCGCAAGCAGGCAGCTTGGAAAATCACAATTTATCTCGGCATTGGCAGCCTCGTGCTTCTGGTAGGCCTGGCCGCGCTCGTCCTTGGACTGGGTGGTCAGACGTTTGATTTGACGAAACTGGCAGTTCTCGCTCAGTCATCTCCCATCCCCGCGGCCTCCCAGACCTGGATTTTCCTGACGCTGGTGATCGGCTTCGGCATCCTGGTTTCACTTTTCCCATTCCACTCATGGGCGCCGCAGGCCTATGCCAGCGCCCCCACGCCCGTCGCGATGCTGCATGCGGGCGTGCTTAAAAAATTTGGCCTCTATGGGCTGTTGCGCGTGGCCTTGCCGATGCTCCCCGAAGGCTCGCAAAGTCAATGGGTGCTCAATCTCCTGCTCATAATGCTGCTCGGAAACATTCTTTATATCGGTCTGGTCACGGTGGCGCAACGCGAGCTCGATCAGATGCTCGCGTATTCGAGCGTCATGCACATGGGCTACATCTTTTTAGGCATCGTGAGCTGGAATGTCATCGGCCTGACCGGAGCGCTCCTCCTGATGTTCGGCCACGGGCTTTCCATCGCCCTGCTGTTTCTGCTCAGCGGCGTCCTGCGAGAGCGCACCGGGACTCTCCACTTTGAACGCTTCGGCGGCCTGGCCAAACCGGCGCCGCGGCTTGCCCTGATCTTCGGCTTCGCCGCCTTTGCCTCAATCGGCCTGCCCGGCTTCGCAAATTTTGCCGGCGAGTTGCTGATTTTTTTCGGCGCTTTCAAGAACACGGTTGCTGGCGGCGCGCTTTGGCTTCCAATGGCCACTATCCTCGCGCTTTGGGGCGTGGTCATTTCCGCGGTTTACATGTTGCGCGCCTACCGCTCGATATTCAAAGGGGAGCCAGCCGATCCGCCTCTTGTCATCTCAGACCTCACCGGCGGCGTGCGCTGGCCTGCTCTCATGCTCGTCGCCGGATTGTTGATCGCGGGATTCTTTCCCCAGCTCTTCATAAAACTCATCGACACCGCTCTTTCCTTCGCCTGGTGAAACCGATCAGCAATTAGCAATCATTGTTCCGATCGAAGTCCCCATTCCGAAATCCGCATTCAAAAATTCCCAGTGCCTGCCTACCTGCTTGAAATAGTCGTCATCGTCGCGGGTCTTCTCCTGCTGATGATCGAGGCGTTTGTGGGCAGACTGGACAGCCGCACCATAGGGTATGCGTCGTTGGTCGTGCTTGCGGTCGTGTTCGGCGCTTTGTTTTTCGTGGACAAACCGGCTGGCGGCTACTGGGGCTTTTATGCCACCGACGCCTCCGCGTTTTTCTACAAGGGTCTTGCGGTCCTTTGCACACTCGTGGTCACGATCATGTCACTCGAATACGCGCCCGTGCTCGACTCCTATCGCGACGGCGCACCGGGCAAACGCGGGCTCGGTGAATTCCTCTGCCTCCCGCTTTTCATCTGCGCCGGTTTGATGTGGATGGCGTCAATGACTGACCTGATTGGCATTTTCGTCACTCTCGAACTGGTCACCATCACGTTCTATGTGATGGTCGCTTATATGCGCCGAAACGCGGGTTCCCTCGAGGCCGGTGCAAAGTATCTCATTCTCGGGGCGCTCTCGACGGGGTTTCTGGTTTACGGCATTGCCTGGCTCTTCGGGATGACCGGGCACACCAGTCTAGCGGGGATCAAAGACGCGTTGCAGTTCGGGAGCGCCGAGAAAACACCGCTGCTTTTTGGCATTGCGCTCATTCTTGTCGGCATGGCCTTCAAAGTCGGAGCGGCTCCCTTTCAATTTTGGATCCCGGACGTCTACCAGGGGGCGCCGACCCCGGTCACCGCGTTTCTCTCCGTCGGGTCAAAGTCAGCCGGCTTTATAGTGTTGGTGCGGATTCTTGATCCGCTTCTGGTCTCCGCGCTGCGCCAGCCTGTGCTGACCGCGCTCGCGGTGATGGCCGGAGCCACCCTGGTGGTCGGCAACCTCGCTGCCATGGCTCAATCGAACTTCAAACGCCTGCTCGCCTACTCGAGTATTTCCCACGCCGGCTTTCTTTTGCTCGCGCTCGCCGCCGGACAGCCATTTAGCGGGCTTTCGCCAGCCACGGTCGTAGCCTTCTATCTCGCCACTTACCTGGCGATGACGTTGCTTTCTTTCCTGATCCTTAGTGTGGTCAGAAAGCACGGCGGCACCGATGAGTTGTCGGCCTTTGATGGACTCGGAAAGCGTTCTCCGCTGCTCGCCTTCGCTCTCCTCGTCAGCGCTGCTTCCCTCGCCGGCGTGCCATTGACCGCCGGCTTTTTCGGAAAATTTTTCGTCATTACGCTCGCTGCCGGCGCTCATCAATGGGCCCTGCTCGTCCTCGCCATCATCGGCGCCGCCGCCGGCTTTTACTATTACTTCAAAGTGGTCCGCTCGATGTATTGGAACGACCCACCATTCAACGCTCCCGTCATCAACAGCTCGAGGCTGACGCGGGCCGCCGTGAGTGTGCTCGCCGCCGCGGTGCTCGTCTTCGGAGTGTTCCCCAGGCCGCTTTTCGGGTGGTTAAATTGACACGAGTTTGTCCGCAAGACCTGAAGTCGTTCGTTTAATCATATCAGAATATTAGAAACTGACTTCAAGGATCAGGATATTGTCCTCGACTTCCACGATGAACAGGCTGCGAAAATTGTTCGGCCCGAGTAAAGAGGAAATCTGGCGGCAGCTCTGCACCGAAACTGGGGCGAACTACTCTCAGGGCGGCTTCTGGAATGGAGACAAGGTCCAGGCCGCGCACGGTGAGTGGACCATCACACTGGATACCTTCGCGGTGTCTACCGGGAAAACCGTAATGTTTTTCACCCGACTGAGAGCACCCTACGTCAACCCCGACCACTTCCGGTTCACCATCTACCGGCGTGGACTATTCAGCGAAATCGCCAAGTGGCTCGGGATGCAGGACGTTGTGGTCGGACATGAGAACTTCGACCGGGATTTCATCATCAAAGGCACGGAGGAAAAACGGTTGCGGGCATTGTTCGACAACCCAAGGCTCAGGGAATTGATTGCCGCGCAGCCAAAGATTCACCTGACGGTAAAAGACAACGAGGGTTTTTTCGGCCCAGGCTTCCCCGTCGACACTGACGAACTTCACTTTCACGTCGGCGGCGTTATCAAGGATGTGGAACGCTTGAAATTGTTGTTTGAGTTGTTCGCTGAGACGCTGGATCAGTTATGCCGCATCGGCTCGGCCTATGAGGAGGCGCCAAAGCTTAAGCTATGAACGTGAATCCGGTGGCCGGAGCTGCCGAACAAACCGCACCAGCCGCTCTTGATGCGCGGCCATGCCGAAATCCGCGACCTGACCTCGATAACGACCGAGAAGTCCGACACCGTGCAAATGGGGGCGCACAACAAAGACGGCAATGGCGCGAGTTAATGGCGATCAGGCGACCCGGAAAGCGCCGAATTCTGGCGCAGCCTATGTTTTCATGCCGAGTGGCATGTCGTGGAGCCGGCAAGCTTATCTCAAAACATCAAATACTGGGCAATCTGACACCGGACGTCAGTCTATTCGGCTGCGGGTGACGCCTAATTGGGCGAACCTGCCTGGCAGTTATGAAATGGCTGATTTCATTCTTGTCCCTGGCTGGCTGGACTGGCGTTTTTCTCGCTGATGACGCAAAACCGGGCGGCACCGAGTCCCCAAGCATTGTGCCCCCAAACATTGTGCTCATTTTGGCGGACGACCTGGGATGGGGCGATGTTGGGTTCAATGGGCGATCCGAGTGGGGGACTCCGCACCTCGACCGGTTGGCTGCGGAGGGGATGGTGCTCAAGCGCTGCTATTCGGCGGGCGTGGTCTGCGCGCCCAGCCGCGCCGCGCTGATGACCGGACGCTACACGATTCATTGCGGCGTCTCGAGCAACAGCGCCGACCTGCCGAAATCGGAAAGAACGCTCGCGGAAGCGCTCAAGCCGCATGGTTACGCGACGGCGATGTTCGGGAAGTGGCACGGCGGCAAGCCGGGACCGGGCGAAACGGAGTCAAGGCATCCACTCGACCTCGGGTTTGACGAGTTCATCGGCTACCGCGAGGCGCGCCATGCCTGGGAACATTTCCCAAAGGAACTCTGGTTTGGGCGCGAGAAGAAGCCATTCGCAGGATTCGCGGCGGCGCGGTTTACCGACGAAGGGATCGCGTTCATCGAGCGCCACCGCGACAAACGTTTTTTCCTTTACCTCCCCTACACGCAGGTGCACCTGCACATCGAAGCGCCCGAGGAGGATCTCGCGCCGTTCCGCGGCAAGTTCCCGGAAAAGAACGCCGCCAAGCCGCTCCGCGCCACGTACGCAGCCATGGTATCGCGCCTCGACAAGGAAGTCGGTCGCGTGCTCGCAGCGCTGGACCGCTTGACGCTGGCGGAAAGAACCCTCGTCATTTTCACGAGCGATCACGGGGCTACATTCGAGAGCGGCAACCAGGGCACCTCGGCGTTTCACGACAGTAACCAACCGTTCCGCGGGCAAAAGCGGACGCTGTGGGAGGGCGGCATCAGGGTGCCCACTGCGCTGCGCTGGCCGGGCCGGATTCCCGCGGGCCGGATTTCCAATGAGGTTTTCCATCTCACCGATGTTATGCCTTCGTGTCTTGCCGCGGGCGGCATTCCGGCAGACCCTGCATGGAAGCTGGACGGGATTAACATGCTGCCGGCCTGGTGTGAGCAAAACCGGCCGCCTTCGAGAACACTTTTTTGGGAGTGGAGGGCCGAGGGAAACCGGCAGCTCGCGGCTATGCGAGGTGACCTGAAACTTGTCATCACCGGGGACAACCGGCCCGAGCTGTTCAATGTGCAAACCGATCCGGCCGAACGCCGTTCGCTCACGCATGAGTTTCCGAAACTCGCTGCCGAGATGAACAGAGAATTGCAAAGCTGGATCGAGACCGAATCTGAGGAATCGAAGGCAGGGCATCGGCCATGAGACCTGAAAGGTAGGGCGTGATGACCCATCGCGCCGCCTATTCCTCCGGACGCCTGTGGTGAGGCGTCCCTACCTTCCGCCATATTTGCGCACGCCCGTAATCAGGCGTCCCTCCTCGACCCGCGCGAACGTGAACGGCCGGCATCCTGGCAAGCCGTTCGATGCTTTCCTTGATAAATCCCTCATCGTTCCAACCGGCGAGCCAGTAAGTGGTGGTGCCGTTCCAGAACCAATGGCGCGGGGCAACATCGCCCCGTTCCTGAACAAAGTGAAAGGGATGCTCCCGGTCGACTCGCATCAGCCCTGCCCGGGGCGAAGGCACCGCTTCGAATTCGCCGTGCTGGTCAAATTCGCGGCCAAAGAAAACGTGGAAGCCGTATTTTCCTCGCTTCGGCGGCATGAACCGAAAACGAAACACCCGCCCGTCGTCCGCATCGCAGAACCCTTCCACGCGCCACGTTTGTAAGCCATCGGCCAGCGCAAATTCGGCAAAGTTATCGAGCTGAAATGGATTGTCCGCGCTGGCGGCTTCGCGGTGCAACGAAATTTCGACAAAATCGAAAACTTCCACCCGGGGGTTGGAGAGGACGAGGGTGACCAGGCTCATGGGATTAGTGCTGGTTTTCGATCACATCGAGCTAACCGCGCCGGCCGTCGAATTTTTTCAGCGCCACGGGCGCAAACGGGGAGCACATGCGCCCCCGCGTGTCCCAATCGGCGCCCTCGCCGATTGGCCATGCACAATTGGTCGGCGGGTGCGCCGACCAGAGCACGCGAGGGCGCGGGCGCTCCCCATTCAGTCGCGAGTCGCGCTATGCCGGTTAGAGCATTGCGACACGCTCCGGGGCAATAGCGGGGGCTGGCGGCCCTGTGCGTGCCTGCACATCCTCGACCAGGCGAGCGACGATCTCCGCTTCGCTGCGCGGAAACCTGAAGATTGCGCGCTGACGCGTCTGCCGGTGATAGATGGCGAGGTTTTCGCTCAGGAACGTGCTCTGTTTCGACACCTGACAACCCACCAGCGAAATCTTCACCGGCACCTGGCGAAAAAGTTTTCGCGCCAGAAACACCAGAGTGTCAGGCCGCTCGTGACTCGCCACCAGCACTCCGAAGCGATTCCCGTCCAGACCGCGATGCCCACGGGTCCGGCTGCTGAGTGTTTCAACCGCCCAGGCCACCGTCAGATCACTCTTGCCCAGGGCGTCGGTGACGGCCATGTCATGGTCGGGAGCAAGATGGCGTGGCAATTCGACCCGGCCCGGCCGAGCGAAGGTCGTAAGTTTTTGCCAGAGCAGCCAAAAGGTGGCTTTGGCCATGCGATACGCGCGCGGGGTCGCCCACAAACAGAAGGCGATCAAGCCCACAAAAACTGCGCCGGCGAGCAGCGGGTGCTGCACGAGCAATGCGAAGAGACCGGCGACCATAATATCTTCCGCCGTGCTCACGAGTGCGTTGGACACCGGTTCCGGTGATGTGTTGACGAGCAGTCGGGTTCCGGCTTTCGCGGCATGCACGGTCAAGGCTACAGTGCCCGCGCAAAGCCCGGCGATGACCTTTGCCTCCGGCGGCCAATCACCCAGTACTTGGAGAGTGAGAATGGTAGCCCCAATCGGGCGAATCGCGGTGTGAATACTGTCCCAAACCGAATCAAAACCGGCAATTTTATCCGCGAGGAATTCGAGCACGAGCAGGATGCCCGACGCAATGAGGACGCCGTCGCTGCCGAGCACTTCAAGCGAAGCATAAGATGGATCGAGGGTCAGCCAGCCTTGGTGGAGCGAGAGACTGGTGAGAAAGACGGTGAGATAAAGGCGCAGCCCGGCCAGGGTGGACAGGCCCAACGCCAAACAGAGAGTTTGCAGAGGTTCCATGATGAGCAGGTGTTAGGGTTAGATCCGGCAGAACGTAACAGAAATTGACCACCAGCGCGACGAATCAATTACACTATGGGCCGTCAATTATCACCGCTCAAATCCTGTGGCGCAAGCTTTCGGCTGGTGAACATGAGCTTAGCAAGCTGGAATTTGTTCCACTATTCGGCGGGAGGGCGCAATCGAAAGAATCGCAGCCCCCCCGAAACAATACCCTCATTGAAGACGCATTGGCCGGCTGTTTCGACGATGCCTCCAACAACCGTCTGCCACGATCCGTTCCCAAGGTCAGAAGAAGCTTCGAGCGTGTACCCGGTAAGATAGCAGGGCCAGGCAATGGCGAGTTGCCCGGCGGTTTCGGCTACGTCCGGAGTCGAAGTCAATTCAGGACGAATGATGGTGTCGGGGATGACAGGCAAGCCGAGCAGGATCATGGAAAGATTTGCGGCGTCGCCGTTGCGGATAGGTTGAGTGCCGTTGTAATCAGGCCGGACGGCTGCTGGGTCGCTTCGATTGCTGAGAATGGCGCAGGCACTTGTTCCACCCGGGAAGCCAGGTCCCCAGATGAAAAAAGGAATCGTGTAGTTTTCTTGAGCCGCGGGTTCGTCGTGCCCGCGGTTGCCTGAAAATGAGCCGCCGATTGCGGCCACGCCGCCTCCATGATCACCGGTTAGGCTAAGCGCAACCTGCCCATCCAGCCCGGAAGTGGCGTCCAATGCCGTGAAGATGCTATGAAGGTAGTCGTCCACCGTTTTCACCGAGGCGTTCCAACGCGCGGACGGCCAACCACCATCCATGGCGTGACCGGCCGTATCCGGATCGGTGATGTGGAGAAAGGTATAATTGCTGAGCGTCTGACTGACGATTTTTCCGGTCAAGTTGAGGAGCAATGTGGCGGTCGAGGTGCTGAGAACGCTTTCGTCGATCTTGTTGCGTCCGTTATCGGCTCCAATGAGGTCGAGTGCGCGTCGAGTTGCATCGTAGCTGCGCTTGATGACGTCGAGCCGGCCCTTGCCGTACAAGAATGCCGTCGTGAAACCGCGATCGTGGGCGACATCAAACGTGCTGACTTTGTAGGCCACGTTGGGATTGCCATTGGCGTGGATGGTGTCGTTGGCGCCGGGAAAATTATTCGAGTAGCCGTGATGCACTGTGTTTGACTGACCCGCGACCGCGTCGACGGGACGCCCCGTTACCATGGTGCAATGGTTTGGGATGGTCTCGGATTTGGAAAAATCGCAGCGCGCATTATAGGTGAAGGCGCCTTCGTTCTGAAGTCTCACGAAGGCGGGATAATTTGACGGGTTGGCCGTCACGAGATCACGGAGCAAATCACCGCGCAGCCCATCCACGCTGATTTGGATGACAAACTGGATTTTCGCCTGGGCCGGAGAGGCGTTAAGAACAGCGAGGGCCAGGATAAGACAAACCGATTTCATCACGAGGTGACGGGCGGAATTAAGGTTTTCGGCGAGTCCTGCGGAACCACCGATGTTCTTCCACCAACGCGGACAACCGGACACTTTTGTTCAGCGCGTCAACTCACGACCGGGCTCTTTGGACCGGTCCTTTCCAGCACTCCGTTTCGCGGACGGCCAAAACGGCGCCTCAAAAACCGCCGCAAAATCGAATACATCATTGAAATCCTCACGGGCATCACCCTCTGATCTGGCGAAGGCGCCAGCGTCGATGAGCAGGTAGACGATCTCGCCGATATCACTGGTGCTGTGGACGGTCCAACTCGCAAGCACCACATGGGACAGGGGGCCAAATTGTTCCAAAGCATATTGTCGAAGGGAGGAGCACAATTGTGCGGCGGAAAGATGGACCGGTTCGCCACGCTTGCTCCTTCCAACTTGCAGTTTTTGCGCATAATCGAGCGCATCGCGAACGAAATAGTAGGCTTCGGGTGGAAAACGCACATCTCGTTGCAGGCATTCCTGCACGGCGTCGTCAAAGATTGGGCGCTTCACGGGTTAGCGGGAGGGTGTCGGAGGAAGGGCTTACAGAGCGAGGAATTGTCTTAGGACGCTCTCGACAATACTTTATTGACGCTCCGAAAATCGCAACGAGCAAAATAGAGAAGAGCAGCCACCGCTCAGCGACCGTAAGCCGGTCTTCAAAAAAAACGCAGACGCGGCGCCAACGCTCACCCATGAAGCAGATTGGGCCGCGTGCCCGGACTGTCGAGATAAATCACTCGTTACTTCGGCTCCCGCAGGGCTGATTTTTTCATTGTCGCTGACGTCAACCGTCGTCAAGGGTTGCGGTTGATTTCTCCGGCCTCACAGAGGCCGGCTACAACGCTGTAGCCGGGGTCTGAGACCCCGGTCGGATGGGC
>JBPCQC010000044.1:0-34575 GCA_050998515.1 Verrucomicrobiales bacterium
AGCCCTTCCACTTCCCTTACCCCGCAGTGTTCCGCTTCCTCCGCCTGCATCCGCCTTTCCAACTCTTCCAGGAAGTGACGGCGCCCCTTCACCGTGTCTCGTAATTGGTGAGCGCCAAAGCCGCGTCCCACCTCCAGCCAGGAGGCTCTCTTCTTGCTTGGCTGCAAATAGCCCAGCTCCAGGCTCGACCAACGATAGCTTCTCAATCCCGAGGCTGTCCGCCGCGTCACCAACCGTGCTCGCACCGGGTTCAAATGAATGTAATCCATCACCGCGCTAAAGTAGTCCGCCTTACTTTTCCTTTCAGACCCTGGACCTGCTGACGGCGCTTCGATCACCACTGCGTTGCCGCGCGCCACCGCGCACGCCCTTCGGGCTGCCTTCCAGCAGGCTGTCTCGCTCCGCTCGGCTGTAGCGGCCTCCAAACAAATGCCCACTCAATCGATGGCGGCGATTGAATCGGATGGTGAAGGTGTTTTGCAGCCAGCTCATGCCGGCCACTAAATTGGGCCTCGGCGTCTCCAGCAACAGGTGATAATGGTTGGGACATGAGAACCCAGGCATGAACGCGCCAACCACAACGTCCGCACGCTTCCCCCAAGGTCGCAGAAACAACTCACGATCCTCATCTCCATGAAAAATCGGCTCCCGCCGATCCCCGCGCGCCATCACGTGATACATCCCGCCCGCCATTTCAATGCGCAATTGCCGCGGCATCCCTCCAACTGCCGCACCATTCGTCCTCTGTCAATAATTTTAGCTTGACCCAAAACCTGATGTGACCCAAAACCTGATTGTGCGCTCCCCGCTTGCACGTTACTATAACCCAACAGGGACGCAGAATTCCGATCCTGCTGGACCGATTGCGATATTCGACCGGGGGAATCCCCGATAGCGACCGTGTTCAACCGCCGAACGCCAACGGGTCCGGCTTCAGCCGTCTTCCGCGATACCAATTGCAGGCCTGCTGCGCCGTTCGCCAGCAACAGCGCGATATTGCACAGCATTAATGGGTTTAACTGCCTAAATGAAGCCGAATCCCCATTCATTCGTTGCGGGATCATACCAAATCATGTCGCCCCAGCTCCCGCTTGCGTCAATCGAGGCCGTCACAGCGTAATTCGTTCGTGAGCCGGAACGGTATACTCCGAATCCCCGTCGGGAGAAGAATTTCCCGAGCTTCCCGCCAATGTCAGTCAGCAGGTGCGCCGACTGCCCGAGCGCCTCAAGCGCCACCCTCAAATCCGCCGACATATGAGGCGTGACGACAAACCTTTGTCATGAATTTTAGCTTGACCCGTAATCTTATGAATTTTAGCTTGACCCGTAATCTTAACCTTCAAAAGAGCCTGTCGAGGCCCAGCGCCTGGTGCGGCGTTTTCGCCTCGAACAGCCGGTTCTCTCAGGGTTCTTCCTGACTGCGGAAAACGGTTTGGCGGCAGAGATCGAGAGCGGGCAACTGCTGCTCTTCGGCGTTTGGGTGTGGCTCGTGTTCCAAAAAGCCGGTGGTGCGAAACAAGAAATCACCGCGGAGAACATCGAAGCGGCCTTCGACCTCAACCATCAGCAGTTGCGTGGATTGGAGAATTCCTCCGATGAAAATGTCATGGATCAAGCGGCGGATTGGACAAGCTCCTATCGTCAGATGCCCCTCCTGGGTGCTGTCATCAACCAGTTGCTGACGGCAAACTCTGACGAGAGGCCCCGAATCGACGATCAACTCGGCCTGCTGACCCTCTATTTCAAAACCGCAATCGATTGTCTCGATCGTTGACTGCCTCTTTCTCTAGGGACTGGGTTTGAGCGAAACTTCGCGCAAGTCCATTATGGCGCGGCCGGTTTTTTTGAGCGGGCGAAACGCCAGCGTGTAATTACCGGGTTTTTCCACGCGCAACGTTCCCACCTGGCGCCGCAGGAAATTTTGGAAGTGTCCGGTTTCCTGCACTATGAACGTGAAGCGTTCCCGGCCGAGCACGACCTCTACTTCGCTGCCGCCGCTGTCTTTCCCGCAACCTTGCAGGATTTCCACCTTGAAGGCGGCAGGGTGATCGACGGCCAGGTCCCAGCTGGCCCAGTCTGTGACGTCCGTCCAGAAACCCAGCGTGTTCTTATTTTCCGCTGGTTCATAACGGAGCGTTGTGCCGTGGACGGTCGCCTGCCGCGCGTGCAAGGTGAAAGATCCGTCCTTGGCTGGTTTAAACGGCCCGGCCTTCGCATCCGGTCCGCTTTGCCCGGGCTTGGGGGGTTCCGCTGCGGCTACCGTACAGCCCATGGAGAGACTGAACACAAAGAGAAGACGGTAAATCATATCAAACGAGGTTGGAGCACTGTGTGACACAGGCTTTCCAGCCTGTGACGGTGAAAGTCGCACAGGCTGGAAAGCCTGTGTCTGAAGTTTGGTCACAGGCTGGAAAGCCTGTGTCACATTTCAAAGGCGGGCCAAGAGTGCCCGCCCGATTGTGTCGCGGGGAATGCATTCGGGTTCGCAACATGACGCGCATTGTCTAGGATGATGGCGATGCGCCGGTTTGTTGTCATTCAAATTGTGGCCGCCTGTGCGATAGCCATTGCCGCTTCGGCAGCAGATCCGCCGTCAGCCGCGTCCCGTCCGAACATCGTGATCTTTGTTGCTGATGACCTTGGATTGACGCTGGGGTGTTATGGGGACCAGGTCGCGAAGACTCCGCATATGGATCGACTGGCGGCAAATGGGGTGCGCTTCACGCACGCGTTCTGCACTACCGCGAGTTGCAGCCCCAGCCGCAGCGTGATTCTCAGCGGCAGGCATTGTCACGCCAACGGGCAGTATGGACTCGAACATGCGGCGCACCACTTTCGTTCGTTCGAGAATTTGAAGACGCTCCCGGTGTTGTTGGGTGAAGCAGGATATCGAACCGCGCGCTCGGGAAAGTTTCACGTTGGCCCAGAAGACATTTATCGGTTTCAAACTGCGCTGCCGGGCAATGCGCGAAATGGCGTCCAAATGGCAAACCAATGCCGCCCGTGGCTGGCGGAAAAAGCCGACGTTCCTTTCTTTCTCTATTTTTGCGTCGCCGATCCACATCGCGGTGGGGCCGCGCTCGATCGAGGAATCAACCGGTTTGGCAATGAGCAGGCACGCGGGGGCGTGGACGAAAGGAAATTTGCCGCCAGTGAAGTGCCGGTACCGTCATTTTTGCCTGACACTGACTCCTGCCGCGCTGAACTGGCGGAATACTATCAAAGCGTCTCCCGTGCCGACCAGGGACTTGGCCGTCTCATCGAGGTGCTCGAAGAAGCGGGACACAAGGACGATACTTTGCTCATGGTTTTAAGTGACAACGGCATGCCGTTCCCCGGTGCGAAAACAACCCTCTACGATGCCGGCATGCGCCTGCCCCTAATCGTGCGAGCGCCCGGTCAAAAACCTTCCGGCGTCGTGAATAACGCGATGATTTCGTGGGTTGATCTCGCGCCTACGGTGCTCGATTTTGCCCAGGTCAAAAATCCGCCGGTCATGCATGGTCGGAGCTTTAAAGAGATTCTGGAGGAGTCTGACCCAAGCGGTTGGGATGAAGTGTTTGCCTCCCACTGTTTTCACGAAGTCACGATGTATTATCCGATGCGCGTGCTCAGAACCCGCCGGCACAAACTCATCCACAATCTCGCCTCCGCCCTCGAGTATCCTTCCGCACATGACTTATGGACCTCAGCCACGTGGCAGGAGACGATCAAGGCCAAAGCGGAATTTTACGGCCGGCGCCGAATTCAAGACTTTCTGCATCGACCGGAGTGGGAACTCTACGACATCGAGGTTGATCCGGATGAGACCGCAAACCTGGCAGGGAAATCGGAATTGGCGGCGTCCCAGCAGCAAATGCGGCAAAAGCTGCGCAACTTTCAGGTCATGACCGAGGATCCCTGGATCATTAAGTTCCAGCATGAATAGGAACCTAAACCTCCTCGACGACCCGGTGTGCGGCATGCAAGTGGATGAGGCGAGTCCATGGAAAACCGAATATCAGGGTGCGACTTATCGCTTCTGCGCCCGCGGGTGTCTGGAAAAGTTCCTTGGTGCCCCGGAGTTGTATGCTCGCGGTCCCCAGGAACCTGTGCCAGCGCCGCGGCTGGGCGCCGATGCGGCGGCAAAATGGAAAAGTTACCTTCCCATTGGTGTCATCGTTCTGGTGACCCTCCTGGCCGCTGCCGCAAGACAGGCAGCTCAGCCGGGACCTTGGAATGTGATGGGTTGGATGCACGATTTCATGGGTTTCTTCCTCGTGGTCTTTTCCATGTTTAAATTCTTTGATCTTCGCGGTTTTGCCGATGGCTTTCAGATGTACGACCTGCTGGCCAAACATTGGCGACCCTACGCTTTGGTCTATCCATTTATCGAACTGGCCCTGGGCCTGGCCTACCTGGCGCACTGGCAACCCGGCATGATTTACTCGATCACCATCGCAGTCATGTTATTTGGCGCGATAGGGGTGTGCCGTGCGTTGAATGAAGGGCGGGATCTGACCTGTGCCTGTCTCGGTACTGTGCTTAAGGTTCCCCTCTCGACGGTCGCGCTGGTGGAAGACTTTGGCATGGCTGCCATGGCGGCCGGAATGTTGATCCGAGCTTTGTAGACCGCCCCTGGAATTGCAGCTTGCAGAATGCGAACGCAGAAGTTGTCAGTTGCATCGGCGGCTGGCGCGAACAATCTGCGACCTGCCTCCCCGACGCACAGGGACACACTTTATGAAACTTCAACTTCTTGCCTCCGTTCTGACATTCATACCCACGGCTTTGGTTTTTGCCGCGGAAACGCCCGGCTCATTTAAAGCGCCCGTCGGACTTCAACTTTATAGCTTGCGTGATTCATTTAAGAAAAGCGTGCCCGAGACCCTGGATAAAGTTAAGGCGCTGGGCATTGCGGAGGTCGAGATCGCCGGGGTGCAGGGACTGCAACCAGCCGAGTTCAAAGCGATGCTCGACCAGCGCGGCCTCAAAGCGGTCAGCGGACATTGGCCGTTTGAACGCCTTGATAAGGAACCTGAAGCCGTTGCGGCCGAGGCCAAAGCGCTCGGCTGTTCATTCGTGGCCTGTGCCTGGGTGCCGCACGCTGGAGCCATCTTTACAGAAAAAGACGCCCGCAAAGCCATTGAGGTCTTCAATCGGGCAGGGGAAGTGATGAAACAACAGGCGCTGCAATTTTGCTACCACGCTCATGGTTACGAGTTCCAGCCCTTCGCCGGAGGGACGCTCTTCGATCTCATGGCGAAGGAAATGAAGCCGGGCGTAGCGGATTTCCAGATGGACGTATTCTGGGTGGTCCACCCCGGTCAGGATCCAGTGAAATTGATGCAGAAGTATCCCGACCGTTTCAGGATGTTGCACCTCAAGGATTGGAAAAAGGGCGCGCGCGGCAACTTGAGTGGACATGCGCCCAACGAGGAAAGCGTTCCGTTAGGCACCGGCGTTGTCGACTGGCCGGCCGTGTTGCGTGAAGCCGAGAAAATCGGCGTCAAGCATTACTTCATCGAAGACGAGGCGCCGACCGTCGAGCAGCAGCTCCCAACCACCATCTCGTATCTCAAGACCCTGCGTTGGTAGCTTCTGGCCGCACGTCGGCGAATTCGCTATTTCGCTCGCTCGTCAATCTCCTTGAGCTTGTTCTTAAAAAAGACGGCCGCCTCGATTACCTGTCCGTCCGCGAGTTTGATTTTGTACTTTTCCCCCGTGAACGATGAGCGGCTCGCGCAGTACTCGATAAATTGCTCGGCGGTGTTGATCCTTTTTCCGGCGCGGCTGAGCTTGAGCCGGAGATGGCCGGCCGCGGCTTTGGCGTCATAGTCCGATCCGTTGCGGATGAACAGAGCGCCCTTGAGTCCTTCCACGGCGTTGATGATGCCCTCAATGCGAGCTTCCTCACGGGGTTCACGGGCTAACAGTCCCACCACAAGCGAGAAAAAGGCGACAAAATAAAGAGCAAGGCGCATAAACATTCTCGATCCAAACGACGATCTGCTCCAGGTCAAGGATGCCGAGGCTTAATTCCGCCAATCCACAATCCGCTGGGCAGGAACGGCCATTATGGACCCTGAGTGCGAAACCAGGCTATTCCGACCGCGCAAAAAGAGTTGCCCTCGAGCGATTCGCAGATAGCTCTGGTGAATTGTCGACGTATTCACACGTCAGCGATCGCGCCGGCCGCTTTAAATTCGGGAAAACCAAAAGGTTTTTGCGAAATCACTTGAAGTTTCCCGAATTTTAATAAAATCTTACAATTCCCCATTCTGACTGAATTTATGCTTAAAGCCCTTTTCTCGATTCTCGGTGTTGTTGCACTCACTGCCGCGTTTCTTCTTTCAACCACTCAGGCAAACCCGGTCGAGATCGGAACCGACGCTCCGAAGGTCAAGGCGGTCGATCAGGATGGCAAAACTGTCGATTTCGGAGAGGTCTATAAGAAAAACCTGACGCTGGTATATTTTTATCCGAAGGCAGACACGCCGGGCTGCACCAAGGAAGCCTGCAGTCTCCGGGATGCTTTCGCGAAACTGGCCGAAAAAGGAATCACTGTGCTCGGCGTGAGTATGGATAAGCCGGAAGCTCAAAAGGCGTTTAAAGAAAAATACAATCTGCCTTTCACCTTGATCGCCGACGAAGGCGGCAAAGTAGTAAACGCTTTTGGGGTGCCAGTGAATCGGCTCAGTTTTCCCAGCCGGCAATCGTTCCTAATTGACAAGAGCGGAAAAATCGTGTGGCGCGATTTGAATGCGTCGACCGACCAGCAGGCCGCCGATGTGCTGGCGGCTGCCGCGGCGTTGAAATAGCGCGGGGCTTCTCAGCCTGCCGCGCCGCAGACCTAAGGTCTGCCTCGTTGAAATCGGTTTTGTTTGCGGCAACTTGCGCTGAGGCGAGGGTGCGAACTCGTGAGCCTGATGACGCAACCTACATTGATTCGCTCTTTGCTGGTTGGATTGCCGGCAGGACTGATCGTTCTCGGGGTGATCGCGGTGATCCTCTATTATCACCCGCTGGGATCCCCGCGCTCGCGAGGTTCAGCGAGCAGTGTTACCGCTCAGGGGAAGCGCCGCCCAATCCTGGAGAAAGACTTGCGCGATTATGTCAGGGTTATCGAGGTGGAAATCGGGCCACGCCCACCCTCCGACGCGGCACAGCTTGATCGAACCGCGCGATGGATCGAATCAACGCTCGGACCATCCAATATTGGTTTCCAGGTGCGCAATGAAGGTGTCGAGGTGGCGGGCCAGCGCGTTCAGAATCTCAGCGTAGACGTTCCGGGGCAGGACCGGGGAGTCGAAGTAGTGGTGGTGGCGACGCACTATCACAGTGGCGTCGACTCTCCCGCTCACGGGACGGCGGCGCTTTTGAGTTTGGCCAACGCCATGATAGGCCAGACTCCCAAACGAACACTGAGATTTGCCTGGTGGGGCGCGCGCACTTCAGAAGCGGGAGAGGGGGGTGCGGTTGAATCAGGCGGACAACCATTTCTTGCCTCGTGCAAAGCCCGAGGCGAACGAGTGAATGCTGTAGTCCAGCTTTGCGGACTGTTTTTCGCCGTTGGTCACACTTCCCGGGCAGACCCCGTGCTGGATGGCGGACGTCCCTCCCCCGCGCCGACCGGTGAGGCATCGCTTTTTTTCGGGGGGGATAAGATCCACGCCCCTTTCGTGGACGAGATGGCGGGTGTTTTTGCGCGACGAGTGTCCATGCCCGTCGAGAGAATGTTCTTCTCAGACCGAGGCACTTCTTCGGACGAGAAAATTCCTGCGCCTAAACGCGGCCGTGTCCTTCCCGGCGGAAAAATACCGGCCTGGCCGCCTGCGGAGGTTTCCTTATTGCTCGTGGACGGCTTCCAGGAGTTCGATTATCCGCGGTTCATGCAAATCGTTCTCGGACTGGAGGAGGTATTGCGGCATCTTGGCAGCCGCTGATTGTCCTTTTGATGAGTAAAGTCGCTTGAACGATGGGCATCGGTGTCGATAACTTGCTTGTTGTGACTTCTTCGAATCCTGGCTGGATGGTAGTCGAGTGTCCAGCGTGCCAGACGGCGCTCAAAGCCCCGTCCGGTGCGGAGACACACCGGCTTCAGTGTCCTGGCTGTGGTTGCTTCGTTCGCATCGGGCCTCAGATCGACGGGAAATCTTCCGTTTCCGGAATCGAGGAGCCAGTTCCCATTCGGCGCGGTCTTTCGATTCTGCCCACGGAGCGCTCGTTTGACCCCGATCCTGAAACTGTTCGTGGGCGGGAACGCGAAGAATGGGAGCCCGGCAACACTCCGCTGCATCCACCCGATTTCACAGCACCGTTGCACACAACCCTCGACGCCGACATTCGCATCGATCCCGCAACCAAGCGCAAAGAACGCCGTTTGCACCGTCACGAGGACCAAAAGCTACCATGGGATGAGAAACCCGGCACGTCGGCATGGGAAAATCGGCGGATCCAACTCGCCCGCATCTACAAAGCCATCCTGGCCGCCCTCGTTGTTGTGGCTGTCGCGCTCACTTTCGCGTGGTGGATGAAACTTCTCTTTCATCGCGGAGCCGGGACCTTGGAAAAAGCCTGGCTTGCCGCCAGCCAAACTGTGGCCACCCTGCGCGAACAGAAGGAAGGGTCGCCCGAACGGCCGCGGCTCTTTCCTGATATTAGCGAAAGGGACTACGCAGAGGCCATCGCCGTCATGGCCAGATTTCTGAAAGCCTCGACCATCGATGAAGTCCTGAGTGTGGTTCGTGAACCCGAGCGGGTCGAGCCGCTGCTGCGGGCCTATTACCGGGAGAACCCCGTGACACCGATGGATTACCGCAGGCTTCCCCGGCGCCATGAGCTGCAAGCATTTAAGAATTTTGTCAGCGGGGCAGCCGAAGGCCCGAACTTCGAGTCTCCGCTCCTCGCAGTCCAGCGCGTCCCCCGGCCGATGAAGGTCGATTGGGAAGCCTCAGTGGGTTACTGCGAGGTATCTTGGGAGAAACTTCCCGAAGTGCGCCCCACGACGCCGACGCTGTTGCGGGCCCGCCTGGCGAAGGATGATTACTTCAATTACACCTTCTCCGACGAGGCCGCGTGGGAATGCTTCCGCTTGTCGTCTTTATGGGAGGAGCATCATCTCTATGCTTATGCCCAACGCGGGACGCCGCTGGCCATGGAACTCGCGCGCCGCACCCGTCAGAATCGCCTGTCGATGGTTTCGGTGCGTATCCGGTTTCCCGAAAAAGGAGCGCCCAACCAGGCCGAGTTGACCGAACTTGTGGCAGATGGCTGGCTCGTCCACGGCGACAACGTACCCATCGCTACCCAACAAACCGGGCAGGGCGACCCGCGCGGCCAGCCAGCCTCGTCATTGCCGGACACACCTAAATCCTCAAATACCGCTCCGTTGCCGGCGCCCGCTATTGATGCGGATCCGCCGGAATCAAGTGCAAGCGATCGACCCCCTGCTCGGTGAAAAGGTCCATGTAGTGATCCTCGAGATCTTGCAGGCGTTCATTGTGATGGACGGGATCGAGCAATGGTCCGCCTTTGGCGCGAAGATCGCGTTCGGCCAGTTGTGCCGCGAGTTCGCCCCAGAAAAATCCATCCTCAAATTCATGGATCGTCTGTGAATAAATTGAATCGTTTACATAGGAGTCCTTGAGCATGTATTGCCCGGCAGCCGGATCAAACTCAGCGATGTCCCGGTGCCCGGCCCGGTATCCGGCTTCGTAGATTTTGTCTGCCAGGCGTTGCATGGCTTCGAGTTCCGGCTGGCAGCTTTCATCCTGGTTGAGCTCCGTGGTATAGAGCCCCAGGCTGATCAGATGCAGCAGAGTGCGAAGTTCATCGTGGGAAAGTTCGAGGCTCATGAAAATGCGAAGTGCAATTAAGAGCGCAGTGCCGGGTTCGCCATGCCAAGTTTCTTGCATCTGCTTTCCACCATCCAATGCGTTACCCGGCTGACCATGCGCCTCTCGATCATCATCCCCGCTTTCAATGAGGAAAAAGAACTGCCTCATTGCCTCGCCAGCGTAAACGAGGCGCGGCAGCGGTTGCCGGCCGAGGATATTGAAGTCATCGTGTGCGACAACAATTCTACCGACGAGACGCCGACGGTGGCGCAAGCGGCTGGGGCGACTGTGGTCTTTGAACCGATCAATCAAATTTCCCGCGCCCGCAACACCGGTGCCCGCGCCGCCCGTGGCCACTGGCTGTTGTTTATCGACGCGGATTCCCGGCTGCACCCGGAAAATCTCCGTCGCGTCCTCGAAATTACACACAGTTCCTCGACCGTAATCGGAGGAGGAGCCACCGTGGACGTCATCGGCGGACCGTGGTGGGCGCGAACGGCGAGCTGGTTTTGGCGGGCCATTTCGGTAATCGGCAAAATAGCCGCTGGGTCGTTTCTGTTTTGCCGGGCCGATGTTTTCAAGCAATTGCACGGCTTCAGCCACGAACTTTTCGCCGCCGAGGAGATCGATTTTTCCCGACGCCTAAAATCGTGGGCGCACCAGCACCGCTGCCTGTTTGTCATCCTCACCGGGCGGCCGCATTTGAGCTCGGCCCGCAAATTTCGCCTCTATTCGCCGCGGGAATTCATACGCTTGGGATTGTTAGCCCTCCTGCAATATCGCTCGCTCGTCCGCAATCGCGACAGACTTGGCTTCTTCTATGAGGGGCGCCGCTGACCAAAAATTGGGATGTTGGCGAGTGCGACCGTCCCGGTGGCCCTGACTGGCGTCCCGGCACCAGATACCAATAGGCGCGAGACCGAAGGCGCTCTCTGATGCGGACGGGGCGCCCAATGCCACTGGCTTTCCCTCGTGGCAGCGACACTCTTGTGGCTGAGGTGAATCAAGCCAGCCGATGTCGCTTCAACGATGAACTCGCGTTTGGTTCCCTGCCACGGGCGGGACGCCCGCGATCCCAAACCCAGTTCTCATCCGGTTACAGCATCATGCGCCCGATTCTCGAAGCGCATGAATTCACTCAAAAAAGTGAGCCCGACGGGGCCGGTCGGGCCATTGCGATTTTTGGCAATGATGAGCTCGGCTTCGCCCTGCATGGCTTCGCGCTCCTCCTCGTTGTCCGCGTAGTACTGTGGGCGGACGAGCAGGCCGACGACGTCGGCATCTTGTTCGATCGAACCGGATTCACGGAGATCGCTCAAACGCGGCTTGCCTCCTTCGCGCTGCTCGGGACTACGGTTCAACTGTGCCAGCACGACAATCGGGATATCGAGCTCCTTCGAAACCGCTTTGATGCCGGCGGAAATCTCGGCAATTTCGAGCTGCCGGTTATCTGCCGCGCGCCGGCTGGTCGAGCGCATGAGCTGAAGATAATCAACCGCGATCAACTCGACTTTGTGGCGCTGGTGCAGGCGGCGCGCCTTGGCTTTGAATTCCCCAATGCTGAGGCTGGGGGTGTCGTCGATGAAAATCGGGGCGTCCGCCAATTCACTGGCGACATGCGTCAGCCTTTGAAAGTCAGCGGTGTTCAGGACGCCGGATTCGATGCGAAATGGATTGAGCCGCGAGCGGGAGCAGATTAGCCTCTGAATGAGCTGCAGGGCGCTCATCTCGAGACTGAAGACCGCGCAGGGCTTGCGCAAATCAATGGCCAGGTACTCGACGATATTCATCGCCAGCGAAGTCTTTCCCATCGATGGCCGCGCCGCGATGATCACCATCTCTGAGCCATGCAACCCCTTGGTCATTTTGTCGAGATCGCTGAATCCAGAAGGCAATCCGTTCAGTGCGTCGGGATCCTCGATCAGCCGTTCGATCTGGGTGAACGCCTCGTAAACCTGCTCGCGCAGCGACTGCATTTCGCGCCCGGCCTCTTTGGCATCGCGGATGGCGAGGATTTCGCGTTCGGCATCGTCCAATAGCGCGGCCACATCCTCCTGCTCGTCGTACGCGCGCTGAATCGATTTCGTGCAGACGTCGATAACACTGCGCAAGACCTGCTTTTCCTGGACGATTCCGACGTAAAAATCGATGTGGGCGGCCGTCGGGACAAAACTGAACAGCTCGAGCACGGTCGAGGGACCGCCGACTTCATCAAGCCGCCTGCGGTCCACAAGGACCTGCTGCACACTGACCGGGTCTATGGGTTTGTTGCCGTCGCGCAGCTCGACCAACAGATTGAAAATGAGCCGGTGCGCCGGGAGGTGAAAACTTTCCGCGCGCAGCTTCGTCATCGCGACATTGATCGCTTCCATGGGGTCAAGCAGCATGCACGCGAGAATGCCTTTCTCCGCATCCACACTGCTCGGCAACGGCCGGCGGGCGTCCGCACTCCCGCCCGTCATGGCTGCCGGCAAAGCCTGCAATTTCAGGGCCGCGACATCCGGGTTCGGGATGGTGGACTCAGATGTTTTTTTGGCTGCGGTCGCCATAATCGGCATTGTTCAAAAATTGACCGCTTCGGCAACGAGCGAATTGGCGCACCTGAATTATGCCCAATGTGAACGACGGTGAATAGTCCCGCGCGGGTCAAACCGGCCCACACTCCGCGAGCACTGCGCGGGTTATTCTGCTTTCTCCGTCTCTGCGTTCGGCTTCTCCTCGGTGTCGGCCGTCACGTTGACCCTGATCGTGGTCGTGACCTGGGGATGAATTTTCACCGGCACTTCGAATTTCCCCGTCTGCTTGATCGGCTTGTCGAGCTGAATGCTGTGCCGGTCGATGGTGATGCCTTTGGGGCCTTGGGCCTCGACGGCGTGGGCGATGTCCATGGTGGTGATCGAACCGAACGCCTTGCCATCGGACCCGGTTTTGAGCGTCAACTTGAGGTTCAGCTTCTTCAGCTTGCCAGCAAGAGTCTCTGCTTCGGCGAGTTCCTTCCCCTCGCGTTCGGCGCGACGGTTTTGTAATGCTTTGACATGCCGGAGGTTGCCTTTGGTGGCTTCGAGCGCCTTGCCTTTTGGCACAAGGAAATTGCGTGCATACCCGGCCTTCACCTTGACGATGTCGGCTTCGGCACCGAGGTCCTTGATGGGTTCCTTGAGGATAACTTCAACAGTTGGCATACGTCTTTGTCTAATTTGAGGAGCCGGTGGCACGAGCCGACGATGACCAAAACGAATGCCACCGCAAACACTCCGCCCGAGCGGGAAACAGGGAAGATGGCCGACCCCATCCGCTTGTCAACATGGCACCCGCTCTTTTCTGCGCTAAGCTAAGCCAGTGAACCGCCCCACTTAATGAACGATTCCCGGACCATGACGGTCTGGATGTGTCTCGGCCTCCTGGTGGTCGTGGGCGTGTTCCTGCTGTTTTTTGGCCAGATGGATCGATGGACAAACTGGCAGAAGAGCCGGTTTGGCGTAACAGGCGACGGGCCGGCGAAACCGCCGGCTTTGATCACAGGCGGCACTGCGGATGAGACCAATGAGCCCATCGAACCGACGTTGATGAGCCTGCGGGCGGCGCAGGAAGCGCTCGCGAATCGCTTGCTCGAGGCGCTCCGTGGACGGGTGCAATCGATTGGCGCGATGGAGAATGAGGCCCTGCTGACATTTAAATCCCAGGAGGCTCTGATGGCTTTTTTGAAGCGGTCCGGTGGCGCCGGTCTGCGGGTGCTCGGCCAGCTCGATGCCCTCAGAACGGTTCGTGTCGGTTATGACAGCCTCGAAAGGCTCCGCTCCGAATTGCTCAACCATGGGGATGATTACGCGGATGTGGGCGCCAACTATCTTGTCCGCGTCCCGGGGCTGCCACCGGCCGAGAATCGGGTCGGCGGGGATTCACCTTTCGGTGAGACTGTCATGACCGCACTTGGTGCGAATGTCGATCGCTCGCAGTGGGGCAACGGAGTGGTGGTGGCCGTCGTTGATACCGGCGTGGTCGATCATCCCGCTTTCCGGGAGCGTCAAATTCGTCATGTCGACCTCGTAAAGGACGGTCAGGTATTCGATGGACATGGCACCGCCATGGCTTCACTCATCGCGGGATCGAAGCCAGGCGCTGAAGGACTGGCCCAGGCCGCTCAGCTTCTCGACGTGCGTGTCGCTGATGCCAACGGCGAAAGCGACAGCTTTATGCTCGCCAGCGGCATCACTACGGCCGTGAACGAGGGCGCTCACATCATCAACATCAGCCTCGTATCCTATGGCGATGCGCCGGTCGTCCGAAGTGCCGTTCGGGAGGCCCATGAACGCGGCGTCGTAATTTTCGCCGCGGTCGGAAATGAGCAGGCCGGAATCAAAGGACTGCCGGCCGACATTCCAGGCGTAGTTTCTGTGAGCGGAGTCGATGCCGATGGTGAACTCGCCTACTTTTCCAACTCCGGAGACCCGACGATCGCCGCGCCGGCCGTGAGTATCCCCTCAGCCTATTTCGAAGACGGCCGCAACTTCTACGTGCTCGGCGATGGCACCTCGCAAGCCTCGGCTCTCGCGGCCGGCATGGGCGCCGTCTACCGCGGTTGGGGATTCAATGTCCGCGAGGCGATCACCAGCCGCGCCCGGCCAGTGAACGCCTCACCCCACGAAGTCGGCGCCGGTGTGCTCTTTCTGGGCCCGAAGTGATGCGAGTTAGCAGCGACAAGAGTGTTGCTGCTACGCGGGAAAGCACAGCGACGGAGTGTCGCTGCTACATAGGCGCCATTCGGTTGCATTGACCCCGCCGCCTTCCGGCCGTATTTTTGCGGCATGAACCGCATTGTTGACGCTGGGGAAAGTTACCTGCCCTACCGGAACCTGCCGCCTTTGGCCGGGCTGGTGAAGAACATGTCGGAGGCGATCAAAAACCATGGCTTGCGGGTCGAGGAAGTGGTGACGCGATTCAAACGTTTCCATTATGGGTTCAAGCGTCTGCATCAGATCTTTAACGACCACATCCCCAGCGAGCCGATTTACGAATTAAAGATGGCGTTCAGTCTCCACGCGCACCTGTGTGCCGAGCATGTAGGGGCGGTGCGCAAGCGCATCAGCGAGATGCGCGAGCCGCCCCTCGGCCTAGGCAAGGTTCCACACCCGGCCCTCGAAACATTTTTCGACGAAATCCTAAAGACACCCAGCACGGAAGAGCGGCTCGCCGCCATTTACGAGGTGGCGATCCCGGCCTTGATCCGCGGTTTTGAACGCCATCAGAAGGAGTCCCATCCGCTGGCCGACCAGCCGAGCTTGCGCGTGGGCAAGTTTGCGCTGCTCGAGTTAGGCGAAATGGCCGCCTACGGCGCCGCCGCCGTCCCATGTCTCGTCGACGAGGAAAAACGCAACGCGATGCTCGAATGGCTCGCTTATTTGCAGAACCTGCTGGCACAAGCCGGCGATCTTGATGGCACACAGCCACCGATGGCACCCGAGGCGGTGCGAAGACCCGAACGCCTTTATTCTGACACGCCTTATCAAATCGACGTCGTTGTCCGCCGCGACGAACGTTTTTTCGATCCTTACAACATGGGGGTCAACGCAGAGGCCTATCTTTATGAACCGGCGTTCGATGAAGCCTCGAAAGTCTTGATGATGTTTTACAAACGGCTCCGTGAAATCGACGTGCCGGAAATGATGGCCACCATCGTCGGCCAAACCAAAGGCAAGCCCTGGCCGTACTACCAGGAAATGACCCGCCAGCTCTGGGACGAGGCGCGCCACGCCATGATGGGCGAGATCGGTTTCATTTCCTTGGGCATCGATTGGAAAAAGGTGCCGATCAATTTCACGTGGTCGCTTGGCCTGAACACACAACTCAAGCCCCTCGAGCGTCATGCGGTGCTCTATTTCATCGAACAAGGATTAATGCCTAAAACCGGAAAACGCTACGAATGGGAAGTTGGTGTGGCTTCACAACATCCGCTGGCCGGATTGTTCCAGGATTTCGACTGGGCCGACGAAGTGCTGCACGCGCACATCGGCCGGAATTGGTATCTGAGCGAAATGCCCGGCGCGAAGGAAGCCATCGACTATGGAGACGCCTGCTGGTCGAAGGTGTTGATGGATTGGGGCGCATGGCAACGTGAAGGCAAAACCGCCCACCGGAATTGGTGGCCGGAAATTTATCAGACCGCCTGTCAAAAGGCTGGAGTGGCGCCGCGGGAAGACCAACTCGCCTACGCCACCAGCTACCAGAAAAAACGTGCTGATCTGAAGATGATCCCAGCGGAGTGAACCCCGCGGCTCAGAATGGTGGCATCGACGGCCCGTCGATGGGTTCCCTCGGTGGCTCGCCGATGGGAAGGAATGCGGCGGCGAGGCGCCGCCTGATGCAGGCGAGGCGCCCGCGCTCCCCAAGCCGAACTCCGAATAAGTTGGGACGCCTGACCACAGGCGTCCGCCGCTTGAATCCGGCGCGATGAGTCATCGCGCCCTGGTCACCAGGCACAAAGCTGCTCGACATAATCGAGCCCGCCCTCGCGCAACCAGCCGTCAAGTTGCGATTGTTCCTTAAGCTGCTGGCCGCGAAAGCGCGGAACCTCGACGAAGTTGCTCGTTATGTTCGAGAGGGCGGTCATGTCGCCCCAGAGCTTTTCAAACTGCGCGACTGGAAAGACATCTTCCTGGCCGTGACCCCACCGCTTTTTCACGTCTTTGAGAGTGATGTAGGTCGGCAGCCGCTTTGAAAAATCACGCACGGCTTCGGCCACCCGATCCAATTCTCCGAGATCGGCCCGCGCAAGCCCGAAAGCCTCGAGCAGGCGGTCGACATCGATCCAATTGCTGAGCGTGTTGTAGTAGCTGAGTTTGAATTCGTCGGTCTCACGGGCGAGAGCGAGGCCCTCGACGAGCCGCAACTTGTCATTTACCCGAGCCAGGCCGCCGCCGCGATCTTCAATTCGACGCCCAATGAGTTCGAAGGTTAGAGAGACTCCGGCGCGCCGATGAAATCCGAGCAACGCGGGATCGAGCGATGCGCCCAGCGTATCAATGTTGTGCATCAACAACGTTTTTAATTGCGGCCGGCGATGGATCATGGAGTGCAGCGTGCCGTTCAATAGAAGGTTGGGCACTTCGAACCAATGACCCACCGGATGCAGGCACTGCAGCGCCGTGTTGTCGCGATAATCCGATCCTTCGCCCGCCGATTCAGCCCAGGCGAGAAGCGCCTGGCGGAGGCTGGCGCGGACTTTCTCCTGACGTTCATCGAGCAATTGCTGCGCGGTTTCCTCCCAGTAAAACCGCAGGTCGCGCGCCATTGGCACCAAACGCAAACCAATGCTCCGCCCCTGCGAAACAAAAACCTGGCCGTCCAACCCGTAATAGGCCGCCGCTTCAAGCCGGCTTCGGATCGGCTCGTGAGTCAGGTAGCTGGTGGTGACTGCGTGCAAGGGGCCGCTCTGTGCGCGCGCATCACGCGCGCGATCCGTAAACTTCAATGCGGTGCGCCGTGTCTTTGCGAAATGGACTTCCAAAAAGGTGCGATGACGGCCTCCGAGTTTGCAAAATGGGTGGAGCGCCTTGACCACGCCGGCGCCGCCGGTCCAACGACTCGCCGCGCCCGCGGCCAGAGTTACCACCGCGACCTCCCCATTGCGCAACGCCGTTTCCCCGCACAAACGGTCTTCGGCGGTCAGGTGCCCTGGCGCGATGGGTACCTCTTCAGGAAACACATTTTCGACCCGGGTGCTGGCAGGCAGCCGGTTTTGCGCCAGCCCAATGTGTCCGGCCCGCAGGTTGGCGCGAATTTGCTCATGAGCGAGCGCATCGAAGCCGTTTTCCGCCAGCAACCGATCGAGGTCGTCGTGGCTGGAAGATCTGCCGGCCTCGGCGGGAAGCAAATTGCCGATGAGTGCTGTGACTGCGGACTGATAGCGAACCGTTTCGCGCGCGGCCTGACTGAAAAGCTCGATTTCGCGTCGCCGCGCCGCGCTTAGATTCCGCGGATCTTCCCTTAACAATCGAGGCATCGTCTGCGCGTAATACCCGGGCACTAAGAGAGCGTCGGCGTTTTCGAGCATGGCCGCCGTCGTGCCAATTTCATTGATGCTAAAATCATAGACCACCGGGTCCATTGCGAATGGGAGGCTGTGTTGCAGCGACTCCTTTTCCTCGAGCATGATTCTGGCGAGCTCGGCGGCGCCAGCCTCGCGGTGGTCGGGCGAGAACATGAATCCCATGCCGCCTCCGGACATTCCGCCCAGCATCCAGAACCCCCAAAAATCTTCGCCAAAGCGCTGCCTCATCGCCGCGATTAGCCGTTCAGTGAAAAACGTGGTGCACCAGGGCACGATGGTCTGAAGGGGGCCGAAGAAGTGCCGGGTGGTCAATCCGCCGAGGCGGCGGACGTCGCCGGCGCGAAGGGCATCGAGGATTTGATCGAAAAGCGCGAGTGATTCAGCGCGCGCGGTCCATTCGGCGCTCGAGCGCAGTAAATACTTCTCGGTCACCATTTCGAGAATCGGCCCCACGTTTTGCGCCAGGCCTCCATGGACGAGGATAAGACTTTGTTCGAGCGCGCGCCTGGCGGCGGCGGGGACCACATTTTCGCCGAGCAGGAGATGCCGTGGAAGCAGCGTTCCCCGGCTGACACCAAATTCGGGATCTCCCTCTCCAGCCACGCAACCCTCGATCGTCTTAATGCCAGGCCAAACGCCTCCGCTATCCTGCCATCCGCCGCCTGATCCGCCGAGCCACTCCCCAAGAATGGCGCGTGCTGCCACCACCCGGCGCTCGTTTTCCGAAAGTTGCCCGGTCAGATGCCTGGTCTGCCCGCTTGCGCGCATGCAAACCGAAATCAGGCAGCCCAACAAGTTCGTCGAAACCGCGAGCCGGCTCCCCTTCGGAATGCCATTAACCTGAGAGACAATCTCGAGGCCCAGGCCTCTGCCTAACATTCTTTCAAGGACGGCTGCGAGGGATTCGCCGCTGCCTTCCATGCCGATGGGAACGAGGCCGCCCGCGATGACTGCCGCCTTGAGCAGGCCAAGATGGTCGCGGGCAAAGTCAAATACTTCGACGAGATCTGTAATCTCGGCGCTGGCACCCAAGTCCACACTTGTCAGCCGCAGGACAGGTGAATCAATGACCCTGAGCATCGCCTCGACTGGGGGAGCGGGGACCTCGTCACGGCCACGCACGGCGAGATCAATACTCACGTTGAGGACTCGTGCGGCCTCGGGAAAATCCATGCCCAGGAAGAAGATGTCGCTCCAGCCTGAGTGTGTCAGGTCCATGCGGACCGCGGTTTTCTCATGGAGGACCGGGAAAGCGCCGTCGCTGAGCCGGCGGAGTTCGGCGCATACACGCAAGGGGTGTTCGTGGGCCGAACCGCATCTGAACATCCACTGGTTTCCGCGAACTGACCGCACGCTCGATCGCACTTGATCCGCGAGATTTTGCAGGCCCAGCCTGTAATAGGACTGCGCCATCGCCGAGCAGAGCGCCTCGGTTAATCCGTCATTCTGAGCCGCAGCGAGAAACTCGCCAATCGCTTCAGCAAAACGCCGCTCAAGCAGATGAGCATGGCCGGCGGCAGGAATGATTCCGGTCACCAGGTACCCATCCGACCGCTGGTTTTCCTCGGATGCCAGCTTGGACGGCAGATGAAAGCGATGAAGCGCGTAGAGAAAAATGCAGGCGCGAACGCGTTCGTAGAGGCTCGGCGAGTGCCGCCGAAACTCGTCCAGGGCCGCGGCTTCCGCCTCGATTTCGACCCGTGACAAACCCGCGACTGCACCCTCGAGCGGGGTGTTGCGCAGCGAAGGGTCGCTCGAGCGGATGATTTCAACCAGCCGGCTCATTTCCTGGTCTGCGCAAGCAATTCCACCAGGCCGTTGAGCAGATCATCACGATATTTTCCGTCGAGTGCCACTGCCAGTTGGGCCATGAGAACGCCATGGCGGTGATCGAGGTCATAACGGCGGCCCTGCAAGGCACAAGCCAGATAGCGAGTGCGTTGAGCGGCCACGTCGAGCGAATGCGACAAGTCCAGCATTTCACCCGGCGGCAGGCTGGCCAGTTTTTCTTCGAGCACCGTGAGGACCAGTGGCGTCAGGACGTGCATTCCTAGAAAACAAAGATAATAACCATGGCGGAGTCCCGGAGTGAGAAGCGCTTGCTCTGCTTGCGTTGGACTCGGTTTTTCCAGCACTCGTTGCACCTGGTAAAGCCGTTGGCGCGCTTCAAACAGCGTCCCTCCAACCGTCCCAAAATAGGAAAGCCGACTTTCATGCGTCGCCTGCACCGCGGAAACGATTCCGTCATGATTTGCCGCGACCGCGGCCAGTTGTTGGGCGCAAGTCTGCCCGGGGAGATCGCTGACATAGACGTGATCACTGACCATCAGCAGAAATGGTTCATCCTCGGTAAAACGAGCCGCGCACAGAATCGCGTGGCCGTAGCCGCGCGGCTCGGGTTGTTCGATGAACGTCACGCGGGCCTGCGCTGCGTCCGCTGCTTCGCGGTAAAGCGGTTCGTCGCCCGGGCGAATCACCAGCGCCACGTGCTCGATTCCCGCGGAAGTGATTTCGTCGAGCAGCAGACCCAGCACGCGGCGGTTGCGACCTTCCCGATCGACGATCGTCTGCAGGGGCAGAAACTGCTGTTTCCAGTCCGCCGCAGTAATGACAGCTTTTTTCAAAAGCATGGTGCCGAAGTCTGTCCATGCTGCCAGGCCGCGGTCAAGTGCCCGCTTGCCGTGTCGTAGCAGCGACACTCCTGTCGCTGATATGCATCAGCCAGCGAAAAGAGTGTCGCTCTGACGACTGTTACGGCCGCGGAGTTGGCGCCACTCGGACACCGCCGAATCCGCGTGCCACTAGAACCAACGTCACCAGCGACGCGGCGCCCATCACCGAGATGATCGCGGCGGCGAACCATTTTTCCGAAGCCCCGGCGGAAACCTTCTGCCAGCTCAGCAGGGCGCGATGAGAACACATGACCAGCAAAACAAATGTCAGGATCATGCCGCCCTGGACGGCCCAACTGACACCGGATTGGATCATCCTCCCAAAGGCCGCCGCGCCGACTGCGCCCACCACACCCACAATCAACCCGCTGATCGCCTTGGGATTGAAACCAAAGCCAGCCTCCGGGCTGTAGAGAACGGAGACGATGCCGAGAACAAGCAAAAGGGCGGCATAGCCGAAGAGGATTCTCGCTTTTTCCGAGGGCATTTCGAAACGTGCCGGAGTGCGGGCGCGGGGTCAATGACGAATGTCATTGCGGTATCGGGACCGGCAACTGCCGGCCGGCGACTTCAAGGAACAATGGGTGGCGGCTTTGGTCCTCCCTGAGCCAGAACTCGAGCCAGGTGGCGCTTTTGATTTGAGGCGGTAGCGGCGGAGGGAACGCGCCGGGTTGGAAAAACTCGGGGATCGCCTTGCCGCTCGAGTCGAGCAAGCGCACCGTGGGCGGACGCATTTCCATCGGGGTTGCACTTGAGTTGAAGCCGGTAAGTTCGAGCCGCAGCCGCTGGTGTCGCCCTTCCGGCATGACGGCGACCTTGGTGATTTCGATCCGATGATCGCGCCCCCGCTCGCCGGGACGGCCCGGCTTTCGCAGCGAGTCAACAACAACCCAGCCTACGCCCGCCAGCACGAGCACCATCAGCGTGATCACCTCCGGACGGCGCAGCGCATTCATCGCACCGAACGAACCACCACTCTCCGGGCCCGCAACGTTGCCAGCAAAGCGACCACCACTCCAACCGCCCAGAAAAACGGCAGCCACGCTAGAAAATCGCTGCGCCCAGCCACCCGCGCCACAAGGACACACAAGACCGAGGCTGCCAGAAACCCACTCGTGAGCGACAGGCTGAAGGCAACGTCGAGACCGACGGGCTTTTGGTCCAAAAAATAGCCGATCACGCCAAACATGAAAAAGGCTCCAACCACCAGTCCGGCGAAGCGCGCGAAGAGTCTCACTTTGTCCATCCACACTTGTATCACCACGGTTTTTGGATCGAGATAGGGTGAGACTTTCCCATTGAATTGTTCCAGTCGGGGTTTGCCCGGAGGCCGGAAATATGGGGCCGCGTCGAGTTTGGTGGTGTGCGTGATCCCGTTGACTTCAACGCTCGCTTTCCACGGCACATGAAATGCCAGATACGCCCCGCCGATCGCCAGACCGAAGAGCAAACAAAGTCGGAGCAGAAACATCGGCTGAAAGCATAGCCACAAATCGATCGGAGAAAACAACGCTCACTTGGAAGGAGAGACCGATAGGACCGGCCAGTGCGTTTATTCAAATCCGCATTGCTGCCGAACTTGAGCGGGTGAGACGCCTGACTCGCGCAGTGTTTTCAGGCTAAGTGCGTCGTTTCGCTTGGCCAGCCGTTTGCCTGCATCATCGTGAAGGAGGCGATGATGGTGCCATTGGGGGACCGGTAGATCGAGCAGATGTTGCAGGATGCGATGGAGGTGGGTGCACCTTAAGAGGTCTTCGCCGCGCGTGACCAGCGTTATGCCTTGCGCAGCGTCGTCCACCACGACGGCCAAATGGTAGCTGGTGGCTATGTCCTTGCGGGCGAGTACGACGTCTCCCAAAGCTCCGGCGTTTACGACGAAGTCTCCATGGGCACGGTCCTTCCACGATAAAGGACCCGCCATGGCGGCCGCTTTCGCTGAATCGAGCCGCCAGGCAAACGAACCTCCCTGGTCGAAACGCCGCGCCCGCTCAGCGATGTCGAGGTGCCGGCAGGTGCCGGGATAATGAGGCCCCTCCGGCCCTTGCGGAGCGTCGGCCGCCGCGGCAATTTCCCGCGCGATTTCGGCGCGGGTGCAGAAACATGGATAAAGCAACCCAAGCGCCTCGATCCGATCCAACGCGGCTCGATAGTGATCGAGATGTTCCGACTGGCGGCGCACCGGCGCCGGCCAGCGCAGTCCGAGCCACCTCAGGTCCTCTTCGATTCCCTGCTCCCACTCGATGCGGCTGCGCGCAGCGTCGATGTCCTCGATGCGCAGCAAAAACGTTCCTCGATTTTGTTGCGCCTCATCCCACGCCACCAGTGCCGCCAGGGCATGACCCATGTGCAGCCGTCCAGTGGGGCTGGGTGCGAAGCGAGTGACCGTCATCTCGGGCAACTTAAGAATCTTCGTGGCACATGAAAGAACCTTGCTGCATAGTTCCTGTTCCTTATGCGCGGCCGCGAAGACAAGTCCGCCCTGAAACCCGCGCCCAATGCCGCCCGGCCGAGCGCCGGCCTGGCCTCATTGTTTTTTGATCCAGCGCTCGCGCGCAACGAGGCCGCACAACTTAAAGGCAAGGTGTTCGAGTATGCGGTTGTGGCGCTGGTGGTCATTTTTATAAGCACCTATGAGTGGCTAAGGAAGCTGATTGGATTGCCCCAGCAATTGATGGAGATCACCGTCTTTGCTCTCGCCGTGGCAGGTTATTGTGCGCTCCGCATCTGGCTGCTCTGGCAACGCGTGCGCGCTCTCCAGTCCGCCCAGCGAGGCTGGCGCATGATGGAAGGCGATTTCGAATCCCTGGGCGAACACGGCTTTTATTTGTTCGACGCGGTCCATGATGCCGCGGGCTCCAATCTGGGTCCAGTCATTGCAGGGCCCACTGGGATATTTTCTCTGAGCATTCGTTCGAACCCACGCACGGGTGCCTTGTTCGAAAAAGTCGAGCATGTGGATGCACGGACTGTCCTCATTGGCGGCCGTCCCGGCCTTGCGGATCCGCTGCGCCAAGCGCGCAAGGCCGCCGCTGGAGTGCAAAGCTTTCTCGAAAGTCAGGGCCTCAAAGATTTCCCCGTCACCCCGATCCTCCTTTATCCTGGCTGGAAACTCGCCCGTCCCCCCGCGCTCGAAGAACGCGATGTCATCGTCACCAACGAAAAAACGCTCGCTTCTGAAGTCGAGGACTGTCCGCGAATACTCGAACCGAAACACCTCATCCCCATCTGCGAAGCCCTCTCCGGCGGCCGCCCTGGTTAATCTGGAACAAAAGACCACGCACTCACAGAAGGCTTTGGTGTGTTTGCTTCGGATGTCCCAATGCTTGGGCTTGACGCGCCTTGTTCTCAACCAAGGCCTGCGCTGCTTGAACGAAGTAATCGACAGCGGGCCTCGGCTTGGCCATTGCCGCGAGGTCAAAGGCGTATTCGGATTTCCCGTCTTCGACCACGCGCTTCAACGATGAAGTCACGGGCGGAGAGTATTCTCCCGCCAAGCTTTGCGTGTGCGGCCTTGAGAATGGTGGTTTTTCCCATGCCAGTGCCGCTCCATAATTGCACGACGGGTCCTCGTTTGACGGCGGCGAGGATTCCGACAAGGACGCGGGCCTGTGCCGGGCAGAGGATAGGCAGCTGGGGATTAGGCATAGTGCGAGGCTAGCTTTTGGAGTGCTGCGCGCAAGAGCGCCCCTTTTCCGCCCAACCAATCGCATCCACTCGGCGCTCTTGCACACCGCGTTGCAAAAGCGATGTTCAATGGGAAAGCGGCGCTCTTGCGCGCCGGGCTCCAAAATTCGCGATGACCTCTCCCACCCACAATGCGGTCGAAGCTCTGGAACGGCACTTCGGCTTCCGGGCGTTTTTGGATGGACAGGAGGCGGTAGTTTCGGCGCTTTTGAGTGGACGCGATGCGTTGGTGGTGATGCCGACGGGCGGAGGCAAAAGCCTTTGTTACCAACTGCCGGCGCTGTGTTGCGAAGGCGTGACCGTCGTCGTCAGCCCGTTGATCGCCTTGATGAAAGATCAGGTCGATGCCTTGCAGCGGCGCGGCATCGCGGCGGCCATGATCAACAGCACTTTGACCCTGGCCGAGCAAAAAGAGCGGCTCGGTCAACTTCGGCGCGGGGAACTCAAACTGGTTTACATCGCGCCGGAGCGTTTTCGCAGTGGGCTTTTTCTCGACGCCCTGCGGGAAGTCGAAATCGCGCTCTTCGCCATCGATGAAGCGCATTGTCTCAGCCAGTGGGGGCACGATTTTCGGCCCGATTACCTGCGCTTGGGACACGCGCTCGAGAAACTCGGACACCCTCAGACCGCGGCCTTCACCGCGACCGCGACCAGCGAGGTGCGGGCGGACATTCTGCAGCATCTGCGCCTGCGCGATCCGTTTGAATGCGTCCGCGGATTTGCGCGGCCCAACCTCAGCCTTGCGATCACCCGCACCGCAACACACGCGGAGAAATATGCCCGGTTGTTCAAGATCGTTGGCGAGCATCGAACGGGAATCGTTTACTGCGCCACGCGAAAACGCGTCGAGGAAGTTTACCAGGCGCTGCGCGAAGAAACCGCGAGCGTAATGTTTTATCACGGCGGCTTGGATGATGACGCGCGGGAGAAGGCGCAAAATCTGTTTATGAGCAAGAAGGCGGATGTGGTGGTGGCGACAAATGCCTTCGGCATGGGAATCGATCGAGCCGACGTCCGGTTCGTGGTGCACTTTGAATTCCCGGGCAGTGTCGAAGCCTACTATCAGGAGGCAGGCCGGGCGGGTCGGGACGGCGAGCCGGCCTGGTGCGAGCTTTTTTTCAATTTTGCCGATCGCCGCACCCAGGAGTTCTTCATTTTGGGGGCCAATCCCGGCGCCCTGACCATTCGGGCGGTCTATCAAGCGCTGCTGAGCTGGCAGGATGGATCGCATGAGGTGCGGGTCCCAATTAAGGACATTGCGGAGCGCCTGCAGATAAAGAACGAAATGGCCGTTTCATCGGCACTGGGAATTCTGGCGCGTGCGGGGTATATCGAGCGCTTTGATGTGCCGGGTCAACGGCTGCGGGGCACCCGTTTGTTGCGCCCCGAACTGGCCGCCCGCTATCTGGAGCTCGATGAAGCGGCGCTGGCCGAGAAAGCCCGGCGTGATTTTGCGAAGCTCGACGCCATGATTGCGCTTTGCGATGCGGCGACGTGCCGCCAGCGATGGATCCTGGATTATTTCGGGGAAAAAGATGCCGCGGAATGCGGCATTTGCGATGCCTGCACCAGAACCGGCACCTCGTCGCAGTTGCGGGCGAGCACCGACGATGAACTTATTCTCCTGCGCAAAGCATTGAGCGGCGTGGCTCGAATGTCGCAACGAACTTCCGAGGGGTGGCGCGGCCGTTTTGGCCGCACCAAGATTATCGCCATGCTCATTGCAAGCCGCTCGCAGGACATTCTTGAACTCCGGCTGGACCAGCTAAGCACCTACGGGTTGCTGAAGCATGTCGGCTCCGGTTATCTCAACGCCTTGTTTCGTGAAATACAGGCTGCCGGACTGGTGGAATCAACGGGCGGAACGCGACCGGTCCTCGCGCTGACGCCCAAGGGCGAGCGCGTCATGCTCGGTCGGGAATCGTGTTCCCTGCGCTGGCCAGGCGGGCTAAGCGTGACAGCGATATCGCCGCCGGAGGAGGTGCGTGCCAGCATGACGCCGCGTCGTGCAGTGTCGCCTCGACCGCGCGCTGGGAGCGCCGCCGGCTCGCGCGGCCAGCAAATACAGATCGGCGCAGCCGCTGCCTCTTCTTCAGTTCCTGATTCAGTGCAGCCGCACGGGACGGCGGCACTCCCAGTCGAGATTCAGCGGCACCTCCATTCGGTGCAGTCGCCCGAAGAAGGCGGTGCTCCCAGCGAGAGATTCTCCAATTCCGACCCCCTAAACGAGCTTGGGTTCGACGCGCAGCTTTTCGAAAAGCTGAAGGCGTGCCGGCTTGAAATTGCCAGGGCCGCGGGAATGCCGGCCTATGTCGTTTTTCACAACTCGACGCTCGAATTTTTCGCGCGCTTGAAACCGAAAACCGTCGAAGCTGCAAAGCGAATCCGTGGCGTCAGTGACACGAAGGCGGAAAAGTATCTCGGTCCGTTTCTCGAAGTGATACGCGCTGAGAGCGACTGAGTGTCGCTGCTACTTTAGCTGCCACTTGCAGTTCCTTGCGCTCCGCCGACACTGAGGTTCTCGCGCCTTCCAAGGCCTGAATGAGCGATCCCCTCAACCACGAATGTGGCCTTGCTCTCGTGCGGCTTCGCCAGCCGCTCGATTATTTTCTGCGCAAATACGGCACCGGGCTATGGGGATTTCAAAAGCTTTTTTTGCTCATGGAAAAGCAGCACAACCGTGGCCAGGACGGTGTGGGGATCGGATGCACCAAGCTGCATATGCCGATTGGTCAGCCTTACATGCATCGGGCTCGCTCGCAGGAGATTGATTCCCTCGGTCGCGTTTTCCGCAAGCAGCTTGTTGAATTCGAAAAGCTCTGCGCGCGGGGGATCATTGACCGGGCAGACGGGGAGAGCGTAAAGCGGCATTTTGATTTTGGCGGTGAATGCCTGATGGGCCACTTGCGCTATGGAACCAGCGGCGAGTTTGGAGTCACCTCACTGCATCCGTATCTCCGGCGCAGCAACTGGCCCACCAAGACGTTGATGGTCCTCGGGAATTTCAACATGGCCAATGCCGCGGAACTCAACCAGATACTGATCAGCCGAGGCCAGCACCCGATCTTCGATACCGACACCCAGACAGTGCTCGAGGAAATTGGTTACCATCTGGACGAGGAACATACTGACATTTACCGCGCCGAGCGGGACAAGGCGATGCCGGGCGAGAGAATTCCGGCCATCATTTCGGAGCGGCTTGACGTGGGCGCGATCATCAGGCGCGCGGCCGAACATTGGGATGGCGGGTATGCCATCGCGGGAATGATCGGCAATGGGGATTGCTTTGTGATGCGTGATCCCCATGGCATTCGTCCGTGTCATTACTACATGAACGACGAGGTGATCGCGTTTGCTTCCGAACGTGTGCCGCTCATGACAGTCTTTGGCGCCGCACAGGAGGACGTGCATGAGTTGGCTCGCGGCACGGTGCTTTTTGTCAAGGCGGATGGCCGAATTCATTGCGAGCAATTTGCCAGTCAGCGCCCCGCGACCCCGTGTTCGTTCGAGCGGATCTACTTTTCCCGCGGCAATGATCCGGCGATTTATCGCGAGCGCAAAGCACTCGGCGCCCACCTTGTGCCGCAGATCATCGAAGCGATCGGGGACGATTTTGACCGGAGCGTGGTTTCATTCATTCCAAATACCGCCGAGGTCGCCTACCAGGGCCTGATGGATGAACTGCGCCGCCACCGCCGGCGACAGGTGCGCGATGCCATACTCGACGCTTCACGCCATGGCCGGCTCGACGAAGCGCTGCTCGATCAACTCATCATGCGCAACTGGCCGCGGGGTGAGAAGATTGCGCACAAGGACATCAAACTGCGCACGTTTATCAGCCAGGAAGCGCAACGCGAAAGCCTGGCCAACCATGTCTACGACGTCACCTATGGCGAAGTGCGGCCCGAGGATGTCCTGGTCTGCATCGATGATTCAATCGTGCGCGGCACCACCCTCAAGCAGTCGATCCTCAAAATTCTCGCCCGCACCGGTCCGAAGGCCATTGTGATCGTGAGCACGGCCCCGCAAATCCGCTATCCGGATTGCTACGGCATCGATATGGCGCAGATCGGAAAGTTTATCGCCTTCGAAGCCGCCATCGCCTTGCTTAAGGAAAGCGGCCGGCAAAGATTTATCGATGAGGTTTTCCAGCTCTGCCTGGCGGAAGTTGAAAAGCCCTCATCTGAACAACGGAACTGCGTAAAGGACATTTACGCGCCCTTCACCCACGAGGAGATCGCCGCCAAAATCAGCCAGTTCGTTTATCCCAATGGAACCCCGGGCTGGCATGGCGAAGTGCGAGTAATTTTCCAGACCGTGGAAAACCTGCACCGCGCGCTTGGAAGCGAAGCGGGGGACTGGTACTTCACGGGAAACTATCCGACCCCGGCGGGAGTGGCCGTGTGCAACCGCGCGTTCATTCACTGGTATGAGAAGAAAACCGGCCGTCCGTATGACCTGCCCGGACTGGTATGATAATTCAATTGCGGATTTCGGATTTCGGATTTCGGATTGTCCATCCCATTCCGCATTCCGCATTCCGCATTCCTCATTCTCCGGCATCCCCTGTGGATTCTGGCTGGCGGCGTGCTGCTGACGCAGTCGCTAAAGGACGGATTTTACCCATTTTCTCATTTCGCCATGTATTCGCGCCTCGATGATGAGGGTGCCTACACCTATCTCACCGACAGCAATGGACAACCGCTCTCGACCCTCGACCACGCGGGCCTTTCGGCCGCCAAGGTAAATAAGCTGTATCATTCAGCCTTGAAGAACCTGTGCCAGCGAAGCCATGTCCGGCTCACTCAAGCTCGGCCGGAGTTGAAGGCGGAAGCCGCCGGCGAGGTCCTCAAGTCGCTGCGCGCGATAAGCCTCAATGGAAAATACAAATCGTTTCCACAAAGCGTCCGGATGGTTCAGGTGGTGATCGATCTAAAAGACGGGAAGATGCACCAGGTGGCCACCGTGGTAGGCGAAGGCTGAAATGAACGGCACGGTGCCATCATGGTGGTCCGGAAGTTTTCGCCCCAAAGCCGCGGCCGATTGGGAAGTCGCCCTAATGCGTTTGTTTTTCATTCTGCTGGTTGTTTGGAAGTTCCCGCACGCGCTGCCTTACGCCGGGCAGCCAGCCCCTAACGGCCTGGCGCACTGGATCGACTTCAGTTTTTTGGGTCACGATCCAGTGGTGCTGTGGGTCCGAATGGCGCTCGTCTTATTGTCTGTGCCTTACGTGCTGGGGCGTTGGCTGCCAGTGGTGCTTCCGGTGATCACCGCGCTCCACGTGGCGGCGCTCACGTTTTTCAACTCCCAAGGATTCATCAACCATTCCTTGCAAATCCTCGGAATGGTATTGGTGGCGCAGACGCTGGTCGTGCTCTTCTTCGAGGGATGGAAGTTATTCTCGAAACGGCCGTTTCCTTTCAGTCCTCGAATAAACGTCGATAGCTACTGGGTCTTTTTCAGCCAGGGCGCGATCGTAGTTAGTTATGTCACGTCGGCGGTCAGCAAATTCATAAATTCCGAGGGGATGTGGCTTTGGAACACGAAGAATATTCCCATAGCCTTGGTGAGGACTCGCATGCAGGAATACTACTCGCACCCGGCTGCGTCTGCGCCGCCGGCTGAGCCGCCCCTGGCGTCGTGGCTGGTCGAACACCCAGGCGCCGCGCCCTGGCTTTTCGGTCCCGGTTTATTCTTCGAGTTATTCGCATTTTTCGGATTATGGAATCGCGCGTTCAGCTTTTGGACCGGCGTCATTTTGATCGGCATGCATCGGATGATTGCAGAAATCATGCAGCTGCATTTCGAAATGCATGAATGGGCGCTGCTGATCTTTTTTGTCAACGTTCCGTGGTGGCTCTGGTGGGCTTGGCGCCGGCGATTTCCAACCGGCGACCCCACGTAGCGGATGCAGCAGGCTGCAAACCTGCGACACGGCAGGCCAGAAGCGTGCGGTACGAGTCTCGTACCGCAGACTTACACTCTGCCGTGTCGCGGACCTGCGGTCCGCATTGCTGAAACGAAGGCCGCAGCCTTAAACGGAGGTGAGCTTGCGGCGAAGAGCCACGTAGAGGACGATCATGCCACTAACAATGAAAACGCCCATCATGAAAAGATTGATGTGCAGGGTGGACCAGGGCGGCCGGATGCGCGCGATCAAGGACTGCACCGGAGCGATCCCGCGCAGCTCATCAGGCTGGCTGAGATCCGCATATTTTTTTAACCCAAAGAAAACGTTAGGGGGCTGTTTGTACGCATCGCTAAGACGCTCATTTTCGGCTTTGTGAAAGAGGTCCCAGACTTTTTGATTGGTATAAATCTGAGCGGCGGAAACGCTGCCCTCCGTTGGCTGCTCTTCAAGGGCGGCTGTTTCAGCTTCAAAGGTGCCTGATTCAATCGCCTCCATAATGCGATTGAGTTTTCGGCGCAGGGCGCGCGGCCTGGGGGCTTCCAGCCCCGACACCATGGCCAGAGCGTCCTTGGCGTCGCGCAATTCTTCATCGAGCCTCGGAGGCATGGGGGCGGGGGGAGGCGGGGCCTCGTGAACAATGCGGTCGATCCGCTCCTGCAGTTGCCTTTGAGCCAGGGCGAGAGGATTGCGTGCCGCCTGGGCGATGATGATTGACTCATATGACCAGCGCAGCGGCATGAACTGGCAGATAAATGGCACCTCGAGTTTGTTCGGCGGTTCGAGCGGCTTTCCGTCCTCTGCTTTTAACCAGCGGCGCAAGCTGTAAACTAGGTCGAGATTCCGGTTCATCTCCTCGTATTTAATCAAGGCGCCGCCGAGGATAATCTGGGGGATTAGAATGAGTGGAATAAGGTTGATGGCCGTTTTGCTGGCGCGGACGAGACTGGAAATGACCAGGCCAAAAACCACGCCTGAGAGCGAACTGAGAAACATCCAGACCAGGTGGTCGGCGAACATATCCCGGATTTCAAGGATGCTATTGCCGATCACAAGGTAAATGACGCATTGGACCAGGGCGAAGACGGCGAGCGACAATACCTTGGCGAAGAGGAAGTAACTGCAACGGATGTTATGATTGCGCTCTCGTTGCAGCAAAATGTCGTCCCGCACGATGTCATCCGCGCTGTTGGTGAGTCCCAGAAACATCCCCACCACCAATGTCATGAAGAAATAGGTCGGAATATGGAACGCCGTGGCAAAGGTATAACCGCCATCTTCGCTGTAGCGAAGAACCGTCGCGATGAGAACGGCCAGCGCCGGTGCTTCGAGGAGGGTGGTGGCAATATTCGTGCGGTGCCGGAGCTTGGAAAGAAACGCCCGCCGCAGCAAGGCATAGAGTTGAGCGAATTCGTCCTTGAGATGGCGTTTCGGGCGCTGCAGGCCCCGGGCGGCCGAACCTTCCACAACGCTCCGATCCTCAGGCGGCAGACCGACGCTACGGGTCTGTTCCAGGATGCGCCGAGCCTGGAAACGGTCCCGCCAGAAGCCCGGGCTGAATCGGCGGGCCGGGGCGAGCCGTCCGCGTTCGTCCTCGGCGTAGATGATATCGCCCCCCAGGTCCCGCAGCGGTGATTCCAGGACATCGAATATGAATTCCGGCTGAAGGGCATCGCGGTCCCACTGCGCGCCCGGACTCAACTCGATGTGCACCTTCTCTTCGTCCGCCGCCTCTTGAAAATAGGCCAGCATTTCATCCGGTTTGCCAAAAAATACCACCCGACCGCCATGGTCGAGCAGAAGCGCCTTGTGAAACATCGAGAACAAACGGGCACTTGGCTGATGAATGCTGACAAAAACAATCTTGTTGTGCGCCACCCCGCGGATGATCTCGAGCAGGTGTTCCGAGTCCTTCGAAGAAAGTCCCGAGGTGGGTTCGTCAAAAAGGAAAACGTCGGAAAGACTGATCATGTCCAGCCCGATGTTGAGGCGCTTGCGTTCGCCGCCCGAAAGCGTTTTTTCCTCCGGCGTGCCGGAACGGCGATGGCGCACGGCATCAAGGCCGAGTTCGATCAATTTGGCATCGACCCGTTTGCGGCGGTCCGGAGCGCTGACGTTCGGGCTGCGCACGGCGGCAGCCATATCGAGGTTTTCCTCGACGGTGAGAAGGGGATCGAAGGCGTCATCGTGCGGGATGTAGGCCAAATACGGCCGCAGCTCGCGAAGATTCTCGTAAAGCGGCACGCCATTGAGCAGGACCCGTCCCTCGGTCGGCTCGAGATGTCCCGCAAGCACACGAAGCAGCGTGCTTTTGCCGCAGCCACTCGGACCCATCACGCAAATCATCTCACCCCGCCGCACGCTCAAGCTTATGTCGTCGAGCGCAGTATTACCTCTCACATAGCAATGGGTGGCGCTCGATATTTCGAGGCGGCTGATGATATTGCGTTCCTCCTCGATGATGCGGTCGCCGAAATGGCAGCGCAAAAAAACGCCTTCACCGATATCGATGGTTTCACCGTCTGCGAGCACGGCGTGATCTTTGACCGGCTGGCGACGCACAAAAACCGGCCGGTTCGCCTTGAGTACATGAAGTTCGCCGCGCTTTGACTCATAGTCGCACTTCACCTGCAGAAGCAGCTCACCACGCGCCGTCGGCGAAAGCAGGATGTCACCAGGACGCAGCAACGCCGGATTGGTCGAGATCAAATATTCGGATTTGCTCGGAGAAAGGTTGAAGCGCCCGCCCATCTCCCGCGCCCGGCGCCGGAGCTCCGCCAGGGTGATTTCGGTGTGGTTGGGGAACGTGATCTTGTCGTGCAGGCTGCACTTGAGCCGCTGGCCGATCTGCAAGGCCACCCCCTTGACCCGCGCCTGGCTTCTGCTCAGGGCCCGCACTTCCACCCCCAAAGCGAATTTGATCTCAAAAACGCTATCCGGTGATCGCATCCGCTCGACGTAGGGCTGGTCGGTCTCATCGATGGAAAAAAAGAGCTGCGTCGAGGAGACGTGCTTTTTCGCGTTGAGGTACGTGACCAGGTCCTGGTATTCGAAGACCGCCTCGCCTACCACAGCCCGCTGGCCGAGATACAACCGGGTGAATTCGCCGGCCCGCAATCTTCGCCCCCGGGCAATGACGGGCATGCTCCCGGTGTTCTTCAGCAGGATGAGACTTTGATAACGGAAAACTGTCAGCGACTGCGTGCTCTCGAGATAGTCGAGCACCAGGTCGGCTTGCGGATGATTAGCGATGTGAAGAGACTCCAGTGGTTGCGCCCCTTCCTGGTCGGCGAGGGCGAGCGCCTCCTCTTCGGAACCGGTGTTGAGCTGATAGACAATCCCCACCGCCTCGGAGGCCACGCCAAGGCTGGTCATGAAAAGATAAAACTGCTTGAGCTGCTGGGCCGGCATGCTCGCCCGCGAGATCAGCAGATAGAGTTGAATCCCGAGCAGGATCTTTTCCTCGGCACCCAAACGATTGGCCAGTGACGCCGCGATCTCATTGAGGTTCTGCGGCTCCTTGAGCGCCTTCTGGTATAACGCCTGCAATTCAGCGTGCAGCGCTTCCGGGAAATCATAGCGCAGGAAGCCAAGGCTCGAATCGACATCCGCCTCGACCACCTCGCCGTCGACTTTGCTGAAGCCGGCAAAAACCTGCATAAGCAGCGGAAGCAGGTTGGCCGTGCGGCGCCGCCGCCTTGAAAAAAAACGCCGCCACCAGCGACGCCGTACGGTCAACACAGCGCCCAGTCCCGTGAGCGGCTCGTGCGGCCGGGCCGCCGTTGTTTTGGGCTCAACCAGTGTGTCCATGCAGGGCTAGGACGTCTTGCTCTGAAAAGTTCAGCGGTAAGGCCATTACATCACTTTGGCAAACAGAAGCGTACAGCCCGCCCCGTGATCGCTCACCAGACGGCAATGGTGGGGCGACTCTGTCGAGCCGCACAAAGATGGTGGAGCGACGTCAGGCCGCACGTATCCCGCCCCGTGCTTGGTAATTCACGGACGTGCTGGCGCTATCGTCCTGGACACCTACGATGCCAATCCTTCCTGCCTGTGAAGGAGACTTGGCCGCCTCCTCCATGGCCTGAACGGCCGCTTTCAATCCGCGCTCGCTCACAGGGCGACACTGTAGCCGGGGTCTGTGACGTCTTCCCCCTCTAGCGTCCATGTGTCGGTCGCGACGCTCACAGGGCGACACTGTAGCCGGGGTCTGTGACCCCGGAGGAAAGGTGTTTCAATCCGCGCCCCGTGATTGCTCACGGGGCGACCAGTGGCCGTGCTGCAGGAGCACATCGCGATAGAGGTTTCAATCCGTTCGTATGATTCGGGTCAAGCTAAAATTCATGACAGAGTTTTGCGCCACTTTTGATATTGGCGACGGATTTCAGCATGAGTTTCGAGACGCTGGGGCAATCGGCGAACCTGCTGACTGACGTTGGCGGCGCT
>JBPCQC010000071.1:0-40993 GCA_050998515.1 Verrucomicrobiales bacterium
CCGCGCCACATCGTTTTCTCGAATCCATTGCTGAATGCTCGGCGGCAGCAGCATCGGAGTATCGCGATCAATCACAACCAGTCTTCGGGCCATGAGCGCGAAGTTGCTTAAGGAAACTTAAGTTTCATTTGCGTTTTAGTAGGGGATTCCAGTACGCAAAGTCCGACAGGCTGAAGAGTGGCGCTGATGCATGGATCCAGCGACAAGAGTGTCGCTGCTACACGTTGACAGATACGCCCTACCATCCGACCCAATTGGCATGACGGTGCGCATTTGGGCGGCCTTGATGATGTTTCACGCAGCGGCCGCGGCAGAACCCCCTCAATGGATCTGGCGATCGCAGACGCAGCGGCCCTCCCCCGCCGGCGAGCGCGGTTATCTCGTTCGAGCGTTTTCAGTTACGGACAAAGTCGAACGCGCCACGATTGAGGCGGCGTGCGCCGGATACATGGAAGTCTTCCTGAACGGGCAATTCGTCGGCACCGTGCCAGAAGTCCGCCATCCGCTGAAAAAGCAGCTGCCCTCCGGTTTGATTCGCGGCGGTCAGAACACCATCGCGGTTTTTGGACGCACCACCGCCTATGGCATCGGGGTCGTTTTGCAACTCGATCTCGAACTTCAGGATGGCAGGCGTGAGCTCATCCGGAGCGACGGCGGCTGGCACTTCTCGCTCGATAACCCAAAGGGTTGGAATCAGCCGGGATTCAATACCGCCGGCTGGGAAGCGGTCAGGGTTTTTGGCCAGCTCGGCGACCCTCCGTTCGGCCACGTTTTCCAAGCAAAAAAAGCCGAGGCTACACCTGCGGGCGACATCACTGTGCCACCAGGATTCAAGGTCGAGTTGTTGCGCTCGGCACAGCCAGGCGAAGGCTCCTGGATTTGCCTCGCCATCGATGCGCGCGGCCGGCTCTACATTTCCCCGCAGGAGGATAACTGCCCAATCCTGCGCATCACACTGGATGACGGCGGCCAGGTCGCAAAGGTCGATCCACTACCACTTCCGGTTTTTAGCGCCATGGGCATGGTCTGGGCGTTCAATTCGCTGTACGTTTCCGGTGTCGGTCCGGAAGGGCAGGGAATTTACCGGCTCTTCGATGACAACGGCGACGGCGACCTCGACCGCCTAACGCTTTTCAAAAAGGTCCCTGGCGGAGGAGGCGAACACGGCGCGCATGGAATAGTCCTCGGACGGGACAACCATCTCTACATCGCCATGGGCAACGCCACTCCGCCCGTCGAGGGCATCGCCACCGAGTCACCGTGCCAGCACTTTGCCGAGGACGACCTGCTCCCGCGCATCAAAGACCCGGTGGCCACGTTTTTTGATCAGTTGAAATCACCCTACGGCCACATCCTGCGCACCGACGAAAACGGCACACGTTGGGAATTATGGTGCGTCGGCCTGCGCAATGCCTATGACATCGACTTCAACGCGGAAGGCGAACTCTTCACTTACGACAGCGATGCCGAATGGGACGTTGGTTTGCCGTGGTATCGGCCGAGCCGCATTCTTCATCTCGTTCCCGGCGGAGAATACGGCTTCCGCGAAGGCTCCGCCAAAATGCCGGATTATTATCCGGATACCCTGCCCGCCGTCTGCAACATCGGACTCGGCTCGCCCACCGGCGTGAAGTTTGGCACAAATTCAAACTGGCCTGGTAAATGGCACCGGGCGTTTTACGCCATGGATTGGACCTACGGCAGGATTCTGGCGGTGCATCTGCAGCCGCAAGGATCTTCTCACCATGGGAAGCCGGAAGAGTTCGTAAAAGGAAAAGGAATGCCCGTAACTGATCTCGAATTCGCGCCGGACGGACCGATGTATTTCACCGTGGGGGGACGGGGCACGCAAGGGGGATTGTATCGTGTGAGTTGGCAGGGCCCTGCGGAGATCGCCGATGATCCTCCTCCGATCGTCTGTTTCACGCCTGCCGATTTCCGCCGCGCCGCTTTCAAGAAAAGAAGCTTCAAGGCGGAAGATCTTCCATTGCGGTTTATTCCGGCATTAGACGGGTTTCATACTTCGGATTCCTTCCTGCCTTTCACGGTGCGGACGAACCTCGAGCGCTTTTCCTCACAATGGAAGCTGAGTGACATGGTTGCCTTACTGCACGGTGAGCTGAATGGTGTATTCGCGGAACTTTCACCTTTGGTCCTGCTCACCGCTGCCCGGATTGGAGAAAGGATTCCGAATTTGCTGGCGGAGAGCTTGCGCCAAACCAACCCGGGTCGCGTGACCCGTCAGTCGCACTATTCGCATCCCGAAGAATTGACTGCCTTGCGGCTGCGAATGTACCGGGCCCTCGAAGTGTCGCTGGCTCGGCAAGGCAAACCTATGGATGCCCAAGATCTTGCTAAGCATCTCACGCCTGTCTATCCGGCGCGCGACTTTCGCCTCAACCGCGAGCTCAGCCAGCTTCTCGTTTTTTTGCAATGGCCGGGCGTGGTCGAACCGACGCTGAAGTTGATGGAGCAAGCGCATAGGCGATGGGCGGCCGAAGGGAAAAAATTGCCGGACCCGCTGAAGCTGGGGCCGCAGGAGGAATCGATATGGTTTGCTCGCGTGTTGTGTGAAGTGCCGGGGACGCATTTCGCGCCCGGGCAGCGAGACCGGTATTTTGCGTGGTTCGTGCAGGCGCGGGAATTCAAGGGTGCGAACAATTTTTTGAAGTTCCTGGAAGCGATCAGGGATCGGGCGCTTGCTAAGCTTGACGCCGTCGAACGCGCCAAAGTGGAACAGTCCTTCCCTGTTGGGTCCGGCCGTTCGCAAAGTGGAACGCCTGCGGCGCCTGCGCGTACCCTCGTCAAAAACTGGACGCTCGCTGAATTGGAGCCACATTTCGGTGCCGCAAAAGCGGACCGCAATTTCGATCGCGGACGCGAGATCTATTCTTCGATGCTCTGCGCAAAGTGCCACCAGTGCGGCACCGATGGGGCGGGGAGCGTCGGGCCCGACCTGACCGGCCTCGGGGGGCGATTTTCTGCCCGCGATATCATCGAAGCCATTCTTGATCCGTCAAAAGCAGTTCCGGATCAATACGCTAGCTTTGTTTTTACCATGAACGATGGCAGCAGTTTGCGGGGCCAGATTGCCGAAGAAACCGCGGACGCTTTCCTGATTTACGCTGACCCGTTTGGCACGACCAAAGCGACGGTTAAGAAATCCAACCTGGCCCAGCGCGAGGTCTCGAAGCTGTCGCTCATGCCTGCCGGGTTGCTCAACAATCTAAAACTCGAGGAAATCCTCGATCTCCTCGCGTTCGTAGCGGCCGGTGGCGACCAAGGCGCACCGGCCTTCAAAGCGCCGCAGTAGCGGAGATTCCAACGACCCTGAATGAAGGACCACGGTTGGAAACAACCTGGTGGATTTAGTTAGGTTATTCATTCCAAGATCGGCAATAATTAAATGCAGACCGCAGGTCTGCGACACAGCAGACTGAAAGTCTGCGGTACGATGCTTGTACCGCAGGTCTGCGGCCTGCCGTGTCGCAGGTTTTCAGCCTGCTGCAACTAGTTTGGTGGTAGAAACCCTGCTGGGGGGAACCATCGCTTGAAGCTGTGAGGTTGTTTCTTGACGAATTGCGGCCACGCGTCGGCGGATGAGATGTCGCGGAAGTTTACAGCGCCGGCGCGGCGGCTTTCCCGGCATCTTCATCGATCTCGTCAGCTTCAGCGTAGCGCGCGCGGAGGCCGAGGAGGTTTCGCGCATCCTCGAGCATGATGTAGATGGACGGCACCAGCAGCAGGGTGATTGCCGTGGCGAATAGGCCGCCGAACCCAAGCGCAACCGACATTGGCACAAGAAAGAGCGCCTGAATATCAGTCTCACTCATGATAGGCAGCAGGCCAACGAAGGTGGTGACGCTCGTGGCCATGATCGGTTTGAAGCGATGCATGGCCGCCTTCCAGGCGGCTTCGTGCAATGGTTCGCCACGCCGGCGATGACGGTTGATCGAGTCGACCATGATAAGACTTTCGTTCACGACCATGCCGGCGAGCGCGATACAACCGCACATCGTCATAATGGATAATTCCATGCCCAGCGCCATGTGTCCCCAGACTGCGCCCACCAGGCCAAATGGAATGACGCTCATCACGATCAGCGGTTGGGCATATGACCGCAGCGGCACCGCCAGAAGAATGTAAATGCCCAGGAGCGCAAATATCGCCCCTACTCCCATATCTCGCAGGTCTTCCATCTGGCTCTTCTGCTCTCCTTCGAAACTCCAATGCACGTCGGGCCACAGGCGGCTCATCTCGGGAAGGTGCTCGGTTTTCAATTCAGCCACGATCCGGTTGGCATTGGCCTCAGGATCGCTGCGATCGACATCAGCGGTGATGAACACCGAGCGTTTGCGATCGGTCCGTGAAATCATTGCGTAGCCGCGGCCGTAATCCGCTCGAGCTACTTCGGAAAACGGCACTTCCTCACCGCGGATGGTGCGGATCTTCATTTCCGACAGGTTTTGCAGCGAACGCCGTTCTTCGAGCGGGTAACGCACCATCACCTTCACTTCATCCCGCCCGCGCTGCAGTCGCTGCGCCTCTTCGCCGTAAAAGCTCTGGCGCACCTGGCGCGAGACATCGGCAAGCCGAAACCCCAAAGCTTCGGCCTGCGGAAGGATGTTGAGTTTCATTTCGCGTTTGCCTTCGCGGTCGCTGCTAAACACGTCGATGACCCCTCGATAAGTGGCGAGCTTCGCTTTCACCCAGGCGGCAGCGGCGTTGAGTTCGTCGAGGCGCTGGCCGCTGAGCATCAATTCCAGAGCCACGCCGCCGCGTTCGCTATTGGTGCGGAAGGTGAGTTCCACCGCGCCCGGGACAGGGCCGGTGAGCTCGCGCCATTTCGCCTCGAGTTCCTTCGCCTTGACCGTCCGATCTGCCGCCGGGCATAGCTCGACGGTGACTTCTCCGCGATGCACCGCGGGGCCGCCACCCATGTCCCACAAACTCGTTTTGAACGGCTGATCGCCCACCGTCGCGAGCCCGTGCCGGATCACGGAATTGCCGTGTTTGTCCCGATACATTTCGCCGAGCTGTTTTGCTCCTGCTTCGATTTTCGCGACGGCGGCGGCGGTGGTTTCCACCGGCACGCCCTCGGGAAGGGTGAGTTTGGCGCTGATCATGTCGCCCTCGACGACGGGAAAAAAGGTGAACGGGACCCAACCGGCGGCAACCACACCGATAGTGAGAATGAACAGCGCGACAAAGGAGGCTCCCACCACATAGCGCCATAACAGCAGACGCTGAATGACCGGTTTGTAAATGCGGGTCGAAACAAAGTCGAGACCGTGTTCGACCCGCTGTTGTGTGCGGCCGATGAAGCCGCGGCGCTGTCCTGGCGGTCGAACCTTCATGTTGGCCAGGTGCGCCGGCAGAATAAGCTTCGACTCGATGGTCGAAAGAATGAGCGTGGGGATGACGACCCACGGAATGTTGCGCCAGATTTTTCCTCCGACGCCATGCACCATGGCCATGGGCGTGAACGCCATCACGGTCACGAAAACCCCGAACATGACCACCACCGCGACTTCATTGGTACCACGAGGCGCCGCCACCTGCGGCGGTTCGCCGAGCGCCGTCATGCGATAGTGCACATTCTCGCCGATCACAATCGCATCATCAACCACCACGCCTAAAACGAGGATGAAAGCGAAGAGCGAGATCATGTTGATCGAGACGTCAAAGAACGGCATGCAGAGCAGGCCGCCGGCGACGCTGATCGGAATGCCTAACGAAACATAAAATGCCAGACGCGGCTCGAGAAAGAGCCCCAGCACAAGGACGATGAGGACCAGCCCCTGCAGACCGTTGGAAAAGAGCAGATTCATGCGGCCCGAGAGGTAGGTGGACCAATCATTCCACACCTGGAGATTTACTCCGGCGGGAAGGTGGCTGGGAGCTTCCTTGAGGTAATGCCGAACCAACTCAGCCACGCGAAGAGTGTCCTCATCGCCAGTGCGAAAAACATTAACGATCACCGCGGGTTTTCCGTCGAAGCGCGAGAACAGGTCCAGGTCTTCGAAACCATCGACAATGTTTGCGATCTGGCCGAGTTGCACCGAGGAACCGTCCGGACGCGTAATGACTGTGATATTGGCAAATTCCGGCGCGGTGTAACGGCGGGATTGCGTTCGGATCAGCACCTCCCCCGCATCAGTGCGGACGCTTCCTGCCGGCAAATCGAGTGACGAAGCGCGCACCGCCAGCGCCACCTGGTCGAGCGTCAGCCCATACGAGCGCAGCGTCTCTTCGCTGACTTCGATGCTGATCTCGTAGTTGCGCACGTTAACGACGCTAATCTGGCTGAGCTTGGCCGGTCCGTTGAAGAGCGTATTGAAAAATCGGATCACGCGAGTAAATCGGTCATCGAATTCCCATTTCAGCCCGGCCCAGAGGCTGCTCGGTTTTGCATCAAGGCGCCCGGGCGCGCCCTTGGGCAGTTGATAGGTCAGCAAGTCATCACGCACCTTCTCGGCGAAGCGGCGCAGCGTTGCTTCGTCGGTATCCGCCGTGACGGCAATGCTGAGCGTCTGATTCTTGATCAGAAGCTCTTCCATCACCGGCTTCTCCGCTTCCTGGGCGAAGTTGTCGATGGCATCGACCCGTGATTTCAGATCAGCCATGACGTCACGGGTCTTGAAACTGGGCAGTATCTCGACGATGACCGTGCCCAGCGATTCGTTGGCGTAGGACGAGATGCGCTTGATGCCATTCGTGCTGTGGATGGCTTCCTCGATCGGAATGCACACTCCCTTTTCCACCTCTTCTGGAGCAGCGTTAGGAAACGGAACCCGGATCGCCACCACATTAAGGGATGTTTCGGGAAAAATCTCCTTCCGCATCTTGAACCAGCCCGCGAATCCCGCGGCGAGAATCAGCCCCATCAGGAGATTCGCCGCCACCGGATTGCGGGCGAACCATGTGACGAGGCCTTTCACGGCTTGCGTTCCGCCGCGGTTACCGAGGCGGTTTTTTGCGGATGCGAGATCACTTCCACCGGCATTCCCTCGACAACTGCTGCCAGGGCGGTCAAACAAACCAGCTCTCCTGCTTTCAAGCCCTCGCTGACATAAATCTGCGCCTGGTCAGACCATGCGATTTTGACCTCCCGGAACCGCAGCCGGTTGTCGGAATCCACCATGACGAGGCGCGCCGGTCCCTGGAGTGCTTTGCGCGGCACGGCGGCAATGTTTTCCAGGGTGCGCCCGAGCACGGTCGCGCGCACGAAGAGTCCGGGCATCGGCGCTGGCGACGGCGCCTCGAGACGCGCGACCAACGGCACACTGCGAGTTGAGGCTTCCACCAACCCTTCCGTGCGCACGATCTTCGCCTTCCACTGCATCCCGGTGCCCTGAGTCGCCGCCGTCAGCACGGCCTCCGGCTGCTTCGAGATTTCGATGTGCGAGAATTGTTCGAGCGAGACGGGCAGGCGGATTTCGAAAATGTCCGAGCGCCACAAATCGGCGAGGGGCGTGCCCGGTATGACGTAATCGCCCAGATCCGCTCGTTTGGTTTTGATGAGGCCCTGATAAGGCGGGCGCAGATGGGTGCGTTCGAGGTCGCGCTGGGCCCGGTCCACGGCTGCCTCAGCGGCACGCACTCGCGCTTCGATGCTCGCTAGGTGGGGTTGGCGCAAGGCGAGCGGATTCGCCTTTTCCGCCGGGGCCAGCCGTTGCCAATCCCTTTTCGCCTGGTCGGCCCGCGCTTTTTCGGTCTCCAAGAGCAGCCGAGCCTCTGCGAGCGAGGACTGTGACTGCGCCAGCGCCGCCGCATAATCCGCCGGGTCAATCTCGAGCAATGTGTCTCCTGGCTGGAAATGACCTCCCACATGAAAGTTGGGTGCCACCGAAATGATCTTTCCCCCCACCTCAGCCGCTGCGTGCGTCTCGGTTAGCGGCTGGATCGATCCCTGGGTCTCGATCCGCACTTCATGGTCCTGCAAATTGACGGTCATCGCCTCGACCGACGTGATTACCGCAACCGGCTGGACCTGCGGCGGCTTCGGCCGCATCGTTTGCATCAGCCCAAACAGCGCCATCGCCGCTGCGACGACGCAGACGGAAATGATGATGTGGCGAAGCTTCATGCGCGCCGAATTAATACGTCGCGCGGCAGAGTGCCAACGGTTTCCGTACGTTTGCAGTTGGCAATTCTGTGAATTTGATCAGCTCGAACACTTTAACAGCCAAACTGGCCAGTCGCCGCGTTCCAATCGGTGCCCGAATTTGTAACCATCCAGCCGACTCTCGCCGTCGTAGATTTCCCGCTATGACTAAACTATCCCTCAAAGGCAATTGGAACCAAATTAAAGGCAAATTGAAGCAGAAGTATGCTGACCTCACCGACGACGATCTTCTGTTTGTCGAAGGCAAGGAAGAGGAAATGCTCGGCCGGCTGCAAGAACGCACCGGGAGAACAAAGGAAGATCTGCGGCGCGAGATCGAGGAGCTCTAGGCCAATGAAAACTCAGTGATCTCGCATTCATGCTTCGCCCTCGCGAGGTAAAGTTGTGGACGCCCTGCGTTTGATCGTCGCGGTCAATGCTGCGCACCCGAGACTGCGTCGGCTTTCAAAGTAGTTATCCAGCGCGGGAAGCCGAGGGTGCGCGGCAGACTCCGTGCTATGCTTCGCACTTTCACTTTTGTTCGCCCGGTGCTCCAGCACTTGAGCAGCGTGGTCTGGCTGCTCGTGCACACCGTGCAGGAAATGGGCGACCACGTCTTGCGCGGGCGGTTTCCGTTTCGACTCTCGATTTTTTTCGCGCAAACGGATCGCACCGGTGTCGGCTCGATTCCGCTGGTTTCGATGGTCTCTTTTTTCATCGGACTCACCATGGCGTTGCTGACCGGTTACCAACTTCAGACCTTCGGCCAGGAACGCCTCGTGCCGGCGCTCGTCGCCATCGCCTTCACTCGGGAGCTGGGACCACTCATGACCGGCATTATGGTTGCGGCGCGCATTGGCGCCGCTTACACCGCCGAGCTAGGAACGATGACCGTCGCCGAGGAAGTCGAGGCGATCGAAGCCATGGGTATTGGCCCGTTGCGCTTCCTCGTCAGTCCCCGGGTTCTGGCGGTTTTTCTTTTGCTTCCCTGCCTGGCGGTGATTTCCGACCTCACGGCGATGTTCGGCGCCGCGCTGATTTCGCAGTGGGCATTCAACATTCCGCTGCGCGTCTTCGCGGAGACCGCGCTCGAAAATCTACTTATCCGGGACATTGTCGCCGGCACCCTGAAGGGATTTCTCTTTGGGCTGATCATCGGTTTGGTCAGCTGCTATAAAGGCCTGACGGTGAGGGGCGGCGCCGCTGGTGTGGGCGAGGCGACGACGTCGAGCGTCGTTACCGCGATAACGACAGTCATCGGCTTTGACACACTCTTCAATATCGTGCTTGTGGCACTCTACGAATGAGCACGGCAGCCCCCATCATCGAACTCATCGACGCCCGGTTGAGATTTGGGGAGGACAAAGAAATCCTCCGCGGCGTGCAACTTGCCGTGCGGGCACGGGAGCGCCTCGTCGTCCTTGGCCAGTCCGGCAGCGGCAAGAGCACGTTGCTGCGGCTCATCCTCGGCATCCTCAAGCCGACCGGTGGGTCGATTAAATTCAAAGGCCTGGAAGTCACCCGCATGGGCCGGCGACGGCTTAACAAGATGCGCCAGAAGATCGGCATGGTGTACCAATACAGCGCCCTCATCAGCTCGTTGAGCGTGCGCGAAAACCTTGCCTTGCCGCTCGAGGAGTTAACTGACAAGTCCGCGGCCGAAATCGACTCCCGCATTGATGAAAAGCTCCAAATGGTGGGCTTGACCGAGGTGCGCGACAAGATGCCCGCGGAATTGAGCGGCGGCATGAAGAAGCGCGTCGGCCTCGCGCGGGCGCTGATGATTGACCCTGAGGTCATTCTTTATGACGAGCCCAGCGCGGGACTCGATCCCGTGATCAGCTCGGTGATCGACGCGCTGATTATCGAAATGAGTGAAAAGATCGGCGCGACTTCGATCATCGTGACCCACGAGATGGAGAGCGCTTTCCGCATCGCGAGCCGAATCGCAATGCTGTACGAGGGAAAGATTCTTGCCGAGGGGACGCCGGAGGAAATCCAGAAGCACCAGGATCCTGTCGTGCGTCAATTCATCAGGGGCGAAACCGAAGGTCCCATCCTCATCGACCAGGCAGCGCCCTAATCATTTGATCAACTGCGGCTCGATGCGGCCGAACCTCCCCAAGATCACCGGACGCCAGGGCTCCCACCTAAATTCCCAATGACTATTCTCCGCAATGAAATCCGCACTGGTTTGCTTGTGGTGGTGTCGCTTGTCGTGCTCGTCGGAGTGCTGCTTTATCTCGGCGCACCCGGGGTTTTTACGCCACAAAAGACTTACCGCATTTACTTCGACAACGCGGCGGGGATTAAACAAGGCGCAGCCGTGATGCTCGCCGGCCGCAAGGTCGGTCAGGTGCACGCCTTGTTTTCGCCGGTGGACGAGGATGAGCGACCGACACCCGAGATGGAAACGTTGGTTGAGGTGCAGGTCGAGGCCAAGGCAAAAATCTACAAGAAAGTGAAAGTGCTCATGACCCAGACCAGCCTGCTCGGCGAGACAATTATCGATTTCACAAACGGTCAGCAGGAGAGCGGCATCGCGGATCATGAAGCTTCCTTCATTGGGGAACGGCCGGCGGGACTGGCGGAAGCGGTGCCCGCCATCCTCGAACGGATCGATCCCGTGCTCGCAAAGGCTACCACCACGCTGGCGAGCCTCGAGGAAACGGCGGGCAATATCTCGAAGCTCACGAGGGAAGAGGCTGACCTCCCTGTCGCCCTTGCGGAGCTCAGGAAATCCAGCAGCAATTTGACCGAACTGACCGGTTCGGAAGGCTCGTTGCCCCGCTCGCTAAAAAATATTGAGTCCATGACAAGCCCTGAGGGAAAGCTGGGGCAGGCCGCTGCCAACATCGAGCGCCTCACCAACTCGGAAAGCTCGCTAACGAAGACACTCAGTAACACCGAGAAGTTCACGGCCGAGCTTTCCAGCAACAAGGATATTGGGGTGACACTGCGCAACTTCCGGACCGCGTCTGAAAAACTCAATCGCACCGTCGATCAATTGGGTCCGCGGTTCTCGGCCGTGGGCGCGAATCTCGAGCAGGCCAGCGACACCCTCAAACGTCAGCCGTGGAGACTAATCTACCCGACTACCAAAAAGTATCCGGAAGAAGCGCTAAAACCGCCGGCTCCGCGAGTGAAAGAGCCGGCGGTGCCGGTGCGCAAAAAGCTCCCATCACGAACTCGCTAGCCACACAGCTCGAGTTTTCCACGCGATTGCGATGACGCGTTGGTGATGCCACAATGGGTTTATGTTCAGCACACATCGCTCGGGAGAGTGCCAACGGTTTCCGTGGGCTGGCCTTTACAACGGTGGCCGCTCCTTCAATTGACGCTCAATTCCTCTGAGCGCCGAAGCACGGTGCGCGAGTTCTGTGATGTTCGGTAGCAACGACCGTGAAGCCTCCGCCGAGCGCTCGCGCGTAACATCGTAAAAGAGCCGCTGGTAGCGCTCGTCCCGGTCAACATCCTGCGGCAGGGCGGCAATCAATGAAAGCGCAATTTCCGCGCTAGGTCCCGCCATAAGGCTAAGGTTTCCGTCCAGTGCTCGTAACGGTGGCGGCGGCGGAACTTTAGCGCGGTTTATGGTTTTAGGGACTTGCTCAGGTTGGCCGATTCCTTTGGGCGACCAGTTATCGCACGAAGGCAAAACCATCCCCCAACAGGCGAGGAAAACTATTTCTCCCCAGTGCTTCATAGCGTTAATCACGCGACTGGCATTCTACACGTGAGGTGGCCGATCTGCCAGTATCACGGGCCAAGCTCGGGGCCTTGAGCCTGTCGAAACGGCGCCCGAGCCGCAATGGATCCGGCGGTACTTGGAGCAAGGCCGGCCTGGCTCCCACGAACGAGTCGTCCGTGGTACTCATCGGCGCGCCCAGCTGTCGGACTTTGACGCCGGTGACGCAGGCATCTTGCCTGTGCGTACGACGGCCATCCTGGCCGGCCGCCGTCGGGCGGCATGGCTCTCAGGCAACCTGCCCGAGGTACGCACAGGCGGGACGCCTGCGTCACTTTAAATCCGACCAATCTAGGCCCGACAGTCTGGCGCCGCCGATGCCACTCGGCCTCCTCGTTCACAGCGGCTCGCAAGCAGGCTCGCCCCACCCAACCTCCGCACGTCGGCTTGCCGCGTTGCCATGACACTGCTGCGATGCCAAAATGCTCAATGTCCACCAGCCTCGAATCGACTCATTCAAAAGCAGCCGCGCCCGATTGGGCGGCGGTGCGGCGCGAATTCCCGATCCTCGAGCAGCGGGTGGGCAATCATCCGCTGGTGTACTTCGACAACGCGGCGACCTCGCAGAAGCCGCGAGCAGTCATCGATGCCATTTCCCGATATTACGAGCGCGACAATGCCAACGTCCATCGCGGGCTTCACGAGTTGAGCGCGCGAGCGACCGCCGCCTATGAGACGGCGCGGGAAAAAATCGCAAAGTTTCTCAATGCCGCTGAGGCCGCCGAGGTCGTCTTCACACGCGGGACGACAGAGGCAATTAATCTCGTCGCGCAGGCATGGGCCGTGCCTCGCCTGCGTGAGGGCGATGTCATTCTGCTGACCGAACTCGAGCACCACAGCAACCTCGTGCCCTGGCAATTCGTGGCCGAGCGAACAGGCGCACGCCTGCGATTTGTTCCGGTGCGGCAGGACGGCACCCTGGAAATCGACAGGGTTCGCCACCTGCTCACCGCCGAAGTGAAACTCTTCGCCTTTACGCACGTCTCGAATTCACTAGGAACCGTTACACCGGTGGCGGAATGGTGCCGGCTCGCGCGCGAGCTCGGAATTATTACGCTCGTCGATGGCGCGCAGAGCGCGGGTCATCTGCCGGTCGACGTACGAGCGCTTGGATGCGATTTCTACGCGCTCTCGGGCCACAAGATGTGTGGACCCACCGGCAGCGGCGCACTTTACGGCCGGCGTGAATTGCTGGAAATCATGCCGCCCTGGCATGGCGGCGGCGAGATGATCGTCACGGTCGCCTGGGAAAAGAGCACGTTCAAGGAACCGCCGCATAGATTCGAAGCCGGGACTCCGCCCATCAGCGAGGCCATCGGTCTCGGCGCCGCTGTGGATTTCATCGAGTCAATTGGCCGCGATCACATCGCCGCGCACGACGCGAGGTTGACCGCACATGCCAGGTGCCGTCTGGCGGAAGTGCCCGGTTTGCGAATCGTGGGACCGCCCGAAAGCGGCGCGCTCGTCAGTTTTGTGATCGAGTCGGTGCACCCGCACGACCTGGTGACCTACGCGAATGAATACGCCCTGGCACTGCGGGGCGGCCATCATTGCACCATGCCGCTCATGAAAAAACTCGGCCTGCCCGGCACCGCGCGAGCCAGCTTTTATTTTTACAACACGGAAGCCGAAATCGACCGGATGATCGACGTTCTTAACAATGCCTGCAAATTCTTCGTCTGAGATTGGAAAAGGGCACGGGCATCTTGCCCGCCAATGAAATGCAGGGAATTCACCGCCACGGTGGGGGCGCCCGTGCCGCTTTCTCCGAATAACGACTAACGAATAACAAATAACCGAATCAGCAGTACTGATTTACCAATGAACGGCGAGCTGGAAGAACTTTATCAGACGGTTATCCTCGACCACTCGAAACGGCCGCGGAATTTTGGCGAACTGCTGGACGCCACCGCGCGCGTGACCGGCGACAACCCTTCGTGTGGCGATGAGATCCAGCTCGGAGTGAAACTCGGAGCCGATGGACGGATCGAGGACGTCAAATTCACCGGGCACGGCTGTGCGATCAGCCAGGCCTCGGCCTCATTGATGACGATCAAAGTCAAAGGTCAGGGCATCGACCGCGCCCGCGAGTTGATTGGAGCCCTGCGGCGGCTGGTGACCACCGATGATCCGCCAGCAATCGATCAGCTTGGTGACCTGGCGCTTTTGCAAGGGGTTCGCAAATTCCCGCAGCGCGTCAAATGCGCCATGCTTGCCTGGCGGGCGCTCGAGCAGGCACTCCTCGAAAACGAAGCCGGCCGCAGTGGAGGGCTGGTGAGCACGGAGACCCAGGAAGGAGGATGAAATGGGGAGCATGATGGCGCACGACGACATTTCGCGTAGACTAGGCGCGCGAATGAGAACAGCATGGTTCATTGTCAGTGCCCTGGTTTGCGGCCTGCCTCCGGCCGCAGCGGTCGAATCGCTGGATTTCAATCGCGACGTTCGGCCGATCCTTTCGGACAAATGTTTTCGGTGCCACGGTCCGGACGAGAACGAACGCAAAGCGAAACTGCGGCTGGATAGCTTCGAGGGCGCCACGCGTGAGCTGGAAGGACGCGCTGCCATTGTCGCCGGTCAACCGGGCAAAAGTGAACTCGTCCGACGAATCCACGCGTCTGATCCGGACGATATCATGCCCCCACCCGAAACGAAGAAATCACTCACCATAGAGGAAAAGGCAAAACTCGAGCGCTGGATCGCCGAAGGGGCCAGTTACAAGCAGCACTGGGCGTTTCTCACTCCAAAGCGGCCGGCGACGCCTGTTATCAGCGGAGCGAAAAACCCACTCGATGGCTTCATTAGCGCCCGCCTCGAGAAGGATGGCTTTTCGCCAGCACCGGAAGCCTCGAAAGAATCGCTCATTCGACGCGTCACTTTCGATCTCATCGGTTTGCCGCCCACCGTCGAAGAGATCGATGTTTTTCTCGCCGATGCCTCATCCAACGCCTACGAGAATATTGTCGATCGGCTTCTCGAATCGCCGCGTTTTGGCGAGCGCATGTGCCTGCACTGGCTCGATCTCGCGCGTTACGCGGATACGCACGGCTATCACCTCGACTCGGGACGCGACATGTGGCGCTGGCGCGAATGGGTCATTGATGCCTTCAACAACAATATGCCGTTCGACCGCTTCGTCACTGAACAGCTCGCCGGCGACCTATTGCCGAATGCCTCCCGTGATCAGATTCTTGCCACCGGCTTCTGCCGAAACAACATGATCAACTTCGAAGGAGGGGCCATCGCCGAAGAATATTTGAACGCGTACATTGTCGATCGGGTCACCACGTTTTCGACAGTATTCCTCGGGCTGACGATGCAGTGCGCGCAATGTCACGACCATAAATTCGATCCCGTTACGATGCGGGATTTCTATGGCCTCTACGCGTTCTTCAACGCTGTGCCCGAACGTGGTCTCGACGGCAATAAGGGGAACGCTGAGCCTGCGATTCCAGTTCCCTCGCCCGAACAGGAAAGGACGATGGCGGGGTTGAAGAGGGAACTTGACGCCGCCGAGGCTGCCGCGACCGCCGATCCGGAGAGCCTTTGTGGTTCTCCCGAGCGGTTCGATGCTGCGAGCAGGGCGGTGGCCGAATTTGAAAAGCAAATCCCGACCGCGATGGTCATGCGACAGATGGACAAGCCGCGTGAGACGTTCATGTTGATGCGAGGTCAATACGATCAGCGCGGTGAAAAGGTCAGCGCGAGCGTTCCGGCCGTGCTCGGCGCGCCGCCTTCAAACGCTCCTGCCAACCGTCTTGCCCTTTCCGGGTGGCTCACTTCGCCTGACCATCCGCTGCTGGCGCGCGTAACCGTCAACAGGTTTTGGGCGATGTTTTTTGGCGCCGGCCTCGTTAAAACAGTCAGCGATTTTGGTTCGCAGGGCGAATGGCCGACTCATCCGGAACTTCTGGACTGGCTCGCCGTGGATTTCCAGGAAAGCGGCTGGGACATGAAGCGTCTCCTGAGAATCATCGTCACCTCGGGGGCGTATCGGCAAGCCGCAGCCGCCACGCCGGCGTTGCTCGAACGAGATCCCGCCAACCGCCTTCTCGCCCGCGGACCGCGGCAGCGGTTGCAAGCCGAATTCATTCGCGACATGGCGCTTTCAGTCTCTGGCCTGCTCGATGAAAGACTCGGCGGGCCAAGTGTCTTTCCCTATCAGCCGCCTGGCCTGTGGGAAGAGTTGAATTCGCGCGGGGATTCGGCCAATTGGTCGGGTCAAAAGTTTGTGCAGAGCCACGGCCGCGATCTTTATCGGCGCGGAATGTACACGTACTGGAAGCGCACCTGCCCGCCGCCAAATCTGGCAAATTTCGATGCGCCCGACCGCGAGACATGCTCTGCGCAACGATCGGTGACCAATACCCCACTGCAGGCGCTGACATTGCTCAACGATCCGACTTTCGTCGAAGCAGCGCGATTGCTTGCGGACCGCATGCTTGGTGCGGCGGAATCATCCGCCCCGGAGAAAATCGCCGTGGGCTTCCGGCTTTGCACCAGCCGATTGCCGTCGAACACAGAATCGAGCCTGCTCCATGATTTCCTGGAAAAGCAGCGCGCTCGTTTTGCGGTCCGGCCCGAAGATGCCAAAGCAGTCCTTGCCATCGGCGAGCGGCCGGCAAACAAATCGCTCAACGAAATCGAATTGGCGGCCTGGACCAGCGTCGCGGCCGCGTTGCTCAACCTGGACGAGGCGATCACGCGGTAGGAGAGGGCGGCCCTCGCGGTTGGCCGTCGGTGCATTGTGGAGCACGCGCGCCCTCGCGTGTTCCAACTGGCGCCCTCGCCGGTTGGATAATCGCAATGTGGTCGGCGAGGGCGCCGACCACAGCACGTGATGGCGTGTGCGCTCCCCAAACCTCATTGCGCGAGACGCGCCATCCAGCGCGCTCCGCGGGACCGGGATGGAGAGGCTGCGCTCCAAAGACACCAGCCCCTCCTTTCTCATTTGAAATGAGATCATGGCGACTGAAGACTGGCGGCCCGAATTCTGCTGCCCGCTTCTGTCCATGCCTCACGCGAACAAGTCCACCGACCACCCTGCCATTCGCCCGATTCGCAAACTGCTGGTCGCGAACCGCAGTGAAATTGCCATCCGCGTTATGCGCGCGTCCACCGAGTTGGGCATTCGCACCGTCGCCGTTTACGCCCAGGAGGACCGTTTTTGCCCCCACCGGTTCAAGGCCGACGAAGCTTACCAATTGAATGCCGAGAAGGGCCCGCTCGGCGCCTATTTGGACATCGAGGGCATTGTTGCTCTTGCTAAAGAGAAGGACGTCGATGCCATTCACCCGGGGTATGGGTTTCTATCCGAGAATCCTGCTTTCGCTCGCGCTTGTGAGAAAGCCGGCATCCTCTTCATTGGCCCCGACGCACGAATCCTCGAATTGATGGGCGACAAAACCGCCGCGCGGAAGGTCGCAGACACGCTCGCCATCCCAACTTTGCCCGGCACCGAAGAAGCCGTTTCCGATCGCCGCCACGCACTGAGACTCGCAAAAAAGTTACGCCCGCCGCTGATTATCAAGGCGGCTTTCGGCGGAGGAGGCCGCGGGATGCGGGTGGTCACCAAGAGCGGCGATCTCGAGAGGCTGCTCACCGACGCGCAAAGCGAAGCGAGACGGGCTTTCGGCAACGGGGCTGTTTTCGTCGAGAAATTTGTCAGCCGCGCCAAACACATCGAGGTCCAGATTCTGGCCGACAAGCACGGCGATGTTTTGCAACTGCACGAGCGCGATTGTTCGGTCCAGCGACGGCATCAAAAGGTGATCGAAATGGCCCCGAGCTATGCGGTCGACCGTCCGATCATTGAAGCGTTGTGTGGTGCGGCGCTCAAGCTGGCAAAGGAAATTCGCTACACCCATGCGGGCACGGTCGAGTTCCTCGTCGATGTGGAAAGCGGCGAATGGTTCTTCATCGAAATGAACCCGCGCATCCAGGTCGAGCACACCGTGACCGAGGAAATCACCAACATCGATATCGTGCGCTGTCAGATCCTGATCGCGCAAGGCCATCGTTTGCACGACGATGTCATGGGCCTGCCGGAACAGAGTGAGATTCCCAAGGCGGGGTTTGCCATTCAGTGCCGAATCACCACGGAAGATCCCGAGCATAATTTCACCCCCGATTTCGGCCGCATCCTGACCTACCGCAGCGCCGGCGGCTTTGGCATCCGGCTCGATGGAGCGCTGGGCGCGAGCAATGCCATGGTAACACCGTACTACGATTCGATGCTGGTTAAACTGACGGTGCACGGCCGCACTTTTCCGATGGCGCTCGACCGCATGAATCGTGCCCTGCGTGAGTTTCGCATTCGAGGCGTCAAGACCAACATCCCGTTTCTGCTCAATGTCATCGCCGAGGAAAGTTTCCGCTCGGGGCAGGCCACCACCCGTTTCATCGACACCAATCCGCAGCTTTTCCAATTCGAAAAACGCAAAGACCGGGCCACCAAGCTCCTGAGCTACCTCGCCGATGTTCTGGTCAATGGAAACCCTAATGCCAAAGGATACACCCACGACAAGCTGGGGAAACTGCCGGTTCCGCCCGTGCCGAAGTGGGATGCCAAAACCGCTCCCGCGCCAGGCTCGCGCGACTTGCTCCGCAAATTGGGCGCCGAGAAATTCTCGGCGTGGATTCGCGATCAGAAACGGCTGCTCTTGACCGACACAACATTCAGGGACGCCCATCAATCGCTGCTAGCCACCCGCGTACGCACTTATGATATGCTCGCCATTGCGGACGCGGTCGCGCGATTGACCCCGCAAATCTTCAGTCTCGAAATGTGGGGAGGGGCCACCTTCGATACAGCGATGCGCTTCCTTCGGGAATGTCCCTGGGAGCGGCTGCGACAACTCAGGGAACGAATTCCCAACATCCTGTTCCAAATGCTCTTCCGCGGTTCGAACGCGGTTGGCTACAGCAACTATCCGGACAACGTCGTGAGAGGGTTCATCAGGCATACCGCCGAGAACGGGATGGACCTCTTTCGAATATTCGACAGCTTGAATTACACGCCGAACCTGCGTGTGGCCATGGAGGCCGTGCGAGAGGAGACGCAGGCTCTTTGCGAAGCGGCGATCTGTTACACCGGTGACATCCTCGATCCAAAACGCGACAAGTACACTTTAAACTACTATGTGCGGCTGGGGAGGGAACTCGAGCGGATGGGCGCTCACATCCTGGCCGTGAAAGACATGGCAGGTCTCTGCCGGCCCTACGCCGCGCGAAAACTGGTCAGGGCGCTGCAAGAGGAAATTGGCCTGCCCATTCACTTTCACACTCACGATACTTCCGGCATTAACGCCGCCAGCATTCTCAATGCCTCCGACGCCGGCGTTGACATATGCGATGCCGCCATTGCCTCGATGAGCGGAGGCACTTCACAGCCAAATCTGAATTCAATTGTCGCCGCGCTCGAACACACCCCTCGAGATACCGGGCTCGACCTCGCGGCCCTGAACACGTTCTCCGATTACTGGGCGGCGGTGAGAGGATTCTACAGGCCTTTCGATACCAGCGAACCCTACGGCACGGCCGATGTTTATCTCCATGAGATGCCCGGCGGACAGTTCACCAATTTAAAAGAGCAGGCCGAAGGCATGGGGATCGCCAGCCGCTGGCCGGAGATAGCGCGCACTTATGCCGAGGTTAACCAACTTCTCGGAGACATTATCAAGGTCACTCCCTCGAGCAAAGTAGTTGGTGACTTGACCATGTTTCTCATATCCCGGGGCATCAAAGCTGAAGATGTACTTAATCTCCCGCCCAACACGCCCTTTCCTGAGTCAGTGATCGACATGCTTTCCGGCGGCTTGGGCCAGCCGTTCCAGGGGCTCGAAAAGAATAAGAAGCGGGCTGCCTGGAGCCGGTGGAAGGCGGTGCAAAAAGTTGTGCTCGGAAAGAAAAAATCCGTCGCCGGTCGGCCCGGAGCACAGGCCAAACCGGTTCGCTTCGATGAGTTGCGCAAAGAACTTAAACTCAAAGTGCGCCACGAGCCGACTCAGGACGACGTGTGGAGTTATCTCATGTATCCGCAGGTCTTCACCGAGTTCGACAAATTCCGCAAAACTTACTCGGATGTTTCCATCCTCCCGACGACAGCTTACTTCTATGGACCCCGATTGAAGGAAGAGTTCAATGTTCACCTCGAAGAAGGTAAAACTCTTTTCGTTCGGCTTCTTAACGTCGCGGAACCCGACGCCACTGGACAGCGCACCGCCATTTTTGAACTGAACGGCTATCCGCGCCACGTCACCGTGGTCGATCGATCAGCGAAAACCGAAGTCGTCGCACACCCGAAAGCCGACCCTGGCGACCCGACCGAAGTGGGCGCACCCATGCCCGGTCTCATCGCCAGCATCGCCGTCAGCGTGGGTCATAAGGTCAAAGAAGGCGATCCATTGATGACCCTCGAAGCCATGAAAATGTTCACCACCCTGACCTCCCCCATCGGCGGCACCGTCTCCGAGGTTTTCATAAAAGTCGGCGACACCGTCGAAAGCAAAGACCTCCTAGTGCGACTGGTGAAGTAGAGAGTTCGTCCGATCAGCGGTCACCTGACGGGTACGGCCTTTTTGCGTAATCTACGTCCCGTTCTCGTGCGCTCGGAGGCCGGTGTTTCGCCTGTAACTTCGCCTCCAGCCTTCCTTCGAGATTGTCGGCCTTTGCGATCGAGCCAGGAGGTAGGGACGCCTGACTACAGGCGTCCGCTTTGAATGGGGCGGCGCGATGGGTTATCGCACCCTCCCTTGGAAGGGGTCCCGGCAGAAGGGGCCGGGCGCGTTTGGAGCGCCCCAGGAAATCTGTCAATTTTGGCACACTGTTCCCGCTGAGGGTTTCTGACCCCCGTTGCGGGTTCCCTGATTGAAGAGCACCGAGACGAGTTTATTCTCCGTTGGGATGAGCACTTTAACCAATAAACCGGTAGCAGATGCCGTCGATGTGATCTGCACTGACGACGAACTGATTGTCACGCTTGTGGACGACAGGGCGTGAGTTACGCGAAGCCTGGGCTTTTTAGAGCGATGTCAGCGCCGGCGGCACAGCCATTTCAGCGCAAAGATCACGAGGGTGTGATAGTGTTGCCAGAAACGCAGTTTTCGTGAAATCCTCGTCCTACCCAGATCCACTGCGGCTCCAGACTCTCACTCGCCGTCATTTTTTCGGCAGGTGTGCGGTCGGGATTGGCGGGATTGCGCTGGCGTCTCTGATGGACGGAACGAACTTGTTTGGCGCGGGCCCGGCAGTGGGCGCAAACCCGATGGCGCCCAGGAGGCCGCATTTTTCGCCACGAGCGAAGAACATCATTTATCTGTTCATGGCGGGCGGGCCGAGTCAGTTGGACCTGTTCGATTATAAGCCGAAGCTCATCGGATTGACCGGGCAGCCGATCCCGCAATCCTTCATCGAGGGCAAACGGTTCGCGTTCATGGGCACGAGCCACGGCACGAAGCTCCTGGGCAGCCGCCGGCAGTTCCAACAACACGGCCAGTGCGGAGCGCGGGTGTCAGATCTGTTTCCGCACACGGCGGGCATCGTCGATGACATTACGATAGCGCATTCGTGCGCGGCCGATCTTTTCAATCACGCTCCCGCGAAGCTGTTCATGAATACCGGGTCCGGCCAGTTTGGCCGGCCGAGCATGGGCGCCTGGGTTACTTACGGTCTCGGAAGTGAATCGCAGGACCTGCCCGCCTTCGTGGTGCTTCAGTCCGGACCGCGCGGGCCGCGGGGTGGCGCGGTCAATTGGGGCAGCGGGTTTCTGCCCACAAGCCACCAGGGCGTGCCACTGCGCGGCAACGGCGAGCCGATCCTGAACCTGACGACTCCCGGCGGCATAAGCGACACGCGGCAGAGGCAGACGATCGATGCCATCCGCGAGTTGAACCTCAAGCGCGCCATCGAGACCGGCGACGCCGAGATCCACACCCGCATTGCCGCTTATGAAATGGCGTATCGCATGCAAACGAGCGCGCCCGAGTTGATCGACCTTTCCGGCGAGAGCAAGGCCACGCTCGACCTCTACGGCATCGAGAAGGAGACGCCGTCCTTCGCACGCAACTGCCTGCTCGCGCGTCGCCTCGTCGAGCGCGGCGTCCGGTTCGTCCAGCTTTACCACACCAATTGGGACAGCCACGGCGGCCCTGGCGAAAACTTGCAGAGTGATTTCGAAAAAGTTTGCCGGGACGTCGATCAGGGTCAGGCTGCGCTGGTCACAGACCTGAAGTCGCGCGGCCTCCTCGAAGACACGCTCGTCATCTGGGGCGGTGAATTCGGCCGCACGCCGATGGGCGAGAACCGCGAGACCACCGGCCGCAACCATCACATTGACGCATTCACGATGTGGTTTGCCGGTGGCGGGGTGAAGCGCGGCGCCATCGTCGGCCAGACTGATGAACTCGGATTCAATGCCGTCGAGGACCGCATCCATGTCCACGACCTCCACGCCACAATCCTCCATCTCCTTGGTCTCGACCACACGGGCCTCATCTTCCGCTTTCAGGGCCGCGACTTCCGACTGACTGATGTGCATGGTGAGGTGATGGCGAAGCTGATTGGTTAGTCGAGAGTGTTTCCCGTTGCCTTTGAGGTGGTCGTTTGTTTGTTCGGGTGGATGGAGAATGTGATTATCATTGGCACTGGCTGCGCCGGTTATACCGCGGCGATTTATACAGCCCGCGCGAATTTGCGGCCATTGGTGCTCGCGGGCACGCAACCAGGCGGCCAGCTCACCACGACGACGGCGGTGGAAAACTTTCCCGGTTTTCCGGACGGAATCCAGGGTCCGGACCTGATGATGCGGATGATGGCGCAGGCGCAAAAGTTTGGAACGCGGATGCAATACGAGACAGTCGGGGGGATTGAGAAGAATTCTGACGGGACGTTCGTGGTGCGGACCGATTCCGCTTCACATGAGGCGAAGACGATCATTGTTGCGAGCGGGGCCAGTCCACGGCACCTTGGCCTGCCGAATGAGCAGCCGTTGATTGGACGCGGCCTCACGAGTTGCGCCACCTGCGATGGCGCCTTCTATCGTGATGTGCCGGTGTGCGTGATTGGAGGAGGGGATTCGGCTTGCGAGGAGGCGACGTTCCTGACCCGCTTCGCATCGGTCGTTTACCTCATTCACCGGCGCGATTCGTTGCGCGCCTCGAAAATCATGGCCGACCGCGCCCTGGCCAACCCGAAGATTCAGCCGATTTGGAACACCGCCGTAATCGAATATCTCACGGACGCGCAGGGTGAAATGGCTCAGGTCCGGTTGAAAGAACTTCAAAAGGGCGAGGAACGGCTGCTCGAGGTAAAATGTGTCTTCGTCGCCATCGGCCATGTGCCTAACACTTCGTTTCTAAAGGGCCTGGTGACAGTGGATGAAAACGGTTACATCCTGCATAAGACCGGCATGATGACGAACGTCGAGGGAATCTTCGCGGCCGGCGACGTGGCGGATCACGTCTGGCGCCAGGCGGCCACCGCCGCGGGACAAGGGTGTGCCGCCGCCATCGAGGCCGAACGGTATCTTACGGAGAAATTTGGCCATGAAACCTGAAATTGGCATCATCATGGGATCGCTCTCCGACTGGAGCACGCTCGAACACGCGGCGCGGACACTCGAAGAGTTCGGAATTGCCTTTGAAAAGCGGGTGGTGAGCGCCCACCGCACCCCGGATTTGCTCTATAAATATGCACGCTCAGCGGAGAAGCGCGGGATCAAATGCATCATCGCGGGCGCGGGTGGAGCCGCGCATTTGCCGGGGATGGCGGCATCGATGACCATCGTTCCGGTGCTGGGTGTGCCGGTAGCCTCGAAAGCGCTGCTGGGCGTCGATTCGCTGCTCAGCATCGTGCAAATGCCGGCGGGCGTACCGGTGGCCACGTTCGCGATCGGGAATGCGGGCGCCGTCAATGCGGCTCTCTTCGCAGTTGCTTTGTTAGGCACCGCGAATGCGGCTCTGCGCGAAAAGCTCGCGGCTTTTCGCGCCAGACAGACGGCAAAAGTGATGAATAGCCAGCGGCGCCTGGAAGGCGGAGCATGATCCTCCCCGGGCAAAGCCTCGGCATCGTGGGGGGTGGGCAGTTGGGCCGGATGCTGGCGCGGGAAGCGCGCCGAAAGGGATTTCGAGTCGTGGTTTTTACCGATGAATATCCTCCGAGCCCCGCCGGGCAGCTGGCCACCCGTGAAATCAACGCCCCTTATTATGATCCGGAGGCGACTTCGAGTTTCATCCGCGACGTCGATGTGGTGACCATGGAATTCGAGAACATTCCATCGGCGTTCCTGCAGGCCGTCGAGCAACGGGTGGCGATTTTCCCGAGCCCGCAGGCGCTTGCGACGACGCAAAACCGCGAGAGCGAAAAGAATTTTCTGCGACAGCACGGTCTGCCCTGCGCCGATTTCCAGGTGGTGGGATCCGCGAGTGATTTGAAGCGTGCCATGAACTCTCTCGGTCCGCCCTGTGTCCTAAAAACGGCGGCCTTTGGTTATGACGGCAAAGGGCAGGTGAAATTGGCGGGCGGAGAGGATTGCGCAAAAGTCTGGAAGAATTTCGGCTCGCCTCGAGGCGTGGTCGAGCGATGGATTGAATTTGCCTGCGAACTGTCGGTGGTGGCAGTTCGCGGGCAGGATCGGGAGTTTGTGGCGTTTCAATGCGTGGAGAACCAGCATGTGGATCACATTTTGGATTTGACGATCGCGCCCGCGCGGATCCCGTCACAGATCGCGCAGGAAGCGGAGCGCTTGACGAAAAATGTGGCCGAGAGCCTTGATTTCGTGGGCACGTTGGCGGTCGAGATGTTTCTGACGACCGATGGAAAAGTTCTTGTCAACGAGGTGGCGCCGCGACCGCACAATTCCGGTCATTACACCATCGACGCCTGCGTGACCAACCAGTTCGAGCAGCAACTGCGGGCGGTTACCGGGATGCCCCTGGGCGACCCGGCTCAGCACACGCCGGCAGTGATGGTCAATTTGCTGGGTGATTTGTGGCCCGATGAACTGGTCCCTCCAGATTGGGCAACTCTTTTGAAGCATCCGCGAGCCAAGCTTCACCTTTATGGCAAGAGGCGCGCGATGCCGCGCCGCAAGATGGGCCATTTCACAGTCCTTGGCGAGACGGTTGAGGGGGCGCTGGCAGAGGCTCTTGCGATCAAGCAGGCGTTGATCCGGCAGGAGGTGTAGCGCCGGCCTCTGTGAGGCCGGGCCGGCTTCTCAGAAGCCGGCTACAAGGCCGAAGCCGGCTACAAGGCTTGCGTGGGGGAGAAACAGGCCGATCATCCGGCCAACATGTTGAAGCGTCGTTCGTTTATCACGGCCTCCGGTCTTGCGGCGGGAATTGGCCTGGCGGAAAGTGGGCAGGAACCGGACGGGGAATTTTACAAGGCCCGCAATGGCCGCATCCAGCAATCAGTGGTTCACTGGTGTTTCACGCGCGAACCCAACGCGCTTTCCGTCGAGCAACTGGCAGCCGGCGCTGCTCCAATGGGTGTGACCTCGGTTGAATTGGTCGGGCCTGAACACTGGCCGACGTTAAAAAAGCATGGCCTCACCTGCGCCATCGCGGGCAGCCACGGCTTTGCGAAGGGTTTTGCGCATGTCGAGGAGCACGGCGAATGCATCGCGCGGCTTCGTCAAAGCATCGACGCCTGCGTGGCACATGGAGTCAAAAGCGTGATCACTTTTTCCGGCTTTCGGCGCGGGCTTCCCCATGAAGAAGCCATGACAAACATGATTGCCGGTTTGAAGAAGATTGTGCCGTTCGCGGAGGATAAAAAAGTAGCGCTTTGCCTCGAGATGCTGAACTCACGCGTCGCTGAGGAAATGAAGGGGCACCCGGACTACTGGTGCGACCACATTGATTATGCGCTCGAGATTTGCAAAAAGATCGGCTCACCGCAGATGAAGATCCTTTTCGACATCTATCATGTGCAAATCATGGATGGGGATGTCATTCAACATATGAGAGAGTGCGGTGACTTCATCGGCCACGTGCACACCGCCGGTAATCCGGGGCGCCACGAATTGGACGACGAACAGGAGATCAATTATCCCGGGATCATGAAAGCCCTCGCCCAAATGGGCTATAAGGGCTTTGTCGGGCAGGAATTCATCCCCAGAAATCCACGAAAATTGGCGGCGCTCAACCACGCGGTGAAGCTCTGCGACGTCTGAGAGGGCCGGTTCCGTCAGGTTCTCTGGGTGGGGACGGCCCGCTCTCGGGAGGTTGGAACGGTCTGTCCGAGTTGGACCAAGCTGCGCGAGCGCGCGCCGTCTCCAAGTGCGCGATCACATCAGCAGACTGTCGCTTTGTCGCGCGGCCACCGTTATCTTCCTGAAAAAAAAGCCGCGCTGGGGGAGCGCGGCTGAGGAGGCGAGGGATCTCGCAACTGTCCTGCGAAGTTGGTAGTCCTAGCGTTTGGAAAATTGGAAGCGCTTGCGGGCTCCGGGCCTCCCCGGTTTTTTGCGTTCCTTCATCCTGGGGTCGCGAGTGAGCAAACCGGCGTCGCGCAATGGCTTGCGCATCTGGCTGTCGCTGGCCAGCAACGCCCGCGCGATGGCGTGTCGGATGGCGCCAACCTGTCCGATGGTGCCGCCGCCGGCGATGCGCGCAGTGATGTCGTATTTCTGGGTGGCACTGGCCACTTGCAGCGGAAAGGTCACGCTGTTTTGCTGGCTGATCGTCGGAAAGTAGTCTTCGAGCGCACGGCCGTTAATGGTGATGCGACCTGAACCTTCCAAGAGGTTGACGCGGGCGGTGGCGGTTTTGCGGCGGCCGGTGGCGACGGAAACGATTGGCATGAATGATGATGCTGCGGTCCTGAATGAAGTTCGGAGACCTAGAGAGTGAGCGCCTGAGGGTTTTGTGAATCGTGCGGATGCTGAGCGCCCTTGTAAACTTTGAGTTTGCGGTAAATGGCCCGCCCCAGGCGGTTATGCGGAAGCATTCCGCGAATCGCGCGTTCAACAATCAGTTCCGGATGAGTGCCACGCAGTTGTTTGGCTGTGCGCGTGTGGTGACCGCCCACATAGCCGGAAAACGTGCGGTATTCCTTCGCCGTCTCCTTCTTGCCAGTCAGGGCAACTTTCTCCGCGTTGATCACGACCACGAAGTCTCCGGTGTCAACATGCGGCGTGAAAATCGCCTTGTTCTTGCCACGCAAGGCACGCGCCGCAGCGACAGCAACCTTGCCCAGCACCTGGTCGCTGGCATCGATCACCCACCATTTGCGTTCAACTTCTTCAGCCTTCGCGGAAAAGGTCTTCATCGACAAAAACAAAAATCCCGCATCGCGGGAAAGTGGACTTTAGGCGTGCCGCATTTGCTGTCAATCAGCTTTCAATACTTTTTCCTGAGATGGCTGGGCAGAATGCCGAGTTCATCGCGATACTTGGCGACGGTGCGGCGGGCGAGTTTGATTCCCTGCTCGTGGAGCCTTTGCACGATCACATCGTCGCTGCAGGGCTTGGCGCCGTTTTCATTTTTTATCAGCTCCTGCAACGCCATTTTTACACTGACGTTGCTCATCGATTCACCGGACTCGGTGGCCAGGCCGGTGGTGAAAAAGTAACGCATTTCAAAGACCCCCTGAGGCGTCTTGATGTATTTGCCGGCCACGGCGCGGCTCACCGTGGTTTCGTGGACCCCGACCACCTGCGCGAGTTGCGCCATGTTCATGGGTTTGAGCTGCGCCGGTCCATGATCGAGAAAATCGGTTTGCCGCTGCACTATTTCCTCGGCGATTTTTCGGATCGTTTGCTGGCGTTGCTCGATCGACTGGATGAAGAATTTGCCGCTGCGGATGCGTTCGCGGATGTAAGTTCTGACCTCGTCGCGCGTTGCTGCCTGAGACATGAGATCCTTGTAGGTGTTGCTGATTTTGAGCCGCGGAAGGGTCTCGTTATTTAGAGTGACCGCATATTTCCCGTTCACTTTTTCCACCACCACATCCGGCTGCACATAGAGGCCTTGGGCCGGCGAGGAAAAATCCTGCGCCGGCCGCGGATTTAGCGAGGCGATCGTTTCTGCCGCCTGGTTGACGCGTTCGACGGTCACGTGAAGCTTGCGCGCAATATCAGGAAATTTTTTGCGGGCCAGTTCGTCGAAGTGGTGAGCCACAATCTTGTATTCAAGCGCATCGCCTTTGCGTGCGCGCAGCAATTGCATCTGCAGGCATTCCTGCAACGACTCGGCGGCCACCCCTGGGGGGTCAAGATTTTGCAAGACCGCTTTGGCGCGTTGGAGGCGTTCGATGGGAATGCCTTCCTCGGTGCAGATGTCTCTCAGCGGAGTTGCGATGTAGCCGCGTTCGTCAATATAACCGAGCAACTTCTCGACGTCGGCCCGTTCTTCGCTCGAGAGGTTTTCGGTGCCGAGTTGGTCGCGCAAGTGGCCAGCCAGGGTGACGGGCGCGGTCAACGAATCGAACAGAAATTGGCGTCGCTCCTCGTCTTCGGTAGTTCGCGGTCCGCGAGTGCGCGACTGTGCCATGTATTCCCGCCACTCTTCATCCATCTGTGAAAGCCTGGAAAACTCGTCGTCAAATTCCTCATCGCTTTCCGCCTTTTCAATTCCAGCCTCGTCCAGGGACGTGTCCGAACTTTCGAGCTCGAGGACCGGATTGTGAGTCATTTCCTGTTGCACCATTTGGTGCAAGTCGGTAGTCGCCGCTTGCAGCACGTTGAGGCTCTGCTGCATCTGCGGCGAGAGCATTTGCGTCTGCGCCAGCCTCTGACTCTGCGATAAACCCACATTCGACATCCCGCCCCACCTTGGCGTCGTCAGCCATCCGTGCGCAAGCAGTTTTCCTGCCAGAATTCTCACCGCTTCAGGAGGTTAATATTTCAGAAATATCAAAAATACTTGAGAATTCCGAATTACTCTGTTTGCTCGGCTCATGGTTGAAGCCAGGGCGCTGCCTGCGTCTTTATCGCGGTTTCGCAAGATGCGACTGCTGCCAGCCACGTGTCTCCTGACCAGTGTTGTCACTGTGGCCGGCTGGATCACCGTCGCCGCCTGGCGGAACTCGCTCGGTGCGGCCGGTCTCTCGATCGCGTCTCGTTCGCAGATTTTCCAAGGGAGGCCTGACTCCTCGACCGCAATGGAACCGATGAATGACTCTCGAGCGAGCGGCGGCGGCACAGCCATCCTGTGGCAGGCGCCGCCTCCGCCGACCAAGCTCGGGCCAGAGCCGGCCGCGACGCGTTACCGTCAGGCGCGCGCCGCTCTCGAGGGCTTCTTAGGTGCGAGGACGGCGGAGCACCGAAGCATATGGTGTGAAAAAGAGGCACCCGCGGATCGGTTGGATCGTCCGATCGCCTTCAATCGCATCGTGCACCTCTCTACTGAGTCGGCAAGCACCGGGCGATTCGAGACCGCGTTCAAAGTGGAGACTCCCGAATGTCCCGATGGCATGCTGGTGACTTTCGATCACACTTTGGCAGGTCCGAAGACGAGCGCTGCGCTCTTCGTTCAACAGCACGAACATTGGCTTGAACGCTTCCTGGCCGGCAAGGTCGAGGGTACTCATACGCTGTTTGTGGCTGTGTCGAATGCTCACAGCTTCGAGGGGGGAGCGCCAGAAGCGGCGAAATTTGTCTGCGTGAACATCCAATCGCCGCTCGGTCAAGGCCTCTGCTCGCGGGCTTATGTCGAGCGCGAAAGTGAAGCCGGCCGCGCCCTTGAACAACGGTTGCCTTGGGGAGAGACGAAGCGCGCTTTGGTCGAGCTCACGTGGGCGGCGCCTGTCGGCGGAAATCCGGGATCGATGCCATTGCTTCTCCTGAGGCGAATTGTCGATGCGCGTTGGTAGCGGCCGCTGGCGCCGTCGGCCGGCGCGCCGGGCCGGAGTTTCACCACGACTCTTAAGGAGCCCGCGAGTTCTATTGTAAAAAAGGTCTTGTCGCCGCACGGCTGTGCTTTATAACACGGCCACCATGAAAAAACTTACCACTCTTGTTGTCATCAGTTCCTTGTTGGGCACCGCGGTGGCTGGTCCTGTGCCCAAGGAGCAATTGAATCAGCGCGAAATCGTCAAGCTGGCGCATACTCAACATCAATCTCAGCACGTGCTGCAGATTCAGGCAGGGCATTGGGTCGATGATTATGGAGTTGTCGTTGTGGTGGGTGTTCTGGCCATAGCCGCTTTGACCGTCGGTATTGTGGCGCTCGCAGACTAGGGAATTTCTGAGCCTCGATCAGCGCGGCCCGTGAGGCGGAGCCGCGCCTGCTGATTCAGGTGCCAGTAGACTCTGGCCGGTCTGGCGCTTGGTCGACCGTCAAAACTACCTGTGCGGCAGCAAAGTGCTCGGTGTGGGTCAGGCTGAGCCAGACCGCGCTCACGCCACGCGATTGCGCTGTCTTTTTGGCTGTGCCGTGAAACCGAATAAGCGGTTGTCGGGTTGGAGAATGAGTGACTTCGATCTCTCGAAAGGTCATAGCTTCGCCAATGCCCGTCCCAAAAGCCTTGGCGACGGCCTCTTTGGCGGCGAAACGGGCGGCGAGAGCGGCGACACGCCCGGCACAGTAGGCGATTTCACCTTCGGTAAACAGCCGGCGCAGAAATCGATCACCATGACGCGCGATGGCTCTCTCGATCCGTGCGTTTTCCACCAGGTCGATGCCGATTCCAGCAATAAAGCCGCCAGGAGGGATGTCGGCGGGTTCGGGAGGGGGCATGGTGTGTTTCCGCGTTTTACCAGACACCGCGTCAGACGAGCACGGGATACCGGTCCATCAGGGCACGCATTTCACTCACCGCCGCCCGCAGACCGATCTCGAGCGCCCGGCAAACAAGATGATGCCCAATATTCAGTTCGGTCAGGTGGGGAACGCCGAAAAGTTCTTCGAGGTTTTGGGTGGAAAGACCGTGACCCGCGTTGACCTGTAACCCGGCACGGAAGGCGAGCCGCGCCGCCTGCGCGAGCTTGACCATCTCATCTCGCCGCGCCGGCGAAGGCGCGTTGGCGAAGGCGCCGGTGTGCAACTCGACCATTTCCGCCTTCACCGCGGCCGCTGCTTCAATCTGATCGAGTTCCGGATCGATGAACAAACTCACCCGGATTCCGGCATCCCGGCAGCGTTGAACAGTTTCCAAAAGTGCTCGCTGATTACCGGCGACATCAAGGCCACCTTCAGTGGTGACTTCCTGTCGATGTTCGGGAACCAGGCAAACTGACCAGGGCCTGAGATCTAGGGCGATGGCGATGATTTCCGCGGTGTTGCCCATTTCGAGATTGAGTCTGGTCCGAATATGATCTCGCAACCGCCACACGTCCTGATCCTGAATGTGCCGCCTGTCCTGCCGGAGATGGACAGTGATCTGATCAGCGCCGCCCTGTTCCGCAAGATGCGCGGCCTGCACAACGTCAGGCTCGGCGTTGGGCGAATGCAACATTCCCCGATAACGCACCTGCCGCAGCGTCGCCACGTGGTCGATGTTCACACCAAGTTCAAGTCGGGTTGTCATCGGTTTGTTTGGCGTAAAGTCCGCTGCTCTTGGGTGGGGGGAGACTCAGTCGAGCCACGGCTGAATGACGTTTACTTCGGCTCGACTGAGTCTCGCCCCACCCACGGGTGAGCGGATTCGGCCGCTTTGCGTTCCTCAGTGCCAAAAGTGACGATGTCCGGTGAATGCCATGGCCAGTTGGCGTTCGTTGGCGGCCTTGATGACATCCTTGTCGTTTTTTGAGCCGCCGGGTTGGATGACCGCGGTGGCGCCGGCTTCGGCGGCGGCAATCAGGCCGTCGGCGAACGGAAAGAAGGCATCGCTGGCGACGACCGACCCATCGAGCGAGAGCCCCGCTTCGCTGGCTTTCCAGATGGCCAGGCGGGAAGCGTCCACGCGGCTCATTTGCCCCGCCCCGATTCCCAGGGTGCGGTCCTTGCCGCAAAAGACAATGGCGTTCGATTTAACGTGTTTAACCACCCGCCAGCCGAAGCGCATGGCATCGAGCTCATCCTTGCTCGGCGGCCGCTTGGTCACGATTTTTTCTTCGAGGCCATCCAGGCCAAGGGCGCGGTGGTCGCGTTCCATGACCATGACGCCGCCGGCCGCACTCTTGACCACGGGCGCAGTTTCAAACCAGTGCGCGCAGTTCTCCGAGTACTGCAGCAAACGCAGTGTCTTCTTTTTCTGAAAAATCGCGCGGGCGCTGGCCTCGAAGGCGGGCGCGATAATGATATCGGTGAATATTTCCGACACGACCCGGGCCAGCGATTCTGTGACCGGCTTGTTGCAGACGATGACGCCGCCGAATGGCGCCTGTTTGTCGGTTTCGTAGGCTTTGTCCCATGCCGCGCGGATGTCTTCGGCGTCCAATCCTACTCCGCAGGGGTTGGTATGCTTCAGGATGGCGACGGCCGGCCGGTTGAACTCGAGGATCAGTTCGGTGGCGGCCTCGATGTCCAGCACATTGGTGTAGCTCAGATCCTTGCCGTGAAGTTGAGTGAAATAGTCGCCAAAGTTGCCGTAGAGCGAAGCCTTTTGGTGCGGGTTGTCGCCATAGCGCAATTCAGTGTACAGCGGCAGGCTCGCCACGAAGCCCGGGTCGAATCGGTAGCGCGACCCGAGGTATCTGGTGATGGCGGCATCGTAAGCCGCGGTCCGCTGATAAACCTTGCACGCGAGTTTCTTCCGCAGCTCGAGCGTCGTGTCGCCGCCATTCTCGCGCATCGACTCGAGCACTTCATCGTAATCACCGATGTCGGTCACCACAGTCACGCTGGCATGATTTTTGGCCGCCGCCCGCAGCATGGCCGGCCCTCCAATGTCAATGTTCTCGATGGCCTGGGCCAGGTCCATTCCGGGCTCCGCGATCGTTCGCTCGAAGGGATAAAGATTCGCCACCACAAGATCGATGGGGTTGATGCCCATCTTTTTCGATTGCTCCTCGTGTTCCTTGTTGCCGCGCAGAAAAAGGAATCCTCCGTGAATTTTCGGATGCAGCGTCTTGACCCGGCCGTCGAGGCATTCGGGGAACCCGGTGTAATCGCCCACATCCACCACAGGAACCCCCGCCTCGCGCAAAGCCTTTGAAGTGCCGCCGGTCGACAGAATCTCGACCTTCATCTCGTGCAACTGCTTCGAGAATTCAGCGATCCCGGTTTTGTCCGAGACGGAAATCAAGGCGCGTTGGATGCTCATGAGGGCTCTAAATGAACGCGCCCGGCCTGACGCAGAGTCTGGTTCCGGACGCGCATCCTGTGTTTACGACGAGCCGCCAAGGCGTTCAAGAAAGAAAACGGGATGAGGGTAACGGGAATTCCGGATCCGTCGGACCATCCTCACGCACCTCTGTCCCAAATTATGCGAATGGAAACCGCTCCCGCGCCGCTTTTCCATCCAAAGGCGGGATCTGGCTCAGACACAGGCAAAAGCGACTCAACATCTTCACTTTCCGCTTCAGTCCTGCATTAATGTTGAGCCGGTTACCACGGCGCCTACTCGACTAAAGGCGGCGTGGTCATGACTCATCAGCCGGATAGTCGGATAAGAAAAGCGAAATCCCGAGGTCTGCCATGTTGCTTGGTTATGTGACGACAATTGGCGGCTTTCGGATCAGGCGGAGGCGCTCGAAGCGTGGCTCAGTGATAACCGCGCCACACTGAAGCCTGGGCGCTACATTGCCGACATTGGCTTTTCGCCTCGCGAGGACGGACTGGGTGCCTAACATTACAATTGAACCGCGCGCGGCAATTGTAGGGAAAATGCCGCGCGGGTGCCAGTCCGAGGTCACGGTTGTTGGATATGCAGCCGAACAAACCGTCTCGTAGCGGCGGGTGTGGTGTCACGATATTTCCAAAGCTGTGTGCCGTCGGCGAGAGTGGCTGAAACGGAGATCAATTCGAGGGTTGGCAATCCGCTCGACCAATTGCCGAGCTGCGATGCGATCTGTGGCGTGACCGTGACATCGGTGAGGCCGGACGGGAGCCGGAATTCGATGGTGAGATGATCCGAGCCGCCAAAGGACTCGAAACTGACGACCGGGAGCGCCGCTCCGGCGTCGGAATGTCTTGGACTGAGTCCGAGCGCATATTCGCCGAGGTTGGTGAGTCCATCATGATCCGGATCGGCCGCGGGTCCGGAAATGGCGGCGTCACCCGCTCGAGCCGGGCCCCAGATCAGTTCCTTCCACATCGCGTAGCTGGTGGTGTGGGAGATCCCGCCCGGCAACCCACCGGGCATCGCACTCGAGGTCCAATTGCCACCGTCGGCGTGATCGGGATTTGATGCAGGGTTCGAGAGAACGAGACTGGGTCCATCACCGTCCGGCGGCAGCGGCCAGGGGGCGACGTCCTCGTAAGCGAAACTGCGGATGGTTGAGTTGTCCTGGGCGAGGAGGGTGATCGTTTCCCCGCCATTGTCGAGACCGCCGGTGAATTCGCCGGCGATAAGAGCATTGTGCTGTTGTCCGTATCGTTGCTGGAACGCGGCGCGGTTGCGCACCACCAGCACCGAAGTTCCGGGATTGATGGCTGCCACATCGCCGGTGGTGAAATCAAATGTGACGCCCACTGAAAAACGAACGCCGGCCAGATTAACCGGCGCCGCCCCGATGTTTTTAAGGCGAATGAATTCGAAATCGTCCGCATTCGTGAAGCCGGCCGCCACCTCTGCCGCTGTCGCATCGGGCGGATGATACATAAGTTCCGCCACGACAAGATTGCTGGCGCTCGCCGCAACCGCTTCGACGAGAAACTCCGCCTCCGTCAACGCGCTCCATTCGCTGGTGGTATTGTTTCTCGCGCGTGCCTTGACCAAGGTGATCAGGTTGAGCTCGATGGGCCCCGTGTAGGTCTGCGCAGATGCCGAAAGCACTCCCCCTTCCAGCCGCGGATCCGCACCATCGAGCGTATAATAAATCGTCGCCGTCTGTCCAGCGGTGGCGACAGTCGAAGTCATTGAAAGCGCAAACCCATTCGGAACCACGCCGCCGTGCTGGCTGAAAACCGGAGGCTCAGTCAGCGGCCACAACCCCGCGTTGCGAAAATAATTCTGATTTGCCGCGGTCCCCAAAAGATAACTGCGGCGACCGGTGGTTGGATTTGTCCACGCCGTGAATGCTCCTGTGGGCAATGCCTGGCCTGCGTAGTAGCCCACGATTGCCGATGCCTCGCTGACCAACTGGTCTTTCCGCGAATCAAAATGGCTCTTCATGGCGCCAGCGCCGTCCGGATCGCGGTCATCGAGTATGCTACGATTGAACATGTGCTGGTTGATTCTATCGGAAAACCTCAACTTCCACTCCGGACTCAACATCAGACGTTTCCAGATGTTGGAAACCTCGACGCTTTTGTTTTGAAGGTCGGACACGAGCGTGTTGAAGGAAGCCGGTTTGGCGTAATAGCTTTTGACGTTGAAGCCGCCTTCGGCATCCCAAACCAGATAGCGGAAGATATTGTTAGGTCCGCTCGAGCGTTCGCGCGCAAGCGCAAAGTTGTTTTCCGGCCAGTCCCACATCGCCGAATAAATGTTGAGCAGGTAGTAATCGGCAAAATTATCGATATCCATGCGCGAGCGCAACGCCTGGTAGTTTGTCAGGGTAGCGAGGTTTAGGTTGAGGGCGTTCATGAGACCGCTCCATGCGGTGCCATTGCCATTCACCCACTCGGAAACGTAGCGAACGTCCCACGGAGCATCGGAGCGGTAATGTTCCTGCATCATCGGCTCGCGAATGCGCTCGGTGAGATTGCCGATATTTTTCCACTGCCCGTTGACGTAGAGCGAGCAAATCAAGCCTTTGGCGCCGACGTGACCCATGTCGATCCACAAGCGTCTGACGAGTTCATCGGTGATGAATGGACTGTCGCCTCCCGAGTCATTTTTGCCGGCGCGGAGGCGAAGGTTTTGAAATTTCCGCACGCTGTAGCCGGGAAAAAGCGGATAATCGAGTTCATCCGCGCCGAAGTCGCCGCGCCAGAAAAGATTGAAGGACGGGCGCTCGGTGGCGGCCCACCAGGGGCCCCAGGGCGAAGTGGACGTCGTCGCCAGGGTCATGCGCGGCCGTTGATACGGGCTCGAGGAGAGACGGAGGCCGATGTCTTCGCGCAGCGGTTGCTGGGTTGGGGGATAATACCCGGCGGGAGCATGGAATTCGAGATGCACCTCTCTCTCAGCGTGACGCCCCTGAGCGAGGGCGATGTTGTAGCTGCTCGGCCCGCTATGAACCCACACGCTGCCGCTCGACGTGGTTTGATAGGTGCCCCCTTGAATGGCCAGCATTCCTGCAGGCTTGTAAAAATTTTGTCCAGCCGTGCCGGTGAAGACAACGGCGGGTACCCCACGAAGCGCCGCGTTCTGGTTGATGAGATAGGTGTGCGTTTTGACGCCGGAGGAAAGGAGTCCCTGCTTGAAAGCGCGCGCGCGAATGACCACTCCGGTTTTGTCATTTGGCGGGGCCAGCGTGATTGGACCGCTGTAATTGATGCCTGTGGTTTCGAGGGGAGCGCTTCCATCGGTGGTGTAGCGAATGATCGCGCCCTCTGTTGGGCTGGTTAGCACGAGAGTCTGGTTTCCAGTGTAACGGCCGCCGAGCAGCGGCGTGGTGCCGTCAGCGGCAAAGAATTCCGGCGCGCCCACGCGCGCCGCGTAAAACATGCCGGCGTTCCGCTCGCCCGGTGTCGCCGTGCCGAGATAGCCGAGGTCCACGCCGTTGGCTGGATTGCGACCGTAACTCGCAAACGCGATTTGATTCGGGTAAGTGGACAGCCCATCGCGAAGCGCCCCGCTGGCATCATAAAGGGCGACGGACTCGCCATCGCCATTCAAACTGAAATTGGCGTGGAGAAAAGCAGCGGGGCCCGATGGTGGGTTCGCTTCCTCGCGGTTATCGCATAACACCAACAAGTGTCCGCCCGCAGGAATGCTTGTTCCCGCAGGAAACCGCCACTTTCCCGGTTCGTCGGCGTCGTCGGTCAATCCCCAGCCGCCGACGTCGGCCACCTCGGCGCCGTTATTGTGAAGCTCGATCCAATCCACAAATTCCTCCGGCTCGGCAAAATCGATCTCCTCGCCTGGCGGCGGTGTGTAACCGGAGAGGAGCGCAGGGTCGAATACTCCTCCCGAGGGTTCGGCCAGGCCGGGAAAATATTTCCAACTCCCGCCGGAGGCGCCGAGTTGGATCAGTTCCACGGAGCCCGTACTTCCCGGACCGGTGTAGACGACTTCGTAACCATCGATGGTCAGTGACTGTCCACCCGCCGGGGCCTCGGTGAGTTTTGAAAACGCGGGCAGAAATGAGACACTCGAAGCGGCGTTCAGCGCGTCGGTGAATCTGGTGCCGGTGGCTCCTTGCGACCCATCGCTTAATTTGACTTCATATAAGCGCCAGCCCTCCGGATCGGGGGTGGTGGTTTCATAAAACAAATTGAGATCGTCGTAGAGCAGCGTGTCCCCGTTCTGATAAGTCGTGATCGGGGCGCCCTGGCCGCTCACGAATTGCAACGGGGCGCCCGGATGCGAATTCATGAAGCTGAGAAACGTGGCCACGTTCGTGCCTTGATCGAATGTCCTGTTGAACACCTCCCAGTTGCCGGTGCCGGTGAGCAGCCCGAAGTCACAACGGTTCGCGTATCCGCCGCCCTGGTCGGGTTGAAAGAAGATTCCGATTTGCTTACCGGCCGTGAGCTTGTAGCGAAACGTGAACCGCGTTTTGGAAAGATGGGTCATCGTCATGGCACCCGCCGGCCATTCAGGCGGCGCGGCAAAACCCGGTTGCGTCCATCCCCAATAATCCGAGCTGCCCGCCTGTGTGGGCACGGTCACCCAGGTGAAACGCAGAACGCCATTGGGGCCGCCCGCAGGCGACGGCTCGGTGTTGTCTTCCTTGAGATCAAACTGCCCGTTGCGATACGTATTCGAACTGAATGGCCAGTAAGTATGGCGCAACGTGCCCACGTTTGCCGAAGCGCCCCCGCCGGTAGCATTGATCGTCCATCGAGTGATGCCATTGACGGCCGTGCTCCAATTGAAGTCTGGAGGCGGATCGGGCGGCGCGCCGATGATCGGGAAACTATCAATCGAGTTTGCGGGCTGGGCCGGTGGCGCCAGCGTCATGGCAAATTGCGCGTTGCCCGCCGTCTTGTAGCGAAACCGCAGCGTGGTGTTTTGCAGGTTTGTCGCATTGACCGCGCCGGGAGACCACGCGCCGTTCATCACGACCTGCGGCGCAAAAACTGATGCGATTTGACTGGGCCCGGTTTGCGTGATCGTCGTGAGCAGCCCTCCCGTCGCGCCAAATCCGGCGCTGGCACTTTCCTCCCGCACGATGTTCAGCGATTGCCAGTTGCCGGAGCTCGAGGGATCAGCCGCCGTGGCCAGCCATCCATTAGGAATGGGTGAACCAGAGGAGGTATTGCTCGGCGTGCCGTTGGTGTTGGTGTGAGTGCGCGAGGCGCCGGTGGCGCCGTTGAAATCAAACTGAGAGGCGGTGACTGTCACCGGTGGGGCGGCGATTCGCAGTCCCGCGTTTATTTTAAATTCTGGCGTCGGCAGATGCTGGTCGTAAAGACTTTGATTGGCCGCAGAGCCCGGCCGCTCGGCGTTCAGCGCCTGAATAGCCAGGACGTTCTGCCCAGCCCTGAGATACTGGCTCGCTGGTCCGATGATGAACTCGATGATGCCGGGCGTTGAGGCCGGATTGTATGCGGGCTGGTCCCGGTAGATGAAATGCCGGACCGGTCCCGCATTCGAGCGCACGACTTCCGCCCCGTTTATAAATGCCACAAAACCATCGTTAACTTCGATCAGCAACGTGAGCGAAGCCGCCGAGGCCGCATCACTGGGCGAAACCGTGAATTCCTTGCGCAAATAAAGCGACGGCGTTTTGTTCTGCATTGCCGTTTGCAGGTTCGTGCTGAGACCGGCGAAGCCGTAGCCAGCAGGCAGATTCCCCGCCGACCACGAGGAGGAATTGAAATCCGGGTGATGCCACTGAAGGCCGCTTCCCAAGCGAACGCTGGTCCCATCCCATTCGAGCTGTCGATCGCTCGGTGCGGCCATGAATTCATTGATGATCACATCGCCGCGAACGAGGCCGCTGGCGCATGCAAAAACGACAAGGGAAAGGACGTGAAGACCACGGCCAACAAAGAAACAGGGGGTCATAATGAAAAGGGGTTGCGCTGGCGAACAAAGGGTTGCGCCCGAATGGCACCGCGAAGCGGCTGCATTGTGCCACAACTTCGCGTCAGTGCATCCATGAGAAATTGGTTTCTGCAACGATCATGGTATGACCGGCATCCTGGCCGGTATGGCTCGGGATCGGGTCGGGCTGCGGGGATTGCGCCCCGCAGCCCTCCCACACCACCGGACGTGCGGTTTTCCGCATCCGGCGGTTGGAGACCAGCGGGTTTTAGCCCGCCAAGTCTGATGGCATCACGAATTTCAAGCGTTTGAGGAGCCGGTTGTTGAGGGCTTCCTGCATGACCGGGTGACGAGCGAGGCGCCAGGCTCCGCGACTGCTTTGGGCGAGGTCAACACGCTGTGGGGGAATGTTAAGCCGGCGCAAGGCGCGCAGGCGTCCCCGGCTGTTGTGCCAGCGGATCCAGAAGCATTTGCGGATGTGTCGTCGAATCCATCCTTCCTTGCGAAAGATTGGACGACGTTCTTGGGTGAGGCGGTAATAGCCCCACCACCCTTGCACATAACTGCGCCACTGGTCGCGCAGCTCGATGGAAGTTCGCGGTTGTCGTGCGTTCCATAGCTCCCGCACCTTGTCCTCAAAGCGGATAAGGCTTGAGGAGGCGATGGTCAGCATCAGCAAGGTGGTGAAGGTGAAGCCAAGAAACTTGCGTTCCCATGGCCGACCGACTCCACTTTTCTTTTCACTTACTTCCAAGCGCAGGTGACGGGCAATCCAGCCGCTGAGGCTGCTCATGATCCGTCGCGCTGCGGCTTCGCTGCGCACATAGATGTTGCAGTCATCGGCATAACGGGCAAAGCGCAGACCACGCTTTTCCAGTTCCTTATCCAGCGAGTCGAGGTAAATGTTGGCCAAAAGCGGTGAGAGCGGTCCGCCTTGCGGCGTGCCTTCCTCGCTGCTGACCTTTAGCCCGTCGGGCATCACCACTCCCGCGCGCAGGAAAGCGCCGATGAGGCGCAGCACCCGTTTGTCGCGCACGACTTCAGCGATGCGATGCATCAGGATGTCGTGGTTCACGTGGTCGAAGAACTTGGTGATGTCCATGTCCACGATCCACGTGTATCCCTCGCGTGCGAGAGCCTGTGCCGCTCTAACTGCCATCGCCTGGCTGCGTCCGGGCCGAAATCCGTAACTGCTTTCGCTGAAACGGGCGTCGAATTCCGGCTGCATTGCGCCCAGCAGCAGTTGCTGCACGAAGCGATCTTGCACGTTGGGGATGCTCAGAGGACGGGTGCCGCCGCCGGGCTTGGCAATGTCCCGCCGCCGTGAGGCAGCAGGCTGATAGCGGCCCGTCAGCAACCGTCTTTTAATCACCTCACCATGAATGGCGAGATGCGCTCTTAGTTCGTGGGCCTTCATTCCGTCTGGCCCGGGTGCTCCCTTGTTGCGTTCGACGGCAGACAAGGATGCTTCCCAGTTGTCGGGATGAACGGCCCTTTCCATCAGTTGCTCCAGCATTGCTTCCGGTTCGCGGTTCATGCGTGCCAGCGGGAGTTCCGCTCCCCAACCAGTTTGACGCGGCTGCACCGCAGGGGCTGGTTGGGTTCGCACAGCCTTTCGTGGGTCCCACTACAGACTGCTGACGTATGGGCGTGTTTTGCCCCATGGCACAATGCTCCGTAGAGCGCTGCTGGTGGTTCCTTCGGCCCTTGACTCCCCCGCCTTGAGGGTTCAGCGGGATCATTGCTACTATAGCCTCTGCTGACTGCTCCCCACCTCTCAGCGGGAAGCCCTCCCCGGGTAAGGTCCTCAACTTTCCTCTCGCGCCGAGTGGCTCTACCTGGCGTGTCTTGATGGTCTTTGGACTTCGCGTTTGCTCGCACGCTCGTCGCCCACGCCCTGCCTCTTTGCCACATCAAGTCCCTGCGGTCGAGAGTTTGCCTGCGACTGCTTTCAGCCACGGCCTCGCGGCCGCTGCCTGGTCGTTTGGCTACGGTTACTTCCATCAGTTCCGATCAGCTCCTTTCATCTGACTAGTTGAGGCCCATGCCGGGCACAC
>JBPCQC010000078.1:0-30986 GCA_050998515.1 Verrucomicrobiales bacterium
ACATAAGAACCCAGGCATGAACGCGCCAACCACAACGTCCGCACGCTTCCCCCAAGGTTCGCAGAAACAACTCACGATCCTCATCTCCATGAAAAATCGGCTCCCGCCGATCCCCGCCCGCCATCACGTGATACATCCCGCCAGCCATTTCAATGCGCAATTGCCGCGGCATCCCTCCAACTGCCGCACCATTCGTCCTCTGTCAAGAATTTTAGCTTGACCCAAAACCACGCGTTAGGGAAATTCCAAGCCGTGCCTGCAGCCGGGGGATGCCGAGAAGCATTTGCCGAGCGTGCCTCGGATTTATTTCGGTTTCTCGATCAGATGCGCGACAAACGCGGGGATTTCAGTGAAATTATAACTTGAAAAGTTTATACCGGAGTGCTGGGGCACTCCCCGTTGAATACCTTGCACGTCATCCGCGGTGAGGTCCTCGCCGGACGCCAAATATCCGAGATAAGAATTGCTGCCTGATGATGATGGGCGGAACGCAAATACCCGGTCCAACGCTCCCAAATTTCCCGTTTTCACATTTAGCTCGGCAATAATCTTGTGGTACAACACCTGCGCATTGTTGTGTCCCATCACAGCGGACCATTTAGCCTTGAGATCGCTTGCCCGGGCCTCGCTCTTTGTTGGATCTCCGGGGATTAGAACGGCCACTCCATCCGAATTTGAAATCTGTTCCATGACCTGCAAATCGTCCTTCCTCATCTCGGTCAGCATCGATTTGAAGGAATTTCCAACTCCCTGGAACTGGGAATCGCTCAGGCCAAATATTTCTTGAACGCGCTGGCTCAAGTCAAAGTCGTCGTTTTTGATCAAGGTTGCTCCCTGCAGTGTAAGCAATTCGGGGGTTACCTGCAAAGCGCCGCCTTTTTCCATGGCCCCCGATCCGTTGGCGGCGGGTATTAAAGTCTCTTTTGCCGGGGGAACTTCGGCCTGCGCGTTTTTTGGAGCCACATCACTGGACGCATGAGGCAGGGTATTTGCGCTTTTAGCATAGATCGGCAGGTCAGAATGCGGCGATGAGATTCTTCCCAACAAAAACCCCACGAGCACGCTGACCAGTGATGCAGCGACAACCTGGCGAGTCACTCTCACGACTATTTCAGCTTGGCTCCATGTCTTGCCGCCCAATGCTGGACAGCTATCGCGTGGGAGAGTAGCTCTTAGTGCGAACCTCGGCAATTTCAGCCCCAACGCTATCCGAAGTTGCACTCGCTTGAGTGCTACCGGACGGGCACGTGACTTGAACCGCCTTTTCGGTCCAGCTATTGTTGCCGCCCCCTATCAACCTGTATTCCATAGTGATGGTGCCGGTTCCAGATCCCACGTACGTGGCAGTGACGGTAATTTTGGTGCCATCTGTGGAACTAATTGCACCTGTGCCGTGGGTTAGGTAAAACGACGGTGCCGTACTGAAACTGGCCAAGACTGCCAGCGTTCCGGCTCCGCCCAATACGATGCCTGCCGTCGCCGCGCCGGTTCTGCGCAAGAATCGCCGCCGGGGTGACGGGATCGTTCCACAATGCAGGATCGGAAGAAGGTGGACAAGAGGCGGCGATGCCTGGCTGTGGACAACCGCTCTTCTCTTGCCCTGAAGTAGGTATATTTTTCATCTCGCATGCGTTTTATCCATAACGCGCCACGCAGTCGAGATAAATCTCCTAGAAATCGATCCCGGGGGGCTCGTAAACGTATCCGTCAGCTCCTTATGTGCCGCCACAAACCAGCGCCGAAAACCCTTTCCAAGGCCCGATAAACGGCGAAACGCAAACACGAACCCGACGTCCCATTGGACCGCCTGTGTCGTTCCTCAGCCTTCCTCGCATCTAACCTTTTGTGCCTCCGGGCTTGAGCTCCTATTGCTGGCCCGCAGCGGATGGGGCATCCGTCTCGTCAATAACGGCGTAAATATGGCCATAACGCGCATGTACTCGGGGATTTGACGCGCCTCGCAACGATGAAACGGGATAGGAGATACTCCCATCGTCGTTGCTAACGATAGAATCCTTGCTTTCTATAGCGCCAACCATAAGGGTATCACCATCTGAGTGGGTGGATACCGAGACTAATGTAAAAACATCCCTCCAGCCAACGAACTTACTGAACGAACGTTCCACATACGACTGAACCTCGGGAACCCGCTGGCACTGGGTCGGCGGCTTATCAGAACTGGCAGGGGCGCGAAGCAGCGGGAGAAACCGCGTTTAATAACGCCCAGAACGATTTGAATACAAACTGGCCCACAGCGCAACTGCAATATGACAGCTACGAAGAGACTACAGATCCACTTCAAGCTTTGTCACAGGTTTCGGGAAGCTTGAACACTAGTTGGGGCACTCCGCAGTTTAACAATACGCCATTTCTCGAGTCCGGAACGGCCACTTGCACGCACGCACGCACCGCGCAGTATTCGGAAGTCGTCGAGGTGCCAAATTGATCTGGGTTGATTCCTAAGTATTCCAGGCACCCCTGTGGCAAAAACTGCGGCGAGCAATAAATTTCTGACACTGGCATTGCTGGGGGTCTCGCACTCTGCCGCTTTATTTTTCGGCTGGCTAATCAAGTCCGCGCCTCTCCTGTCGCGCAGCACCAAACTCAACGCCGCCGAAGATCGCGTAGCGTTGGCCACCAGTTTGCCAGAGATCGTGCGTGGCCAGCGACCCTCCAGCCTCCAGCAGATGGAGAATCCCGGAAAAGTTCCTGCACTCCACGAAGTCCTTCCGGTTATGCCTTCAGCGGCGAGTCAGGGCGCCCGTGTCGCAGTGCCCGTAAGTTTGATCACATCCCTCAGTGGCCGCGTGCTGGCCCCAGATATCTCGATGACAAAGACGGCTGCCGCGCATTTTGGATTCTCAGAAGAGCAGCGCGAGTGGGCGTCCAAATGTTTATCTGAGGCTTTCCAGGAATTGATCAAGTCTGATCATGAGAATGGAACCGTCAAATCTGAAGCCAACGGGGGACAGGTCATAGAGATTCTTCCCAATCCTCAGGCCAGGAACTTGGTGCACCGATTCTACGGGCAACTGACAGAACAGATTCCACCGGAAGACGCGAAAGCTTTGGTATCGATAGCCGCAGGCTCTCCTTACTTTGGTCTCTTCGGGGCATTTAGACGGCACGTGTTCATCACCGAAGAAACCGACCCGCACGCCAAGGTCCATCACCCTTACAGAGTGGAATTTGATTATTTTGCTACAGACAGCGGGAGACCTTTCAATTCCCAGGGAGTTTCGTTGAACGCCATAGACTACAAGAACCATTTCGAAAAAATCGTGAAAAGAAGTGGTGCACAGTAGCCCGCAACAATTAGGCTGCCAGGGCCGGGAAGCCAACCCGGCCTTTAATGGCCGGGGGCGCCGTAGAGGCAGGTATTGCCCATGATCAAGTTTTCGGCGACGGCATGACCGTTCCCGGTAAATGGTTTGTGAGGTGGTGAAAGTGGAGATTGTGCCAGCGCCGATCTGAGAATCCGATGAATTGGACGATGTGAAACTCCGATGTAGAACACTGTTTTCTTCGTTGTCCTTCCAGCAAAATCTATTCTTCATCTGATTCTACTCTGGAACGGTGTTCTGCCGGCGGCGGCGATTGCAGCTTCCGTGCCCGCTTTTTCTCAGGTTTCTATACCGTCCAAATCATCCGGTATTCACGCCGCCGTCCGCACACCTTGATCACCTCACCAAAATCGCAGCGCAGGAGGTGTCGGGCGCGACCGTGCTCGCGGGTTGCCTTGCGCAACATCGCTCCGGATAACCGTGAATGGCCGCGCCAAATCGCTCCGGCACCTGCGCAAGCAGGGTCAGCCACTGCCGCCGGTCGCCATCGGTGCGAAACACCTCCCGTCGCTCGTTGCCTCGCGAACTGACATGATGCCACGCCCCAGGAAAATCGATGCGCAGCGGCCGCGCCACGGGATTGATGAAGTTACTGTATGATTTGCAGCCTCACGAAGTCTACAAAATGCCGCTTCGCTAAATCAGAGGCCAAGGGCAGTCCATATCGAGGCTTGCTCATGCCTCAATGCCTCGCATCCAACACCCAAAAGTCCAGCATTTTCTCACTCGCCACTGGCCATTAGCAATTTACACGACTGCGGAAATCAGCCGTGGCTGTTGCCAATCCTTTCACATGGGTCCTGGACACCACCGCTGGGGCGGTGAATGCGACCACGGGGGAAAATATTATCGAGGTGACGCGAACGGGCGGATTCGTTGGCGATGACCCCGTAGCCAACGGCGGGTGGATCCAGTATGATTACCTGCAGCTCGAAAGCCAGGTCATTCCGGAACCAACCTCGGTGAGTTTCGGTCTGGCAGCTCTCGCCTTCGCGGGCTTGTTCCGTCGGCGTAGATGACCCACGGCTTCATGCCGGTTCCTTTGGTTTGTGCAGCGCGGTTCCGCAGCGGGACCGCGCTTCTTTTTGCAGCCCTGACGGCTCTCGGCGGGTCTGGGTGCCGGCCCAGCCTGCGGGTCGAACAGCGGGTTGCGTCAGCAAATCCTGCGCTGCCGCCGTGGGAATCCTCCGGCACCGGCGTCTCTTCGCGGCCGCTCGCTCGACGCGGAGCCGGCGCCATGCGCTTCACACGGCTGGAAACGACCGAGACCGGGATTGCATTTACCAACACTCTGAAGCCGGAAAATATCCGAAATTATCTCATTAACGGAGCGGGCCTGACCGCGGGCGACTACGACAACGACGGCCTGCCCGATCTCTTTTTCGTTTGCCAGGACGGCCCTAACAAACTTTTCCGCCAGGTGGCGCCGTGCAAGTTTGAAGACGCAACCGAAACGGCGGGCTTGCGCGATACCGGCGCATCCGGCTGCGGCACCGCCTTCGTCGATATCAATGGCGACGGATGGCTGGACATCTTCATCTGCAACAAGGGCGCACCATGCGAAGTGTGGATCAGCCGCCGCGATGCCACGTTCACCATGTCCCAACTGCGCCTTTGGCCGGACGATGTTGCCGCGCCAACAATGGCCGCATTCGCGGACTACGACCAGGACGGCGATCTCGATTTCTTCATCACCTCCCACCGGCTCTACGCAGCCAAAGACGTCGTCAACTACCGGATCGAAGCGCTCAAGGACACACGCACGGGACGCGTCACCGTCGCGCCCCCCTTCGACGCCATCTATGAATATCTTGACCCCGAAGGCCAAATTCTGGTCGAACGGGGAGTCGAGGCTTTCCTATTGCGCAATGACGGCGTGCAGCCGGGCGGCGTGCCGAAGCTGACCGACGTCACCGCGCAGGCAGGTCTCTCGACCAAAAAAGCCATGGGCCTCGCCGCCGTCTGGTGGGACGCGAACAACGACGGCTGGCCGGACCTTTATGTTTCGAATGACTTCGCCGCTCCCGATCATCTCTACCTGAACCAGCGCAACGGCAGCTTCATTGATGCCTTGCCTGAGTTGGCGCCTTATCTGTCGTGGTTCTCGATGGGCAGCGACTTCGCCGACGTCAATCGCGACGGCTGGCTCGATTATCTCAGCACCGATATGGCCGGATCCACCCATTACAAGGCCAAGACAACGATGGGCGCCATGACCGGATCGGCCTGGTTCCTCGACAATCTCGAGCCGCGCCAGATCATGCGAAATTGCCTCTTCGTGAACTCAGGAATCGGTCGCGATGGCCAGCTTCTCCCGTTCCTCGAAACGGCATTCTTTTCGCAACTGGCGAACACTGACTGGACTTGGAGCGCCCTCTTCGGCGACCTCGATAACGACGCTTGGGACGATCTTTATTTCACCACCGGTCTTGAACGCAACCTGCAGGACTCTGATTACGCAGAACGCGCGAAGCAGCTTGCATCCAAAGGTCGCTCGAAGGAAGAGGCTCAGCGAGAGATTCTCGCCCTTCCGCGCATGGCCGAAACCAATTGGGTGTTCCGCAACAAAGGCGATCTCGAGTTTGAAAAAGTACATGCTGCGTGGGGACTCGACTTCCCTTCCGTCAGTCATGGCGCTGTCATGTGCGATTTCGATCGCGACGGCGACCTCGATATCGCCGTCAACACGCAGAACGAACCGATGGTGCTGCTGCGCAATGATTCCGGCCCGGAGACACACAGCGTCCTCATCAGTCTCGAAGCACCCGATTCACTCAACCGTTTTGCGCTCGGCGCGCGTCTGAGAGCCGAAGCGAACGACGGCACGATTACCAGAATTATTACCAGCAGTCGGGGCTACGCATCCGGACAGGAACCGACTGCTCACTTGGGTCTTGGCACGGCCGAAACCATTGACGTTTTGACGGTCACCTGGCCTGACGGCAACCAGTCGCGTCTTACAAATCTTGCCGCCGACCGCCATTACCTTATCCGCCGTTCCGCCAATGCTGGGACGCCCATCCCTTCGGCGTCTTCCGTCGCTGCATTATTCGAAGATGGAGGAGCGGCAGTGACGGTCCCTTTCCGGCACGCCGAAGACGTCTTCGACGATTTCGCGAAGCAGGAATTGCTCCCGAACCAAATCTCGCGCTTAGGCCCACCTGTTGCCGTCGCTGATGTTGATGCCGACCAAATGCCTGATCTTTTTTTTGGCGGCGCCAAGGGCCAGCCGGGTGCCGTCTTGCGCTACGACAGCACCGGTCATTTCAAACCAGCTTTGAATCGTGAACTCGAAATCGACCGCGCTTTCGAAGATACCGGCGCGACGTGGTTCGATGCCGATGGGGACGACGATCCTGATCTTCTCGTCGCTTCGGGTGGAAATCATCTGCCGGCCGGCGACCCGGGCTACCAGCCACGTCTGTACTTGAATGACGGCGCGGGAAAATTATCCCGTGCCCCTGACGCCCTGCCTGCCTGGCACGAGAGCAGCGGTCCAATCGCCGCCGCCGACTTCGACAAGGATGGCGATGCCGATGTTTTTATCGGCGGTCGAATCACGCCGCAAAAGTATCCACTGGCTCCAAAGAGCACGTTGCTTCGCAACGATGGCGGCAAATTCTCGCTGCAAGCCATTGAACGACCCCTGGGAATGACGACGGCAGCGTCGTCGGCCGATCTGAATGGCGATGGATGGCAGGACTTGCTGGTGGCTCAGGAATGGGGGCCGGTGTGCCTCTTTTTGAACCACGGGGGACGCCTTGCCGATGCTACGAACGAGAGCGGGCTCGCCTGCCTGAGTGGCTGGTGGCATGGCCTCGCCACCGGCGATGTGGACAAGGATGGCGACATCGATTTCATCGCCACGAATTTCGGACTCAACACGAAATACCCGCACGTCAGCGCGGACCATCCACAGCGTCTGTTCGCGTCCGACTTCGCGGGCGCCGGGCGCATTGACATCGTCGAAGCGCATCATGAAGGCGAGGCACTCGTGCCTGTGCGAGGTCGCAGTTGTTCGAGTCATGCGATGCCATTTCTGAAGGAGAAATTTACTTCCTACGCTGCCTTTGCGCGCGCCTCACTGCCCGAAATCTACACGCCGGAAAAACTGAACACTTCGATACAACTGCAAGCGAACACGCTCGCGACCATGCTCTTTTTGAACGATGGAAAGGCGGGCTTCACGGCCGCTGCTCTGCCTCTGCTGGCGCAATTGGCACCCGCTTCGGGAGTCGTCCTCCATGACTTCGATGGCGACGGCCACCTCGATGCCGTGATCCCCCAGGGTTTCTATCTCGCGCAACGCGAAACCGGCCGGCTCAATGCAGGTCTGTGCCAGTTCCTGAAGGGCGATGGCCGCGGCCACTTCGAGGCGGTCTGGCCGGCGGCCAGCGGGTTGCATGTCCGCGCCGATGTGCGCGGTCTGGCGCTGCTTGATGTCAATGGCGACCGCTCGCAGGATCTTGTGTTCGCCATCAACGATGCGGCGCCCCGCATCGTACTCAGCCGGCCCTCGGCCGCCAGGCAATGAATGGCCAAGGCGAGTTCGCGGGTGATCGGGCGGCGGGGCTGTCGAGCCTCGCCGTGGCGGGAATTCTCCTGAGCTTGCTGGCGGTCGCCGCCTGCTCGCGCAAAACCAACCAATCGGCCAAAAGTGAAGACGCGGCTCTGGCAAAACTGACCGCTTCGGAAGAACTCATCCTGATGCTTACTCCCGCCACCCGCAAACTCGGCCAGGGTGCCAGCGCGTTGAAACTGCCCAACGAAGAAACGGCTGTGCTCTTCGGTGAAAGCGTGGCTGCCAATTCGCTCGCGGGTCCGATACCAGACGAAACGATGACATTTTCCATCCCGGGCGTCTCGCGGTTGACCTGGATGCCTTCTCCCGAGCAACGTCCAATTCCGCGTTCCGAGCTGTCGCTTTGGCGGGAAATCTTTTCGACAGTGGATGGCATCACGGAATCGAAATTCTTTCCGATCAAGGGCGCATTTTTGTCCGGGGAACGCAACCGCTTCCTCTGCACCACTGGACTCGAGGCCCTGGCGCGCCAAAAGGGCGGCTGGCGGCAGATCAAAGCTGAAATGAATCTCACCTGGCAGCAAAAGGCCGGCGACAGCGCGGCCTGGGAAATCGCCGAATGGAAAACTACTCAATTCACCGTATTTGACGCGCCGAAGCGCTTCTTTTCCGAAGCCCTCGATGAGGCCTTGCCGCGCCCCGAAGACCTGATGCGCGCCCGTCACAGCCAGCACGAGCGCAATCTAATCGATTACTTCACGAAGGACAGTTTCAACATCACCACTGAAAACAAACTCGCGGGCAAATATATCGATCTCGACTCGACCTTCCAGCATCCCAGCATCAGCGTCGCCGACGTCGATGGCGACGGCTGGGACGATCTCTATCTCACTCAGCGTTGGGGAAGAAACATGCTCCTGCGCAATAATTGCAACGGTACCTTCACCGACGTGGCCGGCAGCGTTGGCCTAGACATCAAGGATTTCTGCAACGCTTCGCTGTTTGCCGACTTCGACAACGACGGTGATCAGGATGTCTTTGTTGGACGCAGCCTTGAACCTTCGCTGTATCTCGTCAACGAAGGCGGTCGCTTCGTGGATCGATCAAGGGACATGGTTGCCGTGCCGCTGCCGCGCCTGGTGTCATCTTTAGCGGCGGCAGACTATGACGGTGACGGATGGCTGGACATTTATCTGGGAACCTACGGCCCGACCGCTGCCGAACGGCCAGTGAGGGAATGGGGGCCCGATCTGCTGTCGCCGGACATCATCCCGGAAATGGAAAAACGCTCAGCGGAGTCGCATCGTTATTTAAATCTTCTCGGCCCGCCGAATTTGTTGCTGCGCAACTCGGGCGGCGGACGCTTTGTGGTCTCTCCTCATCACGCTCAAGTGGCCGACTGGCACAATACGAACCAGCCGGCCTGGTCGGATTACGACGATGACGGTGATCCCGACCTTTATGTCAGCAACGATTTTGGACCAAGCACGCTGTACCGAAATGATGGTCCAAAGGGATTTCTCGATATGACGGCTCAAGCCGCGGGGACGGCGATGCAAGGGTTCGGAATGGGTGCCTCGTGGGCCGATTACGATGGCGACGCGCGCCTCGACCTTTACGTGTCGAATATGTTCAGCAAGGCGGGTCGGCGCATCACAGCCCAGATTCCAGGTTTGGATCCACGCACGCCTTACTCCGCCGATGGCAGCTTGCTGTTCCGCAACGTCGGCACCGGATTCGAACAGGTCGCCGGGACTGAGGCTCCGGCCTTGTTCGTCGCCAAAGTCGGCTGGGCCTATGGCGGACAGTTCAGTGATTTTGATAACGATACCTGGCCCGATCTCTTCGTTGCGAGCGGTTTTTACACCGCCCCGGACGAGATTGCGGAGGACGAGGATTTGTGAAGTGTTCTTTGGCGCGCGGTCGTGCGCCTCGACCCAAAAAAAGGACGTGAAGTCAAATCGAACGAGACTTTCGAAAACGCAAACCGGGCCGCAGCGAAACGCCTGGCCCAGGACGACTGGGGCCGCAAATCTCTCAGCGGTCATGAGCGGGATCGATTCTTTCTCAGCCACGGTGGCAGGCAATTCACCGACCTGAGCCTGCTCTCGGGCGCGGATCACAAGAGCGACGGCCGCGCCGCAGCCTTGTTCGATTACAATCGCGACGGCCGGACTGACATTGCTGTCGCCAGCACCAATAAGCCAACGCTGCTCCTCTGGAAAAACGAACTGCGCCTGCCGCGCGGCGTCGTTGCCTTTCGCCTCATCGGCGGCCCAGGCAGTAATCGTGACGCCATCGGCGCCAGACTTACCGCGCGCGTCGGGAGTCGTACTATCCTCCGCGAACTTCACGCCGGCGAAGGCAATGCTGCGCAGAATAGTAAAACGATCCTCGTCGGCCTCGGCGATGCGACCGCTGCCGACAGCGTCACCATTCGCTGGCCCTCAGGGCACCACCAGGAAATCGGCCGCGCGCCGGCCGGAATGCTCTTCATCGTCACCGAAGGCGATGCAAACGTCCTCACTGCGCGTTACGCGCCGACGGAGGACTAAGCGCCAAATTCAGCCACCGGCACGTTAAAATGGCTGGCATTGAACCTATAGCAGCCCCTTATTTTCGCGCGTTGAAACCAAGAGGCCTAAATCGCTCGCGCACGGCAACCTGTTTCGTGAAGCGTTCGTTCATTCTCTTCGTCCTTATGCTGGCCGCTGTTGTGGTCCAAGGGGCTGAACCCGCTGATAGTGAGCGGCGAGACGCCGCTGGGACTCATCGACGGGCCGTCGATGCCACCCCGGCGGCGGTGCGTGAGGGGCTGGTGTTGTGGCTTGATGCGTCGGCGCAAGGCGGGGCGCGGCAGGCTGGCTCGCTGCCGCCACTCCACAATCAACAGGCGGCGGACATTTTTTTGGATTCGAGCGGCACCGGCCGCCAGGCGGTGCAGCCGGTGGCGGACCGGCGCCCGGTCTTTGTGTCGGATGGCGCGGCGGCATATTTGAAATTCGACGGCAAGGATGATTTTCTTGCGATCAATGGCGCGCGCGGGCTGGCGGCGGCGGTAAGCGTCTTCGTCCTCGCGGCACCAAAAGCAAACATCGGGGGTTTCGTCGCGCTTTTCTCGACTGCGGAGACCGGCAAGAATGATTACACCAGCGGACTCAACCTCGATTTCGGACCGGCGCCCACAAACGAATTAAGCGTCCTCAACCTCGAATCGTCCGGCGCCGTCGGCTTTCGTGATTTGCTCGTGCCAGGAATTTTCAACGCGGCCGAGCGGCCATTTGGCGGCTTCCACGTTTTCACGGCGCGTTCGAAAATCGGCAAAGCAGGCAACGAAGTTTATCTCGATGGCTTCAAGGGCGGTGATCGCGACCGCCTGGAATCGATGATCGGCCTCGATCAGATGATGATCGGCGCGCGCAGCTATTCGCATGATCCGGCGCAGCCGCCGTATGGTCAGGGGTTCTTCGAGGGAGCCATTGCGGAAGTGCTCGTCTACGGTCGGGCGCTGAGCGAGGACGAACGGCAGTCCGTCGAGAAGACACTGCTCGCGAAAACGGTTTCGCTCAATGCCTTGCTTGGTGGAGCCAAAGGCCATGCGGTGGAGGCAGTGAAAAATCCGCCGGCGGTTCAGATGCTGGTGCCGGGATTCACGGTGCACGAGTTGCCGGTCAAAGTTGGGAACTTGAACAATGTCCGCTACCGCCACGACGGACTGCTGATCGGCCTGGGCTACGATGGACGCATTCATCTCCTCACTGACACCGACGGCGACGGATTCGAAGACAAGGATGATCTTTTCTGGGACCAGCGCACGATGCGCGGACCCATCGGCATCGCGCTGACCGCGAAAGACGACCCGCGCGGAGATGGCATCTTCGTCGCGAGCAAGGGGAAGCTTTCACTCATTCTGGACAAGGATCGCGATGGCCGCGCTGACGAAGAAAAAATCGCGGGCAGTGGCTGGAGGGAACTTTTTCACGGCGTGGACACGCTGGGAGTAGCCATCGATCCAAAAGACGGCTCGATCTATTTTGGATTGGGAACGCCGAACTTTGCTGATCCGTATCTCATCGACAAAGCGACGGGGCGGGCGGGCTACAACATCAATGACGAGATGGGTACGATTCAGCGCCTGAGTCCTGATTTCAGCAAGCGCGAAACCGTCTGCACGGGGGTTCGTTTCACCTGTGCGCTGGCCTTCAACCGTCAGGGCGACCTTTTTGCCACCGACCAGGAAGGTGCGACGTGGCTGCCTAACGGAAACCCACTCGACGAGTTGCTGCACATCGAACGAGGCAGGCACTACGGATTCCCGCCCCACCACCCGAAGCATCTTCCCGACGTGCGCGACGAGCCGCCCGTCATCGAATACTCGCCCCAGCACCAGAGCACCGTCGGTCTTGTGTTCAACGAGAGCGTGAACGGAGGCCCGCCGTTCGGGCCGGCGCATTGGCACGGCGATGCTCTAGTCTGCGGCGAGGCGCGCGGAAAGATCTGGCGCACGAAGCTCGTGAAAACGCCACTCGGCTATGTGGCCCAGAATCATCTCATCGCGTGCCTCGGCATGCTGGCGGTCGACGCGTGTGTGAGCCCCCAGGGCGATCTCGTGGTGGCTTGCCACAGCGGTCCACCGGACTGGGGCACTGGTCCCGCCGGCGAGGGCAGGGTGTTCAAAATCCGTTATGCCGGTCGCGCTTTGCCGCAGCCGGTCCAGGCATGGGCCGCAGCGCCCGATGAATTCCGCATCGCGTTCGACCGGCCGCTCGACCCGGAAGATTGGGCGACCAGGAAAATCGAGGGGCAAGCACCGCCAGCCTTGCATAAAGAGGTCAAAATCGAAGCCGGACGTTACGTTAGCGCAGGAGATCGCTTTGAAGTCGTCCGTCCCGGCTATCAAGTGGTGCGCGATCAGATGGCGACCCCGCGCCGTTGGGTGGAATGCCTGGGACTGAGCTTGAGTGAAGATCGACGCACACTTGTGCTGCGCGTACCCCGCCAGACGGAAGCCGTGAATTACGCCGTCAGTTTGCCGCGCCCGGCCAGATGGAAACTGCCTGGAGGCATGCCACAGCACCCGCAGATCGACGTCCTGGTCACTCTAAACGGTCTCGCTGCCACTGTAACTCAGGTCGACCGCAAAGAGAGTCGCAGCGTTTTGCCGCATCCATCGCTGGCCGCATCAGCGGTTTTCACCCGCGGTTCGAGTGAACACGAAGCTTTCCTCAAGTCTGCCAACTCGCGCGACTGCACTCTTTCGGTGCGCGGATCGGTCGATTCATCGAATCCGTTCGTTCCGGCCATCCAACCCGGCTCGAAACTGGATTGGGATCCAGGTGCAGACGTCGTTGCCTCGGCGCGGTTTGCCGTTCGCAGCGATTATAATTCAGAGGCCGACGTGCCTATCAGCAGCGAGGAACCCGACCGGATTCGACCACTGAAACCAGTCGCCGTCAAAAATCCTGCGCTCAACGCGAACGGTTTATTCCTCACCCGGGAAGCAATGCGACACCGGCTGTCGCCAGCTCGCCTGTATGTACCGTGGGCGGCGGCGAAAGCGGAAACGCCAGAGTTGCTGGCCAAAACCCGCACTGATGTGAAGGGCAACTGGCTGCGCGGTCGGCGTCTCTATTTCGGTGAAGCCACCTGCTTCACCTGCCACGTGATTCGCGGCGAAGGCATGCCGTTCAGCGCGGACTTGTCGAATTTGATCCACCGCGATCGCGACTCGGTTCTCCATGACATCGTTCAGCCTTCGGCGACGATCAACCCCGACCAGGCGGGCAGTCTGGTCAAGCTCACCGATGGCACTATGTTGTCCGGAATCATCCGCTCTTTTAATGAGGACAAGCTCATCCTTGGATTGCCTGCTGGAGCGCAGACCGAAGTCGCCCGCGCCAAGGTAGCCGGCACCGAACCGCTCAAGATTTCGCTCATGCCCGCCGGACTCGGCGAACGGCTCGACGCCGCCCAACTCGAAGACCTCCTGACATTTCTGCTCGTCAATCCGCTCGATCCCGCACCAATCACGCGAACTGATCCCCCAATTCCGGCACCGCGCCGGTTGGCCGAAGTGCGGCAGTTGCTTCCGTCTGACAGCCCTTCTTCAGCACCGTTGCGGCCGGTGCTCCGAATACTGCTCTGCGCGGGTCCGAAAGATCATGGACCGGACGAACACGATTATCCGCTGTGGATCGACCGTTGGTCGCGGCTGCTCGCCCTGGGCGATAACGTCACCATAACCACCTCGGCGGGATTCCCGAGCACCGAACAACTGGGCCAGGCGGACGTGGCTGTCTTTTACAACGCCAACCCGGGATGGAATTTGGCCAATGCAGCATCGCTTGACGAATACCACAAGCGCGGCGGCGGCGCGGTTTACATTCATTACGCGGTCGACGGCGGGAAGGAACCCTCCGCGGTCGCCGAACGCATGGGACTCGCCTTCACACTTGGCTCAAAATTCCGGCACGGCGAATTCGACCTCGTCTTCAACCAACGCGACCACCCGATCACACAAAATTTTCCGACCCTTCACTTCACCGATGAAACGTATTGGGCCATGCGCGGCGACCCCGCCCGCTTGAACATCCTCGCGACCTCCGCTGAAGACAACGAGCCTCGCCCCGAACTCTGGACGCTCGAACGCTACAAGAGCCGCATCGTCGCTTGCATCCCCGGCCACTACACCTGGACGTTCGACGATCCGCTCTTCCGCATCCTTGTCTTCCGCAGCCTCTGCTGGGCCGCCCAACAGGAAGATGTGGATCGCCTTTCTGAACTCTCGCTCGTCGGCGCACGAGTGATGCCGTAAAAAAAGCCGTCGGGAATCGTCCCAGCCCTGCCCGCCCGACTTCATAATGCCAATGATCTCCTGGCAGAATGCCTCGGTGACAATGACCTATGGCGGGAGTCACAACAATGGCGACGGCACTGAGAACATCGTCTGGCGAAGCAGCCAGCCCCTCGCTATGCTGTCGCCGCCGCTTTTCGCGCGTCTTTCGGTCACGCAGCTCTAACCGGGTCCAATCGCTTCACCCAATCCACAATCCAAAAAGACGGATGATCTTTTGCCCCAATTGACGCCGGCGCTCGTGAGTCAAGGTGCCACGCCGCCGCTTTAATTCCGACTTCTTTGCCAGGAACAACACGTCGCACCGACACAGCGTTTCCCAATCGATGCCATCCGCAGCGTCCAAAAGTATCTCGTAAATCTCCGGTCGGCGACGGGCGCGCTGAGTCGAGCAGCCCACAACGTTTACGGTTTGAATATCCGGATTCGCGCAGCGTGCTTCGGGCGAAACGATCACCGCGGGATGCGAACCGTGCGGAAATTCCCACTGCCACAACTCCCAAGGCTTCATTCCAGTTCGCCCCATTGCGGACCGGCAGAAGCCCGCTCCATCGCCCGCTCCTCCTTGCGCTCGCGAGGCCGCATCCGCCGATACGCTCGCGCCAGCACGCCGACCGGATACGGATCGAGGCTCCGCTCCTGTTCGGACTCGACTTCTTTGGCAACCAGATGAAGGCCGTAACGGATAATCTCGCTCTCATTGTTCCAGCGTCCAATCTTCATCAGTTCCCGAATCAGACACTTTTGCGGTTCAGTCAATGCGTGCGCCATAACGCCAGTTTCCATTAGTTGGATTCTATTGTCAAAGCAGCAGTCGCAAGCGCCTGGTCTCCTCTCCATAGGTCCCGCGCGTCCTCTCAATACCCGGTATTTTCTGCCGCCCTTACAGGGCTTGGCCTTTTTTTCGAAGCCCGGGAACCGGCTATGTGCTCGAACAGCTCTACTCACCGCTCATCGTCCACACCACCCCGGAGCATGCGGAGTTGAAGGCCCAAAGAAACGCGGGCGGCATTGGATGATCTGCTGGTTCGTGTGCGCACAAAAGGGTTTCGAACCTGCCAAATGACTTGATTCTCTAGTATCACTGTATCACAGTATCACTGTATCATCTTATGAGGACGACCGTGACTTTGGATGACGATGTTTTTGAGGCGGCGCAGGCCCAGGCGCAGGCCTCAGGCAAGAGGCTGGGCGAAGTGCTCTCTCAACTGGCCCGCCGCGGGTTGCGCGCCTCAACGTATGGTGCCGGCAAGGGCGGGCTGCCCGTCTTCAGCGTCCCAGTCAACGCCGATATCATTCCCAGCAGCCGCGCGAAGGAGATGCTCGCGGAGGATGCGACGTGAGGGCGGCGCTCCTCGACACGAATGTTCTGCTCGCGCTGGCCTGGCCGAACCATCAGCACCACGGACAGGCTCACGCCTGGTTTACTGCGCATGCCAAGAGAGGCTGGGCCACGTGCGCTTTCACCCAGTTGGGCTTTATCCGGCTGTCGTCGAATCCGACCTATACCTCTAATGCTGTGTCTCCGAACGATGCAGCCACATTGCTCCAGCGGTGGACTCGCCTCAAAGCACATCGGTTCTGGGCCTCGCCTGCAGCGGATGATCCGGCGATCTACGCTCACGCGATGGGTCATCAGCAGGTTAACGACGCCTGGCTCGTCGAAGTAGCCCGCCGGAATGCGGGCCGGCTCATTACGCTGGACATCCGGGTGCCCGTTCACGCTACGGAGGCAGGGCTGGTCGAAGTCATCAGGACCTGAGTCATCTCCAAATCCGTCGTCCTGACGAATCTCAGGATTCAAAGCTTCCTTGGTCGTGTTGGCGTCTCTATTTTCGCACGGAGGAGCGTGTCATTGTTCCGTTCCATCGCGGGAATCCGAAAATCGTGCGCGAAGTGTTGTCGGCGACGTGTCCGGCTCGGGCAAAAGCACGTTTGCGCGCAGGCCTTTCAAGCCAACCGAGATTCTATCGTCCGATTATTGCCGCGGGTTGGTGTCTGACGACGAGAACAATCATGCGGCGACCAAGGCTGCCTTCATCCGCAACTCATCCCCATGGTTGGGCCGCCGGCGCACACTATTTTCAGCGGCTGCCGGCGCTCAGATGCCGTCTGGAGGCTGATCGGAAACGCCTTGACCTTGCGGGAAATCTGTTATTGTTCGTGCTCCACAATTTCGGCAGACGCCCGTAGCTCAATGGTAGAGTAGCGGTCTCCAAAACCGTTGGTTGGGGGTTCGAGTCCCTCCGGGCGTGCCATCCGCAAGGCTTGCCTGGAGTGGGACCTGCGCGATTCAGTTTTTCCATGACCAAAGTTACCAAGTTTATCCGTGAAGTGTCAGACGAGCTGCGCAAAACCACGTGGCCGTGGGACCCGAAGGAGCGCGGACTGAAAAAGTACCGTGAATTGATCGATTCGACTCTTGTGGTCTTTGTCGCCACCATTTTTCTGGCGGCGTGGATTAGCCTTTGGGATACCATCCTCCTCTACTTCACAAGGTTTCTTAACATGTTGGTGTAGTTGTTCTGCAAGCTCGCCGAGCGGCGTCAGCAATGCATTTTTCCATCGCCCCTTCCCCATCTTAGTTTGTCATGGCTGTTCCTACTCCACGAGACCAATGGTATGTCGTTCACGTGCTTTCCGGTCAGGAAGCCAAAGTGCGCGAAAACATGAGCAAGCGGGTTATCACCGAGGAGATGGGTGATTTTGTTTACGAGGTGCTGGTGCCGACCGAACGCGTTTCCGAGGTCAAGAAGGGCAAGAAAATGGAAACCAAAAGGAAGTTCTATCCTGGCTATATCATCGCCAATATGTGGCTTCTTGATGACAACGGGAAGCTGGTCGAGAAGACCTGGTACTTCGTCAAAGACACCCCTGGAGTCATCAATTTCGCCGGGACCAAGAACAGCCTGCCGATCCCGATGCGGCCCCGAGAAGTTGAGCAAATGCTGGCGCAAATTCGCGAACGGGAAGACTCAGTGAAACCCAAAATCGAGTTTGAAGTCGGGGATACGGTTAAGGTCGCGGACGGGCCGTTCGAGAGCCAGACCGGGATCGTCGAGGAAATTGATCCCGAGCGTGGGAAGCTGCGGGTATCGGTGAGCATTTTCGGGCGGTCAACGCCAGTGGAACTCGAATATTGGCAGGTCGAGCGGGGGTAGGACGAATTGTTTTGAACAGGAGCAAACAGAGGACGGTTCTCTCCGTTACCTCCTGTTCAAATCCCCTTCTTCCTACTGCCACACCACTTTCGGCGGCCGGGCATAATCCCGCCAGGCGCTTTCGATGCGGTCGCGATTGGGCGCTCCTTCGAAAATGAACAGTCGGTAGCGCATGCGGATCGTTTCGCCGGGTTTGATCTGCCAATCGGTTTCCTGGATCGGCACATAGTTGAAAAAAATGCGGCCTTCTTTGTCGTCGCCCCACAGTCGCATCCGTTGCGGAGCATCGTGATTATCCGGGTGACACAAAATCCCGATCCCGGCACTTCCATGGGGAGTAGGTCCGGACATCGCGCACCAGCGGCCCCGCGTGGCATGGCCATCGTCGCGGGTCTTGCCTTCGCTGGTCAGATAGTTGCTGTTGTCCCGCTTCCATGAGGCCGGCCCCCGATAGCCGATGCCACCTCCATAACGGTAAGCCGGAAAGAGCAGTGGATGGGAGGCAATATTTTTCTGAGCAAAGTCGTAGTCCAGATAAAAGCCTTCGGGTGCCGCAAACGCACGCACATCGAGGTCCTCATCAAGAATGACCTGTTCACCACTGGCGGTCTTGAACGCCACGTGCTCCTGCCGGGCACGGAACCCGCACCAGATCGAGCCGCCGGTTTTCCAGCGATATTCCTTGAAGCGCACGGTTCCAAGACCCTTGCCGAGATTCCAGAAATCAACGTCCTGACCGCTGAACTCGGCCTTGGTCCATGCATGCCAGACTCCCATGTGATGAAAATGGTCGGAGGGCCGCTTCTGAGTCAATTCATCGCCGCTGGGCGACCAGAGCGGGTAGATAAAACCGCTGCGCACAAAGAGCGGATTCGCTCCTTCCGGAGCCGGATCATTGCCATGAAGGTAGGTCAGGATCTTCTTGTCGCCCGCGAGCAGGGTGATCGCATTTTCACCTTCTGTGATGCGCATGAGAGGTGTGGGGCCGGCTTTACGCCAGCCGCGAAGTTCAAAAGTTCGCGGCCTTTCCCCTGCCGGGCCGGAACCGGGCATGAATTGCAGCATTCGCGGTTGGCCAGGGCCCAACTGGGCGGGCACAGCCCGGGCCTCAGACTCGGAAACGAGCTCGAAAACGTCTGGAATGGTGTCGGGTGGCGTCTCGAGTTCCGTGGGCAGCAAGGTCGTCACCACCGACGCAGGCCCTTGGGCATCAGTCAAGACCAGGGAAAAACGCAGCGGCAGCTCGACCGCAATGGCAGACGTGGCGGCGAAACATAGGAGGGCGAAGCGAATCATGGGCAGAGAGTGCCGGATTCGCCGACGACTCACAAGCAAAAGTGACTGCACGGGATCGAAGGTGACGAGTGCGGCCTCAGCAGCCTCTCGGACTTACGCTTGTGCCGCAGGAGTTCGTCGTCTTTTCCCCTAGAAATGTCTGCGGCTGGTTCGGCCATGCCCAACGTTGACATTGTTTGAGAGAAGCTAAATTTTCCAAAGTCGTCCTAATCCGCCGCTGCTCCCATGAAACTTCTAAATCCTTTGCTGGCGCAACAACGCGCGAATTTTCTGACGCGGCACTCTCGGCGCAGCTTTTTGCAGGTCGGATTGGTCGGGGGTCTCGGGCTGACCCTGGGCGATTTCTTCAAGCTGAGCGCCGCTCAAAAGAGCTTTGAATCGAAGGAAGGCCCGGCAAAATCGATTATCCACATATTTTTACCGGGCGGGTCGGCGCAGCAGGAGACGTGGGATCCGAAGCCGTTTGCGCCGCAGGAATACCGCGGCCCTCTGGGCAGCATCGAGACAAAAGTGCCAGGGCTGCGATTTTCCGAGCATCTGAAACAGTGCGCGCAAATTGCCGACAAGATAACGGTGGTGCATTCCATGACGCACGGCGAGGCGGCGCATGAGCGGGGCACGCACAATATGTTCACCGGCTACCGCCCGAGCCCGGCGCTTCAGTTTCCGTCCATGGGTTCGGTGGTCAGCCATGAATTTGGGCCGCGCAACAATCTGCCGCCCTACGTCTGCATTCCTTCGGTGCCCAACGAATACGCCCAAAGTGGCTATCTGAGCAGCGCGTACGGCCCGTTCTCCCTCGGCAGTGACCCGGCGAGCGGCAGTTTCAAGGTGCAGGATCTCGCGCTGCCCGGCGGGATCGACGAGAAGCGATTCTCGAAGCGCCGCAACATTCTGCAGACCGTGGACAGCCACTTCGCCAAGCTTGAAAAAAGCGACAAGCTCGAGGCGATGGACACTTTTTACCAGCGCGCGTATGCGCTGATCAGCAGCGAAAAAGCGCGTGAGGCATTCGACATCAACAAGGAAGACGGCAAACTGCGTGACCAATACGGCAGAGATGAAGCCGGTCAGCGCATGCTCATGGCGCGCCGCCTGGTCGAGGCGGGCGTGCGATTTGTCACGCTGACCTACGGTGGCTGGGACCACCACGACAATATCAAAGGTGCCATCGAAAGCCAGGTCCCACGCTTCGACAAGGCGTTCGCCCAACTAATCCGCGATCTCGAACAGCGTGGCTTGCTCGATTCGACGCTGGTCATGGTCAGCTCGGAATTTGGACGCACTCCGAAGATCAATGGCACGGCAGGTCGCGATCATTGGCCGAAAGTATTCTCGATCGTGCTCGCTGGCGGGGGCATCAAGAAAGGATCGGTCTACGGCTCTTCCGACGCCATTGCTGCGGAACCGGAAAACGATCCGCTTTCGGTCGAAGACCTGGCGACCACCGTTTACAAACAAATGGGCATCATTTCCGACAAAGAGTTGATGGCCCCCGGTGACCGGCCCATCGAGATCGTGGATGGCGGCAAGGTAGTGAGCGAATTGCTGGCCTAATCCTGGCAGCCGGCGCGCTTTGCGAAGCGAGTAGTTCGCGAGCCTACTCTTTGGAGACGGCGCACCCTCGCGCCGCAAAGTCTGATTTGCGCGCGAGACGCGCCGTCTCCAGCATCACCACCCGCTATTTATTAACGAGTCCACCATTGCCGCTGCCACGGGACAAAAAAGGTCACCAACCAGTGGTTGACCAGGCCGCCTGAACCGCTCAAATATGGACTTTCGTTTCTCGCCGCTCCTTCATCATCATTCAATCAGTGTTATGAAATCAATCTCCTCATTCTGCATCAAAGCGGCGCCGCTTCTCGTGGCGGCATTCACTTCAGCCGACACAGCCGTCCTCGGTTAAGGCGTCACCGCCAATGGAACCTTATTCAGGTTCGATGTGGATTCGCCCGCCAGCACGACCACGATCGGCAACCTCGGAATTATCCCCGACGCCATTGATTTTCGCCCCCTGGCCAGCGGGCAAACAGACCCGGTGCTGTATGGCATCGACGTTGGCCCCACGACCACACAGCTTTACACCATCAACAAGGCCACAGCAGCCGTTGCACCAGTGGGACCCGGGTTTCCTTCGCAAGCTGGGTCCTACAGCCTGCTCAACAGCACGATCGGGTTCGATTTCAACCCTCGTACTCTTCAAGCCGACGACAGCATCCGTATCCGCGTCGTATCCAGTAACGGCACAAATCTGCGCCTGAACTCAAATACTGGCCTGATCGCTGCCGTGGACACCGCGCTTGCTTTCGCCGGAGGCACTAACTCTCCCTTCGTCGATGCGGTGGCCTATATCAATAACAACGCAGCCACGACCCCGGCCGCGGGCACCACGGGGCTCTACGATCTCGATTCCCGCAATGACGGGGTCTACTTTCAGAACCCGCCGAATAGCGGAACTCTGAATTTGGTCGGCCCATTTGGGGTGACCATCGATGGAAACCCGAACATGGCGTTCGACATCTTTACCGACCCGCTGTCCGTCGATGACTCGCTGGCAGGTGATCGCGGTCTGGCGGTGTATCAGCGCACAGCTACTGAGGGCGGCGCTTATCTACTTTACGACGTCGATCTCGCCAACGGCCAAACCACTGGCGGAAGGCTGGTCGGCGGCGGTCTCGACTTTGCGGGTGGTTTTGCTGCCGAGCCGCAGCCAATCCCCGAGCCTTCACTCTGCGGTTTGCTTGCCGCTGGCTTGGCGGCGGCGAGTCTGCGGCGCCGGCGGAATGGCGCCGTGTAAAAAATCGTCCGCAACGGCGATTGTTATCAGGTGATGGACCAAAGCGACAAAGGCTTTCCAGCCTGTGTGGAGACTTTTCTCCGATGAGCCCGCACGAAAATGCGGTCATGAACGACCGGGACCGCCGCCGGCCTCGGGCAGCTATCGAATCAAATCGGCGAAGCCGCTGCATTTTTCTTGGTGCCTTGCAGCCGCGGGAGCCGGCGGCGCTAAGCCAACATTCAATACTGCCGCACGCTGACTGCGGCGCTCCCAGCCTGCGTTCAGCGCAGGCTACATTCAATGTAGCTGCGTAAGGCCTGTCACGGTGCCTGTGGTACGATCCGGAAGAATTGGCGCGGCTCGTTCGCGGAAAGACCCAGCGTACTTGTCCAATCACTGGCCGTGGACGATCCGCTCGCTGTCCACGAATCCGGTGTGAGATCGCTGCTGGTCTCGACGTCGTAAGCCACACCGGGAACGCTTCGCCATCGGAGCTGGGCCGAAGAATTCGAGAGAAGTTCGAATCCGAGAACGTCCAATTTGCTTGTTGAATCGCGTGGATTTGTTGCGGCCAGAAACTCGTCTTTGTTGCTGGCGCCGTCGGCATCGGGATCGGCTGCGGCATCGGACGCATTGTTAGGGTTTAGCTGGTGGCGCGACTCGTAGTAATCGGGCAGGCCGTCACTGTCGCTGTCGGTAGTGGCAACCGGCGAAAGAACGAATGTGAATTCGTCGCCGGCGGAAGTATCTGACTGGTCGAGGTGCGGACTGTAAGTGCGGGCACGCACGGTGCGATCGTCGGGATAAAATTCCAGCAGGCGGAGCCAGCCTTGCCCGCCATCGGGAAGGTCCTGCGTATTATAAAGCATTTGATGGACATCATTCCCCTCGTCACCGCGGCTCTTCATGTAACCACGTGTCGAGTGACCGCAGCACACCAGGCAGACATTCTGATATTTTCGAGCAACTTTGTCCCATATGTCCTGCCCATCGTTGGTGCGATCGGGGTCGTTGTTGATGCCGAACGCATGCGGATTCATGCTGCTCTGGCTCTGGGACCAGTTGTAGCGCGCTGTGCTCGATTCGAGATACGCATGGACCACAAGGATGACGCGATGAAACGGATGCGCGCTCACCCGCTCCTCGATCCACGATACGACTGCGTTGCGCGGCCCCCACTCGCACGTCAAGACCAGGAAATCGCAATCATTGGCCACGAACGTGTGCCAGGAATTCTGCGTGTTGCCCGGCGGATCATTTGGATGCTGAAAGTAGCCCCGGAAAGTCGGCTGTTGAGCGTAGGGCGAACCGATCCCGAAGCGGTCAGCCTGAGGGAACTGAGTGGCCCGCGTGTCGCCATTGCCACTTGGTCCGCAATCGTGATTGCCGGTGCAAAGCGCATACGGCACCACACCGTCGATCACCTCCACCGTCGTCCGGATGCGATCCCACTGGGTGTCGTTGTTGTTGTTCACCAGGTCACCCACCTGCACCGCAAATTTGATATTTCGTTGCCCGGAGCGCGACGCGATCCATTGAGTCTGTTTTGTGGCAATGGCAGCATCCACTGAATCGGCAATGTAGTTCTGCGTGTCTGGGATAAGGACCAGTGTCCAGGACCCGGGGCTGACCGGCGGATCAACGGCGAGCGAGATGGCTGACGTGGATGCCAGCAACCCGGGGGCCAGGAAGAAATACAGACGCTTGGCGCACATGTGAGATACAACTCAATCCGTAAAACGGAGGGCGGGGGCGCGCCACAAGTCGGCAATAACCCCTTGTTTTGGGGAGTGACTCCCCGTTGTAGAAATTTCCCTTACTCGGCGCTGGCGGCTTGCGCCACGACGCAGCTTATTCCTTTGTTATGGCTTCGTCGAGGTTCAGCAACACACGCGCCACCACAGTGTAGACGGCTAAATCAGCAGCGGTGGCGCCAGACAGAAGGTCTTTCGTCGGCGACTTCGCTCCAAAAGCGACTTCACTGGCATCGACCGCCCCGGTGGCGACGCGGCTCCTCTGTCTCGAAATGAGCACATGTAGTTGATTCGCCTCTTCATAATCGGGCTCGCGTGCGAGCACCTGTCGGAATGCCCAGCGCAGCCGTTGCTCGATGGTTGAGCCACCTTGAGCAACGATTTGCCGGGCCAGGGCACGGGCGCATTCAACAAAGATGTCTTCATTTAAGGTGGTGAGCGCCTGCAGGGGGGTATTCGAGCGGGCGCGCCGCACACATGACTGGTCGCCATTAGGCGCATCAAACGTCTGCAACACGGGGTATGGGGTGCTGCGACGGCGGAAGGTGTAAAGAGCGCGGCGATATTTGTCCGCGCCCTCGGCGTTAACCCACGGGAAGGGTGCGTAACTCGCCGGTGGCTTGAAGAGGTCGAGCGGCGCCGGGGTCATCACGCTCGGACCGCCAATTCTGTCGGTGAGCAGACCGGATGCGGCCAGCGCGATGTCGCGCACGATTTCCGCATCCACGCGAAAGCGGGGCCCTCGGGCAAGGAAACGGTTGTAGGGGTCCTCTTCGGCCATCTCAGGCGTCACGCGGCTCGATTGCTTGTAGGTCCGGCTGGTGACAATGAGCCGGAGGAGTTGTTTGACGCTCCAGCCGGAATCCATGAACTCAACGGCGAGCCAGTCGAGCAGATCGCGATGAACGGGCGGTTCACAACGCACGCCAAAGTCCTCGACCGTGGTTACGAGACCTTCGCCAAAAAGCTGCTGCCAGGTGCGATTCACGAAGACCCTGGCGGTGGTCGGATTTTCGCGGGCGCCCAGCCAGCGCGCGAAGGTCAGTCGGGTGGGCGGCAGATCGTTCGGCACCGGGTGCAAGACGACAGGTACACCGGCGGTTACCGGCGTCGAAGGCTTGAGCCAATCGCCCCGCTTGAGAATTGTCGTTTGCCGACCCTCGGGACGCGTGTGCAAAACGAGCTGTGTGCTTCCCGTGGGCCACTGCTTCCACAAAGCCTCTATCTGGTTATTGGCGTCCGCAAAATCCGGCCGGCTGCTGCGCCAGTGCGAGAACAACATCTCCTTTTGAGCTTCGCTCCATGTCGCAGGGGCGACGTTCAGGGACTCAACCAACCGCGGCGAGAGCGGAGGACCAGCGGCCGGGTCGTCGGCCGTCGCAGAAATCCTGAAGCGACCGAGGTTGTTCGTCATCAAATCATCCGAATTCCACCCGCCGTGGTTTTGCACCAGAACGATATCGACCGAGCCGCCGAAGACTTCGACCGGCTTATCGGGGACAAAAATCGCGACGCGAGACTGGTTGCGGCGTCCGTTTCCAGCATCAATCCCCCACCCCGTTTCGCTCTTGCCATCGATGGCATAACTCGCCGGGCCGGTGACACGCTTCTTATCGGTCTTGTCGTTGAAATTCGCCTCGAGCGGTGTCTCGGGTGGATCGCTAAAATCAGCGTCTGCGCGGGCGAACTTTACCTGGTGCTCGGCGTTCTTTTCATCGCGCACCTTCACTTCGAATTCGGTCAAGGCACACGTGCCTTTGAAATTACGGCCGGGTCCGTTGCAGGGCAGGTCGGGATCGGTGAGCAATTCGAGCCTGAAGGCGGTGATCCTGGGCAATGGGGTTTTCGCCGTCATCACCGGGCCGCTTTTGGTTGGGGCATATCCAGCGGCGACAAAACTGCCGTCCTTCTGCGGCAGGTAACGCTGGCCGCCGGTCGAATTGTGCTCGAACTCGCCTTGCAGCGTGTGCCAGCGTGGCTCGACTCGCTTTTTCAGCTCGTCTGCCCATGCGGAAATGCGCTGCCTGAAGTCGGGCGCCAATTCCCTGAGGCCCGCCCCGATCTCACGCATCTGCGATTTCAACCGTCCGATATGCTGCAGTTCGAGCGGCGAATAAACGACCATTTGGGGCTCGTGATCGCTGTTGAGAAAAGCGAACATCCGGTAGTAATCCTCGTGTGTTATCGGGTCGTATTTGTGGTTGTGGCACTGGGCACATTGGATGGTCAGCCCAAGCACGCTTTTCCCGATGCAGTCCATGCGGTCGAACATGGCATCCATCCGGAACTGCTCGGGGTCGACGCCGCCCTCCTCGTTGATCATCGAATTGCGCAGAAAACCGGTGGCGATGGTGCTCTCCTGTGTCGCATTAGAAAGTTGATCACCGGCAATCTGTTGAATGATAAACTGATCGTAGGGGAGATCGGCGTTGAGCGCCTTGATGACCCAATCGCGATAATTCCACACCGAGTAACGCGGCTTGTCCTTCTCGAATCCGTCGCTGTCGGCGTAGCGCGCAGCGTCGAGCCAATGGCGCGCCCATTTTTCCCCGAAATGGGGATTGAGCAGGAGCGCGTCGACCGCGCGCCCATAGGCTTGGGCTGAAGTATCCGCCAAAAAAGCCTCGAGATCCCGCTGAGAAGGCGGCAGGCCGATCACATCGAGATAAACCCGGCGCAACAGAGTCGAGCGGTCAGCCTCGGGTGAAAAGGCGAACCCTTCCTTGTCCAGCCGCGCGCCGACGAAGCGGTCGATGGGATGTTGAATTGATCGTTGAGAAGCGGGCCGCGGCGGCAACAGCGGACGTTGCGGCGCCTTGAACGCCCAATGGCGCGCAGCAGCGGTGTTGGCCAACCCTGCCTCCGGCCAGGGCGCCCCCCCGGCGATCCAGCGCTTGAGCAAATCTATCTGCGCCTGCGTCAGGCGCTCGCCCTTCGGCGGCATCATTTCATCTGGATCTGTCGACGTGATCTTCTTGACGAGCAGACTCTGGCCGACGTTACCAGCCACCAACGCCGGCCCGCTTTCGCCGCCTTTAAAAACAGAGCTCTTGAGATCCAGGCGCAGATCGGCCTTCGATTTTTTCTCCGAATGGCATTCGTAACACCTCGCCGAGAGAATCGGTTGAATGTCGCGGTCGTAGTCGATCGCGTCGTTCGCAGCCAGCGCGAAGTCTGCACCAGCGATGACGCTGAAAATGATTCCAGTGAGGATTCTCTCCATTGGGACGGGGTTTGGGGCGAGTGGTAAATGTGCCCTTCTCCCGGCTGCTGTCCACCGGACAACTCGCTGGCCTCACCAACGCCAGCAAGCACTGCCAACTTTTTCGGACTTGCCACAAATCTGGTCGGACGACCCGAAATTTGCCATTCGGAGCATCACCATCGGTTGCGTCGCCCGCCCGCCTCGCTTCATTGAACGCTTGGCAAAATTCCGTTGCTGAAGCCGTCCCGTGAGTGATCCGACCAACCCGCCGCCTGCGCCGCAACCCGAACGCATCGATCCCATTTCGGTGGCCGAGGAAATGAAGACCTCATTTCTCGATTACTCGATGTCGGTCATCATTTCGCGGGCGCTGCCCGACGCGCGTGACGGGCTGAAACCGAGTCAGCGGCGCATCCTTTATGCCATGAGTGAACTGGGTGTGTGGCCCCACCGCAAGGAGGTCAAATGCGCAAAAATCGTCGGGGAAACGATGGGCAACTATCATCCGCATGGCGACCAGGCGATTTACCCCACCCTGGTTCACATGGCTCAGCCGTGGTCGATGCGGGAGTTGTTGATCCGTGGCCAGGGCAATTTCGGGTCGGTCGAAGGGGACCCGCCAGCTTCGATGCGATACACCGAAGCAAAGCTCGCGCCGCTTGGGGCCGTATTGATGGACGACATGGAAAAGGACACCGTCGACTTCGTTCCAAACTACGACGACACGCGCACCGAGCCTACGGTGATGCCCAGCGCCTTCCCCAATTTGCTGGTAAATGGCGGCACCGGCATCGCCGTCGGCATGGCGACCAACATCCCGCCTCACAACCTGGGTGAAGTCGTCGACGGTTTGTGCGCGCTCATCGATGACCCTTCGTTGTCCATCGATGGCTTGATGCGCCACATCAAAGGGCCCGATTTTCCGACCGGGTGCACGATTTTTGGCCTGCGGGGAGTGCGCGAATACTTCCAGACTGGCCGCGGCTCGGTGAAGGTCCGTGGCAAATGCATGGTCGAGGAAACCCGCACCGGGCGCGAGCAAATCATCATTACCGAAATTCCCTTTAGCGTGAACCGCGCGCAGTTGGTCGAGCGGATCGCGCAGCTCGCCAACGAAAAAATTCTTACCGAGATCAGCGCGGTTCGGGATGAGTCCGACGACAAGACGCGCGTGGTGATAGACCTGAAGCGGGATGCCCGCGCCCAGGTGATCATCAACAATCTCTTTCAGCACACCGCGCTCGAGACCTCGTTCTCGGTGAACATGCTGGCGATCGACAATCGTCGCCCGCGGCTCCTCTCCTTAAAAGATGCGCTCACGGTCTACCTCGAGCACCGGCGCGAAGTAATCATTCGCCGGACCCGTTACCTTTTGCGGGAAGCCGAAAAGGATGCCGAGAAACTCGAGGCCTACCTCCTGGCGCTCGCCCGGCTGGATGAATTCATTCAAATCATCCGCGACTCCGCCAACCGAGATGAAGCCCGCCAGCGCCTTAAGGCGTATCGTTTTACACTCGAAGCTGTGCGCGCCCTCGGTTTGCTGGTTCGAGGCCAGCCGAGTGTGGTCGGAGACGAATATATTTTCACGGACCGGCAGGTCGACCAGATTCTCGAACTGCGTTTGTATCAACTGACCGCGCTGGACCGCCAGAAAACCAAGCACGATTACGATGCCATCCTCGAGACGATCAAGGACTTGATGGACATTCTGGCGAGGGAGGAGCGGGTGCTGGCAATCATTCGCGATGAGCTTCTGACGGTGAAAGAGAAATACGCCACCTTGCGGCGGACAGATTTTGCCCAGCAGGAGGGCGAGATTTCCATCACAGACTTGATCGCGAACGAGCCGGCCATCATCACCATGAGCCACCGCGGTTACATCAAGCGCACCTTGACCAGCGAGTACCGAGCCCAAAACCGGGGCGGCAAAGGACTCAAAGGCATGGAAGTTCGCGCCTCCGAAAGCGAAGATGAGCCGGGCGATTTTGTCGAACACCTGTTCACGGCCAGCGCTCACGACGTGCTGATGTTTTTCACCAACACCGGCCGGGTTTACGTTGAACGCGTCTACCAAATTCCCGAAATGGCCCGGGTCGCGAAGGGCCGCTCGATCAAAAACATGCTCAATCTGCGGCCAGAGGAAAAAATCGCCGCCGTCCTGCGCATCGAGGCCAGCGTCGACGACGATGAACACGGCACCTGGCGCGAAGACCGGTTCGTCGTCTTCGGCACCCGCAGCGGAGTAGTGAAAAAGACCTGCCTGCACGATTTTCGCAACGTGAGAAAGGATGGCATCATTGCCATTCGCATCGAAGAGGGGGACGATTTGATCGGAGTGGAATTGACCACCGGCGGGAGTGAGCTGATTTTTGTCACGGCCGGCGGTTTGAGTCTGCGCTGTTCGGAGGAGGATGTCCGGGACATGGGCCGCGCGGCGGTGGGGGTTTACGGCATCCGGCCCGGCGGGGAGGATTACGTGGTCAGCCTCGCGGTCGTTGATCCCACTGGCATGCTATTGGTGGCCGCAGAAAACGGCCTCGGCAAACGCACCAGCTTTGAAGAATACCGGCTCCAATCCCGCGGAGGGAAAGGCATCATCACCATGAACGTGACGGAAAAAACCGGCCAGGTCGTCCGCGCCCTGGTCGTGCACCAGGACGATGACCTCATGCTTATGACCAGCAGCGGCCAATCGGTGCGCATTCCCGTGAGCCAAATCCGCGAAACGGGCCGCAACGCACAGGGAGTCCGGCTGATCGATCTGCGGGAAGGCGAGAAACTCCAGGATGTGGCGCGTGTGATCGGAGAGAAGGAGGAAGAAGCGGCTATCGAAAGCGTTGTGACGCAATGAGCTTTCACATTCCCCTTAATCGCCGGCGACTGCTCAAAAGTTTGGCGATGACATCGTCCGGGTTTGCGCTGCCAGGGTGTCTGGCCGAGGCATTGACTCTCACTCCTCAGCAAACCCAAGGTCCCCTCTACCCGCGAGCAGCTAATATCCCGCTCGATAAAGACAATGACCTCGTCCAATTGACCGACCAACTGTCGCCCGCGAACGGGATCGTGACTTACGTCACCGGCCGTGTTCTCGACAGCAGTGGGACTCCCATCCGCAATGCGCTGGTCGAACTCTGGCATGCCGATTCCAATGGCAATTACACCTACTCGACCAACGCACCTCGCAATCCAGCCGCGGACCCGAATTTCGCAGGTATCGGGCAATTTTTGACGGGATCGGAGGGCGGCTATCGATTCCGCACGATCAAAGCAGGAGTCTATCCAGGTCGCGCGCGCCATTTTCACTGGGGGATCACCATTCCCGGACAGATGAGCCGGTTCACGACTCAAACCTACTGGAGCGGCGAAACCGGCAACAACAGCGATGGAGTTCTCAATGGTGTTACCAACGCCGAACAGAAAGCTTCAGTCATCCTTAACTATCGTCCGGTCGCCGGGACCACCACCGGTGAGGTCGAGGTGCTGTGGGACATCGTCATGGGCCTGACTCCGATTGACCCCACTTACCCGGGCGGAAATTTCGTGGTGGCGGCACTTTCATCGCTGGGTCACTCGGCAGCCCTCGTTACCTTATAAATATTCCGGCCTACGCCGGTTATAGCTACGAGATTTACGGCAATCCCACGCTTGGCCGCCTCGCCTGGGGGGCGATTCCCTTTTCCTTGTCAGCAACCGGGAGCGTAGATCGGCACATCCATACCGCCAGCAGCACCGGGCCGCTTGCTGCGTTCGTCGACGTCAAATCACCGAAAGGCTTTTACTATGTCGCCTTCCGGGTCCCGGGCGCGAACACCGGCACCCCTTGACCCACATAATCTTTGTCGAGCCACCCCGCCGCAGTGCGGTGGGGCGAGACTCTGTCGAGCCACCCCGCCGCAGTGCGGTGGGGCGAGACTCTGTCGAGCCGCCACCGCCGCAGTCCGGTGGGGCGAGACTCCGTCGAGCCGCCCCGCCGCAGTCCGGGTGGGGCGAGCCTCCGTCGAGCCGCCACGCAGCAGTCCGGGCGGGGCAAGACCCTGTCGGGCCACCCCGCCGCCGTCGGGTAGAGCGAGAG
>JBPCQC010000098.1:0-25259 GCA_050998515.1 Verrucomicrobiales bacterium
ACTTCCAGTGGTCCACCACTAGTCGCGACGTGAAGGACGGCAACGCCGGCCACATCACCCGCGAGCCCGAGCAGGTCAAAGCCTTCCGCGACACCTGGCGCGACGGCATCCACAGCTACCTCACCTATCTGCGCGACCGCCTCACCGTCGCCCGCGATCTGCTCACCGATTCCGGTTCCATCTTCGTTCAAATCGGCGATGAGAATGTCCATCGCGTGCGCGCGGTGATGGATGAGGTGTTCGGGGACGAGAACTTTGTTACGGAAATACTCGTCAAAAAAAAAGGGAGTCAAAAAGGCGGCACTCTTGACCCTGTTAACGATTTCATCCTTTGGTATGGAAAAGACGCAAAGTCGTCGGGACAGATCAAAATCAGGCCCGTCTTCGAGATTCGAGAAGGCGCGGAGGTATTTGAAGACTTCCCGTTCGCCGAACTTGAAGATGGCCGACGCATTCGAGTGACTGAACTAGAGGCGAGAGATGAGCAACGCTACACGGACGACATCGCTAAATTTCGCGCCCAATATCCAAGTGCGAGTCTATTCGCAGCCAATCCACTTAAAAGTGGTGGAGACCGACGCCAGCAGTCACACGATTTCCAATATCAAGGCAGGACATTTCCCATTAAAGCCGGGCAATGCTGGAAGCATACGGTGATTGAGGACGATGGTAGCACGCCGGGGATGTCGCGACTTGCAAGAGCCAATCGTCTTTTTCCCCAGCAGACGGACGTTCGCTTCGTTCGATACTCCCCAATGCCATCCATTCGAGAAATCTCCAATTGGTGGGATGGATTCGGCGGCGCACCGAACCAAGTTTACGTGGTGCAGACGAACGAACGTGTAATTGAGAGAATCTTGCTCATGGCCACCGATCCCGGCGACCTCGTGCTCGACCCAACCTGCGGTTCCGGCACTACCGCCACCGTTGCGGAGCAATGGGGTAGGCGCTGGATCACGATTGACACCTCCCGCGTTGCGCTCGCTCTGGCCCGCGCCCGCATCATGGGTGCACGCTATCCATTTTACTTGTTGGCCGATTCTCGTGAAGGCCAGATCAAGGACGCCGAAGTCAACCGCCTTGCCCCCAGTTCTCAGCCTGTGCGCGGGAATATTCGCCATGGCTTTGTTTATGAGAGAGCTATAAATGTGACGTCCGGCTCAATCGCCAACAACGCAGAGATTGATGTCATCTGGGACAAGTGGCAGGCCCAGCTTGAACCGTTGCGCGAGAAGCTGAACGCTGCGCTCCAGAAGCAATGGCAGGAGTGGGAAATTCCACGTGAGGCAGACGCGAAATGGTCCGATAAAGCAAAGAAGCCGCACGCCGAATGGTGGCAGGCTCGCATAGCCCGGCAAAAGGAAATGAACGCCTCGATCGCCGCCAAGGCCGAGCCAGTCTACCTCTACGACAAGCCCTACGAGGACAAAAAAAAGGTCCGCGTGGCCGGTCCCTTTACGGTGGAGAGCCTTAGTCCGCACCGCGTGCTTGGCGTGGATGAGAACGATGAATTGATCGACACCCTCAAGGAGGACAGCGGCGAATACGCCGCAAAGCAGACCTTTCCCCAGATGATCCTGGAGAACCTCAAGACCGCCGGGGTGCAGCAGGCGCACAAGGTGGATCGCATTGTTTTCACCGCGCTGGTGCCGTGGCCGGGGGAGGGGCGCGTCTGCGGCGAGGGGCGCTACCTGGAAGGCGACGTGGAAAAGCGCGCCGGCATCTTCATCGGCCCCGAGTTTGGCACCGTGCAGCGCGCCGACCTCGTGGAAGCTGCGCGCGAGTGCGGCGATGCCGGGTTCGACGTGCTCATCGCCTGCGCCTTCAACTACGAGGCGCATGCTACGGAGTTCAACAAGCTGGGTCGCATCCCCGTGCTCAAGGCGCGCATGAACGCCGACCTCCACATGGCCGAGGACCTCAAGAACACCGGCAAAGGCAACCTCTTTGTGATATTCGGGGAACCCGATATCACAGTGGCTGGTGAAGAGTGGATAGTGGATAGCCGTGGCAGTAGAATTGCGCCCTATGAAATCTTTAAGCTCATATCGGGAACTGATAGTCTGGCAGAAATCAATGGACTTGGCGGTGCAGATTTACCGACTTACGCGCAGCTTTCCAGCCGAAGAGAAATTTGGGATTACATCGCAGACGCGGCGGGCCGCCTCCTCGATACCGGCGAACATATCGGAAGGCCAGGCAAGGAATACCACGGGGGAGTTTCTTCAATCGCTTGGCGTTGCGCGAGGATCCCTGGCGGAGTTGGAAACGTTTGTGATGCTCTCCGCCAGGCTGGAATACCTCGAGCAACCGAGTTCCGACAGCTTGTTGAGCGATTGCGCCGAGATCAACAAGATGCTCCACGGTCTGGCGAAATCTCTATCCACCAGCCACTAACCACCATCCACTACGCGCAGACGCGCGTTCACGGCGTGGATGTCTTCCACCCGCAAACCGGCGAAGTCCGCAGCGACGGCGCGGATGGCATCGCCTGCTGGTTCATCGATACCGACTACAACGGCGAAAGCTTCTTCGTCCGCCACGCCTACTTCCTCGGCGCAAATGATCCCTACACCGCCCTGAAAACGACGCTCAAAGCCGAGATCAACGCGGACGCCTGGGCAACCCTTCACAGCGACACGTCACGCCCATTCGAGAAGCCGAAGCAGGGGCGGATTGCGGTGAAGGTGATCAACCATCTTGGGGATGAGGTGATGAAGGTGTTTCGGGTAGGCTAAGCACAACGCTTCGTGGTCATGTCGAAACGCATCACAATATTTCAATGGGGTTATGACGGATGGGGAAACGGCACAAAGCACCTGGTTCGGAGCTTTGACGCAGTTGAGGGGAAGCGAGGATACGAGCCGCCGATCTTTGTCGATGTGCGTTTCAGCCGCAGCGTTCGCGCCGTTGGATTTCGCGGCCGGGCTTTCGAGACAAAGTTTCGCCACGCACGGTATCGCTGGATGCCCTCCCTTGGAAACGCGGCCATCGGTTCCAGCACGGGAAAGATTCGCATCCAGTGTCCGGATGCTGTGGAGCAACTCCTCGATCTTGCGATCGATTCCGCGAAGATAAACCGGCGCCTGATCTTTTTTTGCAGTTGCCCCTCGCCAGACGGCGCCGAGTGGTGTCATCGCACGACAGTGGCGAAGCTTATGGTTCGAGCCGCGAGGCGTCGTGGGGTTCCAGTTGAAATACGCGAATGGCCTGGCGCTGCACCAACTCGGAAAATTGTCACGTCTGTGAAAGTGACGGACGACTGCCTTCGTCGCGTTCTGCGGGGCGCCAAGAGAGTCCCGCTTTGCTCGGGTCGAGCCAGCGCTGATTTAATGCATCTCCCGCACGGAGCGTTGGTTGAGTTAAAGGCTCCGTCTGGGCGGCAGATCATCTCGGTCCAGCCGCCAGAATATCGCGGCAAACTCTGGTATCTGCCGCTCTTCATTGTGCCAGCCGAAGAGGGCCACGCACCTGCGACGCTCTGGAAGCGCATCAACCGCCTTCGCAAGGAATATGCCATTGAGCCTCGACGCTCTTGATTGCCGGAATGAAACTGCTTATCGCAGACACGTTCACTGACAGTCTTGGTCGGCTGACCGGTGACGAGCAGAAGGCGGCGAAGACGACGGCGTTTGATCTTCAGCTGAATCCGGCGAGGCCAGGGATGAGCTTTCATAAGCTCGACAAGGCCAGGGACAAGAACTTCTGGTCCGTGCGGGTCAGCAGCGACATCCGCATCATTGTCCACAAAACGCCAGGAACCCTGCTGCTCTGCTACGTGGATCACCACGCCGCTGCTTACGCATGGGCTGAGTGCCGAAAGCTGCAAACCCATCCGAAGACAGGTGCGGCGCAGCTCGTCGAGATTCGGGAGACGGTGCAGGAGATTATCGTCCCGGCGTATGTGCAGGGTCCGAAGCAGGAGGTGACGAAAATGCCGCTTTTCGCCCATGTGGCCGAGGACGAGCTGCTGAGCTACGGCGTACCTGCCGAGTGGATGAACGACGTGAAGGACGCCACAGACGACTCGCTGCTCGTCCTGGCGGATCACCTTCCGGCTGAGGCCGCTGAAGCCCTCCTCGAGCTGGCCACAGGCGGAAGGCCTGTAGTCGCCAAGGCTGCCGGCGCCGTAACGAATCCCTTCGCGCACCCCGACGCACAACGCCGCTTCAGGGTAATGGCGAACGTGGAGGAGCTACAGCGCGCGCTGGAGTTCCCCTGGGACAAGTGGACCGTCTTCCTCCACCCCGAGCAGCGGCAATGGGTCGAGCGCGAATACAATGGTCCTGCACGAGTGGCGGGCTCAGCAGGCACGGGAAAGACCATCGTGGCGCTGCACCGGGCCGTCTTCCTCGCGCGCAACAATCCCGAGGCTCGGGTGCTGCTTACGACCTTTTCGCACATCCTCGCCCACGCGCTCCGCGTGAAGCTCAAGCGGCTCATCAGCAACGAGCCCCAATTGGCCGAGAGACTGGAGGTTCATTCAATCAACGCCATCGGCATCCGCCTCTTCAAGTCTCACTTTGGACAGGCGAACCTCGGTTCACGCGCGATCATGGTGGAGTTGCTGCGGCAAGCGGCGGAGGAGGTTGGCGACCACAGGTTCAGCCTGCATTTTCTGGTTACCGAGTGGGAGCAGGTCGTTGACCCCTGGCAGCTCGACTCGTGGGAGGCATATCGCGATGTCGCGCGGCTGGGCAGAAAAACCCGGCTACCGGAGCCGCAGCGCCGGCTGCTCTGGTCCATTTTTGATCGCGCCCGGACCGCTCTCTCCTCCCGCAAGCTCATCACGCACTCGGGATTATTCACCCGACTGGCTGAAGCGGTGGCCGAGAGCAAGCACCCGCCATTCGATTTCGCGGTGGTAGACGAGGCGCAGGACATCAGTATCGCGCACTTACGGTTCTTCGCTGCTCTCGGGGCGAAGCGGCCGAATGCTCTCTTCTTCGCCGGTGACCTCGGCCAGCGCATCTTTCAGCAGCCATTCTCCTGGCTGGCGCTGGGCGCCGATATTCGAGGTCGCTCCCGCACCCTTCGCGTCAACTACCGAACGTCCCATCAGATCCGGATGCAGGCAGATCGCCTGCTCGGGCCGAAGGTGTCCGACGCCGACGGGAACGTCGAGGAGCGCGAGAACACAGTCTCCGTCTTCAACGGGCCGGCTCCAGATATTCGGGTCCTGCAAAGCGAGCAGGAGGAGATCGCGACGGTCGCCGAATGGATTGCCGATCGCGCCAAGGAGGACGTTGCGGCTCACGAATTTGGAGTATTTGTCCGCTCACGCGGCGAGCTGGATCGTGCGCGCGCCGCCGCGAAGAAAGCGGACATTCCCTTCAAGGTGCTCGATGAGAACGTGGAGACCACCAGTGGCTACGTCTCGATCGCCACAATGCACCTTGCGAAAGGGCTGGAGTTCCGCGCCGTCGCAGTGATGGCCTGCGATGACGAGATCATCCCCTTGCAGGAGCGAATCGAGACCGTAGCGGACGACGGTGACTTGCAGGAAGTTTACGACACCGAGCGTCACCTTCTCTACGTCGCCTGCACCCGGGCACGCGATCACCTGCTGATCACGGGGATTGATCCGGTGTCTGAGTTTTTGGACGATCTGCGAGGATAAGCCATTTCATGACTCGTGCGCCGATTACTCGAGGCCGGAGCCAAGTGCGCGGCTCTTGCTTCGGTTGTTGAACGCCGTCACTGTTTCAAGTCTCCGGGTGCACCTTAAACGGCGAACGGCGACTCAACCCGGTCTTCGCTGTTACGCCCCTGCGATCCTGCGCGAAAACTGGCTGAGCGCGTCTTGGAAAACGCCGTAGTAAGCCTTATCGCGAGCCAGCCAAACTCCAAAGCCCGGATTGACACCCTTGCCTGAAGCAATCGCAACCCCCCGCTCGAACATGACAATGGTGCAGCTCAGATCAAACCCTCCCCCAGCAAAGACGACCTTCACATGATACGGCGCAGATGGCTCCGCCGTGACTCCAAAGCCGGCCCGCCGCAACGCAGACGCCACTTCGGGCATATATTCCGTTGCTCGTTCCTCTATGTTCGGCTCGATGTAAGCAATCCGAAGCCTATCCGAAATCTGGGGTGATGAGATGCCCCCGTATCCTCGCGAAGAGCACCCCATTTGTGTTACTGCCGAAGCGACGGAAAAACCGAACAACAATGCAGTGAGAGCGGTGCGGCAGTTCACGACTGCGAAGTGTCTGCATCGATAAAGCGGTTGTCGAGGACAATCCGGGCACCGAATCCAGAGACGCCTTCGGCCGTTACTGCTCGCCGTTTCAGATTGGTTCTCTTATAGTAGCGCATGAAGGCGCTTTTCTCCGTCTCTGCTTTGGTAGCGCCACTCTTGCTGGCGCACTGTGCCACTTCGACAGCAATCCAGCGATACTCAGAAAGCCGTTCTTCGTTCAGCAAAGAGCCGGAAATCATGTCCCACAATTACCCGGCCAGGGATGTGTACCGAGTTTACCAGCGAGCGGCCACTGGCTTCACGACCATCGCGAGCCTGCGTGAGGAAGTAGAAACGCGGGCGATGACATTCTGTCAACGGCAGGGTAGAGGCATCGTCGTAATCGGTGAACGAATCTCACAGCCGCCGTACATTCTTGGAAACTTTCCGCGAATTGAAATCGTATTCGTGTGCGTCGATACCAAAACCGACCGCAACTGATTGATGACCGTTTTCATGGGGGAGTGAAGTGCGCCGGGCAGGATTTGCTTTCGGAGCGAAACCACTCCCACCGCAGGCAGGCGTTCACCGCGGCGTCGATGTGGTTGTCGGTCGCTCGTGGCCGCATCCGTCGGATTGGCGAGCAAGCGGGCATCGCGAAATTTGGACGTGGGGTCATAACCAGAGGAGGCCGGTGGATGGGACCTGCGGCCAATGGCGCCTGGTCAACTGCCGCCGGCGGGACTCGAACCCGCACTCCCGTTTCCAGGAAACGGATTTTAAGTCCGTTGCGTCTACCGGTTCCGCCACGGCGGCATGAGGCGGAAGGGCCGCCGCTGAACGGTCTACAAGGGTGCCCGGGATGAGCAAGCATTTCTTTGCAGGTATCGAATGGTGGTCGAGGTAACCGGAGTTGCGCTTGGCGCTTTGGCGGAAAGGATGCGGGGTGCGGTTGATTGTGGTCCATTATCATTGGCGGACGGGCGGGGTGCGGCGTCTGATCGAAACCGCGCTCCCGACGCTGTCTGCCGTGATGAGGCCCAGGATCAGCGAGGTACTGATGGCCGCCGGAGAACGCCCGACCGGAGACTGGAAGGCGAAATTGGAGCGTGAGAGTGTCGTTCCAGTTCGTTGGCTGAAATCTTCGAGCTTCCTCTACGCCGCTGAGCAAGGCGGCTCGGCGGCTGCTCGGTGGCGGCGCGTCAACAGGGCGGTTGCACGCATGCTTGGCGCGGCTGACAGCAGCAACTCCCTTGTCTGGGCCCACAATCTCTCCCTGGGACATAATTTTCCGCTCGCCAGAGCCATCGAGGCTCAGGCCAGGACGCACGGCATCCGTCTCCTTTTGCACCATCATGATTTCTGGTTCGATCAGCGGGTCAATCGTTGGGCGGAGTTGCAAGCCTCGGGCGCAAAGGCGTCCGAGCTGGCGCCGATTTTTTATCCCGACCAGGCCAGTGTTGGCCATATTCTGCTCAGCGAGGCGAGTTTTCGATGCTTCCGGCCGTATTTTGGCCGTCGCTGCGTCTGGATTCCGAATCCGGTCGCGCGCGAAACTGTGTCGCCGCCGCCCGGGCGCGAGAACCCAATTTCACCGAGCGAAGAACCATTATGGCTGATGCCGACTCGGGTCTTGCGCCGAAAAAATATAGCCGAAGGTTTGCTGCTCACGCGATGGTTGCGGCCGGAAGCGTGGCTGGCCACCACCGCAGGCGCCTCCTCGGCGCAGGAACGCGATTACGCGCGCCGTCTCGAAGCCGCAGCCGCCGCTCACGGTTGGAGATTTCGCGTCGGGCTGTTGGAATCCGAGCCACTGGCAGGCCGCAATGTCGACTTTTTGATGGGGTTGGCTGAAGCGATAGTTGTCACTTCAATCCAGGAAGGGTTTGGCTTTGGGATGTTCGAGGCGGTGGCAGCCCGACGGCCGGTTCTCTGCCGACAGCTCCCCCGTATGGCACCCGACCTGAATCAAATGGGCCTCGCGCTTCCGTACGCCTACGCAGAGATTCAGGTCGATGTCAGGCTTTTCGACTGGCCACGGGAGCGAGGCCGCCAGCGGGCCCTTTTTGAAAAATGGACCGGTTCGTTGCCGGCAGGTTGTCGTACCGCCGTCGAGACACCGACGTGGTGGGGAGCAGTCAGGACGGTGCCGTTTTCACGGCTGACGCTGACCGCGCAAATCGAGGTGTTGGCTCAACCCCTCGAAAAATCGTGGCGGCTGTGCGCGACATTCAATCCGCAACTGAGGGGTTGGCGGCGATTAGCGCAAAGTCGAGCCCTCGAAGCGGCGGCTCTGCCCAACCAGGCGAAGCTTTCGCTCAGTCGCCGCTCATTTGCCGGAAAATTTGCCAAATTCGCCTGTAGGCCTGGCGCGGCCTCGCCAGTGATTTCTGAAGCCCCGCAACGAGCGCAAACAGTGTTGATGGAACAGGCTGGACGCGCGGAGAACCTTTTTCCCCTCCTCTGGGGAGATGATCGTTAGGTTCTGCACGGAGATCGACCGCACTGATTGACTTACCGATGTTGTCAAAGCCCGCGTGCCGTGCCAGACTGCAATCCCTTGCGCATCTCCATCGACTGCCCTCATTGCGGCCGGCCCACCCGAGTGGACCTGGCTGCTGAAATGTCGACCCAGCGTTGCGACAAATGCGACACGCGTTTCAGCGCAGTCTCGACCGGCCTGGCCCCGAAAAAACGCAAGCGCGTCATGATGGATCCTATAAGCGGCCGTCCCGTGCACCGGGAATGGGGCGAGCGGGTCCCGATGACGGCACGATGGAGCCCCTCCGCCCGAACGGCCTGGATCATCGCGACGGTGGCCATGGTCTCCGTCTGCCTGGTGGTGGCCTATTATGCATGGCGCGGCACCCAAAACGCCTCGATTCCCAAACCAAACGCCGCGGCGCTCGCCGGAATGATCGATGGAGAAACGCCCTCGAATTACGAGTTCGTCAAAGAACGGATCCTCGCAGGCATCGAGGCCGCGAAAAAAGTGCTGACGGCGGAGAACGTCGATCAACTGCTGCCTTTGGTGCGCGACCGTGAAGCGTTGGAACCGCAAATCCGCGCTTATTACGAGCGTCAGGCAAAAGGGACTCTGCCGATCGGCTACCAAAGTTTCGCGCCCATGGACCGGCACACTTGGGTGGCTAAGTCGCAGATCATCATTATCAGCTACATGAGCAAGGAGCGCAAGGCACGCGCCGTAGCTTTTCACAGCAGGCCGGACGGGGAGTTGCTGGCGGACTGGCCGAGCCTGGTCGCTTTAGGCGAAGTGCCATTGGCCGACTTCGTGGCCCAAAAAGAAACCCGCCCGCGCTTTTTTCGACTCCTGGGCACCCGCGACGATTATTTCAATCGCAGCTTCAGCAATGATCGGGATTTCGTCTGCCTCAAGTTGCGGGACCTGGGGGACAAGCATCTGTTGTATGGTTACGCGCGGCGGGACTCGGACGCTGGCCGAGCCATACTCACGGCCCGCCTGCCTGTCGGGCGGGGATTGGCAGCGCCGGTGACTTTACGCATGCGCTTTCCTGAGGCCGCTGAGACCGAGGACCAGGTCGAAATCACCGAGTTTGTGACGACCGGCTGGCTGGCGCTGGAAGACAAGCCGGGGGCCGCGCCGGTGACGCCCCCGGCCGCCGGCAATACAGAGCCGACGCCTTCCTCGCCTCCAGTTCCCACGCCTGGCGAGCCGTCATCCCCGTTTTCCAGCATCCCCGGGTCGGCGGCCGGGAAGGATTAATAAGCGATCCCCGACCGATTTTTTATATTCCCCTTGCGGGCCACAAACGAATTGTGTTACTCGTGGCCCCCTAGGAAAAAACCTGAACCACCAACTCTCCGTCCGCCATGTGGAAAATTCTCTCGTGGGTAGCCGTCGGTCTTCTGGCTGTGGCCGCCTTCTTCAGTTACAAGAATGTGGCCCAGTTTAAAGCGGAGCGGCAGCTGCTCGAGATCGCGAAAACCAACTCGCAAAAAGTCAGGGACGCCATCAAACAAGCGGACACCTCTCTGGCCGAGGACCGCGCCACGCGCAAGGCGACCGAAGATGAGCGCGATGCACTCGAGAAAAAGGTGACCGACGCAAAGGGGAAGGCTGACGACATGACCAGGCAGGTGGCGGAGAAAAAGACTGAACTCGAACAGGAAAGTGCGCGTCTGGCGGAAGTGGAAAAGAAAATTGCTGACGCGGGTGGGGTCGAAGCAATGAAGAAGCAACTGGCCGATGTGCAGGGTGAAAAGGCGAATTTGGATGAAAGCGTGAGCAGCATGCGGCAGCAAATCGCGATTGCGGTCGAGCGAACCACACAGTTCCAACAACAGATTGCCGCCATGAAAACACGGGAGGTGTGGCAGCAGCAGGGAATCATCGAGGACAGCTTCCGCAGCCGGGTGCGGGAGGTGGACAGCAATTATGGATTTGTCATCATCGACGCCGGAACCAAAAATGGGCTCACCAGCGGGGCGACGCTGGATGTAAGGCGCGGAGGCAGGGTCATCGGTCAGCTTCGGGTGACCAACATCGAGCAGAACCGGGCTGCGGCAGACCCGATCAAAGGCTCGGTGGCCGAAGGAGAATCAATTCAGCGGGGGGACACGGTTAGCGTGGCGCAGATTTCCAAGGCCAGTCTGTGGCGCAGGAATCAACAATCGATTCCGCCGTCGCAGCCAGCAGTGCCTGGCGCACAACCCGGTCAGGCTGCGAAGCCCGGGGCCCCAGCGGTGCCCGCCACACCCGGCGCTCCGGGGGAAGCTCCGGCTCCTGTTGATCCATTTGCTCCCGTTCCGGCGGCTCCCACCGGAACTCCGCCCGATTCCACGACCCCGACTGCGCCAGCGCCCGAGCCACCCTTCACGTCGCCCGCCACTCCCCCAGCCGCGCCGGGGACTGCACCCGCGACACCCGCGACACCCGCAACGCCGCCCGGTACCCCAGCTACCCCGCCCAGTGATCCCTTCGCAAACTAAGTTCGCGACAACTCACCCGATCCCATGTTGATCAAACTTCTCTCTATCGTCAGCGCCATCGTGCTTGCTGCCGGCGCGTTTTTCGCCATTCAGAACCGCGCCAAATTCAAACAGACGCGGCTGGAAAAAAACCGGATCAACCAGGAGGAAGTTAAGCCTGGAATTGCCCGCTACGAAGAACGGCTGACCCAAATCGAGCAGGAGATCGCTATCTTGCGTGATGCCAAAGCCTCGCGCGACCAGAAGCAGATCGCACTTGTCGGTGCGGAGGCTAATTTGACTGCGAAGACGTCCGAGCTCGCAGACATCGCCAAGGCAATCGCGGAAACGATGTCCAAGCGGAGCAGACTCGAATCGGAACTTCCAGACGTTTCGATTGACGAACTTCAGCAGACGATCGAGCGGCTGACGCAGGAGATCGCTGCGTTGAAAACCGAAGCTGAAACGCAAACCAAGGAACTGCAGATAGTCGCGAATTCCGCCAAAGAACGCCAAAAAGACCTCGGGGTATTGCAACGAAGCGCTACGCAGCGAAATAAAGGAATCGCTCTGAACAGCATGCAGGCAGTCATCACGGCGGTGAATCCTGACTACGGTTTTGCGGTGGTGAATGCGGGCGAGAACCGCGGCGTGACGCAGGACTCGAAGTTCATCGTCAAGCGTGGCAGTCAACGAATTGGATTGCTGAACGCCGCCTCGATCCAGCGCAACCGTACCGTAGCTGATATTGTTCCCGAGTCGCTCACTCCTGGCTATTCCATTGCTCCGGGGGATCAAGTCATCATTGAGAAGGTTCAACGTTAACTCAACCGGTATGATGTCGTTTCGCTTGATCGGACTCGCGCCCCTTTGCGCACTGCTTGCGCTGGCAGCGGTTCTGCCGGGATGCGAAAGCGTTGACGAACGGCTGGTTTTCTCGGACGGCATTTTTACGGACAAGAAAAAGAAGAAGCCGCCGCCGCCGCCGCCGCCTGGCAGTGAATTGAGTTCCCAACCCTGGTCGCGTCCTGAAAAGGACTGGGAAGGAGGGCGTCCGGCCTTCATGCCGACTTCCAACTGACCGCTTTTTGTCCGGCATTTCACACCCGCCGATCATCGCGCTGCTGCACGGGCCGGACCGGCCGGGTCTTGTCGCAAAGGTCAGCGGATGGATTTTTGAAAACGGCGGGAACATCATTCACGCCGATCAGCATAATGACGCCCAATTCGGCGTCTTCTTTCAGCGCGTCGAGTGGGCGGCTGGGGGCAGCGACCCGCAGGCGGAAGCCTCGGCTTTTGCCGGATTTGCTCGCGCCGCTTTGGGAATGGAGGCGCGAACCGCGCTCAAGTCTCACCGGCCCAGGCTGGCGTTGATGGTTTCCCATCACGTCCACGCGTGCCATGAATTGTTGCTCAACTGGCGCGCTGGCGACCTGCGAGGTGACGTGGTCGGTTTGCTCTCGAACCACGAGATCATGCGGCCCACCGCGCAAGGGTTGGGCCTGCCCTTCCATCACCTCAACATTACCGCTTCAACGCGCGCGACCGCCGAGCGTGAGCAACTGCAAATCCTGCATGAATGGGGCGTCGAGCTGGTCGTGCTGGCGCGTTATATGCAGATTCTAAGTGCGGGATTTCTGGAAGGTCTCGGCTGTCCGGTCATTAACATCCACCATTCGTTCCTTCCAGCCTTCGCCGGCGCCAGGCCGTATCATCAAGCCCATCGTCGGGGGGTCAAAATTATTGGAGCGACCGCTCATTATGTCACTCCAGTGCTGGACGAAGGACCGATCATTCACCAGGAGGTGCGTCGTGTCAGCCATCGTGACGCCGTCGGTGACCTGCTCCGCAAGGGCCGTGACCTCGAGAAATCAGTGCTGGCCGAAGCGGTCCGGCTGCATCTCGAAAGCCGCGTCCTGGTTTATGAAAACAAAACAGTGGTTTTTGATTAGATCCAATGGACGTTTTGTTTGTCCTGGCTCGCGCAGTGACCGAAAAACCCTCCGCAGAAACCAAGCTCCCTAAACCATGGTTTATCTAATTCTTTTTGGCACGTTTGCCATCGCGCTCCTTGCCTCATGGCGGGTGAAGTCGAATTTCAATCGCTTTGCGCGGATCCCGTCCGGCTCGGGAATTACCGGTGCGCAGGCCGCCCAACAGATTTTGGGTTCGGCCGGCATAACCGGAGTCGAGGTCATGCCCGTTCCTGGGACGTTGACCGATCATTACGATCCCATCAACCGCCGCCTGGCGCTGTCCGAGCCGGTTTACTACGGTGACTCGATAGCATCACTGGGGGTGGCCGCACATGAATGCGGCCATGCGCTTCAACATCAAGCGGCGTATGCGCCTCTTCATGCGCGCATGGGATTTGTCAAGGTTCAGGGTTTTGCCAGCCAGATCGTGATGTGGTTGCCGCTGATCGGAGGAGGGATGGGGTTGATGGCCCCGCGCTCAATGTTCCTGATGATGGCGGTGGGGTGGGGCATCATCATGCTTTTTAATCTCATCACCCTCCCGGTGGAATTCGACGCGTCGCGCCGCGCGAAAGCATTGCTCGGGCAGCTTGGAATAATCCGTACTCCAGAGGAAGCCGCGGGTGTGGGCCGGGTGTTGGACGCTGCCGGCTGGACCTATGTCGCAGCGTTCCTTACTTCGCTGGCGTGGCTATTGTTTTATCTGCTGCCTCTGTTGCTGGGCGGCCGCCGCAGCGACCATTGAGAATGGATCCTTAATATTCATCGATCCGCAGCGACTGAAACGCTGCCCCGAGATGTTCGAGCACGTCGCTGGGGCAAAGAGATTCCGGGGATTCACTGCCGTTGAAAATGGCCAGCTCAGCGCCGCGACCGAGCAACCAGGAACCCAGGCACGCTGCCGCGTATGGGCTGCACCCCTGAGCGAGCAAAGCCGCAGTCATCCCGGTCAGAACGTCGCCAAAACCGCCGGCGGCCATGCCAGGATGCCCGGTGCTATTGTAGCTTACCGGTTCACCGGGGGCTTTGATGATGGTCCGCGCCCCTTTATAGAGCAGTGTTACTGGAAAATGATCGGTGAAAAGAACGGCCTGCTCGCGCTGCGACAACGAGACGTATTCCGGGCGCCAGCTTTCAAGCAGGCGTCGCATTTCGCCAAAATGCGGCGTCAACAGGCGCGGTGCCTTGCATTTCGCGAGAATTCCGGTGTGCTTGGCGGCCAGAATGCTGAGGGCCTCGGCATCGAGGACGGCTGGCCGGGGATCAGTCAGCATGAAGCTTTGGATCTGCCGGGTGGTGCTTTGCCCGAGTCCCGGGCCGATGGCCAGGACGTCGAAATCCATGTTCCATACATCATCGTAATTATGCACTGGCCGCACCATCACCTCGGGGGCCGTGCTCCCGGCAGTGACGTCGTAAATATCCGCAGGGACGCAGAGAGTGACCAAACCGGCACCGCCGCGGACCGCACCTTCGGCACACAGGCGGGCGGCGCCCACCAGGCCTCGGGATCCGGCCAAGATCCCGACCCTGCCGGCCTGTCCCTTGTGCATGCTGAAAGGGCGCCGCTTCGGCAATGCGGAACGCAAGAGCCTCGGAGTGAGAACGCGCTCGGTTTCGTTGGCGTCAGCCGGTTCCAATTCGGGAAGGGACACCACCGCGAGACGGCCGACGCGGTTGAGCGCAGCGGGTTTGCAGAGCCCTTGTTTCACCAGGCCAATAGCGCAAGTGATGTCCGCCACCACCGCATTGGGGTCGCAGGCGCCGGTATCCGGATCGACGCCGCTCGGCAGGTCCACAGCCACGGTGTTGGCGTGACGTTCCTGCCGCAGCGAATTCAAGGTTTGGCAGGCGGACAAGATCGGTTCCCGCAACGCCCCTTCCGCACCCACGCCCAAAAGTCCGTCGAGCAAAACCAGACCTCCTGAGGCCGGCACATCCGCTGTGCAGCGACTTTGGATAGCGTCCCATTTTCTTCGCGCCAACGGAGCGAGTGTCGCCTCGCCGTAAGCGGCCCGCACGCAGACACGCCATCCGGCTTCCAGTAGATGAGCCGCGGCCACGAAGGCGTCGCCCGCATTGTGACCCTTGCCCGCAAACACAACCAGCGTACCAGGACGCGGAAAAAAGTGTGCAATCACCCCGGCGATTCCGCGTCCGGCTTTATCCATCAACGCCTCTTCGCTGTTCCCGCGGGCGATGGCGGCCTCTTCAGCCTGCCCTATTTGCTGGCGGGTGAACAACACGGTTCGGAGTTTCTAATGGCGTCTGTATTGCTGAAGCCCCAAAGCGATGCTCCGCGCGACAGCTTCACGATACGCCGGATCGCGCAGGCGCGCCCGGTCCCGCGCATTTGAAATGAACCCGGTCTCGACCAAAACGGCCGGACGCGCCGAAAGTCGAAGCACCCGAAAGCGGGCGAATTTAACTCCCCGGTTGCCTCCGTTATTGGTTCGACTCAGAAGTTGGCGCTGAACATAGCCAGCCAGCACCGCCCCATCGCGGTTATGATAATAGGTCTCCACTCCCGCGGCCCCAATGCGACGAGCATGATTGACGTGAATGCTGACCAGCACCGATCGGCCGAACCCATTGGCCATTCGGGCGCGTTGATCGAGCGGCACAAATCGGTCGTTGGCGCGCGTCATCACCGTGCGATAACCTTGACGCCGCATGTAGCGCTCGAGCCGACGCGCCATGTCCAGCGCCAGGTGCTTTTCAAAAAAATAGCGGTCCTGGCAACCAAAATCATGCGCTCCATGACCCGCATCAATCACGACAGTATTGAAATACCGGCTGTGGGCCGTTCGTGGCGCTACTAGCATCGCGCTAAGCGTCAGGATAATACGAACAAAAACCGGTGGCATGCGAGAGAAAAGCGGGCGGTGGCTTCCAACACAAAAGCGCTCGGCTCAAACATCAAGCTCCAAGTGAGCCCCGACACTCGAAGGGTTGCGTCTCCTGGTCGCTCAACAGCGTCCTAGCCGGGGGTCTATCGCAACAAAGGCAATTGACGGCGGGGTTTCCGGAAGACAGCGACGTGGCGGTCCACTGATTTTCCGGAGAGTTCCAAATGGCGGCTTTCGGGATTGGGCAAGGTGCGCACAAACTCCGCTCCCAACTCCCGAAAGACATTGATCGCCCGGATGTGTTCGCGATCAAAGTAGCTCGTGATGACAACCACGCCCTCGTCATCCAATCGCCCCAAGCCCTGTTCAAAAATCCGCTGCCACAGAGGTCTGCCGTTGAACAGATTTTGATGACGAAAGAAAACGACGTCGAATTTTTCGCGCAATTGCCGGTGCTGGTCGAGGCGTGAGGCGTCACCGGCGAGGAAAAGAAATTCCCGGCCCGGTGCGCTGCGGAACCGTTCTCGCGCCTCATCCAGCTCACGCTGACGCACATCGGTTCCCACCAGCGACACCCGCGTCGCTGGACCGCTCCGAAAGCTGTCACGACTGCTGAAGAACTGGCTGAGCATTTCCGCCTCGTCGCAGGCGCCGCAGGCCATGTCCAGGATCGCAATTTCCCCTTCCTTCCCGCTCGTGAAGAACTCAGCGGGGCCCGAAAGGGCCCGCTCGAGCAGGCGTTTCAGCCGCCGGATGTCTTCAGCCCGCTCCTGCCGATAGATCGAATGGTCCATGACCGCCTAAAATTCCGCATTCGCCGGCCTTGGCAAGCCAGCGCAGACACGAAAAAGGCCGGTGTTGCCACCGGCCTTCCCTTCATCCGTTGGCCGACGATTAAAGGTTAAAGCGGAAGCCGGCGCGAATCAGCGCGAAATCACCGCCCTCTTCGTAGTTGGTCCAGGTGTAACGCGCATCGGCAAACAGACCCGGACACCAGTGGCTCTTCCCGAGGCGAATGTCGATGCCCCCGCCGACATGGAACGTCCCGTCGGTTTCGGAATCAGTGATCACGCCGCCACCAGCATAAATATAGGGTGCAATGCAAGCCGGTCTGATCGGCCAGCGAAATACCAGACTGCCGCTGGCATGCCAAACATTGCTGTTGGTGTCCAGCCAGGTGCCATCGACTTCAATCCCAATGTTTTCGGTAAAGAAGTAACCCACACTCAAACCGGCGCCGAGGGCGTCGCTGTTACCGCCGCTGTCCCAGATGATTCCGGCGCCGTAAAGGCTCACTTGTGCCTTGCACTCATCGAAGCAGTCGCACATTGAAGGGACGACGATTGGCGGCGGCGGGTTTTTGGAACTGATAACCGTAGTTTCACCCGCCTGCAGGCTGTTGACAGCCAGTCCGGTGGTGACCAACATAAGGAAAGCGGACGTTTTCATGATGTGAAGGTGGGCGGATTATGTTCGAATGTTAAGGGTAGGCAACTGAAAAATGATGTCTAGTGCGATTATTTCAACAAGTATGACTTTTAAGCACCAATCCGCAGATTAGCGTTTCAACCCTTATAATCGCACGCCATGACTTCACCCAATCCAGGTCCGACAGGCCCGGTGGAGACTGCTGGGCCACTCTCAGTGGTCGATTTCGGGGATTGGATGTCGCCGATCATCGTGAAAGAGCTGCGCCAGGGCATGCGAACCTGGGTCTTTTCCGGCGCCTTTATTGCGCTGCAGGCCGTGCTGGTGCTGACGCTGACCATCAGTGCCGCCGCCAAGACTGATCAGGGATCCAGTTATTTTTTTTGGTCGATGGTGGCAGTCATCCTTGTCCTGGTGATGCCCCTGCGCGGCTTCAACGCTCTAACCGAGGAGCTAAAGCTGCAAACTCTCGATTTGCTCGTTTTGACGCGGCTCAGTGTTTGGCGCATCGCCTTTGGGAAATGGATCGCTCTCGTCACGCAATCGACTCTCATCGCCATCTCGACGTTGCCTTACGTGGTTCTGCGTTATTTCAGTGGCGGGGTGAATCTGTTTCAGGAGCTTTGGGGCCTCTACCTCCTGTGGTTGTTGTCGGGCGTACTGACGGCGCTCGCCGTAGGATTTTCTTCCCAACGCTCGGTTTTGCTTCGTCTCTCCATTGCCGTCGCTTCAGCCTGGATCTGGATCCCGATAACATTTTACATTCTCCAGACCATCACCTCTCCGGATGGTGGATTTTATCATGCACGTTCTTTCCTAGGCGGCAGCAGCTCGACATTCCTGATCCTGGCGGCGGCCTTCACCGCTCTATGGGCTTACCTTTGTTATTTTCTTATCGACATGGGATCGAGCGTCATTGCCCCGGCGGCGGCCAACCACGCAACGCGCAAGCGCCTCGTTAGCCTGGCTCTTCTCGCCACCGCTGCCGGTGCCTTCTTGGTGTTGCCGGATACGAAAACCCGTTCCATTTTGTGGCAAACGGTGGTGCTTGGTCTGCTTTCACTCAGCTGGCTCGATGCCCTGACGGAAAACCCGGTGTTTGTCCCCAGTACCTACCGGCCTTTCGCCAAAGGCGGCCGCGTTGGCTTCATCGCTGCCCTGTTCCTGGCGCCTGGCTGGCCAACCGGTTTGCTATTTTGCGCAGTGTCGGTTGGTCTTTATTTGCTCATAGGCCACCAGTTTTTCGGGGGATCGACGAACGATTTTCTTTGGGTGCTCAATGTGCCCGCCGGGTTGCTTTTTGGATTGGCGGTCACGTTAACGCTCTTTCCGCGTCAAAACCGCTTGCTGGCCCCCTTTCTCACAGTGCAGTTTGCTTTCGCTCTTTATGGTGTCCTGATCCTGATGCTGGCCGGGCTTTCCGAACAACAGGATGCAGCCTGGCTGGGACTGCTTTCCCCGGCCAGCGCCTGCCTGGCTGCCATGGCCGTCCCTGACCCCAAGAAGTTTTCGATCTTGCTGGCCTCCGCTTCGCTGGGAGCGATCGCCTTCGTGTATTTGCTCGTGCGCGGAAGCGGGGCCTTTAAAAAAATCTGGAACGCCCTGCGCGAGGCCGCTGCGACCGAGTCCGTCGCTCGGACACCTGAATCGATGGCGGCGGCATCGTGATTTTGCCAATCGACCTCGTCGCAGGCTCACAGATTCCGACGAAGGTCGAGTTCCTCCTCGATCGGGTGTCCTTCCAACAAATGCTCGGCCAGGTGCCTCGCAAAGAACGGCGCATGCAGCGCACCTTTCGATCCCAGACCGTTGAAAAATGCCAGGCGATGGTAGACCGGGTGGACGCCAACCAGCGCCTTGCTCTCGTGGATGATCGGACGAACCGCAGCCTTGTGCTCGATAACCTCGAAGCTATGCGGCGTCAGTCGTCGCAGGCCGCGTTCAAGCAATTCCCGGGCGGTTGCGGTGGGTCGGTTGTCCAACTGATGCCATTCGTAGGTCGATCCAGTCCGAAACACCCCGCCACCCATCGGGAGCAGCCATTGGCCAGCGGTGACAATTCTCTCTTCGCCGGCGAGTTGCCCAATGCGTAGCGTGAGGATCTCGCCCTTGGCCGCTTTCCAGGGGACCCAGGAAAAGAACGGATTTTGCGCCGCTGCAAAACCCTGGCAGAAGATGACCCAACCGGCCGGGAATTTTGCCGTTTCAGCGGGATCGATCCGCCTAACCTCGAACAGGCCGCGGCGCCGGAAAAAGTCGCGCGAGGCCCCCAGGTAACCAGCGCAATCCAGATAACCTCCGCCGCGAATCTCTCCAGCGCCATACCGACCATGTTCGGGCCAGCTCTGCGCGATAAACGGGACGAAGGCAGCGTCGCGCGTTCGCCGGTGCCAGAGATCAGCCTCTCGATCATCACAGAACACACGCAACACCGGCCGTTCGTGGAAATAAGCGCGCCCAAGTTGGGCGGCGATGTGGCGATAAAAAGCGCGCGCCTCTTCGAGAGTTTCATTGGCGCGCCAGCTCAGCGCCATGCGTTGACCGGTAATCGGCGTAATCAATCCCGCCGCGATCTTTGACGAGGTGACAGGCTCATCGGCATCGATGACCAACGGTTCACACCCGCGGCGCAGCAATTCCCAGGCCAGTGTCGTGCCCGCCAGCCCCTGCCCAACGATGAGAAACTCGACTTCGCCACCTTTCATGTCAGGTCATCTCCGCAACGCTGCGACCACCGCCACAGCCAGTAGGGGACGTTTACACAAAGGATCAGGAGCAGGAACTTGTTAAAGACAAAACCGAGGCTCATTACTTCACTGACCGTCGAATGAAAGATGACGAGCAACAACGCGTAGATGGCGCCGACGCCGCGATTGAAACACATGAGAAAGGCGAAAAGTTCCAGGGGCAAGGCTGAGCCAATGATAATTCGGGCCAACGCCGGATGATCGAGCAGGAGCTGGCTCAGCCAGGCCATGTTGCCCGGCGAAGGTTCCAGCGTGCTGTAGAACTGCATCTGGTTGGCCTTGGTGATTTGCAGCGCAAAAAGCGGCGCCTTCCAAATCCATAAGCCACCCGATGCTACGACTTTGCAGATGGCCGAGACGACATAACAGGCAGCAAGCGTCTGGCGTGACCAGTCCATCGACAAGTTCATCGCGCGGGTGCTCGAAGTGACCAGGCCGCGCCAGCCGTCGCGGCCCGGGAGCAGGGTCCACAAGCTGGCGAGCCACTGTGCCAGCAGCACCAGCGACACCACCTGCGTCGTATGCCCTATGAATCCCTGGGAATTGCAAAACGACGCCATCCCCACTTGTACCCAAAGCATCCACCCGATCACCACCGGCAAACCGATTCCCGCGATGTAAAAAGGAAGCGCCAGGCAGAAGAAAACAACGCTCCAATGGTTGATGGATGGATCGGATAGGAAAGTGAGATCGAAGAGCCGGGCCAGCCCGGTGGGCTCAGGCTGGGTCGAATAGCCTAACGCTTTATCAGCGGCCATCTTTGCTGCCATGGTGGCGACACCGGCGAGCGCCGTTCGCATAACCAGTCCCTCCCAGTCCGCAAGGCGCGGCGGGGCCCAGGCGAACCACCGCTTCCAACCGGAGCGAGTTGTGTCCGCACATGAAACGTCAGCGTCCTCGCTCATGGCCACTCGCCTAACAGGCCGGTTTCACTGACGATCTGTCCCTCGCGCAAGCTCAGATCAACACGATGGAGCTGATGCCTCTCGGATTGAGTTGGTGCCGGCGCGTTGGGACCCGTACTTTTCAGCCAGCGCAGCGTTGCCGCCGCGGCCTTCTGTACATTCTCGGGGGGCAACTCTCCCAACCTGGCTGACCGCCCTCGCGCCTTGGACAGCGCCTCCTTTTCCCGCCGAAGGTGCGTCTCGAACGTCTTCTTTACGTCCGAGGCCCGTTGACCAAATACCTTTTGCGTGGCAATCGGCCGCCCTTCGGCGTCGCTTACGTAGACATAAAACGCCCGCTCCGCAAAATCTCCGTACATTGGAAACGGCGAAAATGGATATTCTTCGCCCGCAAGATAAAGCACGACCACCATGAGCATGGTGAACTTGAGTGGAAGGCGTCGCAGCAAATCGGGGACCGGCATCCCGCCCAGCGTGGCCGCTTCAGCCCGTGCGTCAAGCAAGCCATCAGCGGTCTCCTTCCTTCCCCGCGCCAACGGGCTGAATGTGGACGGATTCTGGTGGGGCGAGACTCTGTCGAGCCGCGGAGTGAAGCAGACACTCTTGCCTGCTTTTCAACGCTTGGCCATGGACACCCCAACCAGGCCGCCCCATAATTCAGAAGCAGGCTCCCACATGGCATTCTTTGTCTTCGCTGTAGTCATTGGCATGATCATCGCGATGATAGCGGTGGGCGGCCGCCGACAGCAGGTGGGCCGGGATCAACGGCTCCGAGGCCACGACCCCAGCGAAAGCAAAAGGCAGAACTTTGGAGGGTGAAGAATGTGGCCTTGGATATCAAAATGCAGCGTGTGGTGGTGGAGGTGGAGATGAAAGTGGGAACGGTCTGGGGCGAGGGGGGGTGAGCAACTGCCTGTGCATGGCTGGGAGGAACGGGAGTGGCGCCACTTGGACACGATGCAGTTTGAGACGGTGATTCGGGCACAGGTGCCACGCGCGCGGCGGCGGAAATTGGATGAGGATGGGGAAGGGTGCGGATAAAGCATGGAGATGGTGTTGGTGCCGTGGGCCGGGCCGCGCAGCCGCTGGACGCTGCTTTTCGGCGCGTGGGCCATTTGGATTTTGCAGGCGAGCGAGAGTGTGCAGGCGGGGTGCCGGCTTTTGAGGCTGCACTGGGAAAGCGGGCATGCGATCATGCGGCGGGTGGTGGGACGTGGACTGGCACGGCGCAGCCTGGAGGAAGTCGAGCTGGTGTGGATTGCTGAGAAGTGATCTGCTTTCGAAAACGTGGACGAGGCTTTGGTTAGCTTTGTGATGTATGGTTGGATAGTTGGGCGAGTTCAACTCGACCGGTGAACGGTAGCCGAGGGAGCTGTGGAGGCGATGGGTGTTGTAGAAGCCGTCGATAAAGTCAAAGAGCATCAAGCGTGCCTCAGCGCGCGTTTTGGCGGTTGTTTGCCAGACCAAGGCCGAAACAGGGAGGGATTTTCGCGACCGCTATGACCATTGGGGCCGGGATCTGGCTCTGTGGCTGGGTCGCCGGCACTGCCGGTTCATCCAATTCCGCCGGTCGTTATGGCTTGCCCTTCTCTCCGGTTTCGGGCAACCTGCTTGCGTTTTATTAGGTTTTCTGGCCGGGGGCCTGAAATCCCTGAGTTTCGCATGTGGCAAATTCGATTGGCTATACAGAACGATGAAAGAACTTTTCCCCTCCACGCTCGCGGTGGCGCTTTCCGGCGTCGCCTTCCTCTGCACTCCGGCCTCCGCGCAGGTGCCGCAGCTGGTCAACGACCAGGGCCGCGCCGGCGTCGGCTCGGCGGGTGCCGCACCACGCGACCCTGAGGCCGTGCCGGAGGGCCTGGCCAAGTCAGACTGGGCCAGCATCCGCGTTGCTTACGAGGCGGGGCGGCATGCTTTCCAGCCGGTCGAAGGCGGTTGGCAGGCGCGCAATCCAGGGCAGCAGTGGACCACGAAGTTTGACCGGCGCGGCTTTGTCGCCCACCCGAAGGACGGCGACTGGACGTGGGGGCTGGAGTTGAAAGGCTACGGCTTTCCCGGCGCGGAGCGCATCATGAGCGAAGTGCCCGCGGTGAAGGCCGAGGGGCAACGGCTCACTTACGACTGGGATGCAACGGTGCAGGAATGGTTCGTCAACGATGCGCGCGGGCTGGAGCATGGCTTCACGGTGCGGGAGCGTCCGGCGGGCGCGGCGCGGGCGCCGCTCCAGTTCGATCTCGCGGTGCGCGGCTCGCTCGCGGCGCAGGTGGCCGCGGATGGACGGGGCGTTGAGTTCCGCGATCCTGCCGGAGCTACCGTGCTCAACTACACCGGCCTCAAGGTCTGGGATGCCGAGGGCAAAGTGCTCGCCTCGCGCTTCGAGGCGGCGGGGGAAAAGAGCGTCCGCGTTCTGGTCGAGGAAGCCGGTGCCCGCTACCCGCTGACGATCGATCCCATCGCCCAGCAGGCGTATCTGAAGCCGGCCGCCGTCGGGACTACGCAGAGGAGTGATAACTTCGGCAGCTCCGTGGCCGTCTCGCGCGACACGGTGGTCGTCGGGGCTAGCGGCGAGGACAGCAGCACGACGGGCGTGAACAAACCCCCCAACGAGAGCGACATCGCCGCCGGCGCGGTCTACGTCTTCGTGCGTAGCGCTGGAGTGTGGACGCAGCAGGCGTATCTGAAGCCTGCCGCCGTCGGGACCACGCAGAGGAGTGATGGCTTCGGCGTCTCCGTGGCCATCTCGCGCGACACCGTGGTTGTCGGGGCTAACGGCGAGGACAGCAGCACGACGGGCGTGAACAGCACGCCCAACGAGAGCGCCTCCTTCTCCGGCGCGGCCTACGTCTTCGTGCGCAGCACGGGGGTGTGGAGGCAGCAGGCGTATCTGAAGCCTGCCGCCGTCGGGACCAGGCAGGCGGATGATCGGTTCGGCTACTCCGTGGCCGTCTCGGGCGACACGGTGGTCGTCGGGGCTTATGCCGAAGACAGCAGCACGACGGGTGTGAACAGCACGCCCAACGAGAGCGCCACTGAATCCGGCGCGGCCTACGTCTTCGTGCGCAGCGCGGGGGTGTGGACGCAGCAGGCCTATCTGAAGCCGGCCGCCGTCGGAACCTCGCAGAGGAGTGATGGCTTCGGCTACTCCGTGGCCGTCTCAGGCGACACGGTGGTCGTCGGGGCTCGCTACGAGGACAGCAGCACGACGGGCGTGAACAGCGCGCCCAATGAGAGCGCTCAGGACTCCGGCGCGGCCTACGTCTTCGTGCGCAGCGCGGGGGTGTGGACGCAGCAGGCGTATCTGAAGCCTGCCGCCGTCGGGACGACGCAGGAGGTGGATAACTTCGGCATCTCCGTGGCCGTCTCGGGCGACACGGTGGTCGTCGGGGCTCTGTTGGAGGACAGCAGCACGACGGGTGTCAACAGCGCGCCCAACGAGAGCGCCAACAGCTCCGGCGCGGCCTACGTCTTCACCGGCCTCGGCCCGGTGGGTTCCGACCCCGACCGGGACAATGATGGGATGCCGGACGACTGGGAGGTGGCGAACGGTTTGAACGCGGACTTGCCAGACGCAGACGGTGATCTGGATGAGGACAGCTTTTCGAATCTTGTGGAATTTGCCTTGGGAACCGATCCGAGGTCAGGCTCTCTGACCGGCCCGATTGCTGCCATCGAGGACGGATATTTGACGCTGGCCGTGACCCGCAATCCGGCAGCGTCTGCTCTTCAATTCCGCGTCGAGGTTTCGGGCGATCTCGCAAACTGGGTGAGTGGGCCCGCGCACGTGACAGTTCTGGAAGATGCGCCAACGCGCCTGAGGGCCCGCGACAACATTCCCGTCAGTTCGGCGCAACGGCGCTACATTCGGCTCGAGGTGGTTCGGCCGTGAAGGGCCGTATCTCACGACGCTCCCGACGGGCGGGCATGAATGCCGCCAGTCCTCTGCGGCTCAATGTTCGCCGCAAACCGGCGCCGTGATGACTCGAAAGGGAACGAAGAATCGCTGGAGGGGGGGGGGGGGGGGGGGGGGGGGGGGGGGGGGGGGGGGGGGGAGGGGGGGGGAGGGGAGAGGGAGGGGGCGCGCGAGGCGCGGGAACACGGTGCGCAGCTCGGGTGCATCGGCTTCGACGTCCCAGTTGCCGCCGATGCGCAGCTCCGACAGCGTCGGCGGCTGCTGGGTCTCCATCAGCAGCTTGACGACGGCGCTCGCGTCGATGCCCTTCGCC
>JBPCQC010000118.1:0-5670 GCA_050998515.1 Verrucomicrobiales bacterium
CCATTATCGCGTCGAGTTCGGAAACGCAGGTGGAAAGCCGCCGCCGGCCCTTGACGGGGATTGGTTTATTATCGGTGAGGCCGAAGGTGCGTGGGAAGGCTTGCATGCCACGCTCGGTGAGGCGGAACGTGTGCAGGCCGGGCACGGACTCCTGCCCGCGCAGCTTCATGACCTGCAACTTGCGGACGATCGAGTTGCGAGCGACGCTCTGGTAGAGCCAGAACAGCCCGTCGGCCACGGTGAAGACCGGGTTGTCGCGCAGCTCGCCATCGACGTACTCGCCGATCAGGAACGTGGTCGCCTCCCAACTGGTCAGGTGCAGCGCCAGGCGCTGGACGAAGCCCTGGAGTTCCACTTCGCTCGCGTTGTTCAGCACCTTGCGCACCACGGTGCGGAACGAGTCCACCACGACGATGCTCGGCTTGGACGCCTCGACCTCCTTGATGATGGCATCCAGGACCGCGCCGAGGTCCTGGTCGAGGACGACCTGGCTGAGGTTGACGAAGCGGATCGCTCCGTCCATCTTGGCCTCGTCGAAGAACGTGTACTGCTGCTGGTAGCGCAGCATCTTGATGGCCGGCTCGCCGAGCACGGTGAAGTACAGCGCCGGCCGCTCCGGGGTGGCGTTGGCGAACATGAGCTGATGCGCGAGCGTGGTCTTGCCGCAACCGGGAGCGCCGGCGAGGATGTTGAAGGAGTACTCGGGTAGGCCGCCGCCGAGGATTTCATCCAGGCCCGGCACGCCGGTGGGCAGTTGCCGAATGTGGACTCGTTGTTGTCCTAGCTCTCTTTCAGGGCGGGTGTTCATTAATCCTCAATCCTCAAGTGCTATTCGTCGAGCGATGTGTCCGGCCAGGCTTCGCCCACAAGGCGAAGCGTGAAGGGTTTGCCAATGAACGTGGCCAAGAGCGCGAGCAGATTTGCGGTGATGGCGATTGCCGCGTCGCCCACATCGTCCCCCCCGCCGCTCGCCTCAGCCGCGAGTTCGTCCAGCCCTTCCAGGGAGCCATCGGGGCCGAGGTGGACGGCTCGCAGCGCAGGCAGATCCGCCCGGGCGATAGTCAGCGACCGCCGCAGGAGCGAAGTGAAACCGTCCGCGCCAGCGAAACGAGTCAGGGAAATTCGCAGCTTCTCACACACGCGCAGCGCTTCATGCACGTGCGGCTGCCCGGCGGACTGGCTCGCTGCTTCCGCAGCCAGCAAGCGCTGGGCCAGGTCTCGCATCGATGCAGTTGACGTATTCGTCATTTGGTTATTGTGCCCGTGCATAGAATTGCCGCGCGCACGAATTCCCAGTATACATCACCGACCCCTTCCTGAATGCAGAGAGCAGAGCTGCACCACGACTTCAGTCGCCGCCGCAAGCATCGACGGCACCGCGGGATCGTTCTCCACTGGCACATAGCATCTATTCATCCGCCGATTCTTCGTCGTCTTCGTCCAAGTCCTCTGCCGGCGAAATCTCGGCTGCGTCGTCCTCAAGCTGATTGGCAAAGAGGTCGAGCTGCCGCCGCGGCCCGCCGCCGAGCCGCTTCCCCCAGCCGGGCGGAATTTCCAGCGCCCCGGCGGCTAGAAGTTCATCCCTGGTAATCACGCCGCAGGGGCCTATTCTCTTACAGATCTCCTGGAGTTCCCGCAGCGACGCTTCCGCGTCGAACTCTGTAGGCTCCCCGGGGGGATACCAAGCCTCGACCTCCGGATCCCAGATGAAATCGTCGGGGATGGACCTTGGCCTGGCCGGTTCCTTTTTATCTTCGGAAGTCGAGTGTTGGTCCTTCACAGATCGCCTCCAGGAGTTGCGCTTGTTCTGGCTCCAGTTTCACGAGCAACGCCAGAACGTTCAGGACATGGAGCAGTTCGGTCGTGTATTCGGCCGGCCAGTGGTCGGGTTGAATTTCGCCCAGCTTCGAAGGGGGCCGGCGGTCGCCAATCATCGGCCGCTCGCGGTTCTTCTTGCGGTAGCTGAACCATTGCGTGAACACTCGCTTGCCGGAGACTTCGTACCGACAAACGACGCGAGGCGCTTTGCAAGCTTTTTCTGATCGCGAGTCTCGCACTCCCAAATTACAAGTGCTCGCCATCCGGCACGTCGCAATTTTGATAGAGCACGTCGGTCGCGGTATCGATTTCTTTGAATCTTCGTCCGCCAGTAGGCATTGTTCGCAACGGGTTGTCGTCGTCCTCGCGCGCAGGTGTGCCCGTGCCAGAAACACCCATGCACCAGAACTATGCAGCCGCGCGCAGGCAACACAATGTCGGGTTTGCCAGGCAAGTCGTTGCGGTTGAGTGAGAAACGGCATCCAAGCCGATGCAATAGCGATCGAACAAAAAGCTCGGGCGTGGTGTTTCGACTCTTAACGGCGCGCATGCAAGCACAGCGCTGTTCGCGAGTAAGATTGTCAGGCATCAGCTAGAGATTCCGACAGGTTCAAGCCTTGGCCACCTTTAAGCGAGCGCTCCGACCGCCGTCGCACTCATCCTGATAGATAGGCGTCAATACGTTTTCATCCAACCAGCGAACAACCGGCACGCAGACGCCGTCACCGAAGCCATAAAGCGATTGGATTGTGTTTTTGGCAAGAGTGAAATCCGGCGCACCCTGCAATCTAGCGTACTCGCGCGGGGACATCCATCGAAAGCGAACCTTTCCGTCAGTGATTACCATCACGATCTGTCGTGCGCTCCCCCCTCGCGGCGTTCGCAGGCATCCCGCGAGATTGTCGAATCGGACTTCCGCCCGCGTCTCCTCATTCCGACAACGGCGGTACACAGTGCCGATATGTACGCCTCCATCACGGATGCGGCGTTCAACCTCACGGCGGTGGCGGTCGGAGAGCATCTTGTAGTGCTTGTCGGTAGCAGCCTGATCCCACCAATCCTGATCGTCATCCATGTCGATGACGGACGCAAGCGTGTATTTGATCTGCCTCGGAGGTCTAAGAGCGAGAGTCGCCCATCCGGTGGATAGGGTCGTCTTGCTCATCAGGCGAAGTAGCGAATCGGGCCGCAGCGAGCCGGCTGCGTCAATCGCACTTTGCCACGCATCGCCGAACAAAGAATCATGCGACTGAAACGGTCGCGCGCCATGTCGCGACGATAGTCGTCTGAAACTGGCACTTGGCTTGGAGCGCCACCGTCGGATCGGGGATAAGGCGAGCGATTGGACTAGACTCAAGATTGCCTACCACGACGAGCCAGTAGTTTTGGCGTCGCGCCTTGGCTTCAGTCCATTCTCGATCGGTGAACGCGATTCCGCCTCGAGATTGTTTGAGTCCCTTGACTTCGATGGCGATGGCCGGCCTGTCCTGTAAACCAAAGTCGTAGCCGCAAAACAGTTCTCGGTGATCGAGAAGCATAGCTGCGAGTATTCCTGCAATTTTGTCACAGTTGTCGCGAAAAAAGACTTCGGCAAGCCGCCCTGTGCGGAGGCGCTCGGCGACATTGTAGACTCGCTCAATCGGCTTGCTCAACGGTGCGACGACGCCCTGCACGGCGTCGGCGTCGTGACGAAGGATTCCGTCAATCATTTCTAGAAGTGCCGCGTCGCTGACGTCGCATAAATCGCCCATCACTCGTTGGCGATTGGGGCGCATCGGCCTGTCCTTCCATCCACGACGGGCGTTGCCATGCACTGGGTCAAACTCGTCGCGAAGATTCTTGAGCGATGCTGGGGCAACTTTGAGGAGCGTGCCCGCCTGATTGAACGCCTCCTTCCAACTTTTGTGATGCCTGGCATCAAGATATGTGCGATCCAATCGGCTCATTGCGTAGCCGATTATGATTGCGGAGGTTTCGAGCAACGTTTTCCGAGATCGAGTGTCCATTGCGAACATGGTACTCATAGTCCGTGGACTTCCGCGATAGGGAGCGATACTTTTGAATCCACTTGGCGAGTTGCGTCGATCCTTCAGGCTTATTCGCCTGGGTGTGTGCCGGAGTCTACCGCCTAATTCCTTGGATTTTTGAGGCATGGCTCCGGTGTCCAATGGTAGTTGAAACGTGGCAATCGAATCGGATATCGTGGGAATGCCCGGAAAAACGGAGTCAGGCTCTGCTGGGAAGCAACCTGGCAAGGGATATCCGGGCCGACGGTGCGCCAATGGTGCATCCAGGCCCCCGGTGGCAATTGCTTCCGGGGGCCGCTTTTTTTCATGAATACATTGGACACCGGAGTCATGCCTCAAAAAATCCATTTCGTAACGCCGGCTCGCGGCAACCACTTAGTCAGGTCGGCCTCGGCCTCAGCCGGAAGAGCGCATTACCACCGGGAACATGAGTTATGGCTGAAAGACATACAGTCGTCGTTCGAGTTGAGAGCGGCAAAGTAAGCGAAGTCTTGTTTTGTGAATGCTGTCCTCGCTTGACGCTCGAGGTACGAACCTACACGGAGTTGAAAAACGTCGTCAAAGATCCCGATGCGTGGAGCTCAGACGTAAAGGAAGGAGACCGACGCTTCCAACGAGATGAACGCGGTGTTTACGAATCGACATTCCATGAGCCGGAGGATGCTGACGATTAGCCGCGTGCCGTGTACGTGGACGAGTAGATGTGCTCATTCCCCCACCCTGCTTCGCGAAGCGTGGGCAGCCCTAAAGGGACAAATCGATTCACCGGGCGAATTGGCCCGCATGGATGAACTGCTCGACCGCGAGTTGGTCCTGCTGAAGTGTGTGGCAGGTGACACAGTGAGTATTGTCGTCACTGGGCACCTCTTAGCACGCTACCCAGGCGGCGGATTGGCGGGGAATAGCAAGAGCGACTACCCCGACATTTTCATAAAGACTCACGACTATTCGAAGCTGCCTGTCAGATTGAGAGATGACAAGGAAATTGGTGCAGCTATTCGCGGGAAGCTGCGAAACCCGATTCGCGTGCCCGACGGGCTAGAGATAAAGACCTCAAGAAACGGCGCGAGTATCGACTGCCATTACCCGCATGTCGGGCTTCACTTGATGCTGTCATTCGTCACAACGGGGGAGCGCGTCGTAGTTGATGACGTTTTGGCCGCATTCCTGCGCCGAGACGACTACCGGATCGCATCTCGGAAGACTGAAGCAACCACCGTGAAGGCATCCTTTTCTCGCGCAGCGTTTGTCTCACTACTTCCTGCGCCTCCTGGTTGAGAAGACGGAAAACAGAGTCAGAATTCCATTTCCCTTCGCGATCTAAAGCACCCAATACACCTCCGTGGCTTTCATGCCCTCTCGGATGTCGTCACGGACTTTGTCCCCGGCGCTGCCGAGGCTTCGGCTTCACTCGTCTCCAGGATCCGCCTGGTACGGAATTCCCACCGATTACCCCGCCCCTGTAGGGCTTGCGAATCATCAATTCTCGTACCCAGGCCTGCGGCGGCGAAGTGCCGCCTGGGCCTGGGCTATCGTATTTTCGCCCCTGCGGGGCTAAAAACTGCCTCCCAAAATATTTTCGACTTTTTTTGCTTTTGGGGCTTGTTTGTGGCACCGGGGTTGCGGAACAATTGGATAGTTGTTCAGCAGTAACCCCATTTTCCAGGAGACCGTGCCATGAAGACGATTGCCAAAAAGTGCAAAAAGGCCAAGAAAACCACGCTTTTTCCCATCGAGCCTGTTCCAGAGGGCCCCTTTGCACCGCCGCTGGGGGGGAGGTTCAAGTTGCCGCGGCTGCGGGACCGCCAGGCGTTTGTGTTGTCCC
>JBPCQC010000028.1:0-4672 GCA_050998515.1 Verrucomicrobiales bacterium
CTGACTCCCGCCGCCTGGCTCGCCTCCCGCCCGCAGACGTAGCGGCCGGCCGCGCGCCCCTGCGAAAAACCGCCGAAAAATCCACCCACCGGAAATCGCGGCGGATATGGTTTCGTCAGCCGGTTACTGTTAAGTTGTTCTTGAAAGGTATTATCACGAGAGGGTTTCCCGTGAGGCGCCTGCTCTGCGACTCCTGTTACCCCCAACTTGGATTGGGGGAGCTGGTGATCTCGAGGAGGAGTGCCGCACGACTTTACAACATATGACACGAACCCGACTGTGGCAACGAAAGCGGCCGCGATCAGCAGTGAGAGCGAAAATTTGAGCGCGGACGTCATGAATTGGCCGGCGTCAGTCGGCGCAGAAGCTGGCGCGCTGCCGAGAGGTCGATCGTGCCTTTCTTAATCAGCACCACATCTCCGGCAGCGTTAGTGACGATCGTCGAAGGCAGTGGCGTTTCGCCGAAGCGTCCATGCATAATGCGGCGGAATTTTTCCCGTTCGGATTCCGGCAGGTCCGCGAGGATTTCCCAGGCGGGAGAGTGTTTCGTCGCGTATTCACGGAGCATTTCGCTGGTGGCGTTGGCATCGACGGGCACTGCGTAAAGTGCGACCTCCGTGCCTGGCAGGCCGGCTTTGAGGCGAGCGAAGTGCGGTATTTCCGAGCGGCAGATCGGGCACGATGTCGCCATCATGGTGAAGACGCGCAGCTTCGCGCCGTCGGCCGGCAAAGCGACGTCGAGATGCGCCAACGGGATCTCGGGGGCCGTCGCGGCGGAAGGCTGTGCGGGCGGAAGCATTTCAATTCGGAAACCGGTTGTTCCGGCGACGGAGAGTTCCTCGACCGTGACGGTGGCTCCGGCTGGGACGGTTCCCACCGCGGTGATTTTTCCCGAAGGCCAGAGGACTCGCACATCCTCTGCGGTCGCGGCCTGACCGATGCCGATCAAGAGAGTTGAACTGTTCTGGGCTGCGAAGCCATCGCCGCAGCGGGCTTCCCGGCGCAGTTCGCGGCCGCCGGCCTTCAGCAGCACATGGGCGCCATAGCCGTCGCGCGAAGAAAGTCCGAAGGCGGGCTGTGTGGTCGTGTTCCCTCCGCGCAGCCTTACATGGATGGCACCCGCGTTTTTCACGGATTCTCCGATGCAGTTGCGGAACAATTCGAGCTGCGGGGCATTCGAGTTTACCAGGACCACGTCCTGCCAGCCGTCGCGGTCGTAGTCGAGATACGCGAAGCCGCGTCCGTCGGCGATGCTGTCCATTCCGGAAACGGCGGAAATGTCGACGAACTGCGCGCCCTCGATGTTGTAGAAGACGCTGTCGGTTTCATGCCCGCTGAAGGAGTGGCTGCGCAGCACGCGGCCGCGTCCCGCGATCTCGGTGGTCGTATCCAGCACACTGGGCATGCTGCCATACTGCCGGGTGTCGACTCCTTCGGCGGCGAACTTCTTGTTCAAGTTGGTGTCAGAGCGCACGACCGCGCGCCAGAGATCGCTTCACAAATCGACCTCCGTCGCGCCGTCGTCCGGGGGCGTGTAGTAACCGTTCGAGACGAAGAGATCGAGAAAGGTATCGTTGTCGAAATCCGCGAACTGGCCTCCCCACGACCATCCGGTTTTCGCCACCTGGAGTGCGGACGGTTCATGACCGGAGACAAGATCAAATCGGTCGCCACGATTGCGCAGGAGCTTGTTGCCGCCCACGCCCTCGTACAGGCGCTTCTCGAGACCCGGAAACATCTCGGTGATGCGGCTTCCCGCCTTGCTGAACATGTAAGTGAAGAATAGGTCCTGCTGCCCGTCGTTGTCATAGTCGCCTAACGAAACACCCATCCCGAAGCCGTTGAGTTCATCGCCGGCCATCGCGCGCGTGACATCAGTGAACCTCCGCCGGCCAGCTTCGCCGGGGTCATTGCGCAACACGAAGTCCGGAGCGTAATCATTCGCGACGAACAGATCGGGATCGCCGTCGTTGTCGTAGTCGGCCCATGTGCTTTGGAAGGTGTTGAGCCAAAGCTGCGTGGCATTCCCTTCCGGCGCCCGTTCGAAGCGGCCGCCGCCGCGATTTACCAAAAGGACATTCGGCGGGCCGGTCAGTCGGAAAATCGGGTGGTCCTCCGCGCGACGCTTCTTCCACTCGACCTGCTCGTCAGGCGACAGGAATTGCGAGGCGAGGACATTCTTTGGAGCCGTGATGGGCAGCCGATAGGTCGAGATGTAGAGATCGAGCAGGCCATCGCCATTGTAATCGGCGGCGGCCATGGACGACACCCAGAACGGCAGCGGCGCATCAAGCAAATGGCTGGCCTCACTGAATTTGCCCCCGTCGTTTCGCAGATACATGCTGGGCTCGAGGCTGCGTCCGAGAAAGACGTCCGTGTCACCGTCATTGTCGAAGTCGGCGAAAAGTGAGCTGTTGCAGAGGCCGTCGACGTCGAGGCCGAGTGTCGCGGCGGCCTCCTCGAAGGTGCCGTCGCCCCTGTTGCGCCAGAGTTGGTTTCGTCCCCAGCGTGCGGTCACGTAAAAATCGTCCCATCCATCGCGATCGATATCGACTACGGAGACGGACGGATGCTGGTCCAGGGAGTCCAGCCCGACGAGGTATTGCCAGAATTCCTTCTTGTAGCGGAACTTCACCCCGCCGGTCATGAGAATGTCACGGACGAAGTCGTGATGCACCGAGCGCCGGGCTGTCGAGTAGCTGACGTCATCGGGAATGGCTGTGCGGAGTGATTCTTCGAAGAGTGGCCGGGAGACTTCAGCGGCCGACATGCTGCGAGTCGTCCATTGGCGGATTTTCCATTCATCGTCTGATTTTTCCCAGTCGATATCCACTGCGCCGCTGAGGGCGATGGTGCCGCCGGTTGACGTGCGTCCGCGCGCCGAGAATGCGGTCTCGAGTTTGTATTTTGTCTCCCCGTCGGGTGTGCCTCGAATGATGCCCAGTTTAGACGTCTCAAAGTGATCGATGCCAGCCCACAGGCTCGTCCAGAGGCCGTCCGGCAGGTTGTCGAGCAGCACCGGTTGCACGGTGGTCTCCCAGTTCCAGTGCTTCACAGGCAGCCGGCCGTCGGTTGGTTTCGTCGCCGGCTTCCGTTCGCCGCTGAGATCCACAACAGCGGCGCCTTCGGCAAAGAACTTCCGGCAGTGGCAGTCGGGAAGCTGGAAGTTTTTCGCCGCCGCCGCGAGCCGCAGGACGATGGGAGTCAGGCCGGCAATCCGCTCTTCATTGGAAATCATCCGTCGGAACTGCCCGTCGGCCGATTCAGTCTGTTCGGGACCGGCTTTGCTTCGAGAGTCGTTTGAACACCCGGAAAGACCCAGCGCGGCTCCGGCCAGCAGCGATATTCCAGTGCAGCGAAGGCATTGAGCATCGAGCATTGAGCACTTTCCTTTTCTCATTTTACGCAATGCGAATGTCCGGCACGGCATCCACAACCTTTGCCACACGGGCGCCGAACTGCCAGCGACGGTCAAACGGTAACCGATTTCACGGCAAGCGTCGTGTGGCACGCCCCGCAATGAGAAACCCGCAAGCAGCCAAGCTGCCCGCGGGTTTTGCGAGGAAGGATTGCGGCGCGAAACAGGATTCAAGCGCGACGGCGGCGCAGCCCGAAGAGGCTCGCCAGCCCGAGAATGGCAAGTGCGCCCGGCTCGGGAATCAGTTGATCAGGCCCGAGGCCTAAGTTCTCAATGACTTCCGCATCAGTGAGGGTACCCTGGTAGATACGGAACTCATTCACCTCACCGAAGTGTCCGGGGTCAGCCCAAGCGGTGGCTCCGATCGATTCCGTGTTGGATGTCACACTGGAAAGTGGATTCGTAGGCAGATTGGTTATTTGCTGAACCCCATCGACCCAGAGGTTGGTTAGACCGTCGGCGGCGACGCTCACGACCAGGTGGTGCTCTTCGCCGATGGGTATGCGGGTGTTGCTGCCGAATGGATATCCGCTCAAGGCCTTGGCTCCATTGCGGTCGAGGCCGGGGGCCAGGTCGCCGCCTCCGCGGAAATGAGTGAAGGCCAGTTCCTGGCCGGCCACAGCGCTGCCAAAAGTGAAGAGCTTGGCCCAGGTGCTGGACCCGGAGTCCGTGTACCATGATTCCACAGTGACGCCAGTAGTGCCGAAATTTGTTCCGATCCCCACCTGGTTGAAGAAGCCCATGTTTTGCACACTGGCACCAGCGCCCGGGCCGCCGGAGAGCGACAGCGCTGTGGCAGTTACGGTGGCACCGTTATTGAGGACTCCGGTGTTCCCGCCGACGGAGTCGAGGGTGTCTCCACTGAATGAATACCGATGAACCAGGGTCGCGGCTCCGGCATGGAGGGTACACGCGCAGAGCGCTCCGATGGCAAAATTACTCAATGATTTCATGTGGGTACAACTTTCAGCTAACTCCGAGCAGACGGCGGTCAGCCATTCTTGGAACTATGGGTGTTCTTTAGCAAAGTCCCGCTCCGCTGTCAATCGATTTGCCGCCGCGGTGTGTGGCTGTAACGGTTGATTTTTGCATGTGAGTCAAGGGGAACGGCCGTGGAAGAGGCGCCTCGCTTTGGTTAGGCGTTGGTTGCGCATGGCGTCGTGGAAGTCGGCGAGGGTTGAATGGCGAGCGCTCTGCTGTTTTTGGCGCCAGCGGTAGTAAAGACCCATGCCCGTGCGCCGAGCCATTCCCAGC
>JBPCQC010000033.1:0-93132 GCA_050998515.1 Verrucomicrobiales bacterium
ACCCAGGCGTGGACTTCCCAGGCGCAGCGCTTGACTACCTCCCCAAGGCTCTCAAGCCAGTGAAGCCGGTCCTCATCGTCCAAAAAAATGTCCGCTCCGCCGTTGCCGCGGCTCATCACGTGATAAACCGCTCCGGCGAACTCAACTCGTAATGGACGTGCCATAAGTCCCCACATAACCGGCATCTCCTACATCGGCAATGCTAAAATCCTCAACCTGACCCCGGTCTTGACACCCCGGTCTTGACCCATGCGCTCAAGTTTGGTGACTACGGACAAGGCGGCGGATCCCAACCAGTCGTGCACGACATCGACATCCCCGTGAAAGCTATCTGGGATATCAGCGGCACGGTGCCAGTGAAAGTTTGGCCGTAAAGCGCAATGGTAAGAGAGCAAATGAAACATGTCTTGAACGAGGCTCGATCCCAGCGGGTAATGGTAGTTCCGCGATCGGTTATCGCATGGTTTATTAGCACGGCGCCCGAAGAATGCATACAGGCACTCGAAGAATGGCAGCATAATGGTTGGATTACGATCCTCGGCGATCCCCGGAATGGCACGGCTGTCGATCCACTGGTCGAGCTACATGCCTTCATCGAAGATCCACGCCACCCCCCGATAAAACGCTCGAAGCAGCCTGCGAAACCAATAAACTCAGACCGCGAAATTACCACCTAACCAAACAACAAACCACCCAGGCTCTAGCACTTCGCTCGCTTTCGAACATTCGGGATGAACCAAAATAGTTTATCGCCGGACGATCCTCAAAAATGCGCAAGGAACCGATACGGCAGCCATTGTCGCTTATCGGAGGACCCTCAAGAGGATGTCGCGATTATCGAGGACGGAGACGCCGATGACGAGGCAATCTATTTTGATCGCATTGAAAGAACCCATCAGTTCCTGGGCTGATCGAGCAATTTGCGTTGACGGCGGGGGGTCAACGGCTCTGCATGTCAATGGAACCACGGTCGTACGCAGTTGCGGCAGACATACCGGAACAGTTCTGCCGGCTCAAACCGTGACGAGCTACTTTCTTTTTGTTCCGAAGCCGGCACCGTAACCTAATGGCGAACCGCCGCACCTTGATCGTTTGTCTAGTTGTGTCACTGGCGGCTTGTCAGCGTTCACGGCGCTCCGCTTTGAGTGAACCTACTAGCACCCTTCGCGAACACGTCCGTGATGCGCAATCGGTTGAATATAACGAGAGCTACTCAAAGGGCGAAGCCGCTTTCATCGAATTACTTGGCCACCCCGGTGGCTTGAACGAACTCGTAGACGCGTGGGCATATGATGATGTGCCGGAACAGAATTGGATCTCTTGGAGCTACGACTATCAAACGAGATTCTCAGATGAGCCCGCGGGTTTCCGCATTCAAGGATTCCGGGAAGCCATCGTTGAGAAGTTCAAGCGCGACCCGGCCTTCGCGGCTGCTGTTAGGAAGCGATTGAAATCTGACCCTGTGGTGGGTGGGGCTGCGACTTATTTGGGGTCGCTTCAATCGACTGACCCCGGTGTCAGAAAAGTGGCCGCTTTTTGGTTATCGCAACTCTATCCCGCAGCACCCAAATTTGATCCAACTGCGGCGGATACGGTGAGAGCAACGCAGGAGGAAGAACTTCGAAAGTATCTAAGAACCCCGGGCGCTTTACGGGAATAGTGGGTTTCAGCGGTTGTGCGGAGTCAGAGTTTTCATTTTGACATTGCTTAGCGATGGCGGAATAGAATTCAGGATGGGCGAGCCACTGCGAATTCAGTATGCGGGAGCGATCCCGAACATTTCGCCGCGGTGGGCGGACCCATTGCGCCGACGGGCCGGTTTTAGGGCGATTCTTCGGCCTAAAGCTACGTGCCGTAAGGAATGGCGATTTCTTTTTGCGAAAATCACGACGTTACTTCTCATCTCCTGTATCTATTATGAGTTCCCCGACTTCCTCAACCTGGCCGATGGTGCCTGTTTTGCTTTTGCTGGCGCTGGTGATTGGCATCTGGATTTCTGTTCGCCCGGCGACTGCGGCGAAAAAGCGGCCCCAGGTGGTTGAGGCGGCGTTTTCGCCGGAGGTGTGGCGCCGGGAAAAGCGGATTATTGACATGCATCAACATGTCGAGGGCAAACCGGAGCGCTTCGAGCGGGCGGTGCGCATCATGGAGCGCGCCGGCGTTGGCATTGGGGTCGTGCTGGGCGCGGGAACGGTCACTCACAAGCCCGGGGAAAAATCTGATTTCGAGCGGGTGAAGGAGGTGGCGGAGGCGCGGGCCCCGGGGCGCTTTGTCCATCACATGCTCATCGATTACGGTGGCTGGGACGAGCAGGACTGGCCGGAACGCGCTGCCCAACAGGTCGTGGAAGGCCACCGGATGGGCGCCGCCGGTCTCAAGGAATTCAAGCGGCTCGGACTTTACCTGAAGGACGGAAAAGGCGCGCTCATCAAAATCGATGATCCTAAACTCGATGCTGTGTGGCGCAAATGCGGTGAACTCCGCATGCCGGTTTCGATTCATGTCGCCGATCCGCGCGCCTTCTGGCTTCCGTTTGATGCCGCCAATGAGCGTTGGGAAGAATTGAAAGACCATCGCAGTTGGTGGTTCGGTGATCGCGCCCGTTTTCCCGAACGCACCGAACTGCTCGAGGCGCTCAATCGCGTCATCGAGCGCCATCCGCAAACAATTTTCGTCAGTGTCCACTTCGCCAATAACTCGGAAGACCTGGATTGGGTCGACGCGGCGCTCGAGGCCCATCCCAACATGATGGCGGACGTGGCGGCGAGAATTCCGGAAATCGGGCGGCACCCTCCGGAAAAAGTGCGCCGGCTTTTTCTCAAACATCAGGACCGCATCGTCTTTGCGACCGACTTCATGGTCTACGATCGCATGATCCTCGGTTCGGCCGGCGACGCCGAACGGCCGACCGACGACGATGCTCTAACGTTTTATCAGAAGTGCTGGAAATTTTTTGAGACAGATGATCGCGATTGGCCGCACATGACACCGATCCAGGGCGACTGGACGATCAGCAGCATCGGGCTGCCGCCCGAAGCGCTGCGCAAGATTTACTTTGATAATGCCCGCAAGCTGCTCGCCCGTTCGCTGCCGTTGCCGGTTATGAAATCGAAGAGCATTGGACGTGATTTTCCACCGGACGGGCGGTTCGATGAGCGCGAGTGGGCAGACGCCGAGCCAGTGCGTCTGGAGTACCAGTCGAACGACAGCGCCGCGCGGCCGGAACTGAGCACCGCGGTGCGGAGCCTGTGGTCCAATGGGTTTCTTTATTTGAGTTACGAATGCCCCTACACGCAGCTCGAGGTTTTTTCACCGGCCCAAGACAGCGAGCGGCTCGGGCTCTGGGACAAGGATGTCGTTGAAGCGTTTATCGCCAGCGACCCGGCGAACACCCGGCAATACACCGAGCACGAATGGGCACCGAATGGCGAAAAACTCGATCTCCGTCTTGACCTGCCCGCGAAGGATTTCGCCTGGAGCAGTGGGATGGAGTCGGCAGTCGCGATTGACTCCGTGGAAAAGGTCTGGCGCCTTGAGGTGCGTATTCCCATGAAAAGTCTGGCCCCCGCGTCCCCGCAGCCTGGCGCACGTTGGCGGATCAACCTCTTCCGCCACGACACCGCCAATAAAGGCTATCTCGCCTTCAGCCCGACGCTGGCACGCAGCTTTCACGTGCCCGAGCGTTTTGGCTGGATCGAGTTTGAAGAGTAAGTCCTGCCGTCGTCATGCACGACATCCCGAGACTTCCGCTTCACGCTGAATGTCCGAACAGTGAATCGGCGCTGCAGGATTCACTGCGGCTCGCGGTTACGCTCGCCCTCCCGTGGGAAATTGAGCGCAACGGGCGGCTAGGCCCAGCGGCGGATGCTTTGAATAATGGCGGGCCGGGTGGTGCCGTGTTCGGTGGGAATTTCGCACGGCTCGCCGACTGCTCTTCCGATGAGCGCTTTGGCCATGCCCGAAAGATAGGAGACAATTCGGTTTGCCGGATCACTGTCCCACGCACCCAAAATGGTTACCGTTTCCAACTCGCCCGAAGCGGCGTCTTTAAACTCGACGACGGTGCCGATGGACACGACGTGAGTTGGCGCATCTTTAAAGTCAGTGGGCCGTGCTTTTTGCAGCTCGCGCTCCATCACTCGCTGGCGGCGCATAAGGACGCGCTGCTGTTCCTTGGCGGCTTTGAATTCGAAATTCTCCCGCAGATCGCCATAACTGCGCGCCACCTGAATGTCCTTGGTATTTTGGGGAATCTCCGATTTGATGAGGTGATCGTAAGCGCCCTGCCGTTGTTCGAGGCTTGGCGCGCTGACCACAAGCACTTCGTCCGATCGATCATCGTCATCATCGGCGTTCTCGATGATGTCCTGCACTTCAGGCACCGCCTTGATAATGCGCGCCAATAATGAACGGCGGGTCAATTCGTCGAAAACGGGGCTCATCCAAAGCCGGCGCGCGAACGTTTTAGCCTGGCTGGGATCCAGCTGCAGCGCAAGGTCACCCAGCAACTGGCGGTCATTGGCGATGAGATCGCGCAGGCGTCCGGTGCGCCGGGCTGATTCTTCGTAGTGTTCGCGTTCGAGGGCGCTGAGCAAAGCGGGGGCAAAATCGCTGTCAAAGGCCTCGAACGCCGCCCCTTTGCGTTCGCGGCAGATCCACTGAAGGGCGTCAAAGCTGAGACTTCGATTCTGAATGCCGATCTGGAGGGAAATGACGAGTTCATCTCGCTTGCCCTGGTCGACGATGAAGTTCGCCACTTCCTGAAGGACGCGTCCGCTCGAGTCGTTCATGCGCACTAGTGTTTCTTCAAGCCAGGCGTTACCAAAGGCTGCTGGATAAGCGGCGAGCAATTGTTTAGTGCGAGCGATTGGCAGGCCCTTGAGCACCTCCGGCAGGCTGCGCCGTTCTTCCTGCATCGCCGCGCCAAGTTCGAGCCACGTCTCTTTAGCGGCTTTTAAGACAGGGACCTTTTCAAACAGTTCCTCGCGCACCAGCAATAGCTCGAAGGCCAGCGGAGGTTGCAAACGCAACGCCTTTGAGGCCGCGTCGTCCAATCCCAGCGCAATGGGCTCGAGTTGCTCCGCCGGGGAAGTGAATGCGGTCAGGAATGCGGCGATTGCCTCAGCAGCTTTGACTTTTTGTTTCAGGTCGTGGGCGGCGAGAAAGTCGCCGAGCAGGGCTTCGTGATGACCGAGTCCTTCCGCGCGCAATTCCAGCGGAAGGGTGCGCTTCGAGGGGACGACAAACGTTTTATCACTCCGCAATGAGCGCTTGGCGCTTTCCCACCACGGTTTGAACTTGGCTTCAGGCACGATCCGGGGCTTTAACAGCTCCTCGAACTTGTCGAGCATCAGCCGCCCGCCATAGCTTTGCAACGCCAGCCTGATGAGGCCCGCGGCGTTCTTCTCCGCCATCTCGACCAAACTGGCGCGGTCTGCCACCCGCCGCGCGAGAAAATGTTCGGGCGGGAGCGGCTCGAGCGACTTGGCCGCAAACTCGAGTTTCATCTCGTGCCCCGGCTTTCCCTCGAAATCGACGGCTACCCGGTCACTGGCCAGGTCCCATGAAGCGATGCGGCCCGGCCCCCAGCTCGGATGAAGACAAAAGGTGCCTGGTTCCAACTGCGAAAGTTTCTCCGCTACGGGGGTAGGCAATTTTCCATCAGCGGCAAGCTTCTCGAGATCAGGATGCATAGGGGGGCGTCAACCTAGGGCCGGGCGACACCTGGGCAACGGAAAACTCACCGATCCATCGCCAGGTCGAGCAAAGCGGACTGCAATTGCACGTAAAAACGGGAGGTGAGGAAAGGTTTGAGATTGGGCGAGTGCAGGAGTCCGATCAACGCTTCCGGGGATTCTGTTTCGGGAAACCGGTAGCGTTCCTGCATGACCAGGCGCGCCTGGTTGAGCGCGCCGTACCACGCTTCGACATTTTCAAATGGGATCACGAATTCGAAGCGGGGACCGTCTTTTCCGCCACTCGACCGCGCCCGCTTAAGGTCCTCGGTGAGAACTTCGAGCTGCCTCGAGAACTCGGTGCGCAACTCTGGCATGACGTGATCCCGCCAGTCGTTATTTAAGGTTTCCCCGCCTTGAGTCTCCTCGTCGCGCACGGGTTCCTGGAAAAGCCGCTCTTCCGCGGAGGGAGTTCCGCCCGGATCGGCATGGACCGGGATGAGCTCGAGCAGCCGCAAATCGCCCGACAACAGCCCCGACACACGCAGTCCCTCATCTTGCACGCGGCGAATTTTCATGGGTCATGATAGCTGGGAGACGGCGGCGTTGAGCTGATAGCCGTGCAGTTGCTGAAGATAAAGTTCCGCGCGCTCTTTCTCTCCCGTCCAAACGATGCATTTTCCCTTCAGGTGCACCGCCAGCATCATTTGCTCGGCTTTTTCGCGAGGATAGCCAAAGACGCGCATCAAGACCATCGTCACGTAACTCATCAAGTTCACAGGATCGTTATAAACGGTGACCTGCCACGGGCGGTCAAGCTCCGCGTCCGTCTCGATCGAGACCTTGGGAATTTCGATGATTTTGGGGGCAGCGGGCATGGTGAAATATAGCTGGCTCTGGCCGTGCTTCCAGCCGCGGGCACGTTAACATTTCACCCAACCCTCCTCAGTGACGACGTGATCCACTTTCATATCGTGCGCTTCGCTCGGCATTTTCGCCACCATTTGGGTCGCGAAGCATACGCCAATGCGAGGCGCTCGGTGGGATAGACTCGCGAGCCATCGATCATAGAATCCGCCACCGCGGCCTAGCCGCCGGCCAGAAGGGGAAAAAGCAAGTCCTGGGACCAGCGCCAGGTCAATTTCCGACTCCGGAATGAATCGCGAGAGGGAAGGATCCGGTTCGCGAACTCCGTGGCGGCCGCCCATGCCGGCGTTGTGCGCCCGCAAATTGTCAGCGACGGCGGGCTGGTTCGGACAATAAAAAGCGAGCCCTCCTTCCTGCACGCGCGGAAAGGCAAACTGTTGATCGGCCCCGGTCGACAACGGAGATATGTCCGGTTCCTCTCGCAGGGGGTCGAACACAGCGATGATGCGGGCGCTTTTTAAAAACAGCGATTCTTTCAGAAGGCGGCAGATCTCGGCGGATTTGTGAATTCGCTGATCGGACGACAGTGTGCGCAGGCGCAGGCCCATCACCTGTCGAAGGGCGACTTTTTCAGAAATGATCGATGGATTGGCCGATTGCAATGCGCGACACTCTCCTCTACCTTCCCGAACTGCCAAACCCGAAAAACCGAGTCTATTCCGCCTCTCCTGTCGCCCTACTTTTCGCTCAGTGACAAGGCCAAAAAAAGACACTTCGCTGAGCAAGCTGGCTCATCATTTGCGGCGCAAAACCGAGAGTTTGCGCAACGGCGGCCGCAACACCGGTGACGAGCACCAAATCGGGTTGCGGCCGAGTAAAGGCTGGGGCCGCCGCAATTTCGAGTTTCTGCACAAAATCCTCATCCCGAGCGCGCTCAAACGCCGAGGCGGCCGCGAACAGAGGCTCGATACCTCGGTGCTCCCAGAACAAAAGGCGCGCGTTTTTTGGATCGGACACGCTTCGTTTCTGGTCCAGATTGCGGGGCGGAACATCCTGATCGACCCGAATTGGGCGATGTGGTTGAGCATCGTTAAACGGGCGCGCAAACCTGGTCTGGCCTTGCATGAATTGCCGCCCATAGACCTGGTCCTCATCACCCACGCGCATCACGATCACCTGGATGTGCCCACGCTTGAAGCCATCAGCGAAGGCCAGCCGATTGTGGTCCCGCACGGGGTTGCCAGTCTCGTTCGGCGCCGCGGTTTCGGCAGCATCTGTGAAGTGCGCAAATGGGATGCGCTCGATTTCGGTGACTTCGAGGTGATATTTACCCCAGCCAGACATTGGGGCGCGCGATTCGTGCACGACGTCCATCGCGGTTTCGGCGGATATGTGCTCCGCCCACGAAACGGCACCGTGGTCTATCATTCCGGCGACAGCGCGTATTTCGAGGGCTTTCACGAGATTGGCAAGCGCTTCGCCATCGATGTCGCCCTGCTGCCGATTGGGGCGTACCTGCCTGTGAGCGGCCGCGGCGTGCACATGACTCCCGAAGAGGCCCTCGCCGCATTCCGGGACTTGAGCGCGAAAAAAATGGTGCCCATGCACTATCGGACCTTTCCCCTGACCCGCGAACCTCTCGATGAGCCGCTTCAACGCCTGCTCCTCGCCTCGTCAGCCCAAGGCGTCCGCAACAAAGTAGCTGTCCTCGAAGAGGGCGAACCCGCCGTGTTTTAGCTTGCCGGGTAGCCGGGAGCCCATGGCCGGCATGCACGTTGAGACCGCGTGCCCACTCGCCGCTACTCATGGGGCGCCTGGGTTTCCGCCACCTGACGGCTGCTCCTGAACTGGATGTTGATGGAGTTGACAGCGGCAGGAAGATTCGTGTTGGTAGGAGGATGTTGTCTCTGCTGCCGTTGGCTGTCGTGAGCTGGATCGCCTGTGCGGGTGTGGTCGCGCTGCTGCCGGAGGATTTTTCAAACCCCAGCCCGCAAGTACAAAAGGCGCTTCGGGATTTCCAGTCCGGCCAGCACTCGTCGGCTGTCGAGGCGTTTAAGGCGCAGGCTGAAGCCGGAGACGCCAACGCGCAGTATGCCTATGGGGTCTGTCTCGAACTGGGGCTCGGAGTGGCGCGCGACTTTCCTCGAGCCGAGAAGTTTTTCCGACAGGCAGCGACAAAGAATCATCGCGCGGCCCAGACCGCGTTGGGCATGATGCTGACCATGGCGGGTCTGCCCGCCGAGGTTCACACCCAAGGCGTCTCATGGCTACAGAAGGCCGCCGATGCCGGCGACCTGAAGGCCGCGCGCCAATTGGGGGACTTTTACGTCACGCGCTTCCAAACCGACCCGAAAACGCGAGCCGCCGAAATGAAAAAAGCGCGCGAGCTTTTCGAGAAAGGCGCCCAGCGCGGGGACAGCGAAGCGAAGTACCGACTGGGTCTGATGATCGAAGAGGGCGTGACGGGTGAAAAACCGGATGTCGAGCGTGGAGTGAAACTGATCGAAGAAGCCGCCAAGGAAGGCTCGGTCGAGGCCATGGTCAGTTTGGGACGCCAGTACCAGTCCGGAGTGCAGGTCAAACAGGACCTGGAAAAAGCGAGAGCCTACTACGAAGACGCGGTCAAGGCTGGCAGGCATCGCGAGGCGCAATTCAGCCTGGGCAAACTTTACGAAGAAGGTCTCGGCGTGACCAAAGACCCTGATCGGGCGGTATTCTACTACCGCCAGGCAGCGGAACAAAAACACCCGGATTCGCTGGTGCAATTGGGAATCTGTTATGACAACGGCCTGGGGGTGGAAAGAGACGAGAAGTTGGCGGTCGGGTATTTCGAGCAGGCCGCGGCCGTCGGTTCCGGCCTGGGCATGTTCAATGTCGCCGTCTGCCACGATCTGGGGAAAGGGGGACTCAAGACAGACCCAGCGGAAGCTGCAAAATGGATGATAAAAGCCGCCGATGCTGACTACCCACTCGCCATGAATGAACTTGGAATGCGATACAAGGACGGGCAGGGAGTGCTCAAGGACACCACCGCAGCGGTGGCTTGGTTTGATAAGGCGGTCACCGTCCATCGGTTTCCCGCCGCGCAACTCAACCTCGGTACCATGTTTGAACTCGGCGTAGCTGTGCCTCAGAGTTACGACCGCGCGATGGAGCTTTACACCCTTGCGGCCATGGCGGGCCGTCCCGACGCCAAGCACATGCTGGCCAGACTTTTCCTCAATGGCCTCGGTGCCCCCCGGGATTCTGCAAAGGCTTACGTCCTTCTCTCGGAGGCGGCCATCGAGGGATACCAGCCGGCCATCGAAACGAAAGAACGTCTCGAGAAGGACCTGAAGCCGGAAGAACTCGCCAAAGCCAGAGAAATGCTCGACAAAATTAAAGCCGGTGGCGAAAAGATCGTCGAGAGCAGGCCCCCAGAATCATCCCTTGACGCGAGTCCGCCCGATCCCGAAACGCGCAAGAAGGAAAAAAAGGGGGAGAAACCCGCCACGGTGCGGAAAGTGCGGTAAATGACGGCGACACGCCTGTCGCTGAGATGAATTGAGGCAGAGACAGGAGTGTGGTTGCTACGTTTCCCGTACTTCAAAGAATAACTTGCAGGCGGGGTAAAGTGGGCAGCCCCAAATGAGACGAGCGGGCAGCCCTGAGGCCGGTTTGACTTCGCCGGAAGCAATGATGGTGGCGTCGCCGTCCATGACGCCTCCTTTGCGAATGTCGATGGCCCGCGCGGCCACCTGGCCGGTCAGCACGGCACCGGGCGCGATCACGACACGTCCATTACACAAAAAGATGCCGGTGGCGCGGCCCTCGATGAGTATCTCCCGCGCGTGAATCGGCTTTTGGAAATGAACTTTGGCTCCAACCCGGATGGCCAGCGTGCCGACTCGCCGTTCCGCCGTCACCGTCTCCTCGAACCAATATTCGGCATCATCGAGCGGACCGGCATGCGGCGGCACCTCGCTGTCTCGCAGAACGAGTTTGATTCCGCAGGTTGGACAGGTGGGGACCGACCAGTCGCCCCAAGTGGCGAGCTGGAGCAGGCTTTTTTGATCATCGTCGGGAAGCCGGCTCACCATTTCGAGCAAGCCGCGCCCATCGATCAGGACCAGGGTGGCTTTGCGTCCAAAAATCACGGCCTCCTCGTCGAAACGGCCAGGGGTCACGTAATAGCTGCGCAGAATTCCGGCAGCCAGCTGATGATCGAGCAGAGTGCGAAGTTCGTTCGCGGTGGGAGCCATCCCGTTCCAACCGGCGAGGTGCGCCAGTCCATCTGGCTGGTGCGTCTTGGCGTCATAGCGGATGAGTTGAACGGTTCGCGCGCCGTCCGCCCCGGAGCGATAGGGCCACGCCTTGTATCCGCGGCGATGCAGGATGGAATGGACCAGCTCGTGAAACCGCCGCCAGTCCATCTGTTGCAGCAGCTCGAGGCTCCACACTCGGGCATCGGACAAAGCAGGTGGAGGGGTGCGGGAAGACATTGCGCCGCGAAACATCCGTCAAGAGGCCCGAAACGCAATGCGGGAGGAGATAAGGACACCTGACCGCAGGTAGCCGCCCAAAAAATAATTCGGCGCGATGGGTCAGCGCGCCCTAGCTCCGAGTCACGACGAGCCGAGCGAAGCGGCTTGCGGTGGGGGAGGAGACAGGGTCCTGGGCGGTTACCATTTTCATCGGGGCTTCTCCAGAGATTTCGGACTCACTGACAAATCCCATCCCCGCTGGGGCGGCGCCATTTTGGCTGCTCACAATATCGTTCCACTGCGCGAGGTCGCTGCTCATTTCGACCTTGTAAGTCAAGTCGGTCGCCAGCGGATCGCGACGGAAGCGAATGATCAGGCGGTCGCTTCCTACCATGTTCAAGAGTTCGAATGTAAAACCGGCCGCCATTTCGTTGGGGCTTTTCGGGTCGAATCCCCAGGCGTATTCCAAGCCATTGCTGATGCCATCGCCATCGAAATCGAGATGGTCCTGCGCAAATTCGCCAGCGCTGAAATGCGCATACAGCCAAACATCATAGTGGCTCTGGGAGCCGTAGACCGCACCTAACCGGGGCCGCACCGCTTCGTCCCCATTTTCGCGGCTCGCGAACCGTTTGGCGGTGAATGCGCGGGTTTCATCTCCTTTAACCAGCCATCCGAAATTCGTCTCCGGATTATTTACCCACGCCTCGACATCGGTTTTCATTCCATCGCCCGTCCATGAGTAAAGCGCATCCGTGCTGACCGTCTGCAAAGCCGACGGCGAGGCAGTAAAGTCGCCGCCGGGCGCAGTCCACGAAATGGTGTCAAAGATTTGTCGAAGCCATGTGGCATCGCCAATAGTGGCAGGACCGCCGGCGCCTTCCGGAGGAACAGCGGTTGACGTTCCCTCATCCCAATCTGCCCCCACCCGATGAATGGTGACAGTTGTACCGAGCGTGGTAATTGGATTCTGCAATTTCAAATCGAGGGTGGCACTCTGGATTGATGTCCCTGGCGGGAGTGAGGACAGGTCGAATTTCAAAAGCGCCCGGCGGTTGTTGCCGCGGTTGTTTTGCCCGGCGAAGACGAAGGAGCCTTTGGCGTTGCTGAGGGGGCCTTCCGAATACATCGAGGTGTCGGCGACGGGATTGAACGTGGCCGTCCTCTGCTCGGAAGCGGGAACCAGTTTCCAGAGGGCGCCCGCCTTGGTGCCGGTCACGGGATCGGGCTGCGTCGGTCCTCTCGTCGTCTTAGTAGCCACGTAGATTTCGCCCTCTTCGTCTTCGCCGAATGCCAATATTCGCGTGGCAATTGGATTGCCTCCTAAAATGTCGAGAAGCGACAGGCGAAAAACATTGGGCGGCGTCTCTTCGAGGCCGAGCAGGGTGCCGGCCGGAGGGGCGTTGGGGATCGGATCATTGCTCCAATCTCCAAAAATATAGGCTCCCGCGAGACCGGGAACGCCGCTGCCGCGGTATACGTAACCGCCGGTCACCGAAATTCCAATCTTCGGCAGCGTTGTGTCTGGCGTGGTCGGGTGGGCGTATTCCGAAATCGGATCGATAAACGGTCCGGACGCGGGGGCTTCGGGTGCAAAAACTGAGGAGCCTTCCTTGTTGCGCCAGCCGTAATTGCCGCCGCTGACGCCTAGATCGATCTCCTCGAAGTTGCCCTGGCCCACGTCCGCAATGAACAAGCGATCGGAGCCCCCGGGCCGTTGATCGAAGGAAAACCGCCACGGATTGCGCAAGCCGTAGCAGAAGATTTCCTCGCGCACCCCGCCACCGGCCCCAACGAATGGGTTGTCCGCCGGGATTCCGAATTGGCCGCCCGGGCCATTGGTTCCAAGCGGATCTATGCGCAGGATTTTTCCTAACAAGTTCGTTTTGTCCTGGGCATTGCCTAACGCATTGGGTGGGCGGGCCGGGCTGCCGCCGGAATGGCCGGCATTGTTGTCGTTCGAGCTGCCGCCATCGCCGGTCGAGGCGTAGAGAAATCCATCGGGGCCGAACTCGAGCTGGCCGCCGTTGTGATTAAACTGCGGCTTGTCGAAACTCAGAACTACGCGCTCGGTGGCGGGATCCGCAACGTTCGGGTTGGACGAGACGCGGTATTCCGCGATTACGGTCCGGCAATCGACGGGGTTCTCGGTGGTTCCCGGCGCATTTGGAGACGGTGTGCTGTAAAAAACGTAGAAGCGTCCGTGTCCTGGCGCTCCTGAGGATTCGTAGGACGGATGAAACGCCAGGCCGAGCAGCCCGCGCTCATCGAAGCCAATACGCTCAGGCACGAGCTTTGCCGAAATATCGAGGAAGGGCGACGGCAGCATGACTCCATTTTGCAAGACGCGAATGGGGCCGCGCTGCTCGCAAATAAAGAGCCTGTTGCTGCCATCGTTCGCTTTATCCACTGAAGTTGGCGAATCGAGTTCGCCCGCCGTGATCAGTTGCAGCTTCATTCGCGGAAGCGCGGCAGATAAAGCCATTGTGGTTAGCCACAAACCGCCGACACAATTAGACAATTGTCGCCAATACATAACCGGGGATTTTGAACTGAACCCGACGGGGAACTCGGATCGCAGACTATATGAAGATCTCGCTTTCCGGTCAAAATAAATGCGGCGCGACGAGTTGTGGTTGGCGAAGGGCCGACAGGCAGCGGTGTCGGAAATTCTCGTTGGTAGGCTAAATCTTTCGGGTCAGAGGGAAGAAGCGATGGTCGCGGCTCAGCAGAAGCTTCGCCCTACCAAGGGCGCAATGAACATGGATCGGTAGGGCGAAGTTCCTGCTGAGCCGCGAGGGTACGCGGGAACAGTAAAAACAACGCGCAGGTTCGATTACCCGGTGGCAAGGTGGCGGTCGAGTATGGATGTCGCAACGTTCGCACAAGCCCCGAGCGCTCGACCTGGCAGCGAAACGCCAAGCTTTGCGGAGTCGTTTCGTTTTTGGTTGAAGCTTGGATTCATCAGCTTCGGCGGGCCGAGCGGGCAAATTGCTGTCATGCATACGGAATTGGTGGAAAAAAAATGCTGGATCAGCGAGGCGCGATTTCTGCATGCGCTGAATTACTGCATGCTTTTGCCGGGGCCCGAAGCGCAGCAACTGGCGACGTATGTCGGGTGGTTGTTGCACCGGACGTGGGGTGGGGTGGTGGCAGGAGTCCTTTTCGTGCTGCCTTCGATATTTATCCTGTGGGGACTGAGCTTCGTCTATGTGACGTTTGGGCACGTCGCGTGGGTGGCTGCGGTGTTCTATGGGCTGAAGCCGGCGGTGCTGGCCGTGGTCGCTTTGGCAGTGATCCGCATCGGCCGCAAGGCTCTAAAAAACGAGGTTATGTGGGCCATCGCAGCCCTGGCATTTGTCGGCATTTTCTTTTTCAAAGTGCCATTCCCATTGATCGTGCTGGGCGCGGGAATGGTCGGATTGGTTGGAGGAAAACTTTGGGCGGAGAAGTTTATAGCGGCAGAGGCTCGACAGAGTCTCGCCCCAGCGGAGGAGTTGCCTTCACACGCGCGGCCGTCGTTCGTTCGAGCGACGAAGGTTTTGGCGGTCTGGCTGAGTCTTTGGTGGACGCCGATTGTGGTTCTGGCGGTTTGGCTGGGGACTGAGCACACGTTGGTTCGCGAAGCGATCTTTTTCAGCAAAGCAGCGATGGTGACGTTTGGCGGCGCTTATGCGGTGCTGCCATACGTGTCGCAGCAAGCGGTCGAGACCCACCATTGGCTTAGCGCTGCGCAGATGCTCGATGGGCTGGGACTGGCTGAAACGACCCCTGGTCCGTTGATCATGGTCCTGCAATTCGTTGGCTTTCTTGGCGCTTGGAATCACCCCGGTCATCTGCCGCCGCTCGTCGCGGCGACTCTTGGCGCGCTCATCACCACCTGGACTACGTTCATTCCCTGTTTTCTGTGGATTTTTCTGGGCGCGCCGCACATCGAACAGCTTCGCGGAAATACGAAGCTCACGGCGGCTCTCACGGCCGTCACTGCGGCGGTGGTCGGGGTGATTCTAAATCTCTCGGTTTGGTTTGGCCTCCATCTCCTGTTTCCTAAATTCGGTGAAGTCGATTGGTTTGCGGCAGGGGTCGCTGCGCTTGCGTTTGCCGGAATGCTCCGCTGGAAATTGAATGTCATTCCGGTAATCTTCGGCGCCGCGACTCTGGGTTTGATATTCAGGATGCTGGCTTGAAAGGGCCACCGGTTGTGCTCCCGCGTGCACATTGGCGGAGACGGGTTACACTGCAAATTCAGCCCAAAACCATGATCCCTTTTCCCGAAACGAAACAATGGGTTGGAGGCGCAAAACCAATGGCCTTCCTGACGCTGGCGGTTCTGGCCATGCTGTCCCCGGCCTGCAAACGGGAGAGCGCCAAATCAAAGACTGACCGAGCCCCGAGCAAGCGCCTCAGCACTGAGGAAGTGACCAAAAATGTGAGCGCACTCACCGGGAATGCGCACGTGCGGCTCGCCTGGATCGAACAAGGAACACGGCGCGGATTTGATCCCTTTGGGGAACAGGACAACTACCGCCTGGTGACCTTCGATAACCGCGGGGGCGGCTTCAGAGTCCTCGGCACGGAACGCAACAACTACAGCCGTCCACTTTTGACTCCCGATGGCTCGAACGTCATCTTCACAGAACGGCAGGGGCTCGAGAAAAAGCGCGTGCCCAAGCGCGGGCGCGTCCAGGCGGCGCCCTCTGCCGTAGAAAAAACCGCTGAAACAGAGAGTCATCGGGACTCTCTCATAAAGCTGATTCCCTGGAGCGGCGGGCGAGCGAAAGTTCTGGCGAAAGGATTGGCGGTAAGCACTTGGCGGGATCCCGCCAGCGGCGAAGACTGGGTCTACTTTGTCGAAGATCAACCACGCGACTCGGTGCGCCGTGGCACTTCGCAAACGGTCCATCGGTTTCCGCTCAAAGAGCCCGAGCGGAGCGAAGCGGTTTGGCGAGGCACGCCACTGAACATGGACAACTTTCATATCTCGCGCGACGGGCGGGTCTTTGCGGCGCTCTTCCCATGGCCGGAAGCAGGCGTCGGAGATTTCACTGCGCACGACTGGCGGAAGCTCGAACTCGGATGCTGGCCAGCCCTCGCACCGGACAACAGTCGCCTGGCCTGGGTTTTCGACGGCGGACATAAGCGTCTGCGGCTTTTCGACGCCAGTCTTCGGCGCTTTGCGGAACTGGATCTCAGAGAAGCTCCGGGCATGGGGAGACACGCAGGGTTTCATCCGAGATGGTCCAATCACCCGCGCTTCATCGTCATGACCGGTCCTTATATCTCAAATGAAAAAAAGGGCCGAGATGCGCTGGCGGCGGGCGCCGGGCATGCCGAGATTTACCTCGGCAAGCTCAAAGCGGACTGCACCGCCGTCGAGCGCTGGATTCGCATCACCGCGAACCGCGCCGGAGATTTTTTTCCCGACGCCTGGATTGAAGGGGGCGATAAAGCGGTGTTGGAATCATTCCCGCAGCACACCAACGAGGCGACCCCGACCAGACTCGCGCCAACATGGCCGGTCTCCCTCAGCGGACTTCAGTTTGCCTGGAGTGATGCCAAGGCCGATAACAAAATTGCCGCGGGGGGACGAAGCTCATCTCTAACAGCCAGAGGCCGGGCGAGGAATGGGAGGCATTTTGATTTGCTGCTCGATGGGGGATGGTTTGAACCGGACGCGGACTCGACCGCTGCTTGGATCGAGGCGGTTAACAAGTCCAAGACCTTTTTCCTGCAGGTAATGCTCACCGAGGAGGGCGATGGGCCGCTGCCTACGGAAGGTGTTTCTCTTCTGGCTTGTGAAACCGAAACCGCACCCGCCGCCTTAGCTTTGAAGCGCGTTCCGCAAGGTTTTCACATCGAGGTTCTGACCAAGGCCGAGGGACGCCAGGCAGTTTTGTGGCGGGATCAATTGGTGACGGGCGCCTTGACATCCAAGCGACCCGTTGCGCTGGCGCTGGTCTGGAACAATCGGCACGTGGATTGGTTCATCGACGGCAATTTGGTTCGGACGAGCGAGAACGCTCCGGCGGAGTTGAATCTGCCTCAGGGAACTCAAATAAAGATCGGCAGTGCAAACGCGTCATGGCCGGCCCGTTCGTGGCGCGCGGAAAAAGTGATTCTTGGGAGTGAGGCGCCCGGGGCGGTGGCGGTGGCCGCTGACGCCAAAGCGGCCGCGACAGCCGCCAGCGGCCGCGCCCCATTGACGCCATCGCACATCATCGCGCGCGTGATAAAAGCGACCCAGCCCGATCCTGAGCGACTCGATGTCTATAAGCGAATGCTCGTCGATCACACCTACGAAGTTCTGAGAACCGTTAGAGGTCCAAAAGTCAGTGCGACGCGGTTTGCGGTGCTCCATTGGGCGATTCTCGATGAAGAGTCTGTCCCTGGCATTCCACGACAACCGGGCGCCGAGGTCGAGTTGTTGATCGAACCCGCCGAGAGGCATCCCGAGATCGAGAGCGAGCTGACCATCACTGGAGAATCTGATTTTTCGCTCCCTCTATTCTACGACATCGAACCAGCCAACGCGCGATAGCAGGAATACCAACCTGCGATCATGACACAACGGACCAAAACCCTACTGCGGGTATTCGCCTGGGTGGCAGGCCTCGGTCTTTGCACCTGGCATTATTTGGATCACGGGATTCGCACAATGTGGGCGGCGAATAATCGGGTCGACAGCTACGATCAAATATTTTACCTGCGGCGCGCCGACGAGACAGCCCGGCTCGGAGAGCCGCGGCACATCCAGCGCAGCCGGATGCCGCTCTTCCCGCGCCTGCTCGCTTTCTTTCATCGCGACGGTCTGTCCGAAGAGGATCTCTTTATCCGCTTCAAATTCGTCAACGTCGTCATCTCGATTTTTGTACTGCTCGCCATGCTTGCGGTGGCGCGATGGGCGCTCGGTGTGGCTCTGGCCGTCCCGTTGATGCTCGGCGCGACTTTCACGTTTGTGGTGTTCAAGGCGGTTCTCGTTCAGCCGGAGATTCTTTTCTATCTGCTTTATTTTCTAGGGTTTGTCCTTATGGCGTGGTGTCTGCGCCGACCGGATTGGCGCCTGGCGCTCGGCATCGGTGGCCTGCTGGGTGTAACCCACCTAACCAAAGGATCTGCACTGCCAATGCTGGCGGCTTTTCTTGCCGTTTCTACCACGCGGGCCGTCGTTGAGTCCTGGCAATCGGTTCGCCGCTCCCAAGTGACCCACAGGCTCTCAGGGCGCGGGCAGAACTGGGTTCCCATCGCCTGCCTGGGCGGCTTTCTCGTCGTGACGGGCCAATTCTTCTGGAATTCCACCAAGACCTTCGGCCATCCACTCTATGATCTAAACACACAAATTCACTTGTGGGCAGAGAGTCCCAAGGAGCTGGCGGCCTTGCAGGCCTTCCGTCTCGCCCACCGGCGGCCGGTTCTCGACACCGAGGTGATGAGATCCCCGCTGGTTCAGGAGTTCCTGCCCCAGTGGGTTGGAAATCCTGAGCTGCTGGCCGATATCAACCGTCGTGTTCAATCCGGTGAGCGGGTGGCGCTCGAGGGGAGATTTGCCGTCCTGCCCAACGCCAAAAATTATTTTCGCCGCCATTCCCTCTCCGAAGCTGCAGGGCGTTTGGCCAGCGGAGTTGCGCACGTGGTGCAAAGAAATTTGACCCACCGAAATGGATACGGCGCTCATCTCGCGGTTTGGCTTGGCACCGCTCTCTGCCTGGCTCTGCTCGCCCTCATTTTCGTTCCTGAGAAGTGCCGGGCCGACTTTGCCATCTCGAAGTATGCCATTGCCTTCGTGGCCCTGAATTTGCTGGGGAACCTCCTCCTTTATGGTTGGTTTGACCATGTTTCCAACCGCAACCGATTCTTTCTCACATTGTTTCTGCCTTTGATGGTCTCATGCGGCTGGTCGTTGAGATTCGCGGCACGCAGTCTGCCGTGGCGTTTTTCGATAAGACTCCCAAACCGGTTTGGAGGCTCGCTCGCCCTCACGCCCTGGCGCGTGGTTGTTATCGCCCTGTGGGCGTTCGCAATCGCAGACATATGGGATTTGGATGCTGGTCCAAAGCAACTCCACCAATGAGAGCGCGCTCTTATAAACATAAAGATTACGACGGCGAAGTTGATCCCGCCGGGCAGAATGTGTGATGGTACATAAGCATGGTCCTGTTCGAGTGTGGTCAAGGGCCGGCAGAAGAGTGACATCCGTCATTTTCCTTGCGCCAGAGACCGCTTTGTGCTTTAACTTCCCCCCCTTCACTTGAGACCGGTGGCGGGCTTTCACGAGTTCGCCGGCAAAAGTGGGTGCAAACCCGCTTTTTTTTGTTTCAAGAGGATGGCCTGCCATGACAAATGAGTTAACAGCCCTGTTCGATTATTTCGAAAAGGAAAAAGGGATGAGCCGCGAGAAAGTGATCGATGCGGTCTCGAAGGCGCTTCTGTCTGCGGCCAAGAAGCGGCTCGGGCCGTTGCGCGAAATGCGGGTCGATATCGAACCCAACAAGGGTGACATGCGCGTTTTTACCAAGCCTTTGGTCGTCGAAGAGGTGACCAACAAATGGGAGCATCTTCCTTTGAAGGTGGCACAGAGAATCAAACCGGGCGCGCAAATCGGCGAAGAGGTCGACATCGATGTGACGCCGAAAGATTTTGGACGCATCGCAGCCCAAACCGCCAAGCAGGCGATGATGCAGAGCCTGCGGCAGGCGGAAAAGGAAATGATTTATGATGAGTTCAAAGACCGCGCCGGTGACATTGTCAGTGGGGTGGTGCGCCGTTTCGAGAAGTCGGATGTGGTCATCGATCTCGGAAAATTCGAAGGGCTGATGCCGGCCAAGGAACGGGTCGCCACTGAAGACTACAATATAGGCGACCGCATCCGCGCCTATGTGGTTGCGGTGGAAAATGGCGCCCGCGGTCCGGAGATCATTCTGAGCCGCAGCCATCCCAATTTCGTGAAGCGGCTTTTCGAAAGTGAAGTCACTGAAATCGCCGACCACACAGTGCAAATTCGCGGCATCGCGCGGGAAGCCGGCTACCGCACCAAAGTCGCTGTTTTTTCCGGCGACGACAAGGTCGATCCAGTGGGCGCCTGCGTTGGACTCAAGGGCGCGCGAGTAAAGAATATCGTGCGCGAACTCAACAACGAAAAGGTGGACATCATCCGCTGGAGCGATGAGCCCAAGGATTTTGTAAAGGAGGCGCTCAAGCCGGCGCAAATCAATGACTCGAAGATTTTGATTGATGCCGAACGCCGGCGGATCACGGTGCGGGTTCAGGAGGAGGAACTGTCGAAGGCGATCGGCCGGAGGGGGCAGAATGCGCGGCTGACCAGCCGGCTGCTTGGGTGGGATGTTCAGGTCGAGAAAGATGAAAGCGCCCACGAGCAGTTTGAAGGCAAGGTCTCGAGCGTGGCTCAGGACATGGCGCAGAAGCTCGGCGTCAGCGAAGAGGTGGCCGACAAACTGGTACGCGAAGGTATGAACAGCATTGAAATCATTGCGACTGGCGTGGATGCGTCGGACATCGCCGGCGCGCTGGGTCTGGATGAGTCTGCAGCCGCGGTCATCGTGACCAAAGCTCAGGAAGTGTACGAGCGCGAAGCCGCGCCCCCGGTTGCTGAAAACGCCTAAGACGGCTTCCGGCAATGAAGAATTTTTTTACAGATCATGGCGTCCAAACCCAGCACTTCGAAACCCACGAACGCCCGAACGGGCTCGGCCCGCAAGGCTGAAACCGCTCCCACCGGCGCGCCCGCAAAAAAGAGGACGTCCATCACCGATCAGAAGGCGACAGCTCTGTCCCTGATCGACGAGCTGCCCAAGCGCACCCGCCGCAAGGCGGCCACTTTAAAAGAGCCGGCCCTCGAGGAATCAAAAGCCGAACTCGACAAGCCAGTGACCGAGACGCTGGCCGAGAAAAAAGCGAACGCGCTTTCACTTTTCGACGAGCCGGAAAAAAAGGCCGAGCGCAAGCGGGCGCGTCAGGCTGACGAAGCCAGGACGGCGGAACTGGTCACCCCCGCTTCAAGCAATCTTCTTACGCCGATTTCAAAAATTCTGGCCGGGCAGGAAGAGGCGAGCAAGCCGAAGCCGCCGGAGCCGGTGATCGATGAAAGTGGCGAGGTCGAGGGTGAAGTCGAGGTGCTCGAAGTCGGAGACGCGAAGATCGTCCATTTCAAAGGAGCGATCCGGGTCAAAGACCTGGCCGACAAAATGGGTCTGAAGGTTTTCCATTTGATCAAAGATTTGATCTCGATGGATATCTTCCCCAGTTTAGACACCACCATCGAACCGGACGTGGCCGCGAAAATCTGCGAGTTGCACGGGTTTGTTTTCGAGCGGGAAAAACGCAGGGAAGGCGGCGGAATTCACAAGGTCATCGAGGAAGCGGTTGAACCGCCCGCACCTCCGCCCGCCACCGAAAAGGACAATCTGGAAATCCGCCCGCCGATTGTGACCATCATGGGTCATGTGGATCACGGCAAAACGACACTGCTCGATTACATGCGCAAAACGAAAGTGGCGGCCGGTGAGGCGGGAGGCATCACGCAGCATATAGGCGCGTACACAGTCCAACACGCCGGGCAGACCATCACCTTTCTTGACACTCCCGGCCACGCGGCGTTCTCGCAAATGCGCGCCCGCGGCGCTGACATCACCGACATCGTGGTTTTGGTGATCGCGGCCGACGATGGCATGATGCCGACAACTTTCGAGGCGCTCAATCACGCTCGTGCCGCCAAAGTCCGGCTCGTGGTCGCCATCACCAAGATCGACGTGCCCAACGCTGACGTGAACAGGGTAAAATCGCAGTTGCAGCAAAACGAGCTGGCGCCGGAAGATTGGGGTGGCGACACTTCGTGCGTCGAAGTTTCAGCCATCAAGGGCACGGGGGTCGACAGTCTTTTGGAAATCATACTTCTCGAGGCCGAACTGCTCGAGCTCAAGTGCGATCCGAAGGCGCCGGTGCGCGCCATCGTGGTCGAGTCCCGGCTCGAGCCGGGCAAAGGGCCGACCGCCACCGTCATCACGCAGAGTGGAACGCTCGCTCCCGGAATGCCCTTTATCTGCGGGCCGCATTGGGGAAAGATAAAGAGCCTTCTCGATGAACAGGGTCGCTCGATGCAGAAAGCCGGACCCGCCATCCCGGCCGAACTCATCGGGTTCTCGGGCATGCCCAATGTGGGTGACGAAGTCGTCGAGTTAAAGTCCGAGCGCGACGCGAAACGCCTGTCCGAGGAACGCCTTGAATCGCTGCGTCTGGATAAACTGGCTTTGCCGCGCCGCAGCCGGATGGAAGATCTTTTTGCCGGCATGGAAGTGGCGGGTAAAAAACTGCGCCTGGTCGTCAAGGGGGACGTTGCAGGCTCAGTCGAGGCCATCGTCGGCGCGCTCAAGGAAATAAAGTCAGACAAGGTCGAGCTCGAGATACTGCATGCGGCAGCCGGGCCCGTTTCCGAGTCTGACGTCCTGCTCGCCAGCGCGTCGGACGCGGTCGTCATCGGTTTCAATGTGAAGGTCGAAGGCAAGGCCGTCGCCACCGCCAAACACGAGAATGTTCAGATCAAGCTCTACTCAATCATCTATGAATTGTTGGATCAGATCAAAGATGCCATGCTCGGGCTGCTCGATCCGGAGACGCGCGAGAAGATTCTCGGTCACGCGCTGGTCAAGCAGGTCTTCAAGGTCCAGCGCGGCTTCGCGGCGGGATGCATCGTCACCGATGGCCGTGTGGCTCGCAGCGCCCACGCGCGGGTTTTGCGGGACAAGCAACCGGTCTTTGACGGCAAAATGAGCACGTTACGGCGTTTTACCGAGGACGTGAACGAAGTGCGAAATGGCATCGAATGCGGCATCCGCCTCGGCGATTTCAATGAATACGAGGAAGGCGACGTGATCGAGTGTTACGAACTCGAGAAATTTGCCCAAACCCTTTGATCCCAACTGCGCTGCTGATCGAGGCGGGATGGCCTCGCCCGGCGCGCGGAGCGAATCCTCTTGCCAGGTGTCCCGGGTGTTCCCCTCACACATCCTAACAAAACATTTTCTATGCCCAATCGTCTCGACCGCGTTCGCGCTCTGATGAAAACTGAGCTGGCAACCATCGTTCAGAAGGATTTTGAATTCGGCGGCGCCCTGGTGACCATCCATGAAGTCGATCTCACCCCGGATCTCAAGCAGGCCCACGTTTATCTCGGCATCATCGGACGCGAAGATTTGCAGGACGATGCCCTGCACAAACTGCGCCGCAATCATGCCGCCATCTCAAACAAGCTGAGCAAGCGCGTCATTCTCAAGAACACGCCCCATCTGCACTTTAAGCTGGACACATCGATTGAACGCGGGGTCCGCGTGCTCTCGATCATGGATGAAGTCGATCGCCTCACGCCTCCCGAGGAGCAGAGCGGGACGCCGTGAGCGGAAGAGAGTTCCGGCCTCCAATTTTCTTCCGACGTTCGATGCCAGTCCACGCGAACACCTCTCTGCCCGAGATCGCTGAAATGATGCGGACGCATCAGCGTTTCATAGTGGCTTCGCACGTCCGGCCCGACGGAGATGCTATTGGCTCCTCGCTCGCCCTCGCCCTCGCCCTGCAAAAAATGGGCAAAACGGTCCGTGTGCTCAGCGAGGATGGCATCCCGCAGAATCTCAATTTCCTGCCGCGGGCGCGTGATCTGGCCGGGTGCCCGTCGGGGCCGGCCGACGCTGAAGTCGCCTTTGCGCTCGACACCGCATCCCAAAGCCGTCTCGGCGATGGCGTGATGGCCGCACTGGCCGCCACCGCTCCCGTCCTCGTCAATATCGACCATCATGTCAGCAACGACCGGTATGGCCGCTTTCACTACATCGACACCGACGCACCGGCGACAGCCGAGATCGTCCATGCTTTGCTGGTGACGTGCGGGGTCGCCATGGATCGAGAGATCGCCGAGAATTTGTATACCGCCCTCTCGACCGACACCGGGAGCTTTCAGTATTCGAGCACCAGCGCGCGCACTTATCGCATCGCGGCCGACCTTGTTGAATGCGGCATCGACGTCGGTGACCTCAATCGGAGGATTTACCAGAGCTATCCGCTGCGTCGTGTGCGTTTGTTAGGAGAGCTTCTCGCGGTCCTGCGGATTACCGGTAATGGCAAATGCGCGAGCTGGCATGTCTCGCGTGAAATGGCTGCGCGGGCGGGAGCGGTGCCCGAAGACACCGAAAACCTCATCGACCACATCCGCGCCATCGACGGAGTGGTGGCGGCAGCGCTTTTTGAGGAACTTGATGATGGCCGGGTGCGGCTGAGTCTGCGTTCCAAGGACCCGCGTTTCGACGCCAGCGCCCTCTGTGCGAAATTTGGCGGCGGGGGTCATAAGATGGCAGCCGGCGCCCGGCTGGCCGGTCCACTGGCTTCCGCCCAGGAAACCGCCTTAAAGGCAATCCATGAGGCACTCGCAGCCATCTGATTTGCACGGCGTCCTTCTAGTGGACAAAGCGCCCGCCATGACCAGCCATGACGTGGTGGCTGTTGTCCGCAAGCGGCTGGCCATTAAAAAAGTGGGGCATTGCGGAACTCTTGACCCCATGGCCACCGGCTTGCTCATCGTCGTCGTCGGCCGTGCGACCAAGATTCAGGACCTGCTCATGGCCGAGGACAAGGAATACGAAGGGACCATCCGCCTCGGCACCTCGACCAGCACGCAGGATCGCGAAGGTCAGATGATTCAGCAACGGCCGGTCCCCGAGCTGTCACTTTCCGAGGTGGAACAAGCGTTCGCAAGGTTCGCCGGGGGCTTTTACCAAATGCCACCCATGGTCTCAGCGATCAAAAAGGACGGGGTGCCCCTTTATAAGCTCGCGCGGCAGGGAAAAGAGATCGAACGCGAGCCACGGCTTGTTCATGTCTATCATCACGCCATTGCGCGCATCGCACTCCCTGAAATTGACTTCCGTGTCCTGTGCAGCAAGGGCTTTTACGTGCGAACTTACGCGCATGATATCGGCGAGCATCTTGGATGTTGCGGCCATCTGTCCGCACTGCGCAGGACCCGCAGCGGCCGGTTTGATTTGTCGCGCGCGATCACTTTCGCCCGCGTCAAGGAAGGTCCGCGCGAGGACATCGAGGCTGCACTTATCAGCTTGCCGGAAGTGTCGCGGCTTCGCGGCGTGTGATGTCGGGAGATCAATCACCGTCGATCCCAGGTGACGATCATTCATTCCATCGAGGAATTATCCGCCTTGACGGGGCCGGTTCACCTCGCCATCGGCGTTTTTGACGGAGTTCATCCCGGCCATCAGGCGGTGATTCATAGCGCACTTCGGACCGAAGGCACCGGGGTAGTGGTCACTTTCGACCCTCATCCCGAGCAGATCCTTCGCCCAAAAACGCGACCGCTCCTGCTCACCTCAACCCGGCACAAAATCGCCATTTTAAGCAGTCTTGGGGTCGAGCGGCTCTTGGTGCAGCGTTTTGACGGCCTCTTCTCACGAACCCCGGCTGAAGAGTTCGTCAAAAGACTGCAGACCGCGTGCCGCCCCCTGGGCAGTGTCGCCGTCGGGCGCGACTGGACGTTCGGTCACCGCGGTCTCGGCAACATCGGTCTGCTGCGAAAACTGGGCGTGACGGTTCACGCAGTACAACCGGTCATCATCGACCGCGAGATCGTCAGCAGCACTCGCATCCGCGAAGCGGTGCTGATCGGTGATCTGATGCGGGCCGCAAGACTCCTCGGCCGCCGTTACACGGTCCTCGGCCGTGTGGTGGCTGGCGATCAGGTCGGCCATGAACTGGGCTTTCCTACCGCGAACCTCGCCGTCGAAAGCGAACAACTCCCACCCAACGGAGTTTATGCGGTGCAGGTGCGCTCGAATCACCAGTCCCTTTTCGGGGTCGCCAATCTCGGCCTTCGTCCAACCATCGATCCAAATGGCACCGACCGGCGGCTCGAAGTCCATCTCTTCGACTTCAACCGCGAGATTTACGGCGAAGATCTCGAAGTCGACTTCCGCTCGTTCCTCCGCTCACAAGAGAAGTTTGAGAGCCTCGAGGCCTTGCGGGCAAAAATCGCCGAGGATGTGGCTGCGGCGCGACGTCTGTTGGCTTAGTGCGGACCATGATCGCTCGCGAACGTCCCCGCGAGTTCAAGTCAAGCGCGCCCGGCCAGATCCGCGCGTGCGCGTGGCAGAATCGCACTAATTCCGGCGACGAAAGATCAGCAGCGTGCCCAATAAACCGAGGCCGAACACGCCAGGCTCCGGGATCCGCAAAAGCTGGCCGCGGATTTCACCATCAGGAAACTGCCCGGTGTGCACATTGACATAATTCAGGCTATTTTGCAGGTCGGCCAGTTGGGGAACGGTATAGGTTCCTGACCCTGACAGCGTGCCCGTGGTTCCACCGGTATTGGCGAGGGCATGAATAGGGGGGGCAACACCCTCGGTGTTGGCAGCTCCATGAATATGGGATCCATTCGTCGCACTGGTCAGTCCCGTATAAACGCCCGTCAGACTGAAAGCGCGAGTGACGTCGTCAATGGTCAGTGTGGCCGACCCTGTGGCCGTGCTCACGTTTGGCGTGGGGCGCTCCGCCGCTCCCGTAAGCGTGGCGGTGAAAATTAAAGTGGCCGCCTGGCCGACCGCGGCAAAAGCGAGAAGTCCGAGGATGGAGAAAATTGCCTTTTTCATGATGTGAATTTCGGTAACCAGCCGAGGCTAGCCAAAGTTGCCTAAAACGCCAATTAAAAAATTCCCTTTTTTGAGCCTGGAAACCGAACTCATTGTTAATGCCGAACATTACAGCCGGGTGATGCGGCAGGAGATTCTCAAAGCCCGCCAGTTTCTGTGGCTGGCCACTGCCGACATCAAGGACCTTTTCGTGGAAGGCGGTCCCAAAAATCAGCCGTTTCGGCCGTTTTTGGGGTTTCTGGCGGAGCTGATCGCCGCGGGCGTGGCGGTGCGATTGATTCACGCCAAGGAGCCGGGGCCGAGGTTTCGAGCGGATTTTGACCGGTTTCCGCAACTCTTGACCAACGACCTGTTCGAGCGTGCCCTCTGTCCGCGCATGCATATGAAAGTCATCATCATCGATGGAGAATCCGCCTATCTCGGCAGTGCGAACCTGACCGGCGCGGGGCTGGGCGCCAAGGGCGAAAATCGCCGGAATTTCGAAGCCGGGGTCTTCACCAAAGATCGTGCCATCATTCGCAGGTTGATGGACGATCTCGATGCGCTCTGGCTCGGAGTTCCCTGCGCGCGTTGTGAACGACGCCCTCTCTGTCCAGAACCCTTGGATTCACTCTGGGCGGCACGTTGATCTGGCGCAGTGCAGCCAGTGCATCGCTCGAAACGGGAACGGGCATCCTGCCAGGCATCCTGCCCGTTGCGCGCCCAGTCGACATTCAGCGCAACAGTGCTTCTTCGCGTTAAATTAGGGCGTATGGGCGGCTCGTCGTGGATGAATTGGCGTCCGCGCATGGAACCGCGAGCGTAACTGTTGATGGGATCACCTGAAAACTGGTCAAGGATCGAGCTGTCACTGCCTGATTTTCACCGGGAAAAATGAGTGCCTACGATAAAGATCAAACCGACTTGGATCGAAATGCGGACCCGATTGGGACCGGTGTGGGAGCGGCGGCGGGCGGTGCCACCGGCGCAGCCATCGGCACTGTGCTCGGCGGTCTCGTCGGCACAGCGGTCGGAACTGTGATCGGTGCGATCACCGGTGGCTATAGTGGCAAGGCCGTGACCGAAGCCATCGACCCCACTGTCGAAGACGCTTATTGGCGCGAAAAGCATCCGCTGCAGGGCTATGCGGAGAACCGCCCATACAACGACTATGCGGCGGCGTATCGGACGGGTTATCTGGGTTACGGCAAATACGGCCGTGACCGCCGATTCGAAGACGCTGAAGACACCCTCCGCGGGGATTACGATGCTGCCAGGGACAAAGCCGCCCTGGCTTGGGAACAGGCCAGGCACGCCACCCGCGCTGCGTGGGAACGCCTCGAACACAGCACACACGTCCCTCGAAGCGGATTGTAAATCAGGCATGCGCGCCGTCATTCAAACACCTCAAGCTCCACCCGCCGTCGGGCCATATTCGCAGGCAGTGCAGGCGGGTGGCTTCGTTTTTTGCAGCGGCCAGCTTCCCATCGATCCGGCCACTGGGGATTTTGTCCCGGGGGGCGCTCCTGAGCAAACCGAACAGGTCATTTGCAATCTGCGTGCGGTATTGGCGGCGGCGGGCACCGAGCTCGATCAGGTTGTAAAAGCGACCGTGTTTCTGCAAAGCATGGGCGATTTTGCCGCCATGAATGAAGTCTACACCCGCCACTTTCCGGTAAGTCATCCTGCGCGTTCGACGATTCAGGTCGCCCGTCTGCCGAAGGACGCGCTCGTGGAAATCGAAGTGATTGCGCTTGCGCCCGCAGTCTGAGTCCTGGGGAGCGAGGGCGCAACGGGGGCATCCGTCATCCTAGTACCGCAGACTTTTTAGTCTGGTGTGCCGCGGACCTTTGGTCTGCACCGCTGAATCCATCTTCAGGATCGGTTCTGTTACTCGACGCTTGCGGCTGAGCGGCAAGCTGAGATATTCCTTACGACCAATTCACCAACAATGAAGCGAACGCCAGGCCTGCTTGTCATCATCTCGCTCTCCTTGGCTTTCGCTTACCCACCGCTCCTTCGCGCACAGGATGACCGGCTAAAATCAGACGCGGAAACCAAGGAAAAAGGTCCCGCCTCCCTCGACTCTCTTCTCGCGGGGGGCCCGGTGTGGCAGATGACGCCGGAACAAATCGAGAAGGACTTCAAAAAGATCGGCTTTCGCTGGCTCTCGAACGCGAAGGATCGAGGCCTGATTCGGCGCCAATGGGAGTTTGTCGAGCAGAAGAATGAGTCCTCGACCGAAAGCAAATCGCGATTTTTCGTGCCGGAGAAACAAGAGTTGAGCTTGTTGGACGGAAAAACATCCGTCGAGGAAGCAAGCTTCGACCTTAAGGACGGGAAGCTGGCGCTGCTGGCGATTGCGATTTGGAACAAAGGCGACTCCGAAGAACTGACCATGAAGGGGTTTAAGCAAAAGGTGGCGGATCTCACCGCCGCTCTTGACACCAAGCTGGGGGTGAAAGGACAGGATCGGGGCAAGGACCCCAAAAGCGCCTCAAAGGCTGAGCGGATCTTCTGGAGTGCGCCCCAGTTGGCCGCTCAGCTGGAATTCAGTTCGACGAAAGCAGATCGCGTCTTTCAGGGTGAATTCATCCGCCTGCGTGTGGCGCCACCGACCAAGCAATCGCTGGTCGGGGGCGGCGGTGGTCTCGAGAGCGGCGGAGTGGTCAAAGTCGCGCGTTCGACACTTTCTGCCAACGTGAAAAAGGAAGCAAATGGCGATGTGTTTGTTCGCAATGTTCCGATGGCGGATCAGGGAGAGAAGGGCTATTGCGCGGTGGCTACCTGTCAGCGGGTTTTTAATTACTACGGCATTCCTTGCGACCAGCATGATATGGCGCAGGCGGCAGGCACCGAGGCCGGCGGTGGCACCAACCCCGAGGACATGGAATCTGCGCTGCGCCGTCTCCAGGGACGCTTTAAGGTCCATGTCCGCGACCTCGTGCATTGGGACCCGAAGGACTACCAGCGCCTGATCTCCGATTACAACCGCGGGGCGAAAAAGGAAGGGCTGAAAACATACGATAGCTACGATTATGTGCCTCTCTCGCTCCTCAATGCGGACGTATTGCGCACCGTACGCCTCAAGGGATCCGGCTTCGACCGATTCAAGAAATCAATCAAGGAGTATGTCGACCGCGGCGTTCCACTGTTGTGGGGTTTGCAACTCGGACTTTATCCGGAGAACGGGCAAAAGGCCAAACAGTCGGGTGGCGGCCACATGCGGTTGATCATTGGTTACAACGACGCCAAAAACGAAGTGATCTTCAGTGATTCCTGGGGTGTCGGCCATGAGTTCAAGCGCATGGCCCTGCCCGACGCTTACGCTGCTACCAACGGACTTTACATCGTCGAACCATCGAATTGAGGACGGCTTGACGGGGTTTCGCAGATGGTGGCATCGACGGTTCGTCGATGGAGTCTCAGCGGCGGCCCGCCGCTGATGTCGAGGCGCCATCGGCGCCTGGAACCCCATCGGCCGGCGGCCGATGCCACCATGGTGAGACCGCTGAGCCGGTTTCACTCACTCATGCCGCCACCTCAGTGCCCTTTTCCCCCCAACCGCCGCGCCGCCTCGGCCAGAATGCGGTGTTCATCCGGGCTTAGACTGTTCGGGCCGTGGGCGTGGAGTTTCTCAAGGATCGGGTCGACCAATTCCTCGATGAAATCGACCGGGGCCGGATCTCTTGGCTCCGGCAGTCTGGTCCGACGGCCGGCCACGACTCGAGTTGGTTCACGGCGCCGAGCCCGCTCCTCCCGCCACCATTGTTCGCGTTCCTCGCTTTGCCGAACCATGGCGGTGAAGCTTCCCGTGAGCACCTTGACGTAGATCCACCCTGCCAGCGCGCCGCCCAAGTGAGCGAGCGAAGCAATTCGCTCCATGGGGAACACGAACGCAGTCTCATGATTGCGAGTCACGAATTGCGCCACGGCGCTAATTATCTCGACCAGCAAAAAGGCGATGGTGAGGTTGCGAAGCCGCAAGGTGACGCCGGGCAGAAATGGAAACCCCACCGGCAAACTGGGAAACCTCACCGTCACAGCCACCATCAGCGCCCAGACGCCAGCCGATGCGCCTACAAGCCGGTGGTCGGGATAAATCGGAACATTGACCAGCGCCCCTGTGATCGCCCCGGCCACAAATACTCCGAGAAAGTGACGGTTCCCTAAATCCTCGAGCACCAGTCGCCCGACCATCCAAAGCCACAACATATTGATGATTAAATGCAGTGGGTCGCCGTGAACCACGGCATAGGTGACCAGTCTCCATACCTCCGCGCCCAAAAGATGTTTCAGCTCGACACCGCCCGGGGTCTCGATATCCCCCTCGCTGATCAGTAATTGATAAACAAAAACCCCGATGCAGGTGAGGATGAGCCAGCCGACAATCGACAACCGCCCGGACATGCCGCGCCAGCCATCGTCTCTGCGCATGTATTCTCGATTGTAAAGACCCATCGCAACGGCGCTTGCGCGCCCGCTATTCAAGCACAGCGGTCGAGCGGTGTCGATGGAGATCTCAAGACCCCTCCCGCGTCAGCTCGTAACCTTCCTTGCCATCTTTGACCGCCCAGCCGAGCGCCAAAAGTTGAGCACGAAGGGTATCGGAAGTTGTCCACTCCCTGGCGATGCGGGCCGCCCACCGCTTGTCTGCCAGCGCACGAATTTCTTCTGGAATAATCACGGGCGACTGGCTGGGTTCGGCCAGCACCAGGCCGAGCACGTGAAGTAAAAACGCCAGCCCATCAAGGGCCGCACCGGCGTCCTGGCCGGAGAGACGCAAGGGTTGAATCTCGTTGAGCGCGGCAAAAATGCCTCCCAGCGCCTTGGGAGTATTCAAGTCGTCCAGCAGCGCCTGCCACGCGGTGTCGAAGATCGCGGTGGGATGAGCCGAGGCCTCTCGGCCCGCGGCAGTGCGCAACTCCCCTCGAGCCTTCGCAAGTTTCAGCAGCGCCGTCCCCGCACCAGCGACCTGGTCCAGCGTGAAGGTTAGCGGCTGCCGATAGTGGCCGCTCAACAATACGTAACGCACCGCCACCGGCTCGTGTCCGAGCTGACGCAGATCATTCAGGGTGTAAAGATTCCCCAAACTTTTCGCCATCTTGCGTCCATCCACCAGCAAATGCGCAATGTGAAACCAGTGGCCGCACATTTCGCTCCCGGTGCAGCATTCGCTCTGCGCCACTTCGTTTTCATGATGCGGAAAAATAAGGTCCACGCCTCCGGAATGGAGGTCGAAACTGTCGCCCAGATATTGCCGCGTCATCGCCGAGCACTCGATGTGCCAGCCTGGGCGGCCTTCGCCCCAAGGGCTCGGCCAGAAATTCACGCCGTCCTCCGGCTTGCGGGCCTTCCACAAGGCAAAATCCCCAACCCCTTCCTTGTCGTCGTATTCGTCGGCGGCGATGGTCGCACCGTGTTTCAGCTCGCGTTCATCGAGGCGTGACAGACGTCCATACTTTTTGTATGAGGCAATCTTAAAATAGACCGACCCGTCGCTCGCCTGATAAGCATGGCCCTTGGCGATCAGGGTCTCGATCATCGAAATCTGCTGCACGATGTGCGCCGCCGCCGCCGGTTCGAGGTGCGGTGGCAATAAGTTCAACGCCCGGCAATCATCATGAAACCCGCTCAACCAGAATTGCGTAAACGCGCGCAACGATTTGCCCTCGGCATTCGATTGGCGGATCGTTTTGTCATCGACGTCAGTGACGTTGCGAACGTGCTGGGTGGCCGTCCCTCCAGCTTCAACCACTCGCCGGAAAACGTCCTGCGTCACAAAGGACCGGAAATTCCCGATGTGCGCCGGGCCATAAACCGTCGGGCCGCAGCAATAAAACCGCAGCGTCCGGCCATCGCGCGGTCGCACCGCCTGGAGCTTGCGCGACATCGTATCGAAAAGCATCAGATCCATCCCGTGCAGTCTTCGCTGCCCAACGGCTGCCCGCAAGGAGAAGGGTTGCGAGACGCTCGCCCTCCCTTCCGCACTCGCGCAGCCCTGGGAGGGCGAGCCTACTGGCGAGCCGCATTGAATTCGAGAACTCGGGATTCACCGCGGCTTCGCGATACGCTCGCCCTCCTTTCGATCTCACAAAATCTCCTGCCGCTCGTTCCCCCAAGTGACGTGATGCCTCGCTTCAGAGCAGTCCATTCGCAGCGGCCTCGCCATGACGCTTCTTTACAGTCGCAGGTTTCCCTCCAGTCAAATGTTGAATGAGAATGAAAAGCCCTGACCCGAATGGCGCTAATATAAGACCAATTAGGGATATCTCGGGCTATTTGCAGGGGCACCGCCGTTTGACGCCGTACATTGGAGGCGATAATCGCTTTCCGTTTGTCCCCTTTGGCCAGCACCGGCAGGCTCTGCTCGAGGAGCTTCTGCTCCCGCAGTCCTTTACGCACCATCCGTTCCGCCTTGACCAGGTTTGGCTCTGGTGTCTCGATCAGCAAATGGTAATGATTGCTCATCAGCACCCACGCGTGCACCAGCCACCCGGTTCGAGCGGTCGTTTCGCCCAGCGTCTCCAGCAGTATCTGCCGGTCGTCCTCGGTGTGGAAAATAGCCTCCCGCCAGTCCTTGCGCGCCATCACGTGGTAGGGTCATCTCGTCTTGACCGAGACCGCGTCGTCTCATTACTTCGCGTCAGTCATGAAAACCCGCCGATCCTTTCTCAAATCCACCGTCGCGGCCGGAGTGACCCTGCCGACGTTTATTCCGAACGGGGTCTTTGCGGAACCGCCGAGCGGAAAATTGAATCATGCGGCGATTGGCTGCTCGAACCAGGCGTGGAGCGACCTCCAATCTCTCGCTTCCAGTGGCAAAATCGAGGTGGTGGCGCTCTGCGATGTCGACAAGGCGGTGGCAGAGGAAGCGCGCCGAGCATATCCCAACGCGCGATTCTATCAGGACTGGCGGGAGCTTTTCAGCCGCGAAGGGGACAAAATCGACTCGGTCAACATCACGGTACCGGATCACATGCACGCCGCGATGGCCTTGACCGCGTTGCGCAAAGGAAAGCACGTCTATTGTCAAAAGCCCCTCACGCACACGATCGGTGAGGGCCGAAAGCTGACCGAATCCTCGTCTTCCCGGCGGCATCTGGTGACGCAAACCGGGAACCAGATTCAATCCGAGATCGAGTATCGTTCGGCGGTGGCGTTGCTGCAGCAGGGCGTAATCGGGAAAGTGAAGGAGGTCCACGCGTGGGTGGCGACCACTTTTCCGCAGCGCGGGCGTCCCAAAGGCGAGGACCCGGTGCCGCCGGGACTGGATTGGGACAAATGGATTGGAGTCGCGCCGCCACGGCCTTATAAAAAGGATGCCTACCATCGCTTTAACTGGCGGGCCTGGCAGGACTTCGGCGGCGGGCCGGTGACGGATTTTTGCTGTCACATCCTCGACACCCCCTACAAAGCGCTGGAATTGTCCGCCCCTCGCTCGGTTCAAGCTGAGGTGCCGAAGGAATGGGCGGAAAAGGACGAGTTCAAAAAGGAACATTGGCCGGATTGGGCGATCTACCGCTATGAGTTTGCCGGCACGAAGTGGACCGCCGCCAATCCGCTTCCAGTAACGTGGTACGATGGCGGGAAGCAGCCCCCGGCGAGTCTATTCCAGGGGGCAACGATACCGCCCAGCGGAGCTTTGTTTCTGGGTGAAAGCGGCTCCCTCCTTCTGCCGCACTGGGCGCGGCCGAATGTCCTTGGCAAAAAGGTCGAGATGCCGAAGCTCGAGCCGCGCAATCATTATCATCACTTCGTGGCCTGCGTGTTGAGTGGGGGCAAGGAACAGACAACTTCGCCCTTCAGTTATGGCGCCGCTCTCACCGAATCCGGTCTGCTCGCCAACATCGCGGCACGCTTCCCGGACAAAAAACTCGACTGGGATGCTGCCTCGGCGCAGTTCCGGAATGAAGCCGCCGCCAACCAGTTCGTGCGTCCGCAATACCGCGGCGGCTGGAATGTTGACGGGCTGGGGTGAACTATGGCAGAACTGGGAGCACACGCGCCTCCGCGTGTCCCGACCGGCGCCCTCGACGGTTGGATGGTGCAAATGCGGTCGGCGAGGGCGCCGGCCGCGGCACGCGAGGCGCGTGCGCTCCCGAAACTTCATGCATTCTAACAAGTGACCTGGCAGCAGATTTATGACCCGCTGGGGCACGCGTGGCTTTCCACACTGGTGGCGGCTCTGCCCATTGTGGTTTTGTTAGGGTTGATCGCCTTCGTTCGCCTGAAGATTCATTGGGCGGCGGTCAGCGGGTTGCTGGTGGCCATGGCGGTGGCGCTGTTCGTTTATCGGATGCCGGCGGCCCCCGCCGTCGCGAGCGCCGGTTACGGCGCGGCCATGGGCCTGTTGCCCATTGGGTGGATCATTCTCAATTTGATTTTTCTTTATCAACTTACCGTCGAGCGAGGTTTGTTTGACCGGCTCAAGGAAAGCCTTGCGGGTCTGGCGCCGGATCCGCGGGTGCAGGTGATCCTGATCGCCTTTTCCTTCGGCGCATTTTTCGAGGGCGCAGCCGGCTTCGGCACGCCCGTGGCCGTCACCGCCGCGATCTTGATTTCCCTGGGCTTCAAACCGCTGCAAGCCTCGGGTCTGTCGCTCATAGCCAACACGGCGCCGGTCGCTTTCGGCGCGCTGGGAACTCCCATCATCACCCTGGCCAAGGTGACGGGACTCGACGAGATGGCGCTCTCCCAAATGGTCGGGCGGCAGCTTCCTTTTTTTTCCGTTTTGGTTCCGTTCTGGGTCGTGTGCGCCATGAGTGGATGGCGCGGGATGCTCGGCGTGTGGCCCGCGGCTCTGACCGCCGGAGTCAGCTTCGCCATCCCACAGTTCCTGGTTTCAAATTTCCACGGCCCCATGCTGGTCGATATCGTGGCTTCGGTGGTCTCGATCATTTCTACTGCGCTGCTGCTAAAGTTCTGGCAGCCGCGCTCTGGTGCAGCCGCACCATCTTTACGTCTGCACGCTGGGGTGAAAACTCTCCGCGAGCAATTCGCTCCCTGGCTGCCCTGGCTAATCCTGACAGTGTGCATTTTCATATGGGGCCTGCCCTCGGTGAAAGCGTGGCTCGATGCCATTTCCTGCCCAAAGTTTGCGGTTCCGTATCTCGATGGCGTCGTCCTGAGATCACCACCGGTGGCGCTCAGCACAGCGGCGTCCGAGAAAGCGGTTTACGAGTTTCGCTGGCTGAGCGCCACCGGCACCGGCATCCTGGTGGCCGCCCTGCTGACCGGCCTGGCGCTCCAATTTCGGGTCCGTGAATGGCTGCGCTTGTACGCTCGAACCCTGTGGCGGGTGCGGTTTTCCCTCCTGACCATCGCGGCCATGCTCGCCCTGGGCTATGTCACCAAATATTCCGGTACCGATGCCACACTCGGTCTGGCCCTCGCCCAAACCGGGATATTGTATCCGTTTTTTGGCACATTGTTAGGGTGGCTGGGGGTGGCGCTGACCGGCTCCGACACCGCCTCGAACGTCCTTTTTGGTGGCCTTCAGAAAATCACTTCCGAACAACTCGGTTTGAGTCCCATTCTCATGGGGGCGGCCAACAGCTCAGGGGGAGTCATGGGGAAAATGATTGACGCCCAAAGCATCGTGGTCGCCAGCACCGCAACAAACTGGTATGGACACGAGGGAGCGATTCTGCGTTACGTCTTTTTTCACAGTCTGGTGCTTGCGATGCTCGTCGGATTGCTCGTCCTCGCCCAGGCGTATTGGTGGCCGTGGATGGTGCCGGGCTAGCCGCGGATCGACGGGTCATCACGCCCCGGGGCACGGACGCCTGACCAAAGGCGTCCCGCTAACTCATGGCGGCGCGATGGGTCATCACGCCCTACCCGAATAACGAATAACGAATAACGGGCGGAAAGCAGGAATAACGCTGGCGCGAGCCAGCGTTATTCCTAGTTTCCGCCTGCCGTGGAGAACACCTACAAAGTGCGGCTCGAAATCTTCGAGGGGCCGCTCGACCTGTTGCTTTATCTCGTTAAAAAGGACGAGGTCGAAATCCATGATGTTGCCATCGAGCGGATTACGCACCAGTACCTTGAATACATGGATGCCTTCAAGATGTTGAATATAGACCTGGCGTCCGAGTTCATCGTGATGGCGGCGAATCTCATGTACATTAAGAGCCGCACCCTGCTGCCGCGCCATGAACAGCCCCCCGAAGCAGACGCTGAGGAGGACGACCCTCGCTGGGAACTCATCCGCCAACTAATCGAATACAAGAAATTCAAGGACGCCGCCGGGTTTCTGCAGGAGCGCTCCCACGCGCAGGCAAACCTCTTCCCTGCGTCGCCCGAGACGGCACATCCTCCGCCTCCGCCACCGCAACTCACCGAGGTTGGCATCTTTGACCTCATCCGCGCCTTTCAGAAAGTTGTCACGCAATTCCAAGCGCAGAATCTCGAACAGATCGTGGATGACCGTTGGACGGTCGCCGACAAGATAGACGAATTGCTCGGCGTTGTTTCGCGTGACCAGCCGGTGCAGTTTTCGACGCTCTTTGCGAGGGCAACCACACGCGATGAGGTCATCGTGACCTTTGTGGCCCTGCTCGAGCTGATGAAACTGCGGCAGCTTCGCGTGACTCAGGATTACCTTCTGGGCGAGATAGTCATCTATCGAAGCGAGAATGCGTAGCCGGAACGAACAGCCGCTCCACTTTGCCGCATTCTCTCAATCTTCATGCCGAAAAAATGGCCTCTCAGGACTCACATGACCTCGCTCAGATAGTCGAAGCGCTCATTTTTGCTTCGCCTGATCCTATCACCACCGCCGGACTGGTGCGAGCGATTCGGACAGCCGCTAGCGTACCGCGAAAACCGCGCGGAGACGAGGAAGGGAGCCAGCCCGACGAGGGTGCAGACTCCGCTGAAGTCGTGGCAGAGGATTCGCACGAGGGCGAACCATTTGGGCCGGCCTTTGACGCCTCCAGTATCACTGAAGCGGAGGTCGCGGCGGCCATCGGGCAGCTGGTCACGCACTACACAGAAAGCGGCCGCTCGTTTACGCTCGAAGAACGCGCCAGCGGGTGGAGGCTTTTTACGCGACCGGAGTTCGGTGGGTGGGTGCGCGGCCTTTTTCCGGAACGAAAGCCTCAACGACTAAGCCAGCCAGCACTCGAGACGCTCGCCATTATTGCTTACCGTCAGCCAATCACTAAAGCGGCCATCGAGGCCGTGCGAGGAGTCAGCATCGATGGTCCACTGCAGCGACTGCTTGACATGAACATCGTGCGCATTTCGGGGCGCGCAGACCTGCCGGGCCGTCCGTTGCTCTACGAGACCACAGGGCTGTTTTTCGACCACTTCGGCATCAAAAGCGTGGATGATCTGCCCAATGCGGCCGAGTTGCGCCGCGTTACGTTGCCGGCTCCGGAGGAGGAAAAGCCCCGCGAGGCGAGAATAGAACAAGCGGAGATGCAGCTCGACGCGCCCAACTCCGCGCCGTCCTCGAGCGCGCCGGCGCGCGCGGAAACGGCACCGCCGCCACCGTTGGATTGAACGGCCCCCCAAACGCTTTGACTTCTGTTTTTGCATGACGCTCGACGAAATCCGCAGGCGCATTGATGAAGCTGACGCGGAGCTGCTTCGCCTCCTCAGTGAGCGCGCGGACCTGGTTCACGAAATCGGGCAGATCAAAAGAAAGGAAGGACTCGCCGTCTACGCTCCCGAACGCGAAGAGGCGGTCTTTCAGCGATTGCAAAAATTGAACAAGGGACGGCTCCCCGAGAAATCATTGCGCGCGATTTATCGCGAGATCATGTCCGCGGCCCTGGCCCTCGAGCAGGATTTGAAGATCAGCTACCTCGGGCCGGCCGGCACGTGGACGCATCAAGCCGCCCTGAACAAGTTTGGCCACAGCGTCGAATATTTGCCTCAAGCGAGTTTTGCTGATGTCTTCGATGAGGTCGCCCGTCGCCGCGCCAACTACGGCGTGGTGCCAATCGAGAACTCGACGGAAGGCGCCGTCAATCACACGCTCGATCTGTTTGTTGATTCGCCGCTGCGAATCTGCGCGCAAGTTTTCCTGCGCATCGAGAACTGCCTCATGGCCAAGACACCTCGTGACGAGATCGCCTGCATCTTCAGCCACCCCCAGGTATTTGGGCAATGCCGGAACTACCTTCACAAAAACTTCCCCAAAGCTGAGTTGATCGAGTGCGCCAGCACGACCAAGGCCGCGGAAATGGCTGCCCACACACCGAAGGCAGCGGCCCTTGGCGGACAGTTGGCGGCTGAATTACACAGCTTGCCGATTCTTGAACGCAGCGTCCAGGACAGCGCCACCAACACCACAAGATTCCTGGTAATTAGCGAGACAACGTGTCCCCCGACCGGCCATGATCGCACCAGCATCATGTTCAGCGTTCGCAACGAGCCAGGCAGTCTCTACAATGCGCTCGAACCCTTTAATTCACTCCAACTCAACCTCGCCAAGATCGAGTCGCGCCCATCGAAACGGCGCGATTGGGAGTACTTTTTCTTTCTCGACGTGCTTGGCCATTGTGATGAAACCAAAGTGATCGATGCCTTGAAGCGGCTCGAAAAATATTGCTCGTTCGTGAAAATATTGGGCAGCTATCCGAATACGACGCCGTGAGGGGAAGGCAGAATGGAGAACGGAGAACGGAGAATGGAAAGTCTCCGGTGCTGGGAAAGGGGCATGGGCGTCCCGCCCGTGGCGTAGAATCCTGAACCCTGACCGTGGACCGTCGACCGTGGGCCATCACTCCGCAGGTTCCGATCCCAATGGATTCACCATCGTATTTTGGCCTTCAGCCAGCACCGGCAGTGGCCTCACCAGGTTCGCTGGGAGCGGACGCCGGCGCTCGATGACGTTTTTTCCCAGCTCCGCTCCGGTGGCATAGCCGGCTGCCATCATCTCCAGTTTGGCGTCGATGTTGTCAATGTGATGCAGCACGATGGCCTCGGGGGTTTTTGGCCAGACCGGCGAACCGAACTGCATTTCGCCGTGATGTGAACCGATGAGGTGAAGAAGATGCAATCGGACATCTTCGTTCGGCGGCTCGAGCGTCTGCCAGGCGGCCGCTTCTTTTGTTTCCATCAGCGCACGCCACAAAGTGTTCACCAATTCGATCCCGATCGATATGTGGCCCAGCAACTCGCCACGGTCGCTGTAAGGCATCGAAAAGCCCGAGGGTGAAAAACAGTTTTCCCACAACTTTCCGCAATCGTGAAAAAGGACCCCTGCCAGGAGGAGATCGCGGTTGAGGTTCGGGTAAGCGGCTGCGAGCGCGAGGGCACTGCGCATCATTTGCGCGACGTGTTCCACCAGACCGCCCCGGCGCGCATGATGGTATTCGCGCGCCGCACCTGTGCGGCGGAAGCGCTCCCCATACTCATCGAGGAATCGCAGCGTCAGTGATCGCAGCCGCGGATCCCCGAGCGTTCCGCATGTCTCGCTCACGAAGGCCCAATCGACGGCTTGTCTTTCCCGCAGCGATAAAGGCCCGCCCAAGATTTCGGCCGCCTCGTCATCGGCCAAAAGACGCAGGGTCAGGTTGCGAGCGTCCAGCCCATATTGATTTTGCGTCCATTCCCCGGCGGCTTCCACAAAGGCGCGCGCGAGCAACCGCCGCGCGGCCGCAAAGCCCGCCGCATCGGACCATATGCGCAAAACAAAACCATCCTCGGCATCGGCCAGGCGCAATTCGAGAAACTCGTTCCCTGATTTCGCGCTCTTCGAGTGAATGGAATCTAGTTGGGCACGAATCGTCGCCGTCAACGGCTGGGCGCCCGATTGGACCTTTAGTTCCCGAATGGTCAAAAGTGTCATTTCTCTCTTAGAGCCGCGAGATGGGCGCTGACCGCGCTGGCCAGGCCCCGGATATTATAGCCTCCTTCCAGGATGGAAACGATGCGGTTCCTGGCTGAGGTCGCGGCAACCATTTTCAAGATCCGTGTCAAGGCAGCGAAGTCATCGTCGGTGAGAAGAAAGCCTCCCAGCGGATCCCCGGCGCGCGAATCAAAACCCGCACTGATCAAAAGAAGCTCGGGTTTGAAGCGCGTGAGGGCCGGGACCAGATCATTTTCGAAGGCGCCGCCAATTTCCTTCATGGCGCTGCCTGCGGGAAACGGCCGATTCATGGTCGCGCCCAAACCTTTGCCTGATCCAGTTTCTGCGCGCCGACCGGTCCCGGGGTACCAGGGTGACTGGTGGCTCGAGAAAAAGAAAACCTCGCCGTCTTCATAAAAGGCATCCTGGGTGCCGTTGCCGTGGTGCACATCCCAATCGACGATGGCGACCCGGCCCAGGCCATGTTTTTTCTGCGCGTAGCGGGCGGCGATGGCGATGTTATTGAACAGGCAAAAGCCCATTCCTCGGTCTGGTGTCGCATGGTGGCCCGGGGGACGCACCGCGCAAAAGGCGTTGCTCAGTTTTCCGGTGCAGACCTCATCCACCGCATTGAGCACACCGCCCGCTGCATGCCGCGCCGCCTCGATCGAGTCCGGGCCACCAATGTTCGTGTCCCCGGTGCTCAGGATCGGCAAGCCGCTTTCGACATCGCGAAGAACGGTCCGCACATAATCAGGAGTATGGATCAGCAGCAACTCTTCGTCCTTGGCCATGCGCGGTTCGATGCGAGTTATTTCGTCGAACACCCCATCTTTAGCGAACTGGTTCCTGATGGCCTCGAGCCGCGACGCACGCTCCGGGTGACCGGCACCCGGCTGGTGCCGGAGACACGCTTCATCGAGCAGGACCCCTGTTTTCATGGCGACGCCACTGATTCTCGAGAACCGGGCCACGTCAACGAACGTAAATGCGCGGACGCGGCTTAAGGCTACCCACGGTCGCCTATGATGATTCTAAATCTCGAACGTCTTCTGCCGTTTGTTTTCGTGCCTCCTTTACCGCTTATCCCCACCGAGCGCGCTCGCCTTCCGCGGGGCACCGGCCTACACTCCCGCCATGTCCGATGTCACCCAGTTGCTCAGCGCCATCGACGCGGGCGATCCGCATGCCGGAGATCAATTGCTTCCGCTGGTGTATGAGGAATTGCGGAGGCTCGCCGTCGTTCGCATGGCCAATGAAAAACCCGGACAGACCCTGCAGGCCACGGCCCTCGTGCACGAGGCATGGTTGAAGATCGCTGGTGACGGCAACGAGCACTTCGCCAATCGCCGGCACTTCTTCAAGGCGGCCGCCGGTGCGATGCAGCAGATACTGATCGATATCGCCCGGCGCAAACAGCGGCTGAAACACGGTGCCAACCTGATCGGCGATGAGTTGCATGAGTCCCGCATCGCCATGGCCGTGCCGTCAGAGGAATTGCTGGCGGTCAACGATGCCCTTGAATCCCTGGCGCTCGAGGATCCCCAAGCCGCGGAAGTGGTGCAAATGCGCTACTTCGTCGGCATGACCATTCCGGAGATTGCCACCGCCCTCGACCTGGCGCCCCGCACGGTGGATCGGCACTGGGCCTTCGCCCGGGCCTGGTTGAAGCGCACCATCCGGTCCTCGCTTTCCGGACAGGAGGCTCTGGAATGAAAAGATATGCCTTTCCCGTGGCGTGTTTTTCACCGGGATCTCGCCTTGCCAGTTGGGCGGTGGATTGTGCCCGGATTGAAGGGATTTGAATCATGACTGAGCGCGAGATCTTTTTTGAAGCCCTTGAGATGGCCACGCCGGAGGCGCGCGCGGCGTATCTTCTGGGGGCGTGCGGTCGGGATGTCACGCTTCGTCGCAAGGTGGATGAATTGCTGAAGGAACATTTTTCCAACGACAGTCTCCTCGCGGGACCCGCTCTGGAGGGAGAGAGGCCCGCCGCCAACGAATCTCCCGTCCAGGAAGCCCCGGCCCGGATGATCGGCCGCTACAAACTGCTCGAAAAGCTCGGCGAGGGAGGCTTCGGCGAAGTCTGGATGGCGGAACAGCGCGAGCCGGTCAAACGCCGCGTTGCCCTCAAGATCATCAAGCCGGGCATGGACAGCCGGCAGATCGTCGCGCGGTTCGAGGCCGAGCGGCAGGCGCTCGCGATGATGGACCATGCGAACATCGCCAGGATCTTCGACGCGGACGTGACCGACACCGGCCGCCCCTACTTCGTCATGGAATTGGTGCGCGGGATCAAGATCACCGAGTACTGCGATCAGAACCAGTTGCCCACTCAGGAACGGCTGCGCTTGTTCATTCTCGTCTGTCAGGCGATCCAGCACGCGCACCATAAAGGGATCATCCACCGCGACCTCAAGCCGTCGAACATCCTCGTAACCCTGTACGACGGCGTGCCGGTACCCAAGGTCATCGACTTCGGCATCGCCAAGGCCACGCAGCTGGAGCTGACGGACAAGACGGTGTTCACCCAGTTTCAGCAATTCATCGGCACACCGGCCTACATCAGCCCCGAGCAGGCGGAGATGAGCGGGCTGGACATCGACACACGGGCGGACATCTACAGCCTGGGTGTCTTGCTCTACGAATTGCTGGTGGGCCAGACGCCGTTTGACGCGAAGGAGATGATGAAGGGTGGCCTCGACGCGCTGCGGCGGATCATCCGGGAGAAGGAGCCGCTGCGGCCTTCGACCAAGCTGAACACGTTGCCAGGCGACGCCCGCACCACAGCGGGCAAATGCCGGCAGACTGACGTGAGTAGAGTCGTGCATCAACTTCAGGGCGACCTCGACTGGATCGTCATGAAGTGCCTGGAGAAAGACCGCACGCGCCGCTACGACACGGCCAACGGTCTTGCCGCCGACATCCAACGGCATTTGAACAACGAACCCGTCGTCGCACGTCCGGCGAGCACCGCTTACCGTCTCCAGAAGGCATGGCGCAGGAACAAGTTAGTTTACTCAGCCGGAGTTGCGGTATTCCTGGCACTTGCGGCAGGCTTGGCCCTGGCGGCTACTGGCTGGATTCAAACCCGGACGCAACGTGACGCGGCGGTTCTTGCGCGGGCAGGCGAGGAGAGGCAACGGGAACAAGCCCAGGCCAACGAGGAGAGAGCGGTTCAGGAACGCCAGAGAGCTGAACTCGCCAGAGAGGAAACCCGCCGTCGCGCCTACGCCGCCGAAATCAGCGCGGCTTTTCAGGCGCTGGACGAAAACAACCTGGCCCGCGCCATCGATCTGCTGAATCGGCAGCGGCCAATGTCCAAGGGGGAGGAGGACCTGCGTGGCTTCGAGTGGCGGCTACTCTGGCAGCGTTGCCAGCCCGATGAAAAGGAGCCACTGCCGGAAGGGGGACAGGGAGGCATCGCTTTTTCTCCCGACGGAAAGTGGCTTGCTCACGCTGACAGTAACATTGTGATCCGCGAATTGCCGTCTCAGTCCGTAGTCCACACGATTCCCCAGGGCGCCTCGACTCCCCCTGGCGCCTCGACCCTCGCCTTTTCACCCAACGGCAAACTGCTGGCCTTCGGCAACCACACCAACGTGATGCTCTGGAAAACGGGGTCGTGGGAGGTGGATCAGATACTGCCACGGACGCGTTTTGCCGCCGTGTTTTCTCCGGACGGGCAATGGCTGGTCACCGGCGTCCCAGGGCCGGAGACGAACTCCCTTGGCGGTTATCGAGTCTGGAACACGGAGACATGGCAGCCAGGGAGGATGTTTGGAAGCGAGTTGGAGCGGATCTGGGTGGCGAGTCGGGCCGTGGCGTTCTCGCCGGACGGGAAGCTCCTCGTAACAGCGGGGCACTCGGATGGAAGAATGTCCGGCAACCAATTCCAGGTCTGGGATTTTCCGTCCCTCACCCTCCGCACCAATTTCGAGAGATTTCCTGGCAGACTCGCCTCTGCCGCCTTTGCCCCCGATGGAAAGCATCTGCTGACCGGAACCGGAGAACACATGCTCCTGGTTTGGAACGTCGCCGAGGGCAGGATTGTGGAGAGACTGGACGAACACACGGGCTGGATCTCGACAATCACATGTGGGCGCGATGGCCGAACATTTGCCACGGCAAGCAGCGACCGCACGCTCGTCCTATGGGATGCGGCCACGCGAGAGGTGTTGGTGCGGCTGCGCGGGCATCTCGGAGAAGTCTGGTCGGTGGCACTGTCGCCGGACGGGCGCATGCTTGCCTCAGGTGCCCGGGACGGGACGACGAAGTTATGGGACGCCACGACGCGCCACCAGCAACGGGAGCTGCCAGATTGCCACGTGGTTGCCGGCTTTTCATCGGACAGTCGCCGGCTCGTCGGCGTCGGGTATCGGGCGTCCAGATTATGGAACCTCGAGGCCGGCGCGATGACAACCATTCCTCTCCAAGACTACGACAAACTGCGAGATCGCAGTTATTTCCGCTCGACGTGCGCATCCGAGGATGCGCAGGGCATGGAACCCAAAGCCGTTTACGGCCGGACCAATGGTGTTCTGGAGATTTGGAACCTGGCGACCATGTCTCGCGTGACTTCGTGGCGGGTCCACGAAGGCATTGTGGCGACAGCGGCATTCTCTCCGGATGGCCAGTTCATCGCCACCAGCGGCGCCAACGGCGACGTGATCCTGTGGGAGGCCGGAACGCATCGCCAAGTCAGGCGCTTCGATCGATTGGGAGGAACGTTGCTGGGCTTCAGATTCTCGCCCGATGGCCGGCTGCTGGCGGGTTCGGAAGACAAAGACAGGGTGGACTCGCGCGTCGGCCTCTGGGACGTCAACTCGGGTGCTTTGCTTCGCACGCTCAATCTTCCGGGCCACATCGCGTTCTCGCTCGCATTTTCCCCGGATGACAAACTCCTGGCCACCGCCGAGCAGAACGAGACGGCGCAGCTTTGGGACATTCCCTCCGGAGCGCTCAGGGCCACGCTCTTGGGGCACGTTCAGCCCGTCGTCAGTGTCGCCTTCTCGCCGGATGGCAAGACGCTTGCCACCGCCTCCGACGACGGCAAGGTGAAGCTCTGGAACGTCACCACGGAGCAAGAAGTGGCGACGCTGGAGCTTCCGGGCGGCTGCCGGTCGGTAAAGTTTTCACCGGATGGCCGCACCCTGGCCGTCGGATATCTCATCGAACCAAACGAGTACATTCGATTGTGGGAGGTTCCTTCATTCGAAGAAATCGACGCGGCGGAGGCGAAGGAAAGAACCGGGATCAGGCAGCGATGAGCGCTCGTCGCGAAGAACCCCTTCGTGCGTTGGCGTAAACGCGAAGCGTCCTGGTCTGTCCACCCTCCGCAGTATTGCTACGGAGGACGGGCGGTAGCGCTCTTCCTTTTTCCCCCGGAGCGCGGTTCTCCTTTCCCTCCAGAAAAATATTTCAGAACGCGTGGCGTGATTGGGCGACGGAAAACGCCTTGGACCGGTGACACGCCAAACCAGGCGCTCGTCGCCTAAGAAAACAAAAACAAAAAACAACAAAACAAAAAACAGAACCTATGAAGATAATCAAGCACCTCAAATTCGTATCAGGCCTTGTGCCTGTTGGTAACGGAAGGGGAACGGCACGCAGCGTCGTACTCGTCAGCCTCGGAGTAGCGGCGGTCGTCACGGCACTCGTCGGTGTGGCTCTGGCGACCCCGCCGTCCGGCATCGTGAGCGCGACTGTTGTGGCGAGGGCGAGCTTCGCGGACCCGGTGGACGTCAAGTTCAAGATCGGGGAACCGGGTCAGGAGGTCGTCATCCACGCGCGTGAGTTGCAGGATACGGTCATTCAACAGATCATAATCGGACCTGGCGGCAGCACCGGCTGGCACACCCACCCTGGACCGGTTGTCGTTCTGATCACGGCCGGTGAACTCACCTTATACTCCTCGGAGGACCCCACATGCACCCCCCGCACCTATTCAGCCGGGGAGGCGTTCGTCGATAGCGGTCAGGGCCATGTGCACATCGCTCGTAATTTGAGCGGCCAGAACGTCGAGCTGTGGGCCACCTACTTCGACGTACCGCCCGGTGGGCCGTTCCGCCTGGATGCTGCCAACCCAGGGAACTGCGGCTTTTAGTCCGGAACATAACAGCCAAACCCCGCTAACCCAAACGGCGGCGACGAGTGTAAACGCAAGCCGTCGCCGCCGTCACGCTTCGAACCTTTCGTTTCAGCGCAAGGACAACTCAACATGACAATGACGGCTGGCTCGATTTGTTCGTCGCCAACCGCTCCGGACAAAATGACTTTCTGTATCACAACAACGGTGACGGAACGTTCACCAAAGTCCTCGACAGCGTTGCAGTGAATGATGGTGCCGATGGGCTTCCCGCCGCCTGGGGTGATTATGACAACGATGGCTTTCTGGACCTGTTCGTCGGGAATTACGCGGGCACTAATTTCCTCTATCACAACAATGGGAACGACAATCATTGGCTCAAGTTCCGGCTGATCGGCACCCAGTCGAACCGCGCGGCCATTGGGGCGAAGGTGCGCGTGCGCGCGACGATCAATGGGCAGTCATCCTGGCAGATGCGTGAAGTCTCCGGCGGCGACGGCACCATGGGCCAGAACAGCCTCTACGCCCACGTCGGCCTCGGCGACGCGACGAACGCAGACCTCGTGCGCCTCGAGTGGCCATCCGGTACCGTGCAGGAGTTGCAAACCGTCGCGTCCGGGCAATTCCACACCGTGACCGAGCCAGGCGGCGAGCCGCAGTTGGCCTCAACGCGAGAGAATGGCCAGATGCAACTGACACTCACCGGCAAGCATGGTTCCCGCTACGACATCGAGACTTCGACTGATTTGACGAACTGGAACAGCCTTCTCAACCTCACGGTCACAGTCATAGACCCAAGCGGCACGGTGACTTTCCCCGCGCCGGGCGAGGCCAGCGACACGCGACGCCTTTATCGCGCGGCGCTGAAATAGGCGAGTGGTCCAGGTGGAAGACCTCACCAAGTTTGTTCAGGAAGTCCCCGGGCAAAAGGTCGAAGTGGCTTTTGTCGATTAAGGCGATTTGGATCGAGCGGTAGAATCCAGGTCGCCGGGGCAAGGCTTCTCTTCACGGCGGCAAGGTTCACATTCGGGTCGATCAGCAGGGCGGGAGGATGATCGTTGAGGCTGAGGGAGACGACCGCCCGAACTTCGGAGTCGGGGTGGCCGCCCTCACGCATCACCCGTCCAACATGCGCGCAAAACTGTTGAATCATATCGGGGTGGCCAACCATTTTCTGAAACTGGCGGCCGGTCAGGTAGTCGAGAGGATCGACCAACCAGGCATAGCCAGAGTGCGGATTTATTACATAGAAACTGGCCGCTTCCACTGTTTTCGACCGCAACATCATGTGCCACGAAAAACGGTGGCCTTCCTCGGTCCAGTTAACGTCGCCAGGATACAAAAAATGCCGAAGCGGAACAAGAATCTGCACGGCGGAGTAAATGCAGAGTGCTGCGAAAGTCCGCCGACTCAGCCCATGGTCGAAAGGAGTACGGGTGTCCCGATGGCGGCTGGGAATTTCCGGCGGAATAACTGTCACCGGTGAAAGTATTGCCCTCTCGTCATTGGATTGAGTTCTCCGCATGATCTTTCGCGGCCATTCTGGATCAAAGAACAACGCGGTCAGCAGAATGGCCAGCCACGGAAAAACTCCGATGTTGAAAAGATAGCTGTTGGTGAGGTGAAACAGAATGGCCACCATGAATGCGGCCAGGCGCGTCCGCTTCCAGAGCAGCGCGGGAACAATAAGCAAGTCAAACAGCAGACCGCTGTAACAAAAAAACCACGGCGCCAGGTGCAATTCAAAGAATCCGCCGAGCACCGGCCAGTCCCGCCGCTCGTGAAGCCAGGCACGCATTGGTTCGCCCCGCAGCCAATCGGTATTGAGTTTAGCTATTCCACCGTAGATGTAGACGACGGCCACCTGAAAGCGGAGCAGCCACAGCCACCATGCGGGCACTCTGTTACCGCGCACTCCAGCTCGTCGCAAGGCATCGATCGAGCAACACGCGTGAGCTGGCGCCATGATCGACATCCAAGCCAGCAGGCACATCAGATAACCATGGTTCAGATACCTGGCCTGATCGATCAAAAACAGGTAAGTAAAACCGACAGCGAGGATTGCGGCCGACCAGCGATAGCGGAATCCGGCAATGACTGCCAGCGACGCCAGGGCAAGGACTCCGCACAGCCAGTAGAGACCCGCTCCCGGAAGCGGCCGGACCCAATCGAAGCCGAAATAACTAAAATGAAACTTTGGCTGCACCCAATACGTGCCAATGCGGTTCCCGGCAAAATACCGGAGAATTTCCCAGAGCATCACGCTCCCAAAGGCGATCCGGAAATAGGCCAGGATCGCGGAATCGACAGGCCGCGAAAGCAACTCGGATAGACGGCGAAACCCAAGAGTGTCCGGCCTCATGTCACCATAAAGCGAAGCGCGTGCGGGCAGGCGACGCCGGAACGGAACAGCCACCGCGGCGGGTGTCCCGTTACGGCAGTGCCACTATCCGATAATAAAACCGCATGTTGGTGGCGGCGGCGGGATCAGTGAATGCTGTGGTGGCGGCATTGGCCGAGACGGTTTGCAGCGGGAACCAGTCCACCAGATTGAGACTCCGATCGACGCGATAATTGCGTCCGGCCACCGTCGGCCACGAAAGGCCAATCTGACCCTGGGTGGTGATGGATGACGTAACGTTAGCGCGGGAGTTAGGATCATTCGGGTCAGTGCCAAACATTGCTTCGACGCTGTCCGGAGTGCCATCGCCGTCGCTATCGGCTCCGGCGCCCGGGACGCCCGGTGATCCGGCAGGTTCTGAACTCGCGCGCCAGTTCTGACCTTCACCATACTCTCCATTTACATCGATGACTTCAAGTGACGGGCCCTGTCCGTCCGCGGAGAGCGGCCAGGGCGGGTCGTCATCGAACACGAAATCGTGAATCGGGTTGCCCAGCGGATCACGCACGGTAATTCGCTCGCCGGCATTATTGAGACCCCCGGCGGCCCACTGGCCAGCCAGTCGCACACCGGTGCCGTATTTAGCCTGGAAGGCGGCCACATTTTGCGTAAGCACGATCAATTCTCCAGGTGCCAGGGTCTCATTGCCGAAGGTAAATGCCGCGAATGGACTGCCCTCGTCGAGCTGCACACCCTGTAAGTTGAGCGGCAACCCGCCTATGTTTTGAAACTCGAGATACTCGACGCCATCGACCGCCGGGTTATACATCAGCTCGGTCAGCCGCAAATTGGTCAGCAGGCTGTTGGTGTTACCTGGGTCGACGAGCATGAGGTAGTCAAAACTCATACGCAGGCTTTGCGGCGCGCTGGTGGCGACGAAGACGCCGCCGCGGTGGGCCGTGGCACCCGCTGGCAGGAGTTGGGTTTGGACATCGATCCACGCGTCATTGAAACGCCTGGAAAAGACAAGCTGGTCGCCGGCGCGCCTGATGCGCAATGCGGAAAAATCCACCGGCGGTGGCTCCGGTTGCGGCGGGGGCACGATCTGAATGCCGGTCAGGCGGGCGTTGGTATAGGTGCCGCCGGTCCGCGTCAGCTCAGCGGTAAGATTCCCTGTGCTGATGACAAAGTTCGGATAGGTCTGAGTCTTTTCCGCGGTTAACCCTGAACCCACAAGCCACGAAGGCCGTGCCACTCCATTCAAGGTAACATTTTGAATGACGCTCGATTGTCCGGAAGAATGCAACGTCACGGTGTAAGTTCCATTGGCAACCGGGATATTGTAGTTAAGGGTCGGTGACTCGCGTCCGTCGTCGTTAATGATGCCATTTCCGGCTCCGGTAAAGTTCTGCGTGAAGGCGGAGCCATCGAGGAAGAATTGATCCGCCTGCCAGGTCAAGCCGCTGGTTTCAGTTACGGCTGGTCCTCCGCAGTTAATTCGAATCGCCTGCGGGCCGGAAGGTCCGCCGAAAAATGTTCCGCCATTCTCCGAACGCCGGACCCCCAGAGCGCTCTTGTTTTCGGGGCCGAAGGCATAACGCACAGGAAGACCATTTTCGGTCATCTCGATGTAGAGGCCGGTGTTGAAGGCGCCCAGCTCACGGGTGTCGAAGGCAACGTCGGTTTGCAGCACCCAATTCGCCGAATCCGGAAGATCCCGGTGAAAGTAAGGATGATTTCCGCCGTCCAGAGTTTTGGCCGAGTCATCCAAGACTTGAATCTGGAGCCGTCCGCGTTCGTCTTCGAGTGAATACCAGGATGACGGCGAGTAATTATCGCGGTTTTCGACGTTGGCGGCAGTAAAAGACGGATCAAGCATGATCTCGCCAAAGGAGTAAAAATCGCTCGGGTTGAAGACAGCGACCTCCCGGACAATCGTCGCGACCTGGCTGGCCGCATCAGTGAGCGTGAGGGTGACGGTATGCAGCCCGGGTTGGCTGAAGACAAATGTCCGGATCTCGTTTGCCGGCTGGCCGATGGTCACACCCGTGGACGGGGCAACGCTCCATCCGAAGGCGAGGGGACCTGCGGCCTCGGGGTCGTAACTCGAGCTGGCGTCGAGACTGAGAGTTTCACCCAAAGCGACATTATAAGAACCGGGACTGGCGGCCAGTTGCGGCACCGGGGGAGCGTCACCAGTCTTATTAATGGCGTGAGTGATGGGGGATCCCACCTGGTTGCCATCGGCGTCAAACATCCGCAATGTAAGATTGTTGTTACCGCTGCGCAGAACGATGCCGGTGACTGTGAATGTGGTTGCGTTAGTCCACGTGGAGACGGCCTCTGGGTGGCCGTCGACGCTGATCCGAAAGGCGGCTGATGGCGCGGTTCCCGTGAAATCCAGCGTATTCGCCGAAGTGTTGGCCGGCGGCGCCGTCAGCGCAAAGGGCGCGGTGAATGCGCCGGAACCTCCCCCAACGCTGGCGTTAATCTCATTGATGGCCGGCTGGCGGCGATTTTGGCACCAGCTGGCATAGAATGGCTTGTTGATGCCGAATGAATTGGAAGAGGCTTCCTCGGCATCAAGCCAGGCCCCGAAACGGGGCGACAGGCCACTCCCGTTGTTCGTATACTTGTCAAGTAGCTCGTTCAGGAAATAGATAAACTTTTTCCGAACGTAAGGTTTGGCCATGACGTTGGGGACATTTCTAGCGTTGCCTAAAAATGCGCCAGCGGCATTCCCAAACGCCAGATCACTATCCCAATGCAAAAAGATAAATTTACCTCCGTTTGGACGCCGGTAAAAAAAGCAGTTTTTTCCGCGATCCAGCAGGAAGAAATCCCAATCCTGGATGAAACCGCGAACGGCTGCAGTGGCGCCGATGGCATCGACGTCGAGGATTGATTCAAGTTGCGTCTGGGTGAAGTTATTATCCGACACCATCTTAATGAACGAGGTGAGAGCTGCGTAGTCATAGTGGTTCTCGCGGGTGCGGAGGGCATATTCGTTATGCCAGCGGGTAGGCGCGTCCGAGCTTTTGCTGGTCTGATTGTAAATCCAGTCCGCATCCTGATAGAGACGGTTTTGATCATCGAAATCCCTCAGCCACCAACCGTCCTCGACTGAGAAGAGTTCGCCTTCCGATCCATTGTCGAAATTCCGGTCGAGGAGCTGGTTGTTATCCGGCTCATAATCCTCGCGCATGGCTGGCGCGGCGTTGTTAATGACATTCCGCACGAACTCCGCCTGATTAACCGGCTGGCCAAGCAGGTAAAGCCAGTAGCGAGTGACGCGATTGTGCATGCCGTTGCCGGGTGAATCATTGTCGTAGCCGCGTTTTTTTTGTCCTCGGAAGAGGCGATCCTCCGGGAGCACCCAGGCGCCGCGGGAGAGCCCGCCGCCGAAGCTATTATCATCCGGACGCGTCCAGGGACTCCCGCCTTTTCGCATGCCCGCGCCGTAATAGACGTCTTTTTCGTTGTGAATAAAGACGCAAGGGAAGTAATGACTCTGAATCTTGGGAAACCGGTGGTTGAACTTGGCGGAAGGGCCACCCACCGTGCCGGTCTGGTTTGATTGCAGCGCGTCACGCCAATATTCGGAAATGATCAGGCGCTGCACCCGCACGTCGCCAGGAAGTGTCTGGTTATCGACGATGAACATGCCGGCTTGGGCGGCTCCCAGTTTGGGTTGGGTGAAGGTAGTTCCGGCAACAGTCGTTGCCTTGACGTAAAAGTGCGCGATCTGACCGTTGTTAGGGTATTCGGTCAGGTTGGCTGAATAAATGCCGTCATTGGGCACCGCGTCTGGCGCGATCCCGTCGTCGGTCATGGGTTTGAAGACCCAGTTTGGAGCGGTGGCGGGATTGTCGGTGACGTTGTCCGGGCGGTGAAACAACTGGACGGTGGCCAAAGGCGCGGCTGACGTGACGCGAGCGGTGACTTTAACCGTTTGGGCGGCCCGTGGAACCGCGGGGCTGTGAACCAGTTCGTCGACCTGGGGGAAGGGGAGAGCGCTGGCCCGCGAATTGGCTGCCCCAGGTGTGCCCAGGTTCGAGGGGACGGGGAGTGTGAACGCCTTGCCCACGCTTTGATCAAACGTCTGCACAATCAGCCGATGCTTGCCGTAGACCCAGCGGGCGTCAAAGCTGATCGTCAGACTGTCGCCATTTGCCAGTGGCAGGATGTCGCATTCGGCCATGTTTCGTTTGTTGTTGCCATGGCCTTCGCTGATCAGATGGAACAATGGACCTTGAAAATAGCTTTGATGATGACTGCCGCGAGCCATCCAACCACCATTGCTGGCTGGATTGCCCGCTGGGTTATTCGGCGTGATCCGGTCTGGATTTTGCAAAAGGTTCGCGCCCGCTCCGTCTTTGCGGACCTGGAAATTCTGCAGGATGACATGAGAGTCGCCGACCAGCCAGACGTTCAACTCTTTCCAATCGGCATCAGCGCCGTTGGTGCGGAATTGCCGGTAGGTGTCCGTAAAGCTGAACGACTGCATGGCGGTTTTGGCGGACTCGTCGCTCTCCCGCCAGGCGGAAGGCTTGGAGTTGTCCATCTCCGGATGAACCAGTTCGATGGCGGAGCCGAGGCCGCCGGACAGTTCCGGCCAATCGCCGCCGATTCGGTAGTCAACTTCGTCGGCGAAGTTGCCGGCGCCATCCAGGAGCCGGACAAGGCCTCCCTTGTTGCTAAGCTGCCCGTCCCAATTCCCGAGCGCGGCGATGCTATAAGTGGAACTTAGCCATGCTGAATTGAAGCCAATAACGACATAACCCCCCTCAGCGATCGTAGCGGAGGGTGGAAAGGTGAAGTCAACCTCCCCGCGAAGTTTCCACCCTGCCAGTGACACCAATCCCGGACCTTTGTTATAAAGTTCAATGTATTCACCGTCGCGGTGGTTGGATGGAGGATCGAACATGATCTCGTTGATGACGACGCGAGTCTCGCGAGCCGGCATGTTGACGGCATTGCGGGTGCTCGAGACGGTGGCGAACCATTCTTTTCCGCCTTCCGGCCAGGCTTGCACCGAATCCCGCCCGGCGACGTGTTCGAGTTCCACGGCCGCGAGCACGTTGTTTTGCGCATCAATGAGGTAGAGAGTAAGTGCCCCATTGTTACCAGCGTCGAAATCAGTATCAAAACTCACGTAACCCGATGCGGGAAGCGAACCCGCGAGAGGGATCCTGTCGGAAAAATCTGTTTTCGAGGAGACAAACAATCCGCTTAGCGAGACGGCAGCGGCGGTCAGGTTTTTCAACTCGACGAAGTCGACATGATTCTGCGCGGTAAAATGCGCTTCGTTTAGCGCGAGAGCGGCGGCAAGGCCGGAAGCGCTGGCATTCGGTTGGCCCGGGGTGGGGGAGACGAACAGAAACCAGGCTGCGCCCCCGTTTGGTTTGCGGCCCAGGGAACGTCCGTCCAGCGGAATGGGCTGCTGGATTCCCGAGATTGGGGTGATTCCATCTGGACGGGTCAAATATACGGTGGTGGTCGTGCCCACCGTGAGATTTGATTCCGCAAATCCGATGGTCGCCAGCCCATTGGCTGGAACTACCAGGGGCGAAGAGATTCGGAATTTCGCCAGGTTGTTCGATGTATCGCTAAGGAAATACCCGTTGAGATCAACTGGAGCGGCTGTGGAGTTATAGAACTCGACGAATCCCTGGCCGGCCGCGGCCGGTTTAACTTCATTGATGGCGACCTCGGCGGTTGTGGGTTGCCCTAACTTCAGGCGGGCGCCGAAAACCATATCGGAACTGGTAGCGCTGACCTGGATGGCGACGGCCGCAAAAACATTGTTGCCATTTACGAGCCGGTCGGCCGCGAGCGTTCCCGACAGCACGTTGAGTTCTTCGGCCGCGTCGGTGACGGTGCGGGTGCCCGCTGGGGCCGTGTTGTGGGGAACAGGTCCGCTCCCACCCGTCCCGAATCGCCCAAGTTCCTGGCCGTTCAAATAATAGACAGCGCCATCGTCGTTGATCTGGTCAATGCTGAAGGTGATGCCGGTGGTGGCGCCGTTCCAAGTGAAGTCGCGGCGGAAATAATAGGTCAGCAACCCGCCATTTTGCACGGCCGTCTGCAAACCGGGAGCGGGTAGTGCCGCGGTTTCGAAACCCAGCAGGCCGGGTCCAGAACCCCAGGGCGCGGCTGGCGTGAATCCGGTCGTGTTCCAATTGGTGGGAGGAGCTGGCGTGATTTCGCGATAAAAGCTCCAGGTGTCCCCATAAGTTACGACGGGCAGTCCCTGGCTGAGATTGACCTCAGGGTTGGCGACCGCTTCTTCCGCCGACGCGATCTCTGGATTGCCAGGAGTTCCGCCGGTGAATGAGCTTGCTTTCCAGTTGCGGAAGTCATCGGCTTCGCGGTTTTCGTTAATCAAGACCAGGGAGTGGCCTGTTCCATCAGCAGCGGCCGGCCACTCATTGCCATCACCATAATTCAGCGTTGATACGATGACGCCGTTTTTATCCCGCAAAGTCACGCGCTCGCCGTTGTTATCGAGAGCGCCGGTCCAGGGCCCAAACACGCGAACGGTGGCTGGCAGAGACGGGTAGGCCACGCGGGTAACGCTCGGCGTGGCCGAACTGACCACGATGCGCTCAAACGGCTTTAGCAGGTGCGCCTGAACGTCGCCGGCGCTGAAGTCCGGAAAAATAAACGAAACCCCATCGGTGAAGGCCCACTTGGCCATGTCCTGCGGGGTCAGCGAAATATTCCAGACTTCTATGAATTCGGGCGCCGGGCCCGCTGGATGATACATCACTTCGCTATAGAGAACTTGTTGAGAGCGAAGCGGAGACGAAGTCAGAACAACGCCGACGCAAAAGGGCAGCAGGTATTTCATGGGGGATGATTTGGCTGCAAGGGGGGGGTGGTTTGTGGAAACCAACAAGCAGCCGATACTAAGATGCACTTTCCTGCATTTTATATGCAAACGCAAAGAATTTACGCCGGGGTTTGTGGGCTGAGGCGGCAGACTCGGGAATGATGTGCTATGAGCGCGATAAGCGTGTCGCGCCCCATACCGCATCGGCTGCCCGCTCATAGGCACCGCCGTCGCCCAAACCGGAGACTACTTCCGCCAGTTGGTCTTGCATTTGCCGCCGGGCCTGTTCATCGCTGAGCAGACGCATGATTTCCGTCGCGACGTTTTTCGGGGTTGCGAGGTGTTGGATGAACTCGCGCACTACTTCACGCCCGGCGAGGATATTGGCGATGCCGAGAAACGGCACTTGCACGACGGCTCTGCCCACGAAGTAGGTCGGCCAGGAGACTTTGTAAACGAGGCAATAGGGCAGGCCGAAAAATGCCGCCTCCAAGGAAGCGGTGCCCGAAGCGATTACGCCCACGGCGGCGCGCTGCATGAGTGCATGGGCTGTGCCGCACTCGATCTCACACCAGCCCAACCGCCCCGCCAGCGAGCGCATCATCGCGGCGAGCGGCTCCGATGCCGCCGCCGCAAGAAATATCAGATCACGGCGTTGCTCCCGCAGCAACCTTCCCGCTTCCAGCATCATCGGAAAAAGCCGCGCCACTTCGCGTTCGCGGCTGCCCGGAAACAGACCCACTACGTTCGGTTCTCGAGGCGCGATAATTTTTTTTGCACCGAGATGGTCGACCAGCGGATGACCGGTGAAAATCGTCTCGAGACCCGAAGCGTTGTAAAGATCGACCTCGAACGGGAAAATGCAGAGCATCAGATCGAGCCAGCGAGCCATTTTGGGAATCCGTCCGCCGTGCCACGCCCAAACCTGCGGACTGATGTAGTAGATGATTTTGAGTTGAGGCATCGCCGCCCGGAGCGCTTTCGCCAGGCGCAGATTAAAGCCGGGATAATCGATTAGAATGACGGCGTCCGGTTCGAGCGCGGCAATGCGCCCGAGTTGTTCATCGAATTTTTTTCTGAACCAAGGGTAATGTCTGATGACTTCCCAGAGCCCAACCACTCCCGCCTCCGCGATCCAGTCTTCGACGCCGGCTCCCGCGACGGCTCGCATTTTCGGGCCGCCCAAGCCGTGCACTTCGAGATCGGGTCGCCGTTTTTTGAGCGCCGCCAGCAATCCGGCGCCATGCGTGTCACCACTGGCTTCTCCAGCGATTACGAAAAGGCAGGGCATGGCATTACATCGGCAAAGCGGGCAGGATCCTCAACTGCACATCGATGGGAACGAGCTTGCCATCAGGCGCTCGAATGACATTTGCCGGGTGGGGATCGACTAGCACAAGGCGATCCCTCTTGCGGAAATAGGCGCCGCTCTGATAAAAGAAACCCAACCCATTGAGGAAGGTCTCGATCTCACGCTCGGTTGGGTGAGGCGGCTTTCCGTAAGGCACAAACGGCTGCGAGGTCACTATGCTGACACCGGCTCGATTCTCAATGATTCCCTCAAGACGAACGTCGTCCTCGAAAACGAGGTTCTGTAAGCGGAGTCGTTCGAGATACTCGGACGGCAAGGGAGGTTCCAGCGGGTCGGATCCGGCCTTCCCAGCGTAAGTCACTTTGACAACTCGTTTCGCGACTGTATCCCGAAAGACGAAATGCTCGTGCCCGCTGTCGAGCAATGAAAGGGTGGCGAAAAACTCCGATGTCAGGAGGACTTCTCGGGAACGGGCCCAAGCCACCAGGTCTCGGAAGTCAGATCGAATACGGGAAACCCGTGCTGTCGCCGCCACTCCCTGCTCCGCCGGATCATTTCGTCCATCTCTTCCGAGGTGACGCTGGGCCTCGGATAGGTGGTCCGGTTCTCCGGAGGGAGAATGCACTTCAGGTGCTTGAACTTGTCCTCGTTCACGGTCACAGAATAGCTCGCTGTCGCCCTGCCTGTCAACCGGCCGATACCCGCCGCCGGCTTCAATCAGAGTCGTGATTTCGAGCGCCAACTCAAGCGCCGCGGCGGCTTCCTGCCCTCCGACTTTTGGCTGGCGGCCGTGACGCGCGCATTCGGCAAAGGCGGCCAGTTCGAGTTTGAGCGGTTCCTCTTTCTCGATTTTGACCGCCTCGCGCGAGATGCCAAAAAGCCCGCCCTTGCGGTAGATTTCTCCGGATTGGTTTTGATAGTCGAGCGAGAGATAGGCGTCGTCCTGAAAGACGCGGATCTTGCGCATCTTCTCAGGTGAAATGCGGCTCGTCGTGATGTTGGCGACGCATCCATTTTTGAAGCGCAAGCGCGCGTTGGCAATGTCTTCGCGTTTCGTCAGCACCTGAACCCCGACCGCATCAATCGACTCGAGTTCGCTCTTCACCAGGTGCAGGATGATTTCGAGATCGTGAATCATGAGGTCGAGCACGACTCCAATGTCCGTGCTCCGCCCGGGAAACGGCGACAGCCGATGGGCCTCGATGAAGCGCGGATAGGTGAGCAGCTTTTCCAGCTGACCAATGACCGGATTGAAGCGCTCGACGTGCCCCACCTGCAAAATAAGCCCCGAGGCGCTCGCTTTTTCGATAAGCTGCCGCGCGGACTCAGCAGTGTCGGTGATCGGCTTTTCGATGAAAACGTGTTTGCCCGCTTCGAGCAGCCGCAAACCGACTTCGAGGTGCGTCACGGTCGGTGTGGCGACCGCCGCGGCATCAATGAGGGGGAGAAGTTCATCCAGCGAGCCCATGCATCGCGCTTGATGTGCTTTTGCAACGTCCCGCGCGCGACCGCTGTGGTTGTCGAACACGCCGGCCAGTTCCACGTCGGGAAGTGAGGCCAGCACGCGCGCATGATTTTTTCCCATGCTGCCCGCGCCGACGATACCGATCCGAATCCGCTGCAACGCCATCCGCTTCATCTAGGCAGCAAAGCGGAGAGCGCTAAGAGAATTCCGCCAGCCGGTGTGAATTCATTTCAGGGCGAGCTGAGGGTTCAACCCAGCAAGGGATAAAACGATTCGTAAGATAAGTCTTTAACCTGCGGCAAACAGAGTGATCCCAAAGTGCTCACAGGACCGGACGATTTCCTCCTTGCCTAACAAAAGCGTTCTTCCAGCCTCGACGACGACAAGTGGAATGCCTGCGTCGGCGGCTGACTGGACGGTTCGCGGTCCGATCACCGGCACGTCGAAACGCAGGTCCTGATTCGGCTTGCTGACTTTGGCCACAGTGGCCCCGCCTTTGCCGAGCGCGCCGCCCCGACGGATGCATTCGTCGGTGCCCTCGAAGGCCTCGACGGCGAGCACGGTCCCTTTTTTCACCACCACCGCCTGACCGATATCGAGCCGGCAGATTTCCTTTGCCATGCGGAAAGCGAATTCGATGTCGGGCATTTGTTTTTTGCCGGGCCTCGGTCCGCAGACCAAGCCGGGCGCGGGAAGCAAATCTTCCAAGAACGTGGTGGCGGGCAGCAGGCTGATTCCTTCGCTGGCCAGTTCGTCGGCGATGGCGCCGAAAATGGTTTCGGCATTTCGGATGCGCAGTTTGCCTAACAAAACAACAGCGCGGAGGTCGGGGCGGAGGTCGAAGAGGTTTTTGGGCGCGATCTGGCCCGCCATGATGGCCTGCCTGACCCCGTGGGCGCGGAAGAATTTGATGAGCCGGCCGAGCTGGCCGACTCGCAGCCATTCGATGGCGTCGACATACTTCGCCAATGCGGGATCGGTTTCCTGCTCGAAGGCGGCGGCAACTATTTTCGCCACGCCAGCCATTCTGGCTGCCTGGGCCAAAGTGGCCGGATAAATCCCGTTGCCGGCGATGATTCCGAGAGTGTCGAGTTTAGACATTCCACTGATGATTTTCGGTTTTCCCGAGACATCAGGGATCGGTCTTCGAGCGCGTCTTCGCAGAGCCATCCCCGAAGACCTCAACAATCTTCGTATATTCTTTGGCTTCGAAACGAATCACGACATCCCCAGGCCCCACTTCGCTGGTGTTTTTTCCCGGGACTAAAAGCTGATAATTTTGCAACGTAGTCGCCGGTCCTTTCCCGGAAAAGGTTTTTGAGAGTGCCACCTCCTGCCAGCTGCCTGGAAGCCGGTCTTCGTGATCGACGGCGTAATTAAGAAGGTCCAGATGCAACGCTTGCGCATTCTGCGAAGCGACGGCAAGTTCGGCATTTTTCTGGGCCGAAGTAAACGCTGGGATGGCCATTGATGCCAGGATGGCGATGATTGGAACCAAAATGACGGTGGCGGCAGAGAGAATAATTCCTGCCACGGCCTGGCTTCGGCCGGTCAGGCTCCCACCTGAGTCGCGGATCTTGACGAGGGCGACGATCCCGAGGATCAAGGCCGGGAGTGCTGGCAAAAGAGTGCAAAGGCCCAGCAACCCAAGCACAAGACTCCAAACCGCTGCCTTCGAAGTCTTGCTAGGTTGCGGAGCCAAACCGTTGGGCGGAACCGGCGGCGCAGGAATCATAGGCGCTGACGTTCCGCGTTAAAAGAGAAGGAGCAAGAGGATACCGGCAGGCGGTGAATTCGGCAGCCCCATGATCCAATGCTGTAGCCGTTGATCTTATACTGAGAGGGGCCTCTGTAGCCGGGGTCTGCGACCCCGGCCCGGCCTCTCTGTAGCCGGAGTCTGCGACCCCGGCCCCCGGCCTCTCTGTAGCCGGAGTCTGCGACCCCGGCCCGGCCTCTCAGAGGCCGGCTACAGCGCGGCCCGCTACAGCGCGGCCCGCTACAGCGCGGTCGGTTGCGGCGTCGCCGGCGCAATGGATGGTGGCGGTTGGATATTGACTAAGCGTGCGATTCCAGGAAGTTATGCTGTCCCCCCTGTTTCCAACCCCTCTGGAAAAATCATGCATCCCCTTTTTCTCCGCTGTGTGCGGATCGTGCCCGCTTTGGCTTTCGCAGGTTTTTTTTCGCTTTGTTATGGGGATGTCTTTATTAACGAATTCACGGCAGACAACCCTGGGCGTCTGCTCAATAACGGCACAGCGTCTGCCAGTGACAAGCGCTTCGACATCGATGGTAACTCCCCGGACTGGATCGAATTGCATAACTCTGATGCGGCGGCGGTGAGCCTCACCGGATGGGCGCTGAGCGATGACGCTGGCAATCCGGGCCAATGGGTATTTCCGGCAGACGCCACGCTCAATGCGGGGAGTTTTATGGTTGTTTATGCCTCGGGGAAAAATGCGGCGCGGGGGGCCGGGGTGACACTTCAATATCACACCGGCTTCAAACTCGCGCCCGGGGGTGGCGTGCTCCTCTTGAGCCGTCCGGATGGGGCAGGTGGATGGACCACTGTCAGTCAGATCGGAACGGCCGAAACTCCATATCCAAAGCAAGAGGTCGGGATTTCCTATGGCGCCCCTTCGCCGACAACTCCCACCCAGGTGGCGTATTTTTTGGTGGATACTCCGGGCGCGGCGAACAACGCGAGCTCCGCCGTGAGCGAGTTTTGCAAAGATACGACTTTTGATATTGATCGCGGGTTTTACGACGCTCCTTTCACGCTCCAGATCACCACCGAAACTCCGGGCGCCACCATCGCCTACACGGTCAACGGCAGCGAACCCAGCGCTACCAATGGAACCCAGGCTCCGGCTCCCGACGCCACCACGCCGCCCGTTGCCACAGTGACTATTTCCGACACCACACTCATCCGTGCCCGCGCGATCAAGAGCGGCTTCGGTCCCTCGGATGTGGATACCCAAACTTATATTTTCGCCACGAGCGTCTTGCAGCAGGCTGGCCCGCTCACATCGATGAACCTGGCGCCCGCGGACACGCTGAACTGGGGCGCCGCCGGCGGAAATCTACGCATTCCGCCGGGGCCCGATTGGGAGGTGGATCCCGAGATTGTTAACTCGACGAATGCCGCCAACACATTTTCGGCCGCGGACCTGAAAAGCATACCGGTCGTCTCCGTGGTCACCGACTGGCGCCACATGTTTGGACCCAACACTCCGGGGTCGAATCCGATCGACGGTGGCCTCTATCCGGCGCTCAACGGTGTTCCACAGGAGTCCGCAGACCGGCCGGCCTCATTTGAGTTGATCAACCCGACCGGAGATTCAGCAAATCCGAACATGGTGAAAGGATTTCAGACAGATGGGAAAATCCACATCTTCGGCGGCACCAGTCAGCAGCGCTGGAAGTCATACAAGCTGTCGATGAATTTCAAACCCAACGATGAGGTGACGTATGATTTATACGGGGATGATGCGAGCGACGAACACAGTACGTTCATCCTCGATGCGCGGCTGAACCAGGCATGGGTCCATCCGGTCGACACTCAGCGCTCGCGTGGCGATTATGTTCGCGATCACGTGATGGCGGATTTCCAGAATGCGATGGGCGGCTCGACGTTTCACAGCAAACCGGTCCACTTTTTCCTCGATGGGCTTTATTGGGGGCTCTACATCCTGCACGAGAAGCCGGATCATAATTTTCAATCGCATTACAGCGGTGGAGATGCGGATGAATGGGATGTTTTCAAACACAGTGCCATCAACGGCGTCGACGGCGGGACCCTTTTTCACAACGTGATGAATACGGGAGTGATCAATCCCGCGCTGCCGGCCAGCGCCACCAATTCGACCACGCTGAAAAGCTACGAAGACCTGCTCGATCTGCTGGGCGTGGGAGCCCAGTTGCCGAATCCCACAGTTAGTCTCGTGCAGCAGGCAGCCTATGAGGCGGTATGGACAAAGCTCGACCAGGATGAGTTCATCAAATACATGCTCTTCAACTTCGTCGCCGGGAACCAGGATTGGGCTCACAAGAATCTCTATGCTTCAATTCGGCGCACCGACCCCGCTGCAAAGTGGCGTTTCCATTCCTGGGACGCCGAGCACGTGTTTCGTGACCAGACTGAGAGTTTCCTGACGAGGAATGATCGCGGTGGACCCACCGAGATTCACCAGCGGCTTCTGGTAAACTCCGAATACAAGCTGTTGTTCGCCGACTACATTCACCGCTTCATGTTCAACGAAGGTGTGTTGTCGGTGAACGGCATGAAGGGCGTTTTTCAACGCCGTCTGGACGAAATCGATTCCGCGATCCGCGGCGAATCAGCGCGCTGGGGAGATAACCGGCGCGAGCCTCCTTACACCCGCGGCACCGATTGGCTGAACGAGAAAACCCGGATTTTGAACACGATTCTTCTGCAGCGGCATGCCAACATGCTCACTAATTTTCGGAACGCTGGACTCTATTCCACCGTTGCGGCGCCGGAGTTCCGCAACAATGCCACGAATATTTTGCAACATGGCGGCAATGTACCGGACAATTTTGAACTAAAGATTCACAATCCGAATATCGGAGGGGTGGGTACGATCCTATATACGCTGGATGGATCGGATCCGCGCGAGATGTGGACCGGCGTCGAGTCCGCCAGTGCGCAGCCGTATGGCGCGCCGTTGAGTTTGACTGATTCGGTGCGTGTGAAGTCCCGCATCCGCAACGGCACTGCGTGGTCTGCCTTGAACAATGCGTTTTTTGTTGTCGACGCGGTGGCGGCCAGTGCGAACAACGTCGTGGTGTCGCAGGTCCATTATCACCCAGCCGATGCGTCGCAGACTGAGATTGCGGCAGGGTTTTCCAATCAGGATGACTTTGAGTTTATCGAGTTGATGAACATTGGAGCCAGCCGCGTGGATTTGACTGGAGTCACGTTTGCCGCGGGGCTCGACTTTGCATTCGATGATTCGGTGCTGTTGCGGGAGATCGGGCCAGGCCAACGGCTGCTCCTGGTGAAAAACCGGGCTGCCTTTCAGTTCCGTTATGGCGCCAGCCTACCGGTCGCCGGGGAGTTTCAAAACCTGTCCGGCCTCTCGAATGGGGGAGAGCGTTTGCAGATTATTGATAAAAGCGGCGCTCCCATCAAGGACTTTGCCTACAACGACAGGTCGCCGTGGCCTGCTGCTGCGGATGGCCTGGGGCCGGCGCTCATTCTCATGCGGCCCACGACCAACCCGGATCATAACAACGCTGTAAACTGGCGAAGCAGTGTCGCTGGGGCCGCCACTCCGAACGCAGGTGATGCGCTGACTTTTTCGGCCTGGCGGGTAACGCGTTTTACGCCCGGGCAGGCCGTCGACGAGGCCGTGTCGGGTCCCGCGGCCGATCCTGATCGTGATGGTTTCAAAAACTTTCTCGAATATGTGTTCGGAACTGATCCGACCGTCGCGGACGCAGGATCGGTGCGCATTTTCGCCGTCGTCGAGAGTGTTGATACGCCTGCCGGCCCGCAGGACTTTGCGGCGCTCAGTCTCACACTGTGGCGCGGCGCCGATGATGCCGTCCTCGAAGTGGTGTCTTCCACGGATCTCGCGTCCTGGGACACCGCGAACGTCGTCTTCTCGAGCCGCACTGAAAATGCAGATGGCACCGAGACCCGCGTTTACCGCAGCACAGAACCGTTCATCACTGGCTTCCGGCTCTATTTCAAAGGCTTGCTTTCGCTGCCGTAGCAACGGGTGTGAGAGGTGATGGGGCCCGAAGAAGGATGAACGTTGTTTATCGCGGGCTTCTGTTCATGGTCACGCGATTGGAAGGAGTGCGCCCGTGCCCCTTTCTCTCGTCACGATAACCAATAACGAGTCACAAATGTTCTCCCAATTAAGCGATCGACTGGACGAAGTTTTCAAGAAGTTGCGTGGTCTGGGAAAGCTCAGCGAAGCCAACGTGGCGGAGGCGATGCGCGAAGTCAGGATCGCGCTTCTCGAGGCTGACGTCGATCTTACGGTGGTGAAGGCGTTCATCAACGCCGTCAAAGACCGGGCCATGGGTGACGAAGTGTTGAAATCGGTCACGCCCGGCCAGCAAATCGTCAAAGTTTTTCACGACTCGATGGTCGAGTTGCTGGGCAGTGAACCGGCCCCGCTGAACCTGGACCCGCCAGGTTACGTGCTCCTCTGCGGCCTGAATGGCGCTGGAAAAACCACCACTTGCGCAAAACTGGGCCGGCTGTTGAAGAAGGAAGGGCAACGGCCCGCATTGGTGGCGCTGGATTTGCAGCGGCCCGCGGCGATCAGGCAATTGGAAGTGCTGGCTGGAGAAATAGGCGTCCCGATCTTTATTCCTCAGCCCGGTGAAACCGATGTCATACGAACTGCCAAAGCCGCACTCAACTGGGTAGCAGTGCAGCGCCCATCAAGCGTCATTTTCGACACCGCAGGGCGCCAGGAAATGGACGATGACCTCATCAGCGAGTTGAGGCGCTTGGTCGAGTTTCTGAATCCTGGAGAGGTACTGTTGGTGGCCGACTCAGCGACCGGCCAGCAGGCGGTGAACGTGGCAACACGGTTTCATGAAGCCATTGGCATAACCGGCCTCGTCCTGACAAAACTCGACGGTGACGCGCGCGGCGGTGCCGCGTTGTCGATGCGCGCCGTAACCCTCCAGCCGATCAAGTTCATCGGCGTCGGAGAAAAGCTCGATCAACTCGAACACTTCGATCCATCGAGGCTCGCCGAGCGGATTCTTGGCATGGGCGATGTGGTGGGACTGGTCGAGAAGGCGGCCGAGGCACTCGAAGAAAAAGACGCCATGCACATGATGGATCGCTTTTCTTCGGGGGAATTCGACTTCAACGATTTCCTGGCCCAAATGCGCTTCATGAAACGCCTGGGACCGCTCGAGGGCATCATCGGCATGCTCCCCGGCATGGGCAAGATGAAGGACATGAAAGTGGACGACAACAAACTCAAACGCACCGAGGCCATCGTTCTCTCGATGACCGTACACGAGCGCCGCCGGCCGGAGGTCATCAATTTCAGACGCCGGCAGCGCATCGCACGCGGTTCGGGCACCCAGGTCAGCGATGTCAATCAGCTCCTCGACCAGATGAAGACGATGCGTAAACTCTTCAAAGACAAGGGCAAGATGAAGGGCCTGATGAAGATGATGGGCGGCGGCGGATTTCCCGGCATGGGCGGCGGCTTGCCCCCAGGTTTCGGCGGCCTGACGGGAAAAGGAGGAAAAATGCCCAAAATGCCGTGGTGAGCCGTGGCCGTCGGTGATAACAGTCAGGCCTCATCGCGGCGGAGGGCAACCGACCGAGGCGCCAGGATTCAGCCGGGGACTTATGACCTCACATCGAGAAACCTCCAATTTTCTCTTGCCCGAATTGCTGCGGACGGCTAAAACCCCTCCTGACATGAGAAAACTCATTTTCCTCCTGGCTGGATTGGCGGCGAGCATACTGCCCGTTGCCGGCGTAAGCATCCTGGCTCCGACGGATTTCATTCGCGGCGGGGTGTCGGACGGCACCCAATTCATCGTCGGCCAGCCAGGGTTCACTGCCCTGACCAACAACTGGCCAGGTGCCGAGCCCCCTGAAGACATCATTAACGGATTCAAGGGTGGCGGGGGCGAGAAATACCTGAACTTCGCCCGGGAGAACACCGGCATCGTCATTACGCCGGCTTTCGGCGCCTCAATACTTGTCAGCATGACGCTTTCGGCCGCCAACGATGCGGTCGAGCGCGATCCAGCCAGCTTTGATTTGTATGGCACAAACGTAGCCCTAAGCGCTAATGGACCCTACAACCTGAGCGACTTTACCATCATCGACAGTGACGCGCTTTCACTTCCCGACGAACGCGATATAACTTTGGACACTCTGGCCATAGGCCAATTTGGCGGCTCGACTGAGATTACAATCCCCCTCGCCGGTTCCACAGGTTACAGCTCCTACATGCTGATTTTTCCGACGGTGAAGAATTCCGGCGCCGCCAACAGCATGCAGATTTCTGAGTTGCAGTTCGAAGGCAGGCCAATCCCAGAACCGGCCAGTGCCGGTCTCATTTTAGGCGCCCTCGGTCTTGGACTGATACGCCGTAAGCGATAGCCGGGGAATAAAGAGGGCAGTGACAAATGTGGTCGGCAAGCGCGCCGGCTGCACGAGGCGGGGCGCATGCGCTCCCCGATGCCTTTGCAGCGAGTTCGCGCTTGAAGCCCGCCGCACTTTAGAGGTCCTTAAGCTTGCTCGAACCGTTTTCCGACGGCGTCCCAATCAACCACATTCCAGAACGCCGTAATGTAATCGGGTCGGCGGTTTTGGTACTTTAAATAGTAGGCATGTTCCCAGACATCGAGACCTAGAACGGGAGTTCCACTGGCGTCCATCAAAGGGTTGTCCTGGTTCGGTGTCGAGGTGATGGCGAGTTGCCCGCCTTTCTTGACCAGCCATGCCCACCCACTGCCGAAGCGTCCAACGCCCGCTTTGCCGAACTCTTCTTTGAATTTGTCAAAACCGCCGAATGTCTTTTCAATGGCTTCGGCGAGGCGCCCGGAAGGAGAGCCTCCTTTGTTGGGACCCATCAACGTCCAAAACAGGCTATGATTATAGTGACCACCTCCGTTGTTGCGGATGGCTGCGCGTTTCTCTTCGGGCACTTTGTTCAAGTTCTGGCAGAGTTGCTCGATACTCAGGCCTTCCAGTTCAGCATTTCCTGCAATGGCGTTATTGAGGTTGGTCACGTAGGTCTGATGATGCTTGGTGCGATGGATGTTCATCGTTTGGGCATCAATATGCGGTTCGAGCGCGTTCTCCGGATAGGGAAGGTTAGGCAATGTGTGAGGCATGGTAGTGGGCAGTTGGTTTTTAAGCCGAGACGCAGCCTAGTGGCGGTGGGCCGAATGTCAAAAATCGGCCCACCCCGGTCCCATCGGGGCAAAAAGTTGGGGCGGCCGCCGTTTGGCAGCCGCCCCAAAAACTTTCCCACGGGTGTCGTCCGTTGGCTAGAGCCACGTTCCCTGCACGTTTTGCCAAGGTGGAGACTCCGGCACCTGACCTGCCTTCCTATGGAAAGGCATGGCATTGAAAGCGCCGGGGCGGCCTCCATTTCTGAAATTACGGTTCGGGCCCGAACACCAAATGTCTCGAACACCGCAGGAAAACTTTCAAAGAAGTCGCTTTTCAAAAAGAAAGCTGAGGCATTTTCTGCAAAGCGGCTGAAACGTCAATCGCAAACGAGAGCATGTCGGTACAGGAATTTCCTGACGGTGATGAGGGACATGGGTTTCTACCGGACGGTAGCCGGGAGTGACTTCACCAACCCGGTGATCAGGCGCTGGTGAATGGCGTCGACGCGCGCGCCCTCGAGGGTGCCGGCCGTGTCCCGATAGGTTAGCGAAAAGGCGAGTGACTTTTTTCCTGCCGGCAGGCGCTGCCCGGCAGGATCGGAAAAGACATCGAAAAGCCTGACGCTCTGGAGGAGGGGCTCCGTCCTTTGTTGTTTTTCAAAAAACGCCTCGATGTCTCGGTGCGAAACCGCTTCCGGCACTTCGAGTGCTACGTCTCTCGTGACAGCGGGAAAGCGCGCCATTTCTTCAAACCGGGTCCCACTGCCGTAAAGGCTTTGCAGCAGGGTGAGATCGATTTCTGCGGCAAAAACCGGGTGGCGGGCATCGATGGCGCGCGCCGTGATGGGTGTCAGCTGGCCGGCGATCCCGAGAACCTTGTTGCGATGAACGATCTGCGCCGCCATGACGAAGGCGGCGTGAGTCGATCTGAGCAATTGCAGCCCCGGTTTCGCGACAATCGAACCCAGGATGCGGCGCAAATCGAAGAAGTCGACTGGCCAGGGGTCTTTCTTCAGCCAGGACGCAGGTTCGTGCGGTCCGCTCATAAGCAAAGCGAGGGAGTGCTTTTCTGCGGCGCCGGTGTTGGCATCTGACGGCGGTGCGAACACCGTGCCGGTCTCAAAAAATCGCAGCGCCTGGACTCCGTGGCGCAAATTGTGGGCTGCAACTTCGAGCAGCCCGGGCAGCAGACTTGGACGCATCATAGTGTGGTCATCGCTGACAGGATTCTTCAGCCTCAAGGGATCGCCCCCCGACTCAGGTGGGGGCGCCCATCCCTGCGCGAGCTGTTTCTCGGATATGAACTTGATCGTGCGCGCCTCGAAGAATCCCAGAGTCACCAGCTCTCGCTCGAGATGAAGCCGAAAATCGTAGCAAAAGTCGTGTTGGGAAGCGGAGGACAACTCGGCCGGCCTGCGCGCAGGTATGGCATCGAGACCGGCAACCCGCGCGATTTCCTCAATGAGATCGACCGGCCTTTGAAGGTCCGCCCGATAGCTGGGAATTTGCCAGCCGCCATTGGTTCCGCGCAGCCCAAGGCTGGACAAGATTCCGGTAATTTTTTCCTCCGGGAGCGAGACTCCGAGCAACCGCGAAACCTGATGGGGTTCCAGCGAGACCGTGCCGGTCAACCGCGGGGGCTCGCCGGCAAGGTGAATCTCCTCCTCAGGTTGGCCGCCCGCCAGCTGCTCGATAAGTTGCGTCGCAATAGCGCTGGCAGTGAGGACGGCCTGGGGGTCCACACCGCGTTCGAAGCGATAACTCGAATCACTGCCCAAACCAAGCCGCCGGCAGGTGCGTCGAACGCGGGACGGGCTGAAGTAGGCGGCCTCGAGCAAAATATCGGTGGTCGTTTCGACAACTCCCGTTTCAGAACCACCCATGACGCCGGCAATCGCCACCGGTTTTTGCTCGTCCGCAATCACGAGATCATCCGGAGTCAAAGGGTAAGTGACACCATCGAGGGCGAGAAACCGCTCGTCGCTGCGGGCATGACGTATCACGATCTTGCCGGATAGTTTTTGCAGGTCAAACGCGTGCAGTGGCTGGCCAACATCATGCAGGATGTAGTTCGTGGCGTCGACGACGTTGTTGATCGAACGAACGTTTATCGATTCGAGTCTGAGACGAAGCCAGTCGGGACTGGGCGCGACTTTGACATGTCGAATAATGCGCCCTGAGTAGAACGGGCAAGCTTCAGCAGCCTCGAGGCAAATCAGAACATCGCGTGAAGATTTGGGCGGAATCGGCGGCGAGGACAGGCGAGGAGTTGCGGCGCTCATCGGCGGGCCGCCGATGCCGCCGGGAATGCCGCCAGCACTTCCGTTGCGCAGTGGCCGGCCGCTTACTGCGCGGATCTCACGGGCCACCCCGCGATGACTGAGGAGGTCAGGCCGGTTTGGCGTCACCTCGATTTGAATCAAAGTATCAGCGCCGAGAAATTCACCGACGGGCCTTCCAGTCGGGGCCTCCGAGGGGAGAATCAGCAATCCGTCGGCGTCATCAGACAGGCCTAACTCTTTGCCAGAACACAACATACCTTCGCTTTCCACTCCGCGCATTCTGGTTCTTTTGATTTTGAAGGCGCCGGGCAAAACAGCTCCTTCGAGGGCGAGGGGGACTTTGTCCCCAGTTTGAAAATTCTTTGCTCCGCAGACAATATTCAGCGGCGCGGGCTGCCCGGCCTCGACCTGGCAGACGCTCAACTTGTCGGCATCTGGATGTTTTTGGAATGCCAGGATTTCCCCGACGACGATTTTATCTGAAGTGATGCCCTGGTGTCGGATGTCCTCGACCTCGACTCCCGCGAAGGTGAGCAGGCGCGCGATCTCATCAACTTTCAACCCATCGAGGTCGATGTGATCGGCGAGCCAGTGGAGCGAGATGATCATGGGAAGAGCGCAGCGACCTGCGGCTGCGCGAATCGCGCAGTATAGTGCCGCCGAACAAGCGACAAGTGGTTTCGCCAGCCAGGATCACAAACGATCGGTAGGGCGAGGCTTCTGCCGAGCCGCGGTAACGATCGGTAGACAGGGTGAGGCGTCTGCCGGGGCAACTTCGCCCGAATGAGGCTTCGGTGGACTTCGTCCTACCGATTCAGGGATCCCACCAGCACATTGAAAAGAAACCACCACAGGAAAAGATTAAGAGCCACGACCGCCACCACGATAAGGATCACGGCAGCGAAAACGAATTTGCTCTGCGGGCTCGCCGGGCCGGGCGGCAGTCCGCGCACATGGCGCTGCAGCATTTGATTGTTCCGGGCATTGGATTTGTACCAGATGCTGAGAGCCGGCCCGAGCAGAGGAACGACGTTAAGGATGGCATTCGCCACCATGTTTCCAACCATCCGGACAAGTACTTTCACCGGAGCTCGGTGACGCACCGCCGCAAAAAGAATGGCTGCCCCGGCTCCAGTCGCCACCGCGTCGCCCAGACCTGGTATCAACGAGAGCAGCGGATCAAGACCAAACCGAACATTGGTTCCCGGAATCTTCAACAGGTCGTCCAGCCATCGGGCGATGATCGCCGAAAACAATCCGCGAGTCTCGGGTGCTGGCCGGCCGCGAGCACGGGGGCGCGGGCCTTTTTCGGGCGGCAGAATTTCATCAGGTTCGATAACCGGCGAATCAGACATGATAGTCAGTGAGTCAGTGAGCCTGCTCGTTCCACTCGAATGTCACGTCCTGGACAACGTCGGGATGGAGGCTGCGATGGACTGGACAACTGCGGGCCGCCGCTTCCAGCGCAGGGCGCTCAGGGTGATCGGCGGGCAATGGAATGATAAAGCGCGCGGCAATTTTCGCGATCCGCCGGGGCGGGGTGTCGCTCATCTGTTTTTCCACTTGGGCTGACGCACCGGCGAGATCGATCCCTTTGCGCACAGCGGCGATCGCCAGGGTGGTGAGCATGCACGTGCCTAATGAAGTGGCGAGAAGGTCGGTGGGCGAAAACGCTTCGCCCCGTCCCATGTTGTCGCGCGGTGCATCGGTGGGTAGTTGGCTGCCGCTAGGCCCGTGAACAGCCAGGCAGTGCAGATCGCCCTGATAGGAAATGGAAACAGAAACCATGGTTTACCTGGCGAGCACCACCCGAAATCCGGCGGTCGAATTGTGGAAGTTGGTATAGACTGCGCTCCGGAATGAGGTCAGCAGCTCTTCCTTGTCGGAATCGGCCCAGCTCGCGCCGCGCAGAACCCCGTAGTTTTGGTAATTGCTGTTTCCGGTGTTGCCGCCAAAATCTTCCGCCACCCATTCCGAGACATTGCCGGCAAGATCGAAAATGCCATTTTGAGTGGGCGCAAAGGCGCCGACGGGGGCCGTGAAAGTAAAGCCGTCGTTAAGCGGCAGCAATTTGTGCGGGGGCTTGTTCAAACCCGCGCGGGCAATCGCGGATTGGTCAGCAAAGTTGCCGGCAGCGGCAGGCGGCGGCCAGACGTAGCCCCACACAAATACCCCTTTGATGCGAACGTGGCGCTCGCTGGGTGTGCCGCCCCGCTCGGAGGGAATGCCGGCGGCGCGACTCCATTCGATGTCGGTGGGCAGGCGGTATTCCCAGTTTTTGTCGAGCCGTCCCTCGCGGCGTTCTTTTTGGGTGAGCCACCGGCAAAAGGCAACAGCGTCATCACGCGAAACGTTGATGACAGGATGGTCGGGCGCCTGGTCAAGGTCGGCTTCGTGCCTCTGTTTGGTGGCGGCCAGATAGGCATCGTAGTCCTTTACCCGGGTCTCCCAGATGCAGAATTGCACGTCATCCACGGGACGAAACATCATGCCGAGGCTGTTTTGCCATTCCTGATCAAAAACCGCCAGCAGGCTGCGGGTGAGAGGTTTTTTCAAGGTCAGGGCCTGGCCGGGTTCGACCGTCCCGGTCACGGTTTCGCTGTTGTAACCAGGCAGGCGCAGTTCAAACTTCACCGGGCCGGTCAGATGGTGGGGTATTTCGAACGGAGTGGTTCCGAGCCTTTTGCCCTCCCCAAAAATTTCCGCTCCCGGGGGTTCGGATTCGATGCGCACCTCGCCAAATTGTTTTAACCCGATGACCAGACGAAACGCGAGATTGTCCTTCGTTTTGTCATCGAGCATCGGGCTGATCCCAGCCTCGACCTTTTCCAGGCGGTAATAGTAATCGGCGTTCGAGCAACCTTTCTCGTGGTCCTGCACTTCGACCCAATGCCGAAAGAAATCTGCTTCAGGATTGGGCACAAAAACTATGAAGTGCACCTCTCCTCCATCCGGGGCGGTCCACGGCAGCACTTCTCCGTCCTCGAATCTTCCGTCATGGGCGCGCACATATTGGTCCCGCGTGGCCGGAAGCGTTGAGACGTGTTCAAGACCGCGCGGCTGAAAGGACATGCCGAGACTGTTGGACCAGGGCTGACCGATGACCGGCGGATTCCAGAAATCGAGCTTCGCCGGCACGGTAACCGGCTGATCGGGAGAAATGAGTTGTTCGGTTAGGAAATCACGATGCCGTGGCGCTTTCACTTCGACGGTAATTTTCCCCGCCGGCAAATCCTTCAATTCAAGCGGGAGTGTTCCTCTTTTCTGGCCACCGACGAAAACCTCAGCGCCATCCGGATGCCCACTGACGATCAGGGTGCCCACTTTCGGAGGCGCCGTCGGGAGCGCCGGTGCGGGTTCGAGCTGCTGAACGGGTCGAGTGGGCGCGACGGAAGGCCCGGTGTGCAGATCAAGCTCTGTAGCGCGCTGGCGTTGATGGGCCTGGCTGGCTGCAAAAAGAAGCAGCGCGGCAGCCACGGCCCATGTCCGTTTGCGGCCCAGCAAGCCGCGTTTGCGGGTTTTGCCGAGCAAGACCCGGCGCAAATCATCCGCCATCTCGTCGGCGCTCGCGTAACGTTGCTTGGGAACAGGCGCACAGGCCCGGCAGATCACTTCATTCAGGGCACGCCACTTTTTTCGGTCTCCCAACAGGCTGATGTCATCGGGCACTGCGGGGAACTCGAGCCGGTCTTTGCGTGTCGTCAGCTCGTAAAGCACCATGCCCAGGCTGTAGGTGTCGGCTTGCGGCGTGCCCGGACCTTCGGGTGGCACGAATCCTTCGGTTCCGACATAGGTGCGCTGTCCGTAGGCGGCGACCAGCCCGATGTCCGCCAGTTGCGCCACCCCGTTCACGAAAATAATGTTCGAAGGCTTTACATCCCGGTGGATGAGGCCATGCGCATGCAAGTGTGCCAACCCCTCGGCGACCAGCAATCCGACTTCGGTGATTTTATCGAGGTCCAGACGCTCGCCGTCCCGTTTGTCCGTGCCGAGTGTGCGCGGTTCGTAATCGGCCGGAGAAATTTGGCGGCCGCGATAGCGGTCATCTGCGAGCTCCATCACGCAGTAATAGAAACCCTCTTCCTGGTTCCGCCCGACGTGGAGGATGTCGATAAGTCCAGGGTGATTGCGCGAGATCGGTTCGAAGCTCCGGATGCCTTCAAATTCCCGTTCGAAAGTCCGCTCCATTTCGAAGTCCTTCCGGCGAACCACTTTCACCGCGCGCAGGGCGCCAGTCACCGCCCGGGCCATCCACACTTCCCCATATGAGCCGCGTCCAATGCACCGCAGCACCTCATGATCAGGAATTCGCGGGGCCACCGGCGGCGACCGCAGCGAGCTGGATGATTGAGCTGAAGGCAAAGGACGCGCGTCGATCGACACGCGGCACTTATACTCGCAATAGCAGTTTTTTCCAGACCCAGCGGCAACGATTTACGGCAAGGGTACAAAATTCATCGCGGCTCGCGATACGCTCGCCCTCCCCCGGCGGGTCAAATACCCGTTGGGAGGGCTAGCCTTCCGGCGAGCCGAACCGCCTCGACAAACAGGGATGCCCGCCGATTCGGCGGGCCCTCCTCCACCCGCACGCGTCCACCTTCGCCATAAACTGAGCCGGACCACGACCTATCAACCGTTCCCTCAGTTCGGGGTGCGGCCGCCGTTTACCAGCAGGGTTTGTCCGGTGATAAACGACGCCTCTTCGCTGGCGAAATAGACCACCGCCTCGCCCACGTCCTGCGGTGTGCCCCAGCGCCGCATAGGAATTGTGGCAAAATAGTCCTCTTTCATCTCTGGAGGATCATTTTCGTGCCGTTGGACCGGGATCCAGCCGGGATTCACCATGTTCACGGTGATCCCAAAGGGCGCGAGCTCGGTCGCCATGCTGCGAGACCACCCGATCTGCCCGCCTTTGGCTGCCACATAGGCTGAGAACGGCGCGACCCCTCGGGCAAAGACTTCACTGCAAATGTTGATGATGCGGCCCCACCCCTTCACCTTCATCCCCGGAAGCACCGCGCGCGTTAGCAAATACGGGCTCTTGATAAAGAAGTCGACCATCGACTGGTAAAAGTCCCAGCCGTATTCCTCGATCGGCAGCAACGGCTGCTCCGGAGTGGCGTTGGGCACCAGGACATCGATTGGCCCCAATTTCTCTCCGACATCATCCGCCATCCTTCGCACCTCACTGGGATCGGTCACATTGGCCCGGACGAGTACGCACTCGCGGTTTGTCGCTTTCAGTTCCGCAAACGCCTTTTCGGCCCGTGCCTCATTGTTGTAATAATTCATCGCCACTTTTGCACCGGCGCGGGCCAGAGCCAAGGCGATCCCTTTGCCCAGCCCGGTGCTGCTTCCCGTCACCAGCGCCACATGTCCATCAAGTCGGAAGTTCATCGCGTTACTGGAAGAAAACTATGCGAAGAAGAATCAAGAAAAAAAATCCCTCTGAGCAAGGGAACAATAATTTGCCTGTGCGACATGGCTTTAGTCTCAGGGTTTGCTTATCGGCGTGCCGCACCAGCCCCTTTCTCCGCGACGCGAGCGCTGACAGGACGCTCATCAGCCGCGGTTTTTGTTCGCTTGAGACCGTTCTCGCGATACGATGAAAGCCGCACGGCTCCGTTAGCGTAAAAGCGAATTGAAGCCCCACTATTTTATGCACAGCACACCATTTCTCCGCGCCCTGTTGGCCGTTTCACTTATTATCACGGGTTCAGCACCGGCGCAGACCCCAAAGAAACCGGCCACCGGCAAGCCCGCGCCCGCCTCGGTGGGGAACACCAAGGCCGCGGCCACGCCGGCCGCGTGGAAAAGCTCGACACGACATCTCACTGCCACAACGACGATTGAGGTGCGCTTTGCCCAGCCCATGGTTGCCCAGTCAGCCGTGGGCACGCAACCTGCTGAAGCGCCAGGCACGATTACGCCGCCACTTAAGGGCTCCTGGACCTGGCGCAGCCAGCAGAGCGCAGTTTTTGTGCCGGGCGAGGCGCCCAAAAAGGCGACCCAGTATGCGTTCGCTTTGCGAGAGGACTTGGCCACTCTCAGCGGGGAACGTCTCCCGGCGACGCCGGTTTTCTCGATTACTGCCCCGGCACTTTCCCTGGTGCATCGCTTTCCGACCTGGTTTCCGCCAAAAAACGTGCCCCGCGAGCCCCAACTCATCCTGCAGTTTGACGAAAACATGGACGTGGGCGCGGCAGCGAAGGCGATTTATTTCCGTGACAAGGCCGGCTCAAAAGTCGCCGCCCAGGTCCGGGCAGCGACGATGGGAGATCTGCGCTCGAATCCCCAAATGCCGGATGTTATGCGTCAGAGCGCGCTGGCATCGCTGGGTGCTTCGGTTGATCAAACCAAGGTGAAACTGGAAACGCTGGTGCCAGCCATGGTGGTGGCTGAGCCGGCTGAACCACTGCCGGTCGGAGAGGAATGGAAATTGGTCGTTGACGCCGGATTGCCCTCCGCCGACGGCAAAAGCAAAACCGCGGAGGTTGGTTTGGTGAATCTCGGTGACGTTCCCCCATTGCTCGTCGAGTCCTGCAACCCCACCAATACCCTCGATCAGCCCAAGGAGCTGCGGATTAGCCTGAACAAACCCCTGAGCGACGAGGTCACTCCGGAAAAAGTGCAGAAGTTGTTGGGCATTCGTCCCGCGCCGCAGGACCTCAAGGTCTCTTTGAATGAATCTGTCATTACCGTTCATGGAGACTTTGCGGTCTATCAGCCCTATGCGGTGAAGCTCGGGCCTGGATTGAAGGCGGCGGACGATCTGGTAATGGAGCGGGGTTTTAGCGACAGCGTCACGTTCGAACTGATCGAGCCGGTCATCGCTGTGCCCGCCTTCAGCGCGAATCAACTCATCCAGGGACGCGGGGTTTTTGACGTTCAGGCGGTCAATATGTCGAACGTTACCGTTCGCGTCAAAGCCGCCGACCGGGACTCGCTGATCTACGCGCTTCGAGCTTATCGTTCGTATACGACACCTCCCGAGGGAACAACCCGGGAAGACGATGAGGCTGGATTTTTTCGAATTCCATTCGATTCCATGCCGGGACGCAAGATTTTCGAAAAGAAATTTACCGCCGCCGCCTCCGCGGACGCGCTCGAGAAGCTCGAGGTCCATTGGAAGGACGCCCTGGCGGACAAAATATCCGGCGCGCTTTTTGTCACCGTCGAAGCCGAGGCCCGGCCCGAATGGCACGGCAAAAAGAAACGCTTTGGCGCGCAGGCTTTCGTTCAGCTCACCGACCTCGGCCTGGCCTGGAAGGTAACATCCGACGAGGCGTTTATTCAGGTTTTTTCCGAATCGACTGGCGAGCCGCTCAAGGGAGTAAAACTGACTGCGTTCGATGAGGAAAACCGGCCGCTCACGACGGTCGAGTCCGGCGTGGATGGTTGTGCCAGGCTCGCGCGCAAGGAGGCAGCCTGGCTCATGGCCGAGCTCGCAGACGACCTGCACGCGGTCTCCATCGGGGACGACATTGAACTGCTGGGCATGTGGCGGATGGGGGTTCACTACGATTGGGAGCCTTCCGAGAAAGACGAGCGCCAGGTGGTGATTTTCACCGATCGCCCGGTCTATTTGCCGGCCGAGACGGTCTTTTTTAAGGCGATCACGAGGATGCTCGGCCCCGATGGCGTCAAGGTGCCGGGAGGCGCCGACAAAGCTGTCCTCCGCGCTTTTGATTCCCGCGGCAAACTTTTCGCCGAGCGCGATGTCACACTTTCAGCCACCGGCGCGCTCGATGGCGCCGTCGATCTGCCGTCGGGGTCGCTGGGCCAGCACCGCATCGAATTGGCCTTTGCTCGAGCCGATGCCGCAAATGCTCAGGATTCGCCAGAAAATGAATCCGAGGGCGAAGAGAGGGATCCCGAGGTTTTCTCCCATTATTTTCTGGTAGAGGAGTACAGGCCTAACACTTTCTCGATCGCCTTCGATAACACCGCGTTTAACCTGGATGGTGAAAAGGCGGTTCTCCCACTGCGTGCGCGCTATCTTTTGGGCAAGCCATTGTCCAAAGCGAAGATGAGCTGGACCGCCCAGGTTTCACGGGCACCGTTCGATTCAGAAGCCTTCCCGTCCTATCGATTTCTTGACTCGCGCCAGACTTACTACTGGGATGAAGAGGGTTATCATGACGTTCCGGACCGGGAGGATGAAGAGGGCGATCTCACGGGACAGGGCAAAGGCGACCTGAGCGACGCCGGTGAATCTGCGCTCGAATTCACGGTGCCTGCGCAACCCGACAGCCGCTTTCCTCGCGAGGTCACTGTTTCTGCCGAGGTGACCGATCTCAATCAGCAAACGATCACCGAACGATGGAGCCGCACCCTGCATTCTTCGGATTTTTACCTTGGCATTCGGGAACTCGAAAGTGTGACTGGCACCGAGGAGCCGGTGCTCATCGAAGTGGCTGCGGCCAATAACCAGGGGCTTCCCTGGCCGCAACCCGTCGACACAAAACTCAGCATCGAGAAAGTGACGTTTAATTCGGTGCGGGTGCAAACAGCGGGGGGAGGCTCGAACGTGCGCACGGATGCCGAGCGGAAAGTCGTGGCCGAGGGGCATCTGAAAGTCATGCCCAAGGGCCAGGTTTCGGAGGGGCTCTCCTGGCAACCAAAAGAGCCTGGCTTTTACTACATTACCACGCGCGCCACCGACCCTCAGGGCCGAGCGGTGGAAGCGATGGCAAGCCTTCAAGTCTACGGCACCGGCTGGGCAACATGGGAGGAGAAGGATGGCGTCAAAATCGACCTCGCCGCCGACAAAGAAGAATATCAGCCCGGCGAAACCGCAAAAATCCTCATCAAATGCCCCATTGCCGGCCGCGCGCTGGTATGCGTCGAACGCCGCAGCGTCATCAAACATTTCCTCGCCGACATCCGCGGCAATGCGCAGGCCATCGACGTGCCCATCGATGAGTCCATGGCGCCGAATGTTTTTGTTTCGGTCTTTGTGACGCGAGGAGCGCAGGATTCGCCGCGCCAGCACAAACGCCCGGATTACAAGGTTGGCTTTTGCCAGCTCAAAGTGAAGGACGTGCGTTCGCGGCTGCAGATCGCAGTCTCGACCGGACGGCCCGAATACCGGCCCGGAGACGAAGGTGAAGCTGCCGTCATGGTCACCGATTCGCGCGGCCAGCCAGTTGCTGGCGCAGAAGTTACATTCTGGGCGGTGGACCAGGGGATTCTGTCGCTCATGGAATACGAGACGCCTGATCCATGGACGCAGTTTCACCAGCCTGTGGCCCTCGCGGTGCAGACCGGAACGAGCTTGATGGCGCTGCTGCCGGAAGATCCGAGCGAACTCGCTTTCACCAATAAAGGCTATGCCATCGGTGGAGGTGGCGCCGAAGCCATTGCTGAGAAGCTGCGCAAAAACTTCCGTCCACTGGCATTCTGGCAGGCCGCGCTGACATCGGGCGCGGACGGCCGGGTGGCGTTGAAATTCACCGTGCCGGATAACCTCACCGAGTTCCGCGTCATCGCCGTCGCAAGCAAGGATGCGGATCGATTTGGCACGGGTGAGGCGGGTTTCAAGATCAACAAACCGTTGATGCTTGAACCAGCGCTGCCGAGGTTCGCCAACGTCGGCGATCAAATCACGGCCAAGGGAATCATTCTCAACAACACCGACAAAGCTTTTGAGGTCGAGGTCGCCCTCAAGCTCGATGCCACTGCCACGAGCGCGCAGGAACTGACCAAACGCGTGTCCGTTACGGCGCATGAAACCAGGGCCGTCGGCTTTCCACTCGTCTTTGCTCATCCTGGCACGGCCAAATGGCAATGGGCCGCGAAATCGCTGACCGCTGGCATCGCGCTCGCCGATAGCGTTGAATCCACTCTCGATGTTGGGCTCGCGGAACCATGGCTGCGCGATGTTCAATTCGCTGCCGTCAGCGCTGCCACCAGCGGCCAAAACCTCCTCGCCGCGATCAATCCTGAGCTTCTCGAAGGGCGTGGCGAGATAACCCTGACGCTGTCCAACTCGAGTCTCGCTGAAGCCGCCAGCGCCATTGTTCACTTGCTTCACTATCCCTATGGCTGTGTCGAGCAGACGTCCTCATCAACAATTCCCTGGCTCGCGTTGCATCAGGCCGGCGACGCATTGCCGGGCGTGAAGCAGGATCCCGCCCGGGTCAAAAAGGCAATTCAGGCCGGAGCCTCGCGGCTGCTTTCCATGCAGACGGCCAACGGAGGGCTGGCTTATTGGCCAGGCGGTCAATCGCCCGAGTTGTGGGCCAGCGCCTACGGCGGAATGTGTCTGGCGATGTGCCAGAAAAATGGTGCGGCGGTGCCGCCGCCGCGTCTCGATGAACTGGCCGCGTATTTGTCCGGTCAGTTGCGCAATAGCGCTGCTGTCATCGAACCCTGGGAGCTTTTTCAGCGGGCGCACGTCTGCTACACTCTCGCTTTGTTAGGCAAATCAGAGCCTGCGTATCACGACGTGCTGGCCGGCAAGGCGGCCGGTCTCCCCCATGCTGGCCGCGCCCTCCTGGCCTTGGCCATGCTCGAAAGCGGCGGCAACCCGGACGAAGCTCAAAAGGTCCTCGACGCTCCGCTCGAACCACAACTGGAACAGTGGTCGGGCAATATTTTTGACAGCCGGCTTACGGCCATGAACCTCCTGGTTTGGGCGCGTCTCGATCCAAAGAATGTGGTCACCGTCAAGCTGACCGAACGTTTGTTGAAAGAGCGCACGGCGCGCGGCGACTGGGGCAGCACCTACGAAAATGCCTGGGCATTGCTCGCCCTGGCCGCCGAAACCACCGCCAACGGCAAAGACCTTCGTGCCGCAAATGTCATGCTTTCCTTCGCCGAGGCGCAACGGGATATCGCGTTTCCCGCCAAACCCGCCACGCAGACGGTGACGCTCTCGTTCTCAGGTGCTCTCACCGAGCGCGAGCTTAAATTGCAAGCTGCCGAGGGCACTTTCCTGCGCGCGGCAATCGATGTGAAATCGCGCTCCCGGCACGCTCCGCAACAAGCGCGCTCGAACGGATTCACCATCGCCCGACGTTACGAAAAGGTTGCCTCCGATGGACAGGTCGGCCCGGCCGAGAATCTTGAAGTTGGCGATCTCATCGCCGTCACGCTCGACATTGACATTCCGCAACGAGTCCAATACCTCGCTGTCGACGATGCCTTGCCGGCAATTTTCGAGGCCATGAATTCGAAATTCAAAAGCCAGGCCTCAGCGACGCCGGTTGTCGCGGCGGATGCGAACCGCGCGCTCGCCTGGTGGTCGAGTTTCGAGGAGCTTCGCAAAGACCGCGCCCTCTTTTTTGCTGATGAAATCTGGACGCCCGGAAAATACGAAATCCGTTACCTCGCCCGCGTGGCCGCAGAAGGCAATGCCACCGCCCCGCCCGCCAAAATCGAAGCCATGTACGATCCGGACCGATATGGCCTGAGCGGCAGCGAGCTGATCAGCGCGCGCCTGGGCGATGGAAAAGTGGCAGGAAAATAGAGATATGATCAAATGAGTCCGGGGGCCAAGTCGTTCCGGTTTTCGACGATTGGCGCGAACTACCCCCCTGCACGAAATCCACCGCGTCTCGTTTAGCGCCGAACTCCAGGCCCTATTTCCGAACGTTCGCTCCATTGCTCCGTGAAACCTCGCATTGTATATTACGGCCTGGCTGCGATGGCTGCTCTTTGCGCGCATATTCCTTCTGTGCTGGCGGCTGATCCTGCAGCGCCTTTTGCCGTTACCATCCGTGTGGATGCGAGCAAACAGAAGGGCGAGCTGAAGGCAATCTGGCGGTTCTTCGGCGCGGATGAGCCGAACTACGCTTACATGAAAGACGGCAGCAAACTGCTCGGCGAACTTGGAGAGCTTCGCCGCGGAGAAGTATTTTTTCGCACGCACAACCTGCTGACTTCCGGTGATGGCACGCCCGCCCTGAAGTGGGGCAGCACCAACGCCTACACCGAGGACGCCGACGGAAAGCCGCGTTACGACTGGACAATCGTAGATCGCATCTTCGACGCGTATCTCTCGCGCGGTGTGCGCCCATATGCGCAGATCGGCTTCATGCCGAAAGACCTCTCGACAAAGCCGGAGCCGTATCAGCACCGGTGGACGCCAAAGGCAAAATACGACGAGATTTACACCGGTTGGACCTTTCCTCCGAAGGACTTTTCAAAATGGGGAGAACTCGTATTTCAGTGGGTGAAGCACTGCGTCGAGAAATACGGACGGGACGAAATTGAACGCTGGTATTGGGAAACCTGGAACGAGCCGAACATCGGCTATTGGCGCGGGACGCGGGAGGAATTTTACAAACTGCACGACCACGCGATCGCAGCGGTGCGCCGCGCGCTGCCGACGGCGAAAGTCGGCGGACCGGACGTGGCGGGCGGGCCGGGCGGCAGGTTCCTCGGCGAATTTCTCGAGCATTGCCTGCGCGGCACCAACACCGCCACGGGGCAGATCGGCACGCCGATCGATTTCATCGCGTTTCATGCCAAGGGCGCGCCGAAGTTTGTCGATGGCCACGTGCGCATGGGCATCTCGAATCAGTTGAACGACATCGATCGCGCCTTCGCGGTAATTTCGGGTTTCCCCGAGCTGAAAGGCAAGCCGGTCGTCATCGGCGAGTCTGACCCTGATGGCTGCGCCGCCTGCCAGGGGGCTCATCTGGGCTACCGCAACACGACGATGTATTCGAGTTACACGGCCGCTAGCTTTGCGCGCAAACACGACCTCGCTGAACGCCGCGGCGTGCATCTCGAAGGCGCACTGACGTGGGCGTTCACCTTCGAAGATCAACCGCTTTTCGCCGGATTTCGTCAGCTCGCCAGCGGCGGCATCGATCTGCCGGTGCTGAATGTTTTTCGCATGTTCTGCAGGATGGGCGGCCAGCGCGTCGCCGCCGCCAGCGATGCCGCAGTTTCACTCGACGACATGCTCGGCGCTGGTGTGCGCGGCAAGCCCGATGTCTCCGCGCTCGCGAGCCTCGATGGGAAGAAGCTTTCCATCCTCGCGTGGCACTATCATGACGACGACGTGTCCGGCGCCGAGGCCGCCGTCGAGCTCTCGCTCAGTGGGTTGCCACTCGCCAACGGCCCGGCACGTCTCGATCACTTCCGCATCGACGCGGATCACAGCAATTCTTTCGAGGTCTGGAAAAAACTCGGCTCACCCCAAAAACCGACACCCGAGCAATATGCCACGCTCGAAAAGGCCGGGCATCTTACTCCGCTTCATCCACCGCAGAGTATCGAGGTCAAAGACGCCACCGCGAACATCCGCTTCGCGCTCCCACGACAGGCGGTTTCTCTGCTCGTTCTCGAATAGTAGCTCGCGTTCTCATGCTTTCCAAAGCGTGACCAAGTCCGATTTACGAATACGCTCGTCGTAAGTCATCAGCGGCAGTTGCATGGCACGTGCCGTTGCCACGATGATCTGGTCGGCGGGATCGCGATGAAACCAACTGGGAATCAGGAAGAGTTCGCGCGCGACCGTCGGCGTGATCGGCGCCAATGCGAGCGTTGCGGGCCCGGCAGCCAGTGGCAACCATTCTTCTGGGGGCCGGCCGGGTTGGTACCTGCCTCTGCTTACCAGAACGGAGACTTCCCACAGGCTGATCACACTGAGCCGCGGTCGCTCGCTCGCAGTAAAACTATCGAGCGCATCACGATCAGCCCGCCGCAAATCCGGAGAACCTTCAATCCACCACAGCCAGATGTGCGTATCAATGAGGGGGATGGCGCGCATTCTTTTTCTTTCGCTTGCCATGCCGGACCTCACGGCCAGTGACGGCGTCGATTTTCGCCTCCGCTATGGCCGGGCTCACCAGATCGCCCCGAATTCTTCCGGTCCCTCGCAACCTCAGCCATGGCTTTTCGTCCGATGGAGGAGGCACAAGTTGTGCCACGACTTCACCGTGCTTCGTAATCAGAATCGGCTCGTGAGTTCTCTTCACCCCATCCATCAGGCTCAAACACCTCGCTTTGAATTCCGTCGCCGTGACCGTCATGCTGACTAGTTACCATGACCAGTCCCATGGCGTCAAGCCCTAAGGGAAATTGACCGTGAAGACTCGAAGCTCTCCTAAAGGGCACGGTGGGAGATTAATCAGGAGGAAACGGGTCTGCTGTGTCGCAGGTTTCCAAACCTGCTCGCTTTTCGACCGGTTTAATGAGGGGGAGGGCGGCGGGTGGCAGCACCCGTCCCATCTCTACTCTGCCGTGCTCTTGTTCAATCCGGCATTCCTTCCAGCGGCTTGACTGAAAGCAATGCTTACATGAGACTACCGGTATGAACGCGACTGTTTACGGCCGTGGGCAGATGGTGATTCCGGTGAAGGCCAGGAAACGGGCCGGAATTGAGACAGGGGATGTTTTGTCTGTGCAGCCTGAGGGTGACGGACGAATCGTTCTGGTGCGACTCGACCCCCCCAAGCAATTGGCGGCCAAGGTGAAATTCATCAAACGCAAAGGACAGCACACTGTCGCATCCACGGGTCGGTCCCCGATTACGAGCGAGCAAGTGCGATCGCTTTTAGATGAACCGCGGTGATCTATCTCCTCGATGTGATGAAGCTCGCCACTTTGGACACGGGCATCATGCATCCCGCGGTGGAAATCATCAGTTGAGCGTCGTTTCAGGATCCCCTCACGGCGCCGCGGTGACGCGGTAATAGCGCCGAAACGGTCCAGGGGCAGCGTCGGTCACGTCGATCGTGCGGGGATTTGCCGCGGGGGCGATTGTCTGCAGCGTAGTCCAATTGGTGAGATCGGGACTCCACTGCACGGTGGCGGTGCGATTTGGAAAAACCGGAAAGCGCAGGGTGACACCGGGTGGATTCAGGAAATCAACTTTGAAAACGCTTGATCGGTCGTTTGGATTTGAGCCCGCGAGGTATTCGTCGCGGTTCGACTGGGTGTCGCCGTCGTTGTCGATGCTGGCATCAGCGGTGTTGTTTGGGTCCAGCCCGTTGGCAATTTCCCAATCATAAGGCAGCCCATCTTCGTCATTATCGAGCGGGGTGTACTCGAAGGTGCCCGCGGCATAGCGGTCGGCCGGGCCGCCGTCGGGGGTTGGCGGCAATTGGCCGGGACTGCCGCCGTAGCGGCCCGCGCCAACGAATGCGAGCAGACCGTTGCCTTCGTCGGTGCGCCACGGCTTGCTGCCGCGTGTGGAGACGTTGTCATTGAGATCGGTCGAATTGTGCCCGTAGCCGACGATCGAATACTGCCCCGGCGCCAGCACGAGAGCGGCCGGAAGTGGTTTCACACGGCTGGCCGTCCCCGCGGCGAGGACACCCGGATCGGCGGCGTTGAACGTCAACGCCGCCAGGATCGCCACGGTCGGCGCGCGGCGGAACAATTGGACGGTGAGGGTGGATGCCAGGCCGTTGCCGGCGCTGTCGAAGACACCGAGCCGGGTCACTACCACTGGGTGCAGCACGTCGAAATCCATTCCAAGTCCACCAGAAAAACTTTGCGTGCCAACATTTCCCGCCGGCACCACATAAGCCAAAATCGAATTGCGCAGCACGTAAATGTTGACCGCTGGCGACATCGCGGCTGCATCGTAGGCGTCGATGGCTCGTGCGGTCAGCGCATAGGTTCCGCGGCTGGCGCCGGTCCAGTTGAACGTCCACGGCGCGCCATTAATGTCCTCGCCAATTTTCACCCCGTTGGCAAGGAATTCGACGCGTGTGACTCCTCCGTCCCCGTCTGCCGCGGTGGCGGTCAGTGCGATGTTCGCGGGATGCGTGAATGTCCCGGGTGTCGGCGTGGTCAGCGCCACCGTCGGCGCATTGTTGACTACGGTGATCGTCACCGGGGCGCTCGAGGTTATCGCGAGTCGGCCGTCGACGGCGCGGGCAGTGAAGGTGTGCGGTCCGGGTGCGGCCGCGAGCCAGTCGGTGGTGAAAGGCGCGCTCGAGACCTGCGCGATTTCTTCGCCATCGACAAAGAATTCAACCAGTTTCACAGTGCCGTCGGGATCAGTCGCCGAAGCCGTCAGGGCCACTTGCTGGCCGACTGGGATCTGTGCGTTGTTGGTGGGGTTTGTGAAACCAACCGTCGGCGGCTGGTTCGCCGATGGCGCTGCGCCGGGCGAAGGGGCACCGGCCGCCCAGTTCAGCGGTTCGTTGCCATAGGCGGCGGCGTTTATCCGCATGAGAGCCGTGCCGGTGCCGTCGGGATCGGCCGGCCACGGAAGCGTGTCGTCGAATTCCACCCGCTCAACTGCAACTTCGGGAATAAAGCCGAAATCCGGCCCGGGCGTCGTCACTGGCGGCAGCGCTTTGATGAGCTCAATAAATCCGCCGCCGTTGTCGAGTTTGCCGTCGTAAGGTCCGAGGACCGCCGCGCCAACCGGGAGATCGTAAAGCGCGTCAAACGAAGCCGGAGCGATTCCGGCCACGCACAACCGCGCGCCCGGGCCGAGTTGAGTGCCGTTTGGCATGACGAAATCCACACCGCCGGCAACTTTCCAGCCGCTGAGATCGACCGTCGAAGCCGAGATGTTCAGCAACTCGACAAATTCATAATCGTCATCGTCGCCCGGCATGTCAGGCGGATGATAGTTGATCTCGCTGATCACGACCGGCCCGACCTGCGGGATATGCGGCACAGTCGGATTGACGAGCCGGACGAAGTCAACGCTCGTGCTCGTGGCAATCCGACCATAGGTGTGGCCGTCATAGGCCCCGAATTCCTGGCCCAGACGGTGGGTATCGTCATGCGATAGATAAATGGTGCCGCCATGGACTGGGTTGAGCACGAATGGCAGTTCGTCATCGTCAAAGGCTAATTCCTGCCCGGCTGGGATGATGCCCCCGCCGGCAGGGATTTGATATTTGTGCAAGTCATCGAGGCTGTCGCTGAGCCACCAGCCGTCGATCACCAGCGGCGTGGCCGTCGTGTTGAGCAGCCACACGTCCGGGGCCAGCGCATTGATGACGAGGCCGGTGACCGCCTTGGCGTTGGGTTCCTCGGGTGTCGCGTTGCCGGGGAAGGAAATGATGTTGGCGGTTCCATCAGCGAGGCGTCCCTGCGAAACATCCGTCGTCTGTGAGCCGAAGGTCACGGTATCGATGGCTACGTCGGCGGCGTCAGTCAGGGTGATCGTTTCGCCCGATGAACTGAGTCTGAAATTGACATGGTTCGCGTCCGCCCCCGGATCTCTGTCGGCAATAAATTTCTGGAACCCGTGTCCCGCGATGAAACTCAGCGCGGGCAGCGCCGTCGTCGCGGTGCCGTTCCCAAGTTTCAACCCGCCCAACGCGACCGGCGTGGCGCTGGTGTTGTAAACCTCAAACCAGTCCGGCCCGTTCGAATCGGAGGCCATCCATTCGTTGAGGCGCAGACCAGCGGCCGCGCTGGTGCCCAGTGGCTGATTGGCGGATCCCGGCGTCGGAGCCTCGAGTTCCCAGACCGCGCCGGCTCCGCGACCGAGCGAGAGGTCGCGGGCCTGCGGCCCAAACGTGACCGCGTCCGCCAGTCCGCCGGTGGCGTCGAGCAGAACGACGGTCTGCCCGTCGTTGTCGAGCTGGAAAGCCGCTCCCTGGCCCAGCGTGACCAGATAAAACCCGCCCGGCGCAAGGGCGGTCGCGGCTGGAAAAACCAGCTTCGCTCCCGCGGCGGGATCGTCGGTGAGGCCCATCCCGCTTAGTTCGATGGCTGTGGCGCCGGTGTTGTGAAGTTCGATGAAGTCCGGCGCACTCGAACCGCGAGCGAGTATTTCATTGAGTCGCAACGCTCCGGCCGGTGGCGGGTTCGAGTTGCCGAAGGCAAAGCTGCGCTCGGTGCTTTCAAAGGACGGATGCCCCTGCGAGTCGGTATAAAGACATTTCCAGAAATAGGTCTGTCCGAATGCGAGATCGTCAAACGGGATCAGAAGAGAGGTTAGATTGGTCGAGCTGGTCAACCGCACGACGGGCGCACTGTAAGTTCCGCCGCTCGTGCGGATGAACCACGTCGTGCTCGAGTGCGTCGGCGGATTCGCGGGCGCGCCATGGCTATAAGCGGAGACCTGCAGCGAGGCGCCGGGGAGCACCGAGGCTCCGGCCGCAGGTGCCACCGCTGTCGGTGTATTCGGGCGATAATAGGTGCCAAGTGCCAACTGCCCGTTGACGTTGGTATTTCGTGAGTTCGCGAACCCCTGCAAAGCCGTCCAGCCTTTTGAAGGAAACGTCGAGCTCAATAACAGGCTGTTGTTCAGAATCCAGAGCTTGTGTTTATATTCCTCACGAAATGCCTTCAGAAACGAATCCTTGAGCCACTGCGGGCCTCGAAGTGTATCAGGCTGCGGGTTGGCCTGTTCGTCCCAGTAAATCGACTGGCTGATGTTGCCGAATTCGCCATCGAGGTCCCATGGCAAAAGAACCCAGCGGCCGTTGGCCCGGCGCCAGAGGAAGTAATTATGTGTCGCATTGTCGAACGGCGACGACCAATTGCGGATTGCGATGCAGGTCAGCGTCGCGTCGACATCGAAGTTGGCCGACAGCCAAGAGCGCAGGGCGGTGAGGTTCGGAATCGGTGACGTTGGTGTGTCACCGCGGGCCGACCAGAGTCCGTTGATCATCTGCTCGATGTCCCGACCGCCGATCCACGACCGCATTTGCAGGCCGTAGGTCCAATCGTAACGCTGGCGTGAAGTCCAGAACGGCAGTTTCGCGGGCGCGGGGGCGCAATTGCCGATGTAGTAAGGGCCTTCGCCGCTGCCGATGTAGGTCGTGGTGTTCTGCCCATTGCCGTTTTCGAACGGAATCACGCCGGTAGCCTTGTAGAATTCACCGACATTTTCGACGTCGGAGCCGGGAAATTTTGCCGCCTGCCCCACGGACCAGCGCCGATGCAAATCCGCATCCATTTCGTCCTGACGCAATCGCTGCAGTCTGGCGTCGCCGTTTTGGTAAACGTCGATGTAGCGGGCGCGCCAGACCGGCAGGTCGGCCGCCTCGTAGAGCATCGCCCCTACTCGGTGTTCTTCGCCCTTGTCGGCCGCGAAGTAGCTCTCCCGGCCTTCGAACGGGGTGTAGCGGGGGAACTGATATTTCCACGATCTGCGGCTGGGATTGCGATTGTAGCGGCTCCCGTGGTGGCGAATGCGCATCTCCCGCACCACCCCATCCGGTCCGATGAAAATCCCCGGTTCTGTGGCGTTCCACGCCGCCCGCGGGTTGCCAGGGGGATCGGGATTTGTAATCCTTCTCGGGGACTGGCTGATGTTAACAGCGAGCGTGCTCAGCGAAGCGCTCGAGACGAAAATGTCGTAGATTGGGTTGGCCGAGGCGCGCACCGGCATCACAAAATACCCGTGCCAGGCCAAGGGATCGTCCGGACGGGGACTGACCGTCTCGGTGCCGGCGCCACGATCCGCTTTGATCCGATAACGCATCACACTCCGGTCAATCTGCCCCGGTAACTGGCACGTGAAAACCCCTGGCCGTCCCGCTGCGGGGGCCATCCCCACAGTCGTCTTCGCTTCATTTGCTTGATTGATATCGTCCTTGAAATATTCGACCGAGACATTTGACACGCCGGTGGCGGCCGCCGAGAACGTGGCCTCGATCCGCGCCAGTTGGTTCGCGCGGATGATCGCCGAATTACTGCTGTCCTGGACCGCTGATTGCGCCACCACGACGGGCCGTGGCACCGCCAGCGAGATAGCGTTAGGTGTGCCGGGACTCGGTCCAGGCGAAAGTGGCGAAGCCAGCCAGTTCGCCGGATCGTTGGCCGGCGAACCAAAACTGACTCGCTCGAGCGAGCGACCTTTGTATTGGTAATTCATCGAGTTCAGCCCAATCCATTCATCATCCGCACCCAGTCCATCTGCGCCGACTGCCCAAGGGGACGCCGGTGAGTAGGACAGGGCGTCGATAACCGTGCCGCCGCTGTTTTCGAGGCGAACGGTGTCGCCGGAATTCCCCAGCCCGCCCGACCATGGACCGAGTATTTGGTTTTGCGCCAACCCATAGACGGCCGCAATGCGCGCTGGGTTCCTGGCGATGACAAGAAACTGGCCCGGGCCGATTGAGACACCGTTAGGGAACGTGAAGTCGATGCCCCCGCTCAGCTTCCATCCGCCGAGAGTTACCGGCGCCCCGTCCGGATTGTGAATCTCGATGAATTCATGGATGTCGTCGGTGAGGTCAAAAACTGGATCGCCGGCGGCGTCGAACGCTGCTTTTTCGACCGGGTGATACATAATTTCGCTCAGCACAAGACCGGCACGCAGGGGAGTCGCCGCCAATACGAGCAGCAGGAAGGTGAAAAGGCGGGGGAACACGGGGAAGGGGGATCACAGTGTACGGGAAATGTCCGCTGCGGCAAGCGATGGGTTTCGGGGCGGCGGTTCGCTTGCTCGCGAGGGAATGACGCTGCGCGCGCACGCGCGCTCTCAATCTTAATTCGCGAGGAACCGGGCCGCCCTCTCCAAAAACCTGCATTGCCAAACCTGAGAGGGCTGGTTAGCGTGCGCTCCGCATGAAACCCCAATCCTTCTTTTCGCTGATGATGGCGCTGGCCCTGCCGGCCCTGAACGCCCAGGACCCCCAGGCCAAAGCGATTTTTGACGGTAAGTCGCTCGGTGGCTGGAAGGGCATGGAAGGTTTTTGGAAAGTCGAGGATGGCGCCATCACGGGGGAAACCACCGCGCCCAATCAAGTCCCCTTTAATACCTTTCTCGTCTGGCAGGATGGCGAAGTCGATGACTTCGAGCTCGAATTCGATTATAAAATCGTGGGCGGAAACTCGGGGGTCCAGGTGCGCAGCTACCAGATGCCGGGATCGAAGGCCGAAGAATTTCGCATCGCGGGCTACCAGTCGGACATCGACAGCGGCGACACGTACTCAGGGATAGTTTATTCCGAGGGCGAGCGCGGAATTTTGGCCAATCGCGGTGAGCAGACGGAAGTCGGTGCTGATCACAAACCCAAAGTAGTGCAAAAATTTGGCGAAAGCGCCGAGCTGCAAAAGGCGATTAAGAAGGAGGATTGGAACCATTTCAAAATCGTGGCTCGGGGCAACACGATCACGAACTCGATCAACGGCACAAAGTTGGCCGAGGTCACGGACAACGATCCGGAGAAAGCCCGCCGCAGTGGCCAGCTCGCCATTCAACTTCACCGCTGGAACACCCCGATGAAGATTCAGGTGAAAAACCTGATGCTCAAACGGCTCCCTTTGGGCGACAAAAAGAAGATCGCATTTTTTGCCGGACGCCCCAGCCATGGGGCGGGTCAGCACGAGCATCGCGCAGGTTGTCTTCTCATGGCCGATCAATTGCAAACCCATCTCAAAGACAAGCTGGTGGCCACCGTCTATAGCGGCGGCTGGCCGAATGATCCCAGCGCGCTGGATAATGTGGATGCGGTGGTAAGTTTCACCGATGGCGGCGGCGGCCACCCATTGAATTACCACCTCAAGGAACTTGATGCGGCCATGAAGCGCGGGGCCGGGCTCGGCTGCATCCATTATGCGGTCGAAACGGTCGCGGGCGAACCGGGGAAGAAATTCCTCGAGTGGATCGGGGGTTACTTTGAAGCGAACTGGAGCGTAAATCCCCATTGGAAGGCTGATTTCAAGCAGTTGCCTCAACACGAAGTCACCCGCGGCGTAAAGCCATTCTCGACCAACGACGAGTGGTATTATCACATGCGTTTTCGCGAAGGGATGGAAGGTGTTACCCCCATTCTGACAACGCATCCCCCGAAGGAAACCCTGCAACGCCCCGACGGGCCCCATAGTGGCAATCCCGCGGTGCGCGCCGCCATCGACAAAGGCGAGCCGCAGCACGTCATGTGGCTGGCCACCCGGGATGGCAACGGGCGCGGCTTCGGTTGCACCGGATCACACTTTCACAAAAACTGGGCTAATAGCGATTATCGCAAGCTCATCCTCAATGCCTGCTGCTGGATCGCCCACGTCGATGTGCCCGCCGATGGTGTGCCGTCACCTGACCTTTCCGAGGAATATCTCAGCGCCAACCTCGACCCCAAGCCGAAGAAGTAGTTATTTGTTATTCACTATCGTTATTCGTAACTCACAACTCTCAACTCGTAACCGCCATGCCTTCACCTACCTCACGCCGCCAATTTATCACCGCCTCCGCCGCTGCGGCGGGATCTCTGGCTGCTCCCTACATTTTACGCGGGCAGGACGGCACCCAGGAGTTCAAAGTCGGCCTCATCGGCTGTGGAGGACGGGGCTCCGGCGCAGCCGACCAAACGCTTTCCGTGACGGGGCCCAACGTAAAACTCGTGGCAGTGGGTGACGTTTTTAAACCGAATGCCGACGACGCGCTTCGTCAGCTTAAAAACAAACACGGAGCCAAGGTCGATGTGCCCGACGAACGCAAGTTTTCGGGATTCGATGCCTACCAAAATGTTCTCTCGGTGCCTGGCCTCAACGTCGTGATTCTGGCGACGCCACCCGGTTTTCGCCCCTTCCATTTCGAGGCGGCGATCAAAGCGGGGAAGCACGTTTTTATGGAGAAGCCGGTGTGCGTCGACTCGCACGGGGCACAGATGGCCATGCGGGCGGCCAAAGAGGCCGATCAAAAAGGGCTGAAGGTTGTCGTCGGTTTGCAGCGCCGCTATCAAAACAGTTACCTCGAAACCCTCAAGCGCATTCAGGAGGGTGTGATTGGGGATATCGTCTCGGCCCAGGTTTATTGGAACGGCGGACGTCCCTGGGTGCGGGACCGGCAGCAGGGAGATACCGAGATGATTTATCAGGTGAGAAACTGGTACCATTTCAACTGGCTGTGCGGCGATAACATTTGCGAGCAGCACATCCATAATATCGATGTGGCCAACTGGTTTCTCGGTGATAAGCCTCCTGTCCGCGCACGCGGCATGGGCGGCCGTCAAACTCTAACCGAGAAAAAGTACGGTGAAATTTTCGACCACCACTATGTCGAGTTCATTTATGACAATGGTGTCATCGTCAACAGCCAGTGCCGGCATGCGCCCAACACCTGGAGCCAGGTCAGCGAGTCATTTGTCGGCACCAAGGGGACAGGACAGGCAGGCATCCTTCGCGATCACGCCGGCAAAGTTCTTTGGCGCCACCCGCGCGATGTCGATCCCAATCCCTATCAAACCGAGCACGACCGGCTCTATGAGGCGATCGTGCAAAACAAACCGCTGAACAACGCTCATTACGGGACAAACAGCAGCTTCACCTCGGTCCTGGGGCGTTATTGCACTTACTCAGGAAAGGAAATTACGTGGGACGACGCCCTCAATTGCGGATTGCGGCTGACTCCGGAGGATTTTGGCCCGGATGCCCAACCGAAAGTGATGCCCGACAACGACGGCAACTATCCGGTCGCCATCCCCGGTAAGTTCGATTGGAAAACAGGCAAAAACGCCTGAGAACCGTAGTCTGGGCCGCTGCTCCATCGTAACCGGCTGACGAAACCATATCCGCCGCGATTTCCGGTGGGTGGATTTTTCGGCGGTTTTTCGCAGGGGCGCGCGGCCGGCCGCTACGTCTGCGGGCGGGAGGCGAGCCAGGCGGCGGGAGTCAG
>JBPCQC010000069.1:0-24795 GCA_050998515.1 Verrucomicrobiales bacterium
ATGTCCATCTCGCTGCTTCTGCCCTTTTTTCCCTTCCATGACAAGCTCGGCGCGACACCTGCCTCCCAAATTCCACCCCTCGCCTCGTTTCTACCCATATTTTACCCACACGATCTCACGAAGACCCATAATATGAAAGCTGCAGCCCCGAGGGCCAGCGCGCTCGGCTCGGGAATCTGCTGAACCATGAAATTGTCGAAGGCGAAGTCCGGCAGCTGCAGCCCCGGGCGGCCGTTCGAGCTGAAACCGGTGTGCCCAAACTCACCATTTGCCTTGAGGCCACCGCTCAGCAGACTGCCGCCATTGACGGACAATTCATAAGTTCGGCTGTCGAGACGCAAGTTGAGATCGAAGTGGTCGCTGCCGCCAACGTCAAAAGTTCCGACGGAATGAAATCCGGTGTCATCTTCGACAGAGAACTGGCCTGTCGGCAGATATTTGATCCCCCAGATTGTGGGAAAGCTGCCTCCGGAGCTGGCGCTAATTGCAACGTTATTCTGTTCGGGCGGGTCATTGATCGGCGTGCCGAGAATCAGGGAGTCCCAACTGACCCGCCAGTCTCCAGAACTTAGTTGCGACGGATTGAAGAACGCAGCAACGGCGAGGCTTCCGACCATCGAGTGCAAAAGTACCGGTCTTTCTGTCAGGTCGCCCGCTGCCGCCACTACATTCACTGAAGCACCGGCATCGGCAATGATCACCTGCGGTAAACCAGGCGGCGACCCCGTCGCCAACGGACCAGCGGGCTGAGAGTCAAAGTCTGCCTTAAAAATAACTTGCCCATCCGCGCGTCCGCCGACGGCGACGGTCCAGCATACAATTGCTGCTGACAAGATCGTGTGGAAATCTACTTCGGTTCTCATGGTCCCTTCCAAGTTGGAATTTCGTCGCTGATCCTCAGCGAGCGTCAGCGTGGTCCCGTCGTTCGTATTTGAGGACGGATTTCACGTAAAGAAAAATCGGGAGTAATTTCGGAGGCGCCGCTGCAGTCCGATCAGTTCAGCGCCACGGCTGAGACGTCCCATGGCTTTTCCAGATTCAGTGAGGCTGGCTCTCGCCCAAGGGCGACCGACACCTTTCTGCTGAATTGGTGGTAGGTGCCTTTCGGCGATTTCCACCCGGACTCTGGAATTTGATCGAGGTTAATCTTCTGCATCAGTGCGGCGCTCGGCGCGGGATTGAGTGCGGCCATGCGCGCATTAACCTTGCCATAAGTGGGTTCTTCTTGTCACTCTGGAAGACTCATGAATCTTGAAGACCTCGCTTGGCCAGCGGTGGGCAGCCTTTCGAAAGACACCCCCGTCGTTCTTCCCGTAGCGGCACTCGAGCAACATGGGCATCATCTGCCGGTTTTCACGGACAGCCTGTTGTTGGGGGAGATCGTGCGGCGCGTGGCTGAGCGCTATCGCGAAACGGTGCTGTTCGCACCGTTGATGTGGCTGGGAAACTCGCATCATCACCTTGAATTCTGCGGCACATTGTCGGCCGAGCCGCGAGTGTTCCTCGATATGCTGAATGGGCTCGCCGAAAATCTTCTGCAGCATGGTTTCAAGCGAATCCTCTTTCTCAACGGTCATGGTGGCAATGAGGTGCCGGCGCGGCAGGCAATTTTCGAGTTGCGCCAGCGGCATCGCCATCGGGACGACGTGCTGTTTCTATCGGCCACCTACTGGAGCCTGGGGGGAAAGCCGGTCGAAGGATTTGCGCAACGCGAAATGGGCCATGCCTGCGAATGGGAGACGTCGATGATGCTGCGGCTGGCACCCGATCTGGTCGGCAATTTTTCCGGCGCGCCCCCGGTCGATTTTGGGAACCCATTTAGTCCGGCAGCTCGGGGTTGGATCACCCGCGAACGCACTGAACCAGGGCACATTGGCTCGCCCCACCTGGCCATGGCCGAAAAGGGCGAACGGCTCTTCAGCCGATTCGCCAGCGATGTTGGGGGGCTGCTCGATCGGGTGATCGCCTGGAACGGTAGATCGTGGAACGGATGAGCGAGGATAACCGCCGGAAATGGATCGTGTGCGGCCTGCTCCTCCTGGCCTCCGCGATCAATTACATGGATCGCCAGACGCTGGCCAACGCGGCGGTCCGGATTACGCGTGAATTTCACCTGAATCAAGAACGGTATGGAAACATCGAGGCGTGGTTCGGCTACGCGTTTGCGGCAGGGTCGCTTTTTTTCGGGGTTCTGGCAGACCGCGTGTCGGTGCGCTGGCTCTATCCTATCGTTCTCGTGTCATGGTCGGCCGTTGGCTTCGCCACCGGTTTTACCAGTTCCTATGGGGGTTTGCTGATTTGCCGCGCCCTGCTTGGCTTCTTCGAAGGCGGCCACTGGCCCTGCGGCATCAAAACGACGCGCGCGTTGCTGAATGCGCGCGATCGGTCGATGGGAAACAGCGTTTTGCAAAGCGGGACCTCGGTCGGCGCCATCGTCACGCCCTTGCTGATGCGGACGCTCATGACTCCCGAACTGGGAACATGGCGCTATGCCTTCCAGGTCATCGGGGTTATCGGTATAGGTTGGATCATTCTTTGGTTTCTGTTCGTACGAGCCAGTGATCTCACAGATCGCGAGAAGCCGGCCGCATTAACCGAAGCCCCGGCGCCAAGCTTGTGGTCGATCATCCTGAGCCGGCGCATGCTGGTTATCTTCGTCGTCATCGCGTGCATCAACACGACCTGGCAGATTCTGCGCGCGTGGCTGCCAAAGATTTTGCAGGAAGGCCGGGGTTGGAGCGAATCTTCGGCATTGTATTTTAACTCGGCATGGTTTGCGGCCACTGACGTTGGGTGTCTTGGGGCTGGCGCACTGGCTGTATGGCTGGCGCGGCGCGGCCAGCCAGTGGATCGTGCGCGGCTCATGGTCTTCGGCGGATGTGCGGTGCTCTGCGCTTTGTGCGCGCTGGTACCGTGGCTCGGTCCGGGCTGGCCGCTGCTCGCGGTGCTCATGACCGCCGGCGCTGGGGCGCTCGGGCTTTTTCCCATTTATCACTCGTTCACTCAGGATATTTCCGGCAGGCACCAGGGACGCATCACAGGCATCGCCAGTGTTGCAGCGTGGATTATTCCCGCGCAGGCGCAACGGCTCTTCGGGCTGCTGGCCGACCGCACGGGATCATTCGATACCGGTTTGGTCATCGCTGCTTTTCTGCCCCTCGTCGCGTGGTTGACCCTGAGCGTAGGCTGGGGCCAGAATCGCGCCACCTCACCATGATCGCTGGTTCCTTTTCGCGCCGCGCCTTTATTGCCGCCTTCGCGGGATCAGGCCTCGCCGTCGCTGCACCCGCCCCCACTCCCAGGAAACGAATTGCCCTGCTCGGCACCGTGGTCACACCGCATTCGCATCCCCAACATTTCATCGACCGTTTCCTTATCGGCTACGGCTGGGAAGGCGGGTGGCGAAGACCGGAGATTGATCTGGTTTCACTCTTCATCGATCAATTTCCAGAGGACGATCTTGCCCGCGATCGCGCCAGGGAATTTGGCGTCACGATCTATCCAACGATCCGGGAGGCACTTTGCCTCGGGGGATCGAGGCTCGCGGTGGATGGGGTGGCGATTATCGGGGAGCACGGCAACTACCCCACCAACGAGCGCGGCCAGCGGCTCTACCCTCGGCACGCATGGTTCAAGGAGATCGTGAAGGTCTTCGAGGAAAGCAAACAAGCGGTGCCCGTTTTCAACGACAAGCACCTATCCACTGATTGGGCGAAATGCACCGAGATGGTCGCGGATGCCAAACGATTGGGGTTTGCTTTTTTTGCCGGTTCCTCACTTCCGGTGACGTGGCGGCTGCCGGCCATCGATGTTCCGCACGGAGCCCCGTTGGTGGAAAGCGTCTGCGCAGGATATGGCGGAGTGGATTCCTATGATTTTCACGGTCTCGAAACTGCGCAATGCATGTCGGAACGCAGGAAGGGCGGTGAAGTCGGCATATCCTCCGTTCACGCTGTGCGCGGCGCCACAGTCTGGGAAATGATGGCCGCCCGCCCTCACACCCAGCGCTTGCTCACCTCGGCCCTCTCACGCAGTCATACCCTGCCAGTCGAAAACGGCTACCCGAGCGCCGCCGTGACTTACGCCTGGGCGCAGAAAACGTTCGATAATCCCATCGCCTACTTCATCGAGCACCGCGATGGCTTCCGAACCACGCTGTTTCTGCTGCCGATTCGCGACTTCAACTATGCCGGCTTGCGCGCCGATACCGGAGAGGTCATCGCCTGCCAGATGTTTCTCCCCATGCCCAAGAGCAGTGCCACCACCGCCGACTTCTTCAATCCGTTGATTCATCACATCGAACGAATGGTCGTTGAAAACCGGATCCCGTATCCCGTCGAGCGCACGCTCCTCACCTCCGGAATGACCCTCGCGGCCGTCGAATCTCTTTGCCGCGGCCAGGTGCGCATCGAAACTCCCGAAATGGCCGTTCGTTACGAGGTACCCAAAGAATCCACATTTTGGAGAAAATAATTACGGCCCCCGCACAATGGCTTTGATGACGCGACTTTGCATTTTCAGCCAGGCTGGGAAGGCGTCGCTCATTTCATCAAAGCCCACTTGATGCGTGGTGATGCCGACGAAGACGAGCCGCCCGGTGAAACCAACAAATTCCGCTGCTTTTGACATCGACCAACCCGCACGTTGTTGACCCCCTCCCCTACCGCGAGCACTTTGACACCAAGCTCGTGACCCGGGATGCGCGGATAGGAAAAAAACGGCATCGTGCCGAGGTAGCCCACACCCGAAAATGCTGCGGCTTCTCGATCTGAATAGCCTTCATCGCAGGCTCTGACTCTGCGGTCGCAGCCGGTCTGCACAAGCGCCCAATTGCGGTCAGACAAAACTTCATGCTTGACGTCCGCCCGCCATTTTGAGAAACGACGGAAAAGGCCGAAAAACTGTCGTGCGCACCTCGCCCGGCAAAACTACTCACCGACTCGCCCACAATGAAGGCTGTGTTAACGAAGCTCCCGCCGCTGCCAGTGGTCATCGCTCAGGCAATTTTGGCGACCGCTCCCGCCTCCGCAACGGTGGTAACTTATACCATCCAATCGAGTCAAAGTGCGCTCAATATTTCTGGCACTTTCTCCGGATTCAACTTTTCCCCGCAAAGCGCCGGCTCGATGACTGACACATTCAGCGGGAGCATCACCGGAGACCTGATTGGCTCCACCCTCACTTTTGGCGGCGGAAGCAATATGAACGCGGATGCGAATCCATCCGCACCCTTCCTCCCCGCGGTTCCCGATAGCGGCGACCCGGAAAACTACGGCGTTGCCATTCCCGCACCCGTGAACGCGACCGGCGCTTACCGCCGGTTTACTCTTGACCTCCCGTCCGGTGCGGTCATCCACGGGGCCCCGCCGGCAGGTGGTTCGACTTTTTCCATCACAGAGGGATTTCTCGATTACAACGCTCCGCCAGCCAATCCCCCATCGGGCACAGTGAACTTTGCCGGAAGGATCGGGGTGAATGTTTCCAACAGCAACGTCTCCATCACACAGTCGGGAGGGATCGAAACTTTGACCCTCCCGGTGTCTTTTACCTTCACGGATTCTGGTGACACCGTCAGCCAAACGCTCGACGGAACGCTCGTCGCCACGCGCATCATTCCCGAGCCGAGCCTGCCGCTTTTGTCCGTCCTCGCGACCGCGGCGCTGAGCTTTCGGAGACTGAGACGGCCTTCCCGCTGCAATTGTCGCTGAGCGGGCCGCTTCGATTACGATTTCGCCGAAGTCGGACTTTCGCGTTGAGATGGAACGCAGTGCTTTTGAGACTAAGCGACTTCACAATCTCACCACCATCAAATGAGGCTTCGAGTGCAACGAAACGATCGCGTTTGACGGTCGCGAATCCGACACCGCTCTTCTCAGGGCCTTTATCAGGCGAGGGTCTCCTGCCCGTCACTTCATCGGCGGCAGGCAAAATTGCCTGTAAATATTGGCGGATCAGACGCAGCCTCGCCCAACCGCTATTGGCGTTCCGCGCGCTTGATACCGAAGAATTCGCGAAGAAGGGCCAGCGTTTCATCGGCCATGAGTTCCGCGGTGATTTCGCAACGGTGGTTGAGGTTTGGATGCTGGAGAAGGTTGATGAAGCTCCCCCCGGCTCCCGCTTTTGGATCGCGGCAACCAAAAATGACGCGGCGTATTCTTCCCAAAACGACGGCGCCGGCGCACATGGGACAGGGTTCTTTGGTTACGTAGAGGTCGCACTCGGTCAGCCGCCAGTCACCGACGACACTGAATGCCTGAGTGAGCGCCAGCATCTCGGCGTGCGCGGTGGCATCCTTCAGCAGTTCGACCTGGTTGAAGGCACGGGCGATGATGTGCCGATCCCGCACAATGACCGCTCCGACCGGGACCTCGTCAGCAGCAAGGGCGCGCTGAGCCTGCCGTAGCGCCTGCGACATGAAATAGCGGTCACTTTCCAGGTCGATCAGCGGTGGTTCATGAGAAAGACTGCTCATTAAGGCAAAGAAACCTGAAAATGAGCGGGCTGAAACTGGAAAGGTTCGCCTTCTTGCTGCCGCAGGCTCTCTTTCCATAGTGACCCTGGCATGAAGCAGTATCGAGATCCCAACCAGTGCCTGGTGGCGGCGTCAATTCTGGCTGCTGATTGGAGCCGCCTCGCGGAAGAAACAACGCGCGCCATTCGCTCCGGCGCCGACTGGCTTCATCTCGATGTCATGGACGGGCATTTCGTGGACAACATTTCCTTCGGCCCGCAATTTGTGCAGACCGTCACCACCACGAACGATTTTTTTCACGATGTGCATCTCATGATAGAACGGCCGGATCACTTTCTCGACCGTTTCATCAATGCCGGCGCCGACAATATCACCGTGCATGTCGAAGCTGACCATGACGTGGCGGACACCTTGAGGCGGATTCGCGACGCAGGGGTCCGCTGCGGCCTGGCTTTGAAACCCGACACCGATTTTGCTTCGGTTGAACCGTATCTCGGGCTTATTGATCTGTTGCTGGTAATGACGGTTGTCCCAGGATTCGGAGGACAGGCATTCCTGAAAGAAACGATGCCCAAGTGCTCCGCGGCACGCCAGGTGCGGGAAACCAAAGGCTATCGGTTTCACATCGAGGTTGATGGCGGCATCTATCCCCCGACGGCGCAGATTGCGGTGGCAAACGGGGCGAACGTTCTGGTGGCTGGGACCGCCGTCTTTGGCGCAAAGAACATGGCGGCGGCCATCCAGGAACTGCGCCCATAGCGGCGCCCCTGGGACGCCGCGACCCGCGCTCAGCCAATCCACCCTCCGCTGTCGAGGCGAGCCGATGGGACCGGCTCCCAAACTTTGTCTCACATGGGAGAAAGTTTGGGGAAGATTACGCAAACCAGATCTGCCAGACGAGCAGAATGATCATCGTGAGAAGCAGCAGGATGGCGATGCTCCAACGCAAGAGCAGCCGGTCATACTCGGCTTCGTAGCGATGGGGGTTTTCTTTCAAGCTGGCGCGGCTAAGATCAGCGGTCGTTTGACGCGGCTGAAAATCGCCTTTTGCCGCGGGTTGGCTTGAGACGCGTTCCCACTGGACGTGTTCGTCAGGCATGCGGTGAAATCAAATGTTACTACTCACCGAGCAATGGCGATTCATCATCGTCTTCGGTGCCCGTGCGGCCGCGCTCTTGCATGGAACGCAGGACGTGTGAATCGTCGCTCGCGTTTTCCCACACCTTGCGGCTGACATAAATGGCGGATTTGAGCCGGATGGCCAATGCCAGGCAATCACTGGGCCGCGCGTCAATTTCCATGATCTTACGCTGGTGAAGCTCGTTCTCGGCGCTCAGGATCAGTCTCGCGTAATAGATATTGTCCTGGAAATCGTTGATGACGATGCGTTCGAGCTTGGCGCCGTAAGCCGCAAAAACGTTGACAATGAGGTCGTGTGTCAATGGTCGTTCCTTGGGCACCTCTCGCATTGCCATCATAATTGCCATGCCAACCATTTGGTCGACGTAAATGACGAAGACTTTTTCATCGTTGCCCAGGAAAACCGCGCACCCCCCGCTGGCGGGAATGACAGCTTTGACTTCAGCTTGAATGACCGAGTGCGGCATCGGGGAAGGTGTGGCAGTTTAGGTGCGCCCCAGGCCGAGAGCAAGGTAATGGCGCGACAGGACCACGTATTTCTCGGCCCAGGTTTTCACCTCGGCCTGCTCTTGGAGGGAGAGGCTGCGCCGCACTCTCGCCGGAGAACCAACGACCAGCGAGCCAGGAGGAATTTTCGTGTGCATGGTAACGAGAGCCCCGGCGCCAATGATCGAACGTGCTCCAATCTCGGCGCCATCAAGAATGATCGATCCCATGCCAATGAGCACTTCATTATCAATCGTACAGGCGTGGACGATGGCCTTGTGGCCGACGGTCACCAGCTCGCCCAACATAGCGCCATAGTCATCCGCCAGATGGATGATGGCGCCGTCCTGAACGTTGCTGCGCGGACCCACAACGATGCGATTGATGTCTCCCCGCAACACCGCGTGGTACCACACGCTGGCGTCTTCACCGATCGTGACATCGCCGAGCACATCCGCACTCCGCGCAATAAATGCCTTGGGATCGATGACCGGCAGGCGGAGCAAATGCGCTGGAACTTCAGCAGGCGCAGACATGGCTGGAGGATCCGCAGATAATGGAAAACCGGAGACAGGATTTTTTCAACGAAGGATTGACAATTGCGGGCTTTTTTCTAAAAACGCAGCGCACATTGCGGAACCTATCATCAATAACTCATCTCCACCACGCATCATGAACAAAGCGGAACTCATCGAGGCTGTCCTCAAAAACACCCGCAAGGAAACCACGCGGAAGGCTGCCGCCGAATCCGTTGACGCGGTTCTCTCAGCAATCTCAGCAGGTATCCGCAAGGACAAGACCGTGCAACTGATCGGCTTTGGCACTTTCAGGGTCAGCCAGCGAGCTGCCCGCAAAGGCCGGAATCCGAAAACAGGTGAGGCGATAAAAATCAAAGCCTCCAGGAGCGTGCGTTTTTCACCGTCGTCTGCACTCAAGGGGAAACTCTGAAGAGGAGGATGTGCTGAGCAGGGGCGAGCCAGGCGGGTAGAACCTACGGCCGCCACGCGACCGCGCCGAGAATGCTCGCTGCCTTGTCCCATGTCTCTTCATACTCCCGGTCCGGTACGGAATCCGAAACGATTCCTGCGCCGGTATGAAAATGCATGCGGTCTTCCTCGGCCACGGCCGTGCGGATTGCGATGTTGAATTGGCTTTCTCCGCCTGCTCCGATGTAACCAATGGCTCCGGTATAAAGCCCACGCTGAGTTGTCTCGAGTTCAGCAATAACTTCCAAGGCCCGCCTTTTCGGGGCACCACTGATCGAGCCGCCGGGAAAACACGCTTGCAGCGCGGCGAGATGGTCGACGTCACTCCGAAGTGTTCCCTGGACGGTTGAGCTGAGGTGAAAAACCTGCTCGAAGCGCTGCAGCTTAAGCAGCTCGGGAACCAGGACAGTGCCGTAATCGCAAACCTGGCCGAGATCGTTTCGCTCGAGGTCGGTGATCATGATCAACTCGGCGATCTCCTTGGCGGAGGTAAGAAGCTCGTAAGCCGAGCGTTCATCTTCCTGCGGCTCGCGCTTGCGCGGCCGCGTTCCCTTAATCGGGCGAGTTATGATTGTGCGGCCACTCATGCGCAGAAAAAGTTCGGGTGATGCGGACAAAACCTGCTTTCCGCCCAGATCTAGGAACGCCGCGTGTGGAGCGGGCGAAAAATGCCGCAGTCTCTGGTAAAACCGAAAAGCATCTGCCCCCGGCGGCCATGCGCTAAGGAACTGCTGCGCCAGGTTCACTTGATAAATATCCCCAGCAGCGATGTAATCGATGGCCCGACGAATGATGTGAATAAACTGCTCTCGCTGCATCTGGGACGCGAAATCGAGCGCTGGAATCGTGTCGCACACCTGAATGCCAGTTTCGAACGCCTCGCTAATCGTTCCCACCTCGATCCACCGTTGAGTCGAGTGATCGTAAATGAGGACATGGGGATACAGGCCGAAGCAAAAGCGCCCCGAAAACTCGACGAACCCAAAAAGGCCACCCATCGGTAGACCCAAATCCACGGCACGCTGCGCGGGTAGGGAGTTGAGGGCTTCACGCAGCAGAGACACGTCGGAAATGTGGCCCGTTAAGACGGCCTCTGGCCGTGCCGTCAAAAGCGACCGTGCAGGCCGGCCCGACTCCAAATAATTCGAGCTATCCAGCCAGACAAAACCGTCCCTTGCGCGCAGGCATTGCGACACTTCTTCCGGCGCCAGCGAAAGTTCGAGCGGATGGGGAATGACTTTGGCCACAAAATTCAAAAAATTGGTCAGGTTGTGCTTGCGGGCGAACACGATTTTTCCTACACTTCGCCTGATTTTCAGGTTTGGGGGTAATCGGGTCCACGTCGCCAAGGGGCGCGCGGGCCCGATTTTTTCAACGGCCCTTGGCAAAGAGCAAACGCAGGCCGACGGCGATCAACAAGACGGCAAAAATCCTGGTCAAGGTGATGTTGCTCAGACGTTTCATCCAATCGGCGGCGAGCCAGGCGGTCAGGCAAGCCCCGATGGCGGTGGCGAGCGCCAGCTTCCAATCAATCAGTCCGACACCGCGAGCGTTCTGGGTGGTGGCGACAATGGAAGTAGGAATGATCACGGCCAGCGACGTGGCAATCGCCTGTTGCTGGGTCAATCCGAACCATTGGGTAAAGGCCGGCACCATCACGATGCCGCCCCCAACGCCGCAAAAACCGGCGGCGATCCCGCTCACGACCCCAACCAAACAGGCGGGGAAAAACCACGCAAAAGGTTTCATGCAAAAGAAAAATCAGGCGGCGCCGCGGCCGAGTTTCGTGGCGGTCAGCTCGACTATCAACTGGCTAAGCACGACGTGGGGATCGAGGGAAGTAGTGACGAGGCGATGATTGGCCTTAAGGCATGCCTGCAAGCCGGCGCGCAACTCACTGACGCTGAATCGCTCGCTCTCCTGGGCTGCTAAAAAGAGCGGATAAGCGTTGAGGGCGCCGTCTTTTTTCCGCGGCAGGTGCGCTGTTTCTTCAGGGGGCAAATTTTCCAGCGCGGCCTGAAATCGACGGTAATCCGACGCTCCAGGCGGCCAGCGCAAACGCTCGGCAATCTCCCGACCGAGCACCAAATTCCGCATTTTTGGAACGATGGCGGCTAGGAGAATGGTCATCGGTTTGTCCTCCTGATCGAGCAGTCGATCCAACAATTCCAGCGCCCGCCGGGCCTCTCGGCGACCGATCGCGTTGCCCACTTCGAATACAACGCCCGCGCGCGTCAGCGGGACAAGCTCGCGCACGATATCGACCGTGACGACTCGTTGCGCGGTTCCGAGAAACAGATCGATTTTTTCCAGTTCCGACAGGATGTTTTGGGTTCGCTCGCCGGCCAGCAAGGCGAATAGTTCGAGTGCGTCCGGGTCGAAAGTGAGGCCAGCCTTTGCCGCCCGATCCAATATCATGGTTTCTACCTGAGCTTCCCACCCCCGTTGGCCGGGATCGGGCAAGTCGAAGATCTGGACATGGGCAATTTTCTCGAGTCGCAGGAAAAACGTGCGGCGTTTGTCCACCGCTCCCGCGCTAAGAATAAAATGGACGTCCGCTGGCAACCCGCCCTCGATGACTTGCAGCATTCTGTCGACCGCTTCAAGGGTGGTGCCCGCTCCGCCGGTCACGGTATCGACCAAAAAATTGGCGCCTCGCAGCCACACTACTTTTCCAGTTCCGAAAAAAGGCAGGGTCTGCAGGGCTTCGATCACCTGATTGCAAATCCGCGCTGCGTGATCGGCATTCTCCGCGCGTCCATCCAGTGTCTCGAGGCTGAAGTCGCTCGCACCCGGCGGCAAATGCTTTTTCGTTAATTCGAGGGACGCTTCTTTGACGCGTGCCTCATCGCTGCCGATGACAGCATGGATATTCTCCAGCTTCGGCGCCTCAGAATGCTTTTTTCGGGCGGCCACAGCGAAAGCCTAACTGGATCGGGACACAAAAAAAGCTTCCCCGCAAACCGGGGAAGCTTTTTTAGAGTCGTTTAGGCTGAGATATTTATCAGCTAGGGGGTTCCGGCGGTCGGTGATGGAACTGGAACCCTGATGATGATGGGGCGCGGGCGGCGCAGCGGACGGTCTCTTTCGGGCACGGTCCCCTCTTCGACGAACACTGTTTCTCCGTCCGGGCCGATGAGGACAAGTCTGCCGTTAACGCGTTTGAGCCGCGAACCGATGGCACCGCCACCAGGATAGACCAGATAGACGCCGCCAATATTGACCGGGCTCAGACCGAAATCGCCCAGATCACTTTGCGTGTCCTGAGCGACAACGCCTTTGTCGACGCTTTTGCCAACCGGATTTTTGTCAGACATGGCCCGCTGTAGGGCGGATTTCACGGTTTCCGAGGCTTGCGGTGAGACGGCGACGGCGCACTCAGCAATGGTGGTCGACTCGGCGGGAGCCGCGCTCACTGCGGTAAAGACAATTTCACCGACCAAGTCTGCTTCAGCCTTCGAGGCTTTAATGGCGGCTTGAACGATCTCACAGGCACAGCTCGGGTTGGCTGCAATTTTTTCGGAAATGATCACCAAAACCTGTTCTGGCTTTGCGGATACTTCCTCCTTCACCGTGGTACTCAGTGAGGCGCATGCGTCTTTGGTGGTCTCCGCATTGACTGCGGTAGCGAAACCAGCGGCCAGTAAGGCCAGAGCGAGAGACAAGGTTGGTTTTTTCATCCGGTTTGGGTTGTTCGTTGTATCGAGATTGACGTTGTGGGGAGTCTTTAACCCGAAAGTGGGCAAATTGTCCACACAAATTTGTCAGATTCTGGAAGATTTCCGTCCGGGGTGCAAGTCCTTATTCGGAAATTAAGGAGTATTTTGGTAGTTTTTGGTCTCGCACGTCCGATCATCGGGTCACAGCCACGGTGGAAGAGCGTGATTCCCACTGACCAGTGGCGAGCGGTTCGACGGTGGCGGTGGGTTGACTTCCTGTGCGCCGGGACCACGAAAGCCTGGCCGTCGTCTCGCGAGGAGCGCTGATATTCAATAGATTGCGCCAATGATCGGCATCTCCTCCCACCCCGGTTATGACCGCGTCAAAAAAACATTCGTCCGCTCCTCCAAATGGAGAGGAGACCTTGACGATTAAATCAGGATCGCCTCGCTGCCCGCTTCTGTCCCTTGGCGAGAGACGGACATAAAATTCTCCTCGCGAAGCGCCCGAGGCACGGCTGAAGCGAGCCAACCCACCCTCGATCTGCTGTTCGATGGCCTGCCAACGCAGGCGGGACCCCTCCTCACCCGCATCCACCAGGAAAGTCAGACGTTGGGCATTCTTAAGGACCGCCTGCCAGCTCGAAAAAAATCCTCCGGCAGGGTTCCGTCGGGATTGCATCAACTCGAGAGGCTGCTTGCTGATCGGCACCCACATTTCCGGCACGAACCAACGCGGCGGGCGATCCCACTGGTTCGCCGGCGGATGCAAAAAAGTTCTGGCTTCCAGCCATTGGGAGGCTTGCAAGAAACGCAGGACCGCCTGTTGTGCTGACAAAAGAGCCGCCTGTTGACGCCCATTTTCCTTTTTCTGCTCGGCCAGGACGTCCAACCCCGCCCCCGCTTCGTTCCGGTGGCGGACTCCATCTTTACTCGAGACACCCGGCCGGCTCGCCTGGCCATTCCGCGCGGCCCCACCCGCTCGCTTCAACTGACTAGCCCATAGCACCGGAATCAAAAGAACGGTAAGCGCGCCAATCATCAACGTGCCCACGACCACCGTCAGTTGTCTTCGCCTAAGTTTTATCTGCTGTTGTGAACGCAGGCGACGCTCTTCCCGACTGGGGCAACGCACGGTGTAGCTTCCGAAAGCCTCACGGGCGGCCGTAGCCCCAGCCGCGGCCTCATCGCCCGGACTCGACTCGCGGCTTGAATTTGGAAGAGAACGCGCAAGCGGGATCCCAAGGCACGCGTCCCTTCCCACCGACGCGCCTGCGCCTTCGAGCGGGGCGGGAACTCGACCGCACTCGGTTGTGCGCGGTGGCGGCGCCGTCTGCGGAGCCGAAATGTGGTAGAAGCAAATGGGACAAGGTCCCTGGATACCGGACAAACGGGCCGGCACCGTGAGATCAGCATGGCAGTGAGCGCAAACGAAATGCAGGAGTGGCTCGGAGGTCGACACGACTATGGCCTGGACATACTTTGGAATTTTTAATTATCAATCTGAAAAGTCGGCGGGTTGTCCTCCAAACCGAATATCTTTCAAATCAGGGACCTGCCGCGGAAATTGGCCTCATCACTCCGGAAGCCAATAAAACGTAAGGCCAAGGATCGCGTAAACCGCAATGAGCAGGACGCCTTCCATCCAGTTTGATTCGCCGTCCTGGGCGATTTGAGTCGTGATGGCGACTGCCACGACGACCGCGATCACTTCCATCGGGGTGAAGATCAGATCCATCGGTTGCCCGAAGAAGTAGCCCGCGAATACAAGCACGGGGGCGACGAAAAGCGCGATCTGCATGGAAGATCCGATGGCGATATTCATCGACAGATTCATCTTGTTTTTCATGGCTACGAGAACGGCCGTCGAGTGTTCAGCGGCATTGCCGACGATGGCCACGAGGATGACCCCTACAAATACCTGTGTCAGCCCGAGAGCCTCCGAGGCTGCATCCACCGCCCCGACAAGGAATTCGCTCATGAGCGCCACCAGGGCTGTCGCGATCAGCAAAACGACAAGGGATTTTCCCCGGCTCCACCCCTGAGTTCCGATGGCCTCTTCTTCGGTGGCATCGTGCTCGGCGACGTAGAGATGCGCGTGCGTGCGCAAAGTGAAAAGGAGGCTCAGGATGTAAACACAGAAAAGAACGATGGAAATCTCGAGGCTCAGATCGCCTTCGTGGGCCGCGCCGCCGGGACCGGCCAGCCAGTGGAACATGGCTGGCATGATTAGCGCGATACCTGAAAGGGCGAGCAGCGTCGAACCAAGTGATGCCGCCGTTTTGTTGAACTTCTGTGACTTGTACTTCAGACCGCCCATCAACGCGCTCGCGCCCAGCACCAGGAGCACGTTGCCAATGATCGATCCCGTGATGGAAGCCTTCACGACGTTGATGTAGCCCTTTTTCAAGGCCATCAACGCGATGATCAGTTCGGCGGCGTTGCCAAAGGTTGCGTTGAGCAGACCGCCGATGCCTTCGCCCATTTTCTCGGCAAGATGCTCGGTGGCCCGGCCCATCCAGCCGGCCAACGGTATGATGGCGATGGCAGAGGTAATGAAGATGGCAACAGGACTGGCATGCGCCAGCTCGAGGCCGACCGCGATGGGTACAAAAATCAACAGCCAGTTGAGCAGGTTTTTCGGAGCGAAGAGGCGGGAGAACATAAGAAATCGTTGAAGAGTTAGTCGTTGAGAGTCGAGAGCAAATCAAAAGGCACTTCGCCAACTCCGAACTTCGAATCTCTCGGCACTCAACCGTCAACCATCAAATAGTTTGAAGGCGCTGATTCCACGTTAATGGCTATGAGGCACCAGCAGCGACCACGATCACGTCGATTGATTTGCGACCTGAACCGCCGCTGTGCGACGTCAATAGCGGCAATGAGTTTGAGCATCCCCTGTTGCCGGATCACGGACGCTCCCAAATGGATACTTGCCCCTGAGTGTCAGGTAGCTTCTCGCGTCAATGAGCCTCGAACGAAACTGGTCGAACGACACAGCCACCACGCGGCCCTTCGCTTTCGCGAAGACCGACCGCTGATCTGCCGTTGGCTCATTGAGCGTGACGAACCACCCCTTGCAGAACTTGTGCGGCTGCCTTGCTTCTGCCTGCCGAATTAGCTTGCTGATCTTCTCGAAATCTTCGAACGCCTTCTGCTTGGCGCGCGAAACCGTGCACTCTACGACCTGAATGAATTCTTCCGTCTCGAAGATGCCATCGCGTTCGCGGCCGCCACGCATCTCCGCGCCGCCAAACTCGGCGCGAGGCCAGAGAAGCCTCGCGATCCGTCTCACTTCGTCTTCGAAGCCTGCGTCAGTAGTGAACATTCCGGTTCCTTGAATTCAGTCTTCCATGCAGTCGGCATGGGGCCGGATGCGCGTCGAGTCGCGACCGCGACGGCGGCGCTTTTCGTCCGTTGAAGCAACATTGAGCGAACGTGATGCTACGCGAACCTCTCGTATACGTGTTCGAACAGGCGAGAGCATTTCGTCGTGTACAGCTCAGGCGTGTACGCACGCGGCAGCCCCTCGTCAAGCGTGTCCTCGATGACAAGCTTGACCCGTGCCCTGGCCTGCGCCTTCTGACGCCAGTTCAGTACCAGCGCCTGCCGAACCCGCTCGAGGATGTGCCGCGCCACCTTCTTGACCTCCTCGCGTTCCTCAGGGCTGAGGTCCGGTCCCGGTCTCGTCAAGAGGTCGAAAACCGTTAGCTCTTCCTCCGACAGTTGTTCGCGCACGTGGCGCTGTTGCTCCTCCGTCAGGGCCTGCGTCAGTGCGAGGAGGTCGCGGAACAGGTCGTCGATGTTGCGACTGCCGTTGTTGTACGTCTCGATCAGCTCCTCGAACTTGGCCAGGTAATCGACGCGCGTCGGGTTGGCCTGGACCATCTTCTCCAGCTGCGCCCGGACCGCCAGCTTGAGACGCTCGATCTCGACGTTCTTCCGCTGCGTCTTCTCGAAGCGCTTCGCCAGCGCTGCGAAGTCGATTGCCGAGATGTCAATGACCCCATACGGAGGGCCAGGCCGTTCCCGCACCATCGGAATCCGGAAGCCGTCGGCCTCGATGGACGCGTCGAGTAAGTCGTTGATCTGAGACATGACCGCCGAGATGTCTGCCGGGCCGGGATTGGTGCGCTGTCGGATCTCCGCTCCGATAACGGCGAGACAGGCGACCCGGGCGGCGAACTCGGCGACGACCGGATCGGGCTTCACGGCCTGATAGAGGGCGTGCACGAGCCGCTCGTGAGCCAGGAAGTCCTTGCGAACCGGATCCGGCGCGATGAGGCGGTCCACGGCATCGGCGAGTGCGGTCAGGCGACTCAGGTTGCCGGTGGGCGACGCCGCAATGGCCGGGACGTCCACGCCGTGGCCCAGACAGTAAACAAGGGCCGCATCCAGCGCGCGGCGCAGATCCTCCACGAGCTCGCGTTTATCGCGCACGGGCGTTGCACCGCCCGTCCCCTTGCCGTAGATGGCCAAGGCTTTCTCGAGGGAGGCGAAGACGTTCGCGTAGTCCACGATGAGGCCACTGTGCTTGCCAGGAAACACGCGGTTCGCGCGCGCGACGGTCTGCATCAGCGTGTGGTTCCGCATCGGCTTGTCGAGGTAGATCGTCGAGCAGCTCGGCGCATCGAATCCGGTGAGCCACATCGCGCAAACGAAGACGAGGCGCAGTGGATCGTCCGGATCCTTGAACTTGTCGTCGAGAGCCTCCTCGTTCATCCGCCTGCGGTGCGGCGCGATGTCCAGACCGAGCTGGCGCATCTGCTCTATCTCGTTCTGCGCGGGCGAGACGACCAGGGCCATGTCCGTCGTGGTCAGGACGCGAAGTCGATCTTCCAGATCAGCGACCGCGCCCGGATCGAGCTTCGATGCGTAAGAGCGCGCCTTCGCAAGCTCCGTCTCGACCCGCGCGCGCTCAGCCCGCCAGTGGGTCTGAACCTTGTCGTGCATCCGCAGCGCAGTTGCCTTGTCGATGGAGACGACCATCGCCTTGCCCTGGAAGCCCCGGCCGAGGAAGTGACGGACGATGTCCTTGGCGATGGTGTCGAGCCTGTCGTCACGCGTGATCAGGTGGTACTGTCGACCGAGTTCCTGTTCGAGTCGCTTCTCCTGATCCTCATCCAACTCCGCTGCCTCGACGAAGGCATAGATGTCGTCGTTCAGCGTGGGGTTCTGAAGCCGAAGTTCGGGTGTCCGATTCTCGTAGAACAGGCGGACCGTGGCGCCGTCCTCGACCGACTGCTGGAAGTCGTATATCGAGACGTAGTCGCCGAAGACCTCGCGCGTGCGCTCTTCCCCGGCAATCAGCGGCGTTCCCGTGAACGCGATGAACAGGGCGTTCGGCAGCGCCGACCGCATGTTCAGCGCCAGCGTGTCGTACTGGCTCCGGTGCGCCTCGTCTGTGAGGACAACGACGTCGGGACGATCGCAGAGCAGCTCCGGCGTCTGGAACTTGTGGATCAGCGTGAAGACGTACCGGTGATTCTCGGTGAGCAGCTGGCGCAAATGTGCGCCGCTTCCCGCGTGACACGACTTGCTGTCGGCGTCCGAGACCGCGCCGGTATCCTTGAACGTGCGGGCGATCTGGTCGTCGAGCTCGGTGCGGTCGGTGACGACCACGAACGTCCAATTGCCGGGCACTCGCCGGAGCACCTTCTGCGCGAAGAACACCATGGCGAGGCTCTTGCCCGAGCCTTGTGTCTGCCAGAACACTCCCGCGCGACCGTGACCGGCGCTTCTAGCCTGAAGCATGGACCCAATCGCGTTGTTCACGCCCAAGAACTGATGGTTCTGCGCCAGGATCTTGACGTAGCCGGTCTTGTGCTCGGAGAAGAGGGCGAAGTTCTCGAGCAGGTCCAGCAGGCGTTTGGGCTCGGCGACGCCACGCAGCATCACCTCCAGCGACACGCGACGTGGTTCGTCCTCTCGCTCGACCCGCTTCCACTCGAAGAAGCGCTCCCAGTCCGCCGTCAATGACCCCACCCGGCTCTCGGTACCATTCGACGCGATGACGAACACGTTGTACCAGAAGAGTGGCGGTACTCCGTTCTGTTCGTGCCTGTAGCTGGTGATGTTCTCGTCGAACGCCTGTTTTGCGGGCACGCCTGGCTTCTTCAGCTCGATCACGATCAGGGGCAGGCCGTTGACGAACCCGACGAGATCCGGCCGGCAGGTGTAGAGCGATCCCATAATGCTGAACTGACTGACGAACAGGAAGTCGTTGTTTGCGGTGTTCTGCCAGTCGATGACGCGAACTCGCAGGGTTCGCTGGCCGCCCCGCTCTGGCTCCCGCACCGAGACGGGGACGCCTTCCTTCAGCAGCAGGTACACGTCCCGATTCGCGGCGACAAGACTCATCGCAGAACGATCGGTGACGAGTTGATCGATCGCTGCGGTGATGGCCTCGGCAGGCGCGTCGGGATTCAGGCGGACCAGCGCTGCCCTGAGATGTGCGGCCAGGACGACGTCGCTTTTCGTCTCGCGCCCAAACGTCCCCTCGAGCCCAAGCACCTCGTCGAGAGCGTTGGCCGTCGTCCAGCCCAACTCCGCGAGCAGGGCAATCGCGGGTTGTTCGACGAGTTGGTCCTCCGTGTAGGGGTGGGGTGACATCGGGGCTACAGGAGGCTCAGCAGCTTCTGGATAAGCTCGAACGCACGCCGTGCGTGCATGGCGCGTTCGGCGTCATCGGTCGAATCGTGAAAGATGGCGAGCTGCTGCGGACCATAGTGATCGACGGCCTTGAATTTCTCCCTCAGGATTTCGATCGACGCGGCAACGAGCGGAGCCTCACGGCGAGACCGCCATTCCCCGGCCACAGCCCCGATGGCGTCCGGATACTCGTCGAGACAATAGCAGAGGTCATAGACATCCTTCGGTTTGTCCCGGCCCGCCAGCGCATGGGCTTTCATGATGATGAAGTCCGGGAGCGAGGCGACCTGGAGCCGCACCGTGTTCGTCGCGCCGGAGATCATCTGCCCCTCGAATTCGATGCTCTCCGGGTGTTCGAATGCGGCGGCGCAGGCCGGAAACCGCAGCACCCGGAAACCCTCTACAAGCTTGGGGTGGTTCTTTTTCAATTTCACGTCGGAGGAAGCCAGGAACTCAACTTCAACCCTCACTGGCACCTCGCCGTCGCCGAGATCCACGGTCGTCACCAGCTGAAAGTCCTTGTCACCCTGGTCGTATCGGCCGGTGTCGAGCAGGAGCTTCAGAAGTTCGGCATACCGACCGTCGCCGAGCTTGACGGCATCGAGCGCCAGATCGACGTCGATACTTCCAACGTGCCTGGGATCCGCGTCTGGAAAAAGGAGATCCGGCACCCACCCACCGACGACCACTATTGCGTCACGGAAGGAGCCCAAGACCTGACCGACGTCGACGAGCACACGGCGGGCGGCTTCGACCTGCCGGTCGGTGTAGTCGCCTTCATGTAGCGGTTCGGGACTCATTTCGTCGCGGCGGACCACGCCGGCTTGAGCCGTTGCTGGAGGATCGCGTCCGCGGCCTCTTCGCCGCGACCGCCTGCGTGCGCGAGGTCCACGTAGGTCTGCACTGCGTTCGTGCACGCCAACCGGTTGCTGCCCACCTCCGCTCGATAGAACACCCCGGCATCGTCGGGAATCAGCACGACGAGGTTCTCGCCGGAATCGACAGGCTTCGCTTCGACGGCAGACTGGAAATCGTGCTCGATGTTCGGATCGAGGTACAGCCAGGTGCGAGGCTGGCGCACGGCTGGCGCCTGCAGGTCTGCGGCAGAGAAGGCCGCGTACGCGAGACGGCCCTCGGCCTTCGGATCAAGCGCGCGAAGCCTGTCTTGTAGAGCGCGTCCCTGCAGAAGCGTGAAATGCGGGCGACGCGTGTGACGGTCGAATCGATACGCTGCGCTCCACGCCTGAAGCAGCCCTTCGAAATCTCGAACGCGGAAGCCGCGATTCGGAAGCTGTTCCAGAAAAGCCTGGTCGCGGAGGTGCTGGACAACTTTGTTCACGAGGGCAAGGCTCGGCGCCGGAACTCGCGGCACTAGGTGCGCGAAGTGAGCGACGACATCCCGCTGCGTCCATCGCTGGCCGGCGTTCTCAGGAGCAAGCAGCGCGCGAACGACGCGGGCGGCTTGGGGCGTACTGAGGTTGGCCCCGCTGCGCGGCTGCGTCTTGACCGGCTCGTTCCCAGATCGCTCGATCAGGAGGATGCCAGGGATCTCAAGTCGACAGTTCCCCGCAAGGTCGTACCAGCTCCAACCGTATTCCTGGCAGAGCGCAGCCATCCGGGGAGACACCCGTGGCATCGCGAGTATCTTTGCAGACGCTGCGTTCTTTGGCGCCGGACATCGCCGGTCGAGCAAGCCGGAGAACTGGCTCGGCTGGAAATTGATGCTCTTGCATTCGACGCAGAGAACACCCTTTCCGCCAACGGAAACCGGGCCGGAGGCTACCAGATCCCACTCTGGGCGTCCTGCCTCGCCGGACTCAATGCGCCAACGTTGAAGCCACGGCACAGAGCTCAGCAGCTCGCTCAGGACTTGGGCGAGGTCGCGCTCGAGAGCTGAATGGTACCTGCGGCTTATGTTCGCGTGCGAGGCCATGTTCACAACATCGTGAACATAGCATATTTCGAGAACATTTAACAGGAAGGCTTGAATTCCTAGCCGGGAACGGTTTCAGACTCCGTCAGCAGCACTGGACTATCGTCGACTTCAGCAAGGCTGAGCTGTCCAGACAGCAACCGTGGAAGTAGCAGATCGCGTGTCTGACGGAGGTTGCCATTCTGTCGCTGCAGAAGCGCGATCAACTCCGCCTGAGGCACTGTGACCTCGGCGAACTGCCTGAGCAAGGGCTCGGGCGGCACCAAGATTTCGGCGTCTTGAAAAGTCCGGGCAGTGACTGCCGGATACGCAGCACCCGTCGCGTGATTCGTGAGATAGGCGACGAACCCGTCTGTCGTCGTCGCCTGATACAGGAACGTGTACGGAACTTTCGTGGCCGTCAACACGGCGAATCCAGTCGAAGCAACAGTGTCGAGCTCCGGGTTCAGCATGAGTACATGAGATCGACGGTTGGGCCGCACGCAGGACCAGAGAATGTCGCCGTGCTTGACAATCCTTCTGGCTCGGCCGGGTGCATCCTCGAATGCGAACGGGGTCACCTCCCTTATGGTGCCTGTAGCGACAGACGCGATGTCGATGTACAGAATGCGCTTCGGCGGTGCCTTCGTGTCGACTTGGGCTTGGTTAACCAGCGCAAGATCTTTCAGCTTCGCAAAACTCCAATCGTTCGGTAACGACCGTTGATGGGTTCTTGAGACGGCGGTCCGTTCGTGTCCGGGAAAACGGAGGTCGACAAACCACTCGCAGTACAGCGCGCGCGCCATCTCTTCGAGAATCCGCATGCGGCGCAAGTTCTTCTCAATGAGGTCGTCGTAGGCTGCCAGTGTCTCCGCGATTCGGCGCTGCTCCGGCACGTATGGGACACGCACAGCCATCGCGTGCAGGTGATTCCGATTGACGCCAGGCACTGCTCCCGCTGCGTTGCGGGAGCCCAAATCGAGATGTCCAAGAAAGTACGCCACGAACCTTGGGTCATTGCCCTTGAAATCCTGCACGTACAGACTCGTATTGAGGGGCCAAAAATCTTCGCAAATGTAGAAGACTTCGCCAAGCGTGCCGTATCGGCCCGTCACCACGCCAGGTCCCTTCACCTTCGGAACGGCGTGAAAGCCGGTAACGCCAGAGGAGGACACGATTGGGAAGTCGCCAGGTGTTCGATCCTGTACTGGAAGATCGTATCCACGCTTTAACGTGACAACGCCACCGAGCCTCCGTTCCGGCCATTCAACTGAGGTCATGTAAGCAGAATCTCCGCCACGTTACGCGCAATCTTCTCTTCAAGTGCTTTCGCGGCGGCGCTCAGGGTTACGAATTCCTCGGCCTGCGTCCCAAGGCGTTCCTTGAAGTCTTCGTCACTCACCTCCTCGCCCGGCGCGACACCGACATAGCGCCCCGGGTTCAAACTCCAGCCATTCGCCTCCACTTCGCTGATGGGTACTCGTCTGCACAGACCGGGCACATCGGCGTATTTCGGTTCGCTGCTGAAGCACTCCTCCAACTTGGCCCGACCACCTTCAGCTCCCGATGGAAACCCGGTTGTCTGTCCTCGATAAAGTCGAACAATGTTCGCGAGGAAGACCAGCTGCCCTTCGGTCCAATCTCGATGAGCGCGATCGACCTGACGGTAAACGTGCCTGGCGTCGATAAACAACACGTCGTCCGCTCGTAGGGTACCTGCCTTACCTCGATCGACAAACCAGAGTGTGCACGGCAGCGTCACCGTGTAAAACATGTTCGTGCCGACTGCCACAACGACGTCGACGGCTCGCGCTTGAATCAGCTGACGGCGGACCTCCATCTCCGAGGAACGCGCATCCGCGGCAGAGTTCGCCATCACAAACCCCGCGCGCCCCCGCTCGTTCAGCGCGGAGTAGAAGAGTTCGATCCAAACGTAGTTGCCGTTGTCCGCGCGGGGTAGCCCGAACGGGAAACGACGTCCCGGCCCCACATCCCCCTCCAGACGCTCCTTGTCGATCGCGTTGACGTTGAAGGGTGGATTAGCGAGGACGAAGTCGAACTTCGCCGTCGCATCGTGGAGGTCCTCGTAATAGCTGTTCGCCTGACGGATGTCGCCTTCAAGACCATGGATCGCCAGGTTCATACGGCACAGTTTGGTGGTGTCTGCTGTCTTCTCCTGGCCGTGGATCGACAGCTCAGAGGCCGGGTTCTTCTTGTGCTCGGCGACGAACCGCGCGCTCTGCACGAACATGCCGCCAGAGCCACAGGCGGGATCGAGAATTCGCCCCTGAAACGGCTCGATCACCTCCACGAGAAGACGGACGATGGAGCTGGGCGTGTAGAACTCGCCGCCCTTCTGGCCTTCCGTGCGGGCGAACTCGCCGAGAAAGTACTCGTAGATGCGGCCGAACGCGTCGTAGTCGAGGGCAGCCGGAATTTCCGAGACCTTCTTCAGCAGCTCCTTCAGCAGCGTGCTCGTGAAGATCTCGTACGTCTTTGGCAGCACCCCGGCGAGCTGCGGGTTGTCCCGCTCGATGGCGCGCATGGCGGCGTTCACTGCTTCGCCAACAGCGGCACCCTCTGGGAGCTTGAGCAGGTGGTCGAACCTCGCCGCCGGCTCCAGGTACAAAATTCCCTCGGCGTGGTACGCCGAGGCATCGTCGAGCCTGGACCCGCGGCGTGAGCTCTTTGCCTGGCTCTCCAGGGCCGCGCGCCGGATGGTGAACCGCGCTTCTGCGAACCGCAGGAAAATGAGGCCGAGAACAGGCTGCGAGTACTGCGCGGCGCTCAGGCCAGAATTGGCGCGAAGTTGGTCCGCCGCGTCCCACAGCCGTTTTTCGAGGGTGTCCGTCCCCGCGTCTTTCTCAGCTGGTGCTACCCAACGCATTCTCTTGACTCCAATTTCGGTCGCTATCTCGGGCGTCGTGCACCCGCAGGACGTTGACGCCCGTGATGCGGCCCATCTTCATCACTGAGTCTACAAACGTCAACCCAACACACACCGCCCGACAACGCCCGAACGCACCGGAAGGTGAATTGAAGGCGTGACCACCTACCGCCATACTGCGGTCCGCGGCCTTGAGTGTGGTCGCCCCGGGGCAAAGCATATCGAATCGCTGCTCGGAGGGAACCAGCAACATGTTGGACAGGTACGACCCACGTTGGGTGAGTGACCGCGACCGTGAAGACTCCCGCGATCGCGATCGGGGAAGCCGCGGCAGTGGGGACTCCCACGATGCTCGCGATCATGACTCGCGCGACGTCTTCACGAAGGACCTCGACCTGCCGCACGGAGGTGAGCGCCGACCAGTTCGCGACCGCGACCGCGTCTACGAAATCGACGGGACCGAGAGCCGCGCGCTGGCGACCATCGGTGCGTTCCGCGTCGTTGCCGAAAGCGATCTTCACGACCTTCGCGACGACTCTCAGAGCTCGCGGCGAAGTCTCAAACGTCTCGAGGACGAAGGGCTGATTCGCACGTCGCCGCTC
>JBPCQC010000141.1:0-65791 GCA_050998515.1 Verrucomicrobiales bacterium
TCAAAGCGCTGCAGGGCAAGATCGGCAGTCCGCTCGACGAACTGTAAGAAACTCGGCGGCGACGGAAATTGCGAATTGCTGGGTTGGGAATGGCGTATTCAAAATACGAACACCGAATAGCGAACACTGAACATCGAACCTTGAACCTTGAACCTTGAACATCGAGCATCGGAACGCCGAGCGGTCGAACGTCGAACAAGGCGGGTGGTGATGTGGTCGCGACGTTTCTGAACTGTGGTTGCAGTTGTTCATTTGTTCACAGAAGGGAACAAAGAAAACGAAGGAGGAAGTGTTTTCTGGGACATGGGCCTGCGGTCACCCGCTGGCGAGCCACGCGGCTTCGGAGAAATCTTGCTGACCCAAAGAGTTGGAGGTCCGAAACCTTCGCCAAGTGTCTGCTGGACTTTTCGGCTTATCAATTGGTCGTGGCGGAAGCGGCGACGGGGGCATTCGAGCCTTTGACCCACTCGCCGATCTTGAGCACCATTTCGCCGATGAGCTTTTCTCCGGGGGTTGGTTTGGCAGCGGAACCGGCGTTGATGACTGGAACCAGGATGAAACGCTTTCCAGAGTCGGCGGAATCGTCGAGGAAGGCGACTTCGAGGGCGTAGTTGCTGATGACACCGCATTTGTGGAAGAATCGCGCATTTGGGAAAAGTGTCTCGAGGGCGCCGGTCCAGGCGGACGGGCCTGACTCTTCGCCTTTGTTCTCGAGACCCGCGAGACCTCCCCCACCCTGCCGCAAGAATTCGAGCTGCTCGGTGTCGAGCCGATACCGCTCGAGGTCGGTTAGGCATTCGTGAAACAAAACGCGCCTCAGACATTCTGCGAGTTCGCGGGGAGTGGTGACATTGCCGGTTTTGGCATCGATGATGGTGCAGCCGCGCTCTTCGGCATAAAAACGTCCGGACCAGGTGTGTTCGAATGTTTCGATTTTGGCGCCGTCGGCACTGCGCAGCGTGAGGCGCTGCGGTTCTTCACGAACGTAACCGTAGGGACGGCCGGTCACGTAACCGCGCATGAGCGCGGAATGTGGAAATCCTCGTTCGGAAATTAGAAACTGTGAATTGATGCGATCGATCCCGACCAGTCGCAGCAACAGCGTGTAGTCTTCATTGGAAGAGCGGCGAAAAACTTCGCTGAGCATTTCGCGCATCGAGCGGGCGCAATCGAGAATCCAGCGTCCGTCCTTTTCACGGTGCTCGAAAATGGCGACAGTATCGAGCGGGAACTGCCGCTCGGTGAGCAATTCGAGGGCGGCAACGGCCGCGTAGAGTTTGATCGTGCTGGCCGGCCAAAAATTGGTGGCGCTGCCCGAGTTGCGATAATCATGCCAGGTGAAGGACGGTTTGCCGTCCTCGCCCTGGGACACGATGCAGACGGCGGCCCACTTTTTCGATTCCGGGGCCACCGCATCCAATGCGGCGTCGAGCGCAGACTGGTTGGCGGCGCCCGATGCAGGCGGGGGATTTCCGCACGCCGCATGCGCGAAAAGAAAACTCGCCAACTGGCACAAAAAGTGGTGTCGCATGCGCAAGATTTTACGATTTCAGGAAGCCGCAACAAGCAAGAGAAGATTCGTGTTTGCCTTTTGGTTCGGGCGTTCCTACCATCGCCCCACAGACGTATATTCTTTTGGGTATTATGCAGCAAAAAAAGGCACTGGGGAAAGGTTTGGGGGCGTTAATCCATTCGCCCTTTCGCAAGCCGGATAGCGCCCTGGCCCCCGCTGCGGCGGCACCCGCGCCGGGAGAGACAATCCGCAGAGTCCCGGTGACCTCAGTCGTGCCCAGTCCGCTGCAACCGCGCAAAAGCATTCGGGAAGATCAAATGGGGGAACTGGTGGAATCGATTCGCGAGCACGGAGTGATTCAGCCGTTGATCGTTCGGGAAGTGGACAGCCGGTTCGAGTTGATTGCGGGCGAGCGTCGATGGCGGGCGTGTGGCCGCCTTGATATGATCGAGGTGCCGGTCATCGTTCGCGCCGCGAGCGATCGCGAGGTGCTCGAGATGGCGCTCATCGAGAATCTGCAACGTGAGGATTTGAATCCGATCGAAGAAGCTGAGGCTTACAGCCGGCTGGCGCGGGAATTTGAGCTCAAGCAGGAGGAGATCGCCCAGCGGGTGGGGAAAAATCGGGCCACGGTTGCCAATGCCATGCGTCTGCTCGATCTTGCGCCCGAAGTAAAAAGTCTGCTCATCAACGGCCAGTTGTCGGTCGGGCATGCCAAAGTTTTGCTCTCCCTCAAGGACCTCGCCTTGCAGGCTGCCGCCGCCGAACAGGTGGTGCGTCGCGGGCTCACGGTGCGAGGGACTGAGCAATTTGTGGCGGATGCCAGCAAAAGCGGGTCGCTTCCGGCTCATGGTCCGCTCTCGAAGCACGCGGTCTCTGCGCGTCGTGCCGAGGTCAGCGATCTTGAAGATCGTCTGCGGGAACATTTTTCCACCAAGGTCGGCGTCCATCACGGTGAGAAAAAGGGAAGGATCGAGATTGAATATTATGGCAATGCCGACCTCGAACGCATTCTCGGCCTGATGGGGCTGCCGTCGCGTTACGATGTCGTGTAAATTCGCGTTGTGGCTTCCGCTAACGGCGTGCCTGGCCGCAGTTTGGACATGCGGCTCCCCTCGAAGCACCTCGGTCGGCTACGACCCGGCACAGGCGGTGCACGGGAATTTCTCGGGCCAAAAGGCGCATGAGTGGGCAGCGAAAATCGTCGGCTTCGGGCCGAGGCCGTCGGGTTCGGCGGCATTGGAAAAAACGCGCGGGTTTTTCGAGGATGAGCTGAAAGCATTGGGATGGGAGACCCGGCGCCAGGCGTTTGAAGACGCGACACCGCGCGGAAGAATCAAGTTTGTCAATGTGCGGGCGCGTTTCCCGGGCGGGGATACGTGGTCCCGCGGCGTGCCATTGGTTGCAGCCTCGCATTACGACACCAAGCATTTCAGCAACGTTATTTTCGCCGGGGCAAATGACGGCGCCAGCGGCAATGCCCTGATGCTGGAATTAGCGCGGATCACCGCGGCGCGGCCGGCCCTCGCACGGCGAATGGAACTGGTGTTTTTCGATGGCGAAGAGGCAGTCATTAATTACACGCTCACCGATGGCTTGCATGGCAGCCGCCACTACCAGCAGTTTTTGAGAACTCTCAGCTCCGATGTGCGGCCCAAATTTGGAGTGGTCTTCGACATGGTCGGTGATCGAAACCTGCGCATCCAGCCTCCGTCAAACTCGTCTCAACGCCTCCTCGGCCTGGTCCTGCAAGCAGCCAGCGAGGCGGACACCCGCTCCCATTTCGGGGCCTCTCCCAGTGAAATCCTAGACGACCATGTGCCGCTCGCCGCGGCCGGGCTGGAAGTGACCAACTTCATCGACTTCGACTTCCCCGCCTGGCACACCAGCGGCGACACTTTGGAAAAGATCAGCCCGGCGAGCCTCGAAGTCGCCGGAAAAACCGCCGCGCTGTTTATCGAGAAATACCTCCTGGGAGAATAGCGGTCCCATGTGATACAGCTTTCCAGCCTGGGACCACGATTTTTGTCGCAGGCTGGAAACTCTGTGTGCTCCAGGTCACAGGCGTCACAGGCTGGAAAGCCCATGTGCGCTAACTTAGAGACGTAACTTCGCGCAGTCGGTGATTGCAGCAACGCTTCAAGCCTGGCAAGCCTGTGTCACCTTACTTCGCGGGTGGAATTCCCAGAAGCTGGCTCACGCGCTCGACGGTTAAGTTGGCGATGGGGAGGTCGTGGCCGAGGGTATCTTTGTTAGGCGTCCAGCCATTGCCATCGACATCGACGTAGATTGGATTCTGATAGGCGATGGGGCGCAGCGTTCCCTGCGCGCTGGTGCCATAGCACGCTTTCAGGTCGTGGTGCTCGCCCACGGCAACGACGATGACATGCGCGTCCTGAGACAGTTTTACGGGAATGGCACGGTCAAATTTGACCACGCTGGCCCCAAACCAATCCGGGTGGCTGGCGCGAGTGAAGTTGTATTCGGCCGGCTGGCGGCTGTTGACAAAAATCTGCACCCGATCGACGTCGAGCCAATCGGTGCATTGGATGCGCACGCGGAGCGAGAATTCCCCTCGGGGGGCCACGAGATCTCCGCCCGGAAGAGAGTGCTGCCCGCCTGCCGATGCGGTGACATCCAAAAACGGACCCGTGGTGACAAACGATCGGCCCGCTTTGGCCGCCCGGCTCAGTTCGCGCCAGTCGGCTTTTGCGGGGTCGTCGGTTGCGCTGGGCAAATAAGTCCGCCAGCCGCCCACGCCATTGCCATGCACGGTGTGCGCATCCGCCACTGCCACGCAGCGCAATCGCATTCCCTGGTTCAGCAATTGCAGCCAGATAAATTCGCGTTGATACCGCACGCTCTTGACGATTTTCGAGCCGGTGGTCATCGCGATCTTGTAGGGCGCTGTCCCAAAAAGTCCCTCGTCGGTAAAATTTTCGATCTCCCACCCATCCACGAACTGGCCGATGCCGACATAACCGCCATCGACGACTCCGTCCTTGTTCCAATCGACGAAACATTGTTCGAGATTTGGATGGTTGACCTGGATCCACCGGTCCGGCTCGAGTTTTTGCCAGTGGCGCAAAGTGATCGCCGAGATGCGCGCGTCCGGATTCCATTTAGGAGCGCCATTGTCTTGTTTTCCCGGCTCGGGTGTCAGCGGAAATGAATTCAGATGCTCCGCTGATCCTGTCAACTCGATGCCGGGGATAGTGCTGAGATGTGCTTCCAGTCCCAATTTTTTGATGTGCGGCGCCCAATCATAAAGCCGGTTGTGTTCGGTGGTGGGCGCGAACTCGATGTGCTCGGCCGCGAGGTTGATGATGCGGTCGTCAGTGCCGCAAGTGTTATCGCCGCTTGGGGTCGAATGGTTGTGAAAATCGGTGCTGAGCCAGCCGCGGGTGTCGACCAGACGCTGCAATTGGCCGCTGAACTCGACCGTCGCGCCCGGTGGCAGATCGATCTCCTTTCTGAGGTGAGAAAACTCGATCCCGCGCGTGACAACGACCCGGTATTTTCCTGGGGGCAGCGGCACGCGGAAAGCGCCTTTTTCACTGTGCCATTGATCGAGGCAACCATGGGCGCGATTCGATGGCCCAAGATCGAGCTTTTTTCTCGACGCTTCGAGGGCCAGCGGCTGGCCATCTTGGCCCAACGGGGCAAAATTGACTTTGCAGGGTGTGGGCGCGCCATCCGGGCCGGTGATGTTGAACGCGATGGCACACTGGGGGCCAAAGACTGCATTGTCCTCGAGCGGTTGGCCTTCCTTGACCGCAAGCGGACGCGTCAGTGTCTCGCGGCCGTGGTCGGCCACGCTGATCTCGTGAGCCCCGGCCGGCAACGCCAAGGCCACGCGTCCCGCGGCATCCGGATAGGCCGGCACGCGGTCGGAAGCCCCGAAAAGCGGCACCAGCACTCTGGCAGTCGGCACCGGTTTTCCAGTCTCCTCCTTGACTGATAACATCACCTCGGAGGCGCGCTTGTCGCGCTTCAGCAGCACGCCAACGGCTTCCGCCGGCGAATGGCCGAGCGCTAGAAAACGTTCAATCTTTCTCTCTTCGCGCGGCTGCAATGTGATTTCGTTAGGCACGTCCGCCACCGCAAATCCCGCATGGTCCGCCGGATCGACCGCATCCGCCCATTTGAACTTCTCAGCCTGCCCGGTCTTCAAAAACGTGGTCCAGCGGTCCTCGGTGGCCACCTTCACCGGCTCGGCGGAATCATTTATCAACGTAGTAGTGACCAGGACGCCCTGCCAGCCATCACGCAGGCTATAGGCATGACGTTTGAGTAAGCCCTTATTGCCAGGAGCCGTGGTGACGGTTTCAATCATTGCCTCCCCATCGGCACCATCTTTGGCCACCCGCACCCATGACACTGGCCCCTTCTGCCCGCAGGGAGCGAAAATCGTGATTTGATCGTTGGGATCCGCCACAAACGTCAGATCGTACAAGCACCCTGGCGTGATGCCATCCACGCCGGAAAACGTGCTCATGTTTGCGCGGCGGTCCCAGGCATTGTGAGAAATTGTCGCGATCACCACATCGTTTTTCAGGACAAAATCTCCGATGATCCCGTCAGCTTCCTTACCCTTGGGAAGTTGATCGAGTTGCGCTGGCCCGATCTCGAAAGCGCGCGGCTGAGCCGGCAAAAGCACGTGCCCGGTGACAAGAATTCCTAACAGAACTTCAAAAATGAACGCCGGTCTCATTGTCGGGAAACCTGCCCCTGCAGACACGCTCGTCGAGCAAATTGTTGTCGGCTCGGCGTGAGCAGTGCTGCCCGGGACTCACCGCTTCGCACTCGAAGTCAAAGGCCCAGGCCTAAATGGCCAGTCGGCCACGTCTTCGCAGGAATTCGACCTGAAGGTAGTCACCGCTGAAACCGCGGTTCGGACCATCGTCGGCCATGTCAGCGCTTCCTCACTGAGAATAAACACCAAGCGTCAGCTCGCTCATTCCCTCACTTCGGCCCGGGAGAATTTCGACCGCGGCCGCTTCTCCAACGGCGTCAGGCATCTGCGCGGGTTTGAAACACAAGTGCGCGCTCACGTGCGGCGGCTGAATGCGACGCTTGCCGCCGAATTGAGGAATGCGGCGCGGGAGATTCGAAGCTGTTGCTTCCGCTCCCGTGCATCGTCGGGCAAACGCAAATGAACCAGCGTGGGAGCGACACTCTTGTCGCTGGATTATTAAGATCAGCGACAGGAGTGTCGCTGCTACGCGGGATTCCACGTCAGCGACAGGAGTGTCGCTGCTACGCAGGATTCCACGTCAGCGACAGGAGTGTCGCTGCTACGCGGGATTCCACGTCAGCGACAGGAGTGTCGCTGCTACATATCGCTGCGACGCAGGTTCACACCGCGTATTTCGCCACTACCTCCTCTGGAAGGGGTTCGGCTCTGCCGGTGCTAAGATTGACCAGGGTGAATTGAAACCAGCCTTGGCAGGATAATTTGCCTCCGGGCTGCCTGAAAATCTCGAACTGAACCCTTACCCCGTCAGAAAAGAATTCGTCTATCCAGGTGCAGACCCGAAAGGCGTCTCCGAGTTTCAGAGGACGTTTGTATTCCAAATGCGCGGTATGAACGACCCAGCCGGAGCCAAGCCGAAGAAATTCCTCCATCGGCATGCCATAGCACCGCTCCATTTGGTCATAGCGTGCCGCCAGCACGTAATCCTGATAGCGGCTGGCATGGACATGCCGATTCATATCGATGTCATCCGGCCGGACCGACATTACGGTCTCGAATTTTGTTCGCTGCATCGAGAGTGGTATCGCCGGTCATTGACCAAAATACAAAATGCGGCCGCACTGTTCGCAAGAAGTGATTGATTTGGCGGCTTTCGTAGTTGTGAGCGTTGAAGCGGTCAGCTTCATGTGGCAGCCGCCGCAGATGCCATTATCGAGAGGGACCACGGCTGGGGCCTTCTTGTCGAATATCCGCTCATATCGAAAAAGGAGGTCGACATCCACGTTGGCCGCAATCCCCTTCCGCTCGGCTTCGAGTCCCCCGATCTGGGCATCAGCATTCGCCTTGCGTTCGCTGAGTTGGGCGAGTTCTTCCTCGACCCGTTTCTTCGTCGTGGCCAGCGCCGCTTGCGCCACTGCTATCGTCTTCTTCAATTCCTCCGCCTTTTCCATCAGGACGAGTTCCTCATCTTCGAGTTTGGTAACTTCGTTGCCGTATCGCTCGACCTCATGTTCGAGCGCGCGATATTCCTCGTTTTTGCGTGTCTCGAACTGTTGCTGTTTGAGCCGTATGATGCTGGTCTTCCGGGTCTCGATATCCATCTCGAGTTTTTTCATGGCCAGTTCGTTGGTGACCGCCAGGTCCTTGGCCGCAATAAGTGCCACTTCCCGATCGGCCAGCCTCGAATGAGCCTGCGCCTCAGCCGCCGGAGCGCGAGCCAGCTCCTCGCGCAATCGCCGAAGCCTTTGGTCGCGTTCCTGTAAAATGAGCAGCGTTTCGATCTCCGGGAGCATGAGGCGGAAATCGTTACAAAAATTCCGCGTTTGTCACGCAACCATTTTCTCTGCCCCGCTCTATTGTTCCCGCCTTCCAGGTTTCGGCGTCTTATTGTATTCGCAATTCGTCCCAACTTTGCAGCCCGACCACCGGCAATGCGAAGCGCGAAGCTTCATCCCACTGGGAGGTGCCGGCTTTTCGGACACGGCACTCCTGCGGCTGATTAATTCCATCACAGCGACAGGAGATGACATGAGGCAACTAATACAATTCGACTGGGCTGCGCTTGCCGTCCTCGAGAGTCGCAACCTTCGCCCGCTCTTCGCCCAGGGTAGCTACGCGGAGATCCCAGATCTCCGCGTTAAGGCGATCAAACGCTTCGCGCGACCACCTCTTTGGCCTCGCCATCTTGCCTTTGAATCTGTGCACGTGATCCAGGGCCTCAATGAGTTTATTCTCTGGCACCCCTTTCAAGTGCTCTCTCGCTTCTTCCGCCATATTGATGCGGTGACAAATCATGCACAGATCGTTGCCGGCCTTGATCGCACCTTGGATCGTCTCCTCGAACGTGACTTCGTTCAGGATCGCTCCCATATCCAAATCGTCGGTCATTACCAAGCCATCATCGAAACCCAACTGCCAGCGTAAAAACTTGGTTATAATGTTGTGTGACAACGAGGACGGCCAGCGGTGCTCGGGATCAAAATCCGGGAACCAGACGTGGCCGACCATCATGCTATCGAGGTCCTGCATGAGGGCCCGAAACGGGGCCACTTCCTCCTTTTCCAGTTCGGCCTTGGTGCGTCTGATAACAGGAAGCGATTCATGGGGATCCACGTCGGCGCTGCCGTAGGTTGGAAAATGTTTCCCGCAACTCAGGATGCCTTCTTTGCGCAGGGCGCCGTTGAACGTGCCGGCAAAATCAATCACCTGGCTGGCGGTCGTGCCGTAACAGCGTCCCTTGAGCGAATTGTCCGCGGCATCGTCATATGAAATGTCGAGCACTGGACACAAATCAAGATTAAAGCCGAAGAGACGGAGCAGTTTTCCGGTAAGTGTTCCGTGCCGCCGGATTAATCGCCGATCGCCTTTTTCCCGCAATTGTTGCGCATTTGGAGGCTCCTGGCCGATCAGGCGCAACCGCGATACGCGGCCGCCCTCCTGATCGATGGTGATGATGGGCTCGACTTTGGAAAGATCGCGCAAATCGTCGATGAGCTTCCGGACCTGCTCGGGCGAATTGATATTGCGCCCGAAGAGAATGAATCCCCCGGCCTGGAGTTTGCGTAAACGAGATGCCGTTTCGGAATCGAGTTCCGGGCCCGGCACTCCGATGAGCAATAGCTGGCCAAGGCTTTTTTCATCCATGGCCGCAGACAAGCCTAAGTCATTCGCATGACAAGGGGGTTTTCAGCAAATGCGGTTGGACATTCCGGGCGCCTGCAACAACTCGTTGACCATGCCGTCGGCTGAACGGTCGCAACTTCATGAAATCATCCACTGATGCCACGGAACCGGAGTCGTCCGGCCCGACGCTGGCGCGCACGATGGGACTTGGCGCGCTCATCGTTTACGGCGTGGGTGATACGCTCGGCGCGGGTATTTACGCGCTAATTGGCAAGGCCGCCGGCGCCATGGGCAATGCCGTGTGGCTGGCATTTGTCGCCAGCATGCTCGCTGCGCTGCTCACGGGGTTTTCCTATGCGTCGCTCGGCTCACGCTATCCCCGAGCGGCCGGGATCGCTTTCATTTCGCAACGCGCCTTTGGGCTGCCATTTCTTTCCTATCTCCTGGGTCTCGCTGTCGTCGCCTCGGGCCTGACCTCGATGGCCACGCAGTCACGTGCCTTTGCGGGCTACTTGCTCGGCGTGATTGGGATCAGCGCGTCTAATTCCGCTGCGACCGTCGCGGTCATCGTCGCGTTTATCGGGGTGCTCACGCTGATTAATTTTTGGGGCATGCGCGAATCGACCTGGCTCAACCTGCTCTGTACCGGCGTTGAAGTCGCTGGGCTGTTCATCATCATCGCGGTCGGCATGCGGTTCTGGGGCGGCGTCAATTACCTGGAAACTCCCGTGTCCGCGGAAGGTGCCGGGAGCGCCATCACATTCCCGCTGGTGCTGCAAGGGGCGGTGCTGACCTTCTATTCGTTCGTCGGATTCGAGGATATGCTTAATGTCACTGAGGAGGTGAAAGACCCGCACCGGAATTTTCCCATCGCGGTGCTGGCTGTGCTCGGGATCACAACCGTCATCTACATCGCCGTCGCCATAACCGCGGTCTCGGTTGTCCCTCACGCTGACCTCGCCGCGTCCGGCCAGCCGCTCGTCGAGGTGGTCAGGCGCGCCGCCCCATGGTTTCCGAGCGGCGCATTTTCGTTCATCGCGCTCTTTGCGATTGTGAATACGGGACTGCTCAACTACATCATGGGCTCGCGCCTCGTCTATGGTCTCGCGCGACAGGGACTGGTTCCGCGCGCGCTCGGAGCGGTGCATCCGCGGCGCCGAACGCCGCACATCGCCATCTTCGCGCTTATGGTTATCGTGTTTCTGCTGGCCCTGTTGGGGAACATCGCGCAGCTCGCTTCGGCCACCAGTGTTCTGCTGCTCGGCGCTTTCATCTTCGTCAATGCCTCTCTTATCTGGCTCAAACGCCGGCCCGACGAACCGCGCGGCCGGTTTGAAGTTCCGAGCATCGTCCCCGCCGGGGGCATCCTCATGTGCACCGTGATCCTTTGCCATGCCAAACCCGCCGCACTCCTGACCGCGCTCGCGCTGCTGGCCGGAATCGCGTTGCTCTATCTCGTGATGCGGCCGAAAAACGTGGTTCCGGAAGCCTGAGTCACGGTGTGGGCAGAGCGAGAATGCGAAGAAAACGCCGTGGCCCATCGGCAATTGGAACCCCGCCAATCAGCATGTTCCCAGTGCTGAAATCTGTGACTCCCGTTGTCGACCATGATGTCAGATCCAAAGAGCTTTCGACAGCAAAGTGACCTTCCAAACGGATGATTCGCGGCACGCTAACCCGGTGGAAGCCATCGAGCGTAGTGCTCGAGACCATTGGTGCCGCGAACATGGCGTCCATCCGCGTGTCCGCCAGATACTCGAACAGGTTCGCAAAGCCGTCGCCGTCAGCATCCCTCGAGGGCAGCCAGCGCGTTCAATCGGCCCCCGCTGACACAAATGCCGCTATAGCTGCCAACCGTGAATTAATTGTCCCCGCCGGTTTTTATTCGTAATATTCAATGCCGACCACACCTTTTTGACTGTTCGGATTATTCCGCCGGACACGGACTTCCGGATTTTCCACTATCGTGAAAGGAGCACGCTATTGGTGGCCAGGCGGGCGGACGACACCTTAATAACTAGCTCACGGCTTAACCTCGAGTTTTTCCGCTTTCGCCAGTCGGCGTTGGTTTGCATCGAAGGTCAGGAACGCTTTCGCGCCGAAGTGGAGTGCTGTAGCGACGTGCATCGTATCCAGGGCGCGATGACCCGCGGCCTGGCAGTATTGAGCCGAAAGCCGTTCCGCGATGGCGTGAACGTCGGCCCAGTCAGCGGCGACAAGCTTCAGGACTCCGGTGCTAAGGTCGGACTGCAAGGCTGCCAGCATCTTGACCCCCTCAGGCGCCGTAAATCCCCTGGTGCGATCCTTCTGGTTCAGCCAGACTTGAAGCCGGGTCGAGTGGCGAAATTCAAAAAGCAGCAGTGTGGACACAGACAGCGGCTCGGTTGCCTTCTGCATCAGTGATGCTGCCTGCGTTGAATTGTATTGCAGGCGGTAAAACGCGCACAGAAAGGAGGTATCCGGATAGGCGGTCATCCTTCCTCGCCTTCGACCTCATCCGCACGCATGCGTTGCACTTGTTCCTTGGTGAAGACACGCTTGCCCCACATCTCTTTGAGCCGAGCCATGTAATCGATCTTTTGCGGCCTCTCCCGCCGGGTGTTCGCTACGGGTGAAAGGAGCGCGTAGGGTTTGCCGCGCTTTCGGATTTCGACGCTTTCGCCCTCCTCGAGCCATGCAGAAACACGGCGAAAGTCGTTTCGGAGGTCGGCCACCGTAGCATGCTTCATGATAGCAAAAATATCTCACGCTTCTGAAACCGCAATCGGGAATTCCATTTCGCACGCAGGCGAATTACTTCCTCTTTTCTAAACGTTCTTCATTTTTCAGCGGTCCGGGCGAAAAAGCCGCGCCGCCGGGTTCTTTCGTCCGAGATACGCGTCGCGAATGATTTCCGCGGCGACGGCGCTTGCAGTGATGCCGTTGGCGCCGTATCCAAGTGCAAAATAAGTGCTCGGCAATCCATCCGTTTCACCGATGTGTGGGAGGCCGTCCGCAGTCTCGCCAAAAGTGCCGGCCCATGCGGCGCTGATTTGGAAATCGATTTCGGGAAACAAAGAACGAAAAATTTCGCACAATCTGCGGCTTTTGTCGCCGATCGCAGCGTCGCGGCGTTCCTGGTCGACAAAATCGATATCCTGGCCGCCGATCATGGCGCGGTCCTCGACGGTGCGCAGATACGAGTAGGGCCGCGATGTTTCCCAAATTAGCGACCGTTCGTGCCATCCATCGAAATCGGGGATCGGCTCACTGACGATGACGTACGTGCTTGTGAGCTTGCCTAAATAGCGGCGAAGATGTTCGTGGGTTTCGTAACCGGTGGCGAAGATGACTTTTTTTGCCCTCACCGTTGCGCCGGCAGTGGTGCGCAAACACGACTCCGTCGCGGCCTGGTTCGTAGTTGACGACTTCGGTCTGCGCATAAACTTCCAAGCCGGCTTCGACCGGACGGCAGATAACGGCGTGCGCGAGTTGCAACGAATCCACCTCCGCGGCCTGGTGCGAAAGAAGGGCGGCTGGCCGGCGAAATGGAAACAGGCCCGCGATGTCGACGCTTTCCAGGAAATCCACCACGAAGCCGTATTTGCGGCGAGATCGGTATTCGGTCAGCAACGGGTGAAAATCAGCTTTCGATTCAGCCATGTAAAAACTCTTCCGCCGCGCGAAGCCGCAACGCTGTCCGACCTCCGAAACGATCTGCTCGATGCGATCCAGCGCCTCGATGCCGAGCCGGTAACAGGTCGCTGCGTCCTGCGCCCCGATATTTTGCGCCAGCTCACACAGCGGAATGTCCAATTCGTAAAGAAGAAGCGATGTACTCGCGGCGGTGCTGCCGTAACCGATTGGACGCTTGTCCAAAACGACAGTTTGAACGCCTGCCGCAATTAAATGATACGCTACCAAGGCACCCGTAATGCCGCCGCCGATCACGGCAGCCTCGACTTTCAAATCGCGAGTCAACGGCGGAAATGAAGGCGCAGAGGGATTGCTCGTTAACCAGTAGGGCGTGCCTGATCGCAGGTCCATGACCCGGGCGCCTAGGCTTTTTCGAGCGGCGCTTCTGCCGGACCGGCGAGGACTTTCCCTCCCGGATGAAAGCGCGATCCATGGCACGGGCAATCCCACGTCCGCTCGGCCGCATTCCAATGAACGATGCACCCCATGTGCGTGCAAACCGCCGACAGCTTCGTCAACTTGCCGTGCTCGTCCCGGTAAGCCGCCATCCGGTCACCATCGATCTTCAAGATCTTTCCCTCGCCCCGCTTGACACTGCGGGTGGATTTTCCTTCAGCGGCGGCGAGCCGGTCTTTAAGCATGTAAAACGGATAATCCTTGTTTTCGCGCAGGTAATTCCACGTCCCGCCGCGCAATTTCTTGCGATGGACATCGAAAAGCTCACGCCACGGGTTTGTTCGTCCGAGCGCCGAGTCACACGCCATCATTGCTCCCAGCGTGCCGAAGGTCATTCCGTTTCCCGCGAATCCTGTCGCGACGAACTGGCCTTCCGCGGTCTCGCCGATCAAGGGCAGTCCATCATTGGTTTCAATGACCTGCCCGGACCAGCGATGATCAACCCTGGCCGCCGGAATGAGTTTTGTGAGCATCGTTTCGAGGCGTCGAAAGCGCTTTACCGTGTCTTGCGCTTGGCCGGTCTTGTGATCCTCGCCGCCGAAAATGGCGTAATCGAAGTTATCGTGCCGGTCGATGCGCAGATAATAGTAAGGATCCGAAGTGTCCCAGTATGATGCCTCGGGCACCGCTCCGGCCGGCACGCGCGCTCCGAGGACATAGCTGGTGTAGGGCGCAAGCTTGGTCTGAAGTAATGTCGCGCTGGCCAGGTTCGTATTGCCCATCAGCGGAACGTGCGTCGCGATCACAATGTACTCGCACGTCACCCAGTGACCATTCGCCCGGATTTTGCGGGGCTTTTCGCAGAATTCGTCCACTTCCGACATTTCGAAAACAGAGCCACCCTTGCCGTCGACGAGTTCGAGCAACGCGGCGAGATATTTTCGCGGATGAAACTTGGCCTGATTGGCAAAGCGCACACCGCTTCGGGCAAATAATGGCACCGATTCGACATGTCGTGCCTCGAAGCCGAGTTCTTCCGCGAGTTTCGCGTCTTTCTTGAATGCCGGCCGCTCGTCGCGATCGCTTTTCAGCGGCGCGTGAAGATAACCCGGCACCCACCTGAACTCACAATCGATCGCTTCGGCGTGAAGCGTCGTGTGAATCTGGTTGATCGCCGCGGATCCCGCGTCCCACGCCGCCTGAGCGTGCTCGCGGCCGAAATTGCGAACCAGTTCATGCAGACGAAGATCGGTAACGTACGTAAGATGCGCTGTCGTATGCCCGGAATCCACGGCCAGGCACCTGTCGCGCTCGATCAGAGCCACCCTGCGCCCTGCCTTCTTGAGAAGATAGGCCGCAGTGATCCCGGTCATCCCGCCCCCGATGACGGCGACATCAACTTTTATGTCGCGGGTCAGTTTCCCGAATTTCGGGACCCTTGCGGTGTGGGACCAATACGGAGTCGTGTCCATGAATGGTTTCAATTGGTTATGCATCAGTCCGGGAGGCGCCGCCCGCCACCGTATCTTCGGAAGCCCTGCAGGTCCCGCAAAAAAAATTGAAAAAAGCATCCACTGGCCGCCGACAGACGAATAGTTAGTAGGCAAGGTTAACTCCATTGGTTTCGCGAAGGCGAAATTGGTTCTCGAAAGAGAAGAAACGATGCGAGCCGACCTTGCCGCTTTTTTTTGCGGATGAATGCGCGGCCGAGACAGCGCAAGCCGTCAAAAAATCGTCCGCGCTGCCGAAGCGAACGAGACTCCGTCTAGGAGGTGTCGGCGGAACGATGATTGCACCGGCCTGGCGCGAACGTCTTTGCGTGGCAGGAAGGCTACGGCGCATACACCGTGGGATCGCCGCACTGCCCCGCTGTGCGCGACTATATCGCGCGACAGGAGGAGCATCACCGTGTGCGCACCTTTCAAGAGGAATACCTCGAATCTCGGTTGCTGATGCTGGGGTTGTTTCCGGTGGCTGGCGCCACCGGCTAATTCCGCGACTCCTCCGGCGTCGAACGGCTGTGTCGGTTCACACACCGGAAAGCGCATGACGCGCTCTAACGTTTCTTCGCGAGGATAAGCGGCGAGGGGCCTGGGACGTCCAAAGTCCGGATGTTGGTGAAGCCGCCAGCTTCAAGCCAGGTGCGGATTTCGCCGAACGTGAAGGCATCCCCTTGTTCAGTATTCACGAGCATGTTGACCGCGAATATCAGCGTGTGAGGCGGGCCGGTGCGTTCCTCATTCGGCGTGAACTCAGCGATGGCGATCGTGCCGTCAGGCTTCATGGCGGCGTTGATTTTCTTGATGAGGCGCTGGCTCGATTCCCGGCCTTCGCTGTGAAGAATGTGGCCCAGCGTGACGACATCATAGTTTGATCCGAAATCGATCTCATTGAGATCGCCGGCTTTCATCTCGAATTGGTCGAGGACGCCGAAGCGCTCAGCCATTCAGCGGGTCACTTTTAGCACGTCCAGCCAGTCGAGGGCGGTCACCTTAACGCGCGGAGAGGCCTGCGCGAGGCCGATGCCCCAGACCCCCGAACCGGATGCGATATCGAGGACGCACACTTCGTGAACCGCCTCGGCAAGTCGCAGTTCTGCTGCGAGCGCCAAAACCGCGGGATAGCTCATCGGGAAAATGTCCTCGACAAATTTCTCAAAAAATTCGATGCCTTCCCTCTCATCGTTTACCGCGCGCGCCGGTTTGCCCGAGCGCACCACCTCGTTCAGATGCAGCCATTTTGGGATGAGCTGGCTGCTGATGTGGCGAAAGAAGCCGCCTTGAAAGGATGGCTTGGTCGAGACCAGAAAGGTCGAACTTTCGGGGGTGAGCTCATAACGATCTCCCTCTTTGCTGAGCAAATCAAAGCTCACCAGTGCGTCCGCAATCGCTCTCAGTCCGCGAGCTGAGGCGCCGGCTCGTTGGCCAATTTCCTCCACGGTTTTGGGCCCGGTGTCGAGGGCGTCGAAAATCGAGAGGTTAACCGCGGCCTCGATGATCAAGGGCGGCATAACCCCAGGCCATCTGCATTAATCTTTCCGGTGAAGGCGGTTCGTTGGTCATGATGGTCGAGCCTAGCGCGGCGGGGCTGCTCTTCAAGAGTGGGAGCGCCGCCGTCTCGTGCGGCCATCACCCAAATCGGCACAGTCGCTACATTCTCTACATTCAATGCTGCCGCACGGGGTCTGCGGCGCTCCCAGTCGAGATTCATGGCGCGCACCGCGCTGGGGCGCCGTCGTTCCCTTCGACTGGCTCAGGGCCTCGAGCGTGTCGAGACGGCTCGTGCGGGCCTCCTTACCTCGCCGCCTGCTTGCTCATTCGGACGATCTCCTCGAATTCCTCCGTCGTCAGAGGAATGACCGAGAGCCGGGAGTTTCGAACCAACGCGATATCCTTGAGTAGCGGACGCCGTTTGATTTCCTCGAGGGTTACCGGCCGGTTCAGCGGCCGCACCGGAGCGACGTCAACGCAGACCCAACGTTCGTCGGCGCTCGTGGGATCCCGATAGGCCTGGCGCAACACTTTGGCAATTCCCACCGCCGCTTTCTCCGTCACGCTATGATAGAACAGCGCAAGATCGCCGCGCCGCATCGCCGCAAGATTATTGCGCGCCTGAAAATTCCGCACCCCAGTCCAGGCCGTCTTTCCGTCATCAACAAAATCAGCCCACGAATAGGATGCCGGTTCCGTTTTGATCATCCAGTGCCGCGCGCTCATTGCAGGACACGAATCCGACGCAAGGGGTTTGACGCAAGGAATTACTGTATGACCAGGATTCCAGAAATCCTGTATTTATTCCCCAAAATGCCCGCGAACCATGACCGAACTTCTTGCCAGAACCGCGTGCACGCCTAGTCTGCGACAATGGATCTCAGCTACCCTGCTCTTTCCCCAGCCTTCGCGGTCAGTGACGCCGCCAAAGCGATTGACTTTTACAAGCAAGCGTTCGGGGCTGAGGAGCGCTACCGGCTCATCGATCCAGACAGCGGAAAAATCGGACACGCCGAGATCACCATTCGCGGTGCTCTCGTCATGCTTTCCGATGAATATTCCGCCTTCAACAAGACGCCGACCACCCTCGGCGGCACAACGGTAAAATTGTGCCTTATGAGCGAAGACGCAGATGCCGATTTCGACCGTGCCGTAAAAGCGGGAGCTGCGGTTGTATCGCCGCCCACCGATCATTTTTACGGTCACCGTGCAGCCTGCCTCCGTGACCCCTTCGGCCACGAGTGGACCATTTCCCAGGAAAAGGAAAAAGTGGCGCCCGCCGAAATGCAAAGTCGCTGGGACGCCATGGCGGCCGACAAGCTGGTTTGACTTCGAATTCTGCTGTTCGTAATACAAGTAAATCCAATGAGATCTTACACCTGTGCCCGGATGATTGCGCTGCTTGCGGCCGGTTCCGCACTTTATCCGCAATCGACAAACGCCTCAGTCATTGCTGGGCCGGTCGTCAACCCGGACAATGGTCACAGATACTACTTGCTCTCGCAGGCCAGCTGGACGCTCTCGCGAGATGAGGCACTGGCCCTCGGTGGGAACCTGGCGACGATCAACGATGTTCCGGAGCAAAATTGGATCTTTTCGACCTTCGGCAGCTTTGCCGGTGAGAACCGCAGCCTATGGATTGGCTTGAACGACGAAGCCCAGGAAGGAACTTTCGTGTGGGCCAGTGGAGAGCCGGTCGTGTTCACCAATTGGCTTCCTGGCCAGCCAGATGACAACGCTCAAAGCGGCGGAGAGGACTATGCTCATATCATCAAGACCGGCAACGGCTTTGGAGTGACTCCCGGAGCGTGGAACGATCTCGCTGATACGGCCGGGACTTTTCCTGAATTCGCTCCGACCCATGGCATCGCCGAGGTCATTCCCGAGCCATCTGCGCTTCTGATTCTCTTCGCCTCAGCCGCCGCCTTCGGGCTTCGCCGCCGCCGGGTCAGAAGTTAGCCGCCGTCAAGGAGTCCGGGGCACGACTCCCGCAGCAACAAGAGTGTCGCTGCGGACACTCAATGAACTTACGGCTCCCTTGGGTGTGCCGCCCAGAGCGTCCAGCTTCCCATGCATTTCAAGCGCCGGTTGAGACTAATTTGGCCGGCATTATTATCGTCTCGATCTTCAGCGGTTGTGCATCGCGGAACGCGACGGGTCGCGAAAAGCCGAGCTAACTGGATTGCTGAACGCGGTTTCCAAGGAAGCGCGCAACGAACGGATTCCCCGAGCCAAAGTCTTCTCCGCATTCCAACTCTATGGAGTGCCCCAGTCCCGGGTGGGTGGCACGACACACTTGCGTTGGCAGACCCGTCAGGTTCGGTGTTCGCACGACTTGAACTACGCGGCCATTACGCCGTCGGGAATGGATTGCGTTCGGCGAAGCCGCGCTGGTGCCAGTAGGGATAGGTGGGCGGAGTCGCGCTGGCGGCATCAAGCTTGGCGATTTGCTCGGAGTTCAGCTTCCAGCCCAGCGCGCCCAGGTTCTGGCGGAGCTGTTCCTCGTTGCGCGCGCCGATAATCACGTTGGCGACCGTTGGCCGCTGCAGGAGCCAGTTCAACGCAATCTGCGGCACTGACTTGCCGGTCTCTTTCGCCACTTCGTCAATCGTCTCGACGACGCGAAACAGATAATCGTCAGCTATCTGCGGGCCGAGATCGACGGCGACCTTTTCGTTCAGGCGGCTGATTTTTGGCTTCGGAGCGCCGCGACGCAGTTTGCCGGTAAGCCGTCCCCAGCCAAGCGGGCTCCAGACAACGGCGCCCACCTTCTGATCCACCGCCAGCGGCATCAGTTCGCACTCGTAATCACGACCGATAAGCGAGTAGTAGGCTTGATGGGCAACGTAACGTGCCAGGCCGTATTTCTCCGAAACCGCGAGCGATTTCATGAGATGCCACCCTGAGAAATTCGAACACCCGATGTAGCGCACCTTCCCGCTGCGGACCAATTCGTCGAGCGTGCTCAGCGTTTCCTCGACTGGCGTGAGCGCGTCGAACCCATGCATTTGGAAGAGGTCGATGTAGTCGGTTCCCAATCTGCGTAAACTTGCTTCGATCGCGCGCAACAGATAATGCCGCGAGGAGCCGAGGTCGTTCGGCCCCTCGCCGGTGCGAAACGTCGCCTTCGTCGAGATGATCACCGCATCGCGCCGCCCCTGGATCGTCTTGCCGAGGATTTCCTCCGCTACGCCGTTCGAATAAATGTCGGCGGTGTCGAACATGTTGAGTCCCGCGTCGAGACAGATGTCCACCAGCCGGGTTGCTTCTTCAACGCCGCTGCTTCCCCAGGAGCGAAAGAATTCAGTGGTCCCGCCGAAGGTGCCTGTGCCCAGGCTCAGCACGGGCACTTTGAATCCCGATCCGCCCAGTTGTCGGTGTTCCATCATAACTCGTTCACGTCGCTAAGCACGCCGCGGGGGATGCAAATGACGAGGACTTTCAGATCTCCCCAGGCGCGGTGCTTCACGCCCCGGGGGACATAGACGACAACATCCTTGTGCAATTCGATTTCCTGGTCGTCAAGTTGCATGTGGCCCTGGCCGTCGAGCACGTAGTAAATTTCGTCGGTGCGCTTGTGGAAGTGGAGTTTGGCGTCGGCAATTTCGAGGTGATGCACTTCGGCCGCTGCCCCGTCGTTTTCAGCGAGCACCGGACGAATCTGGCCGCATGTTTCAGCCCAGGGTTGGACCTCCGCGACGTCACGCCGGACAAAAACGGTCGAAACTTTCATGACGGATGCTAATGCTTGATGACGTTGTGTCGAGCCGAGAGCACGTCAACATAATTGAACCTGGCCGATGCAATGCGTTGCCGAGAATGTTTGGGTGATGAGATTCCCGTTGCGGCTGGGCGGAACGACAATCGGTCGCACCGTCACGCTGATCCGACTAATGTCTGGTGAGGTGGTCATTCACTCTACCGCGCCGTTTGCGGCGTCCGACATCGCCAGGATTTCCGCGCTCGGCCGGCCGGCAGCCCTGGTCGAGGCGACGCTTTTCCATGACACGTTTGCACGATCCGCCCAGGGCTTGTATCCAGGGGTGCCGTTCTTCGCGCCGGAAGGCTTCGACAAAGTGGCCAAAGTGTCGGCGCGGTGCCTCACCAATCCTGCCTTGGCGTGGAAAGGCGAACTCGAGGTCTTGCGATTGGAGGGAATGCCGAAGGTACAGGAATATGCGTTCCTTCATTGCCCCTCCCGCACGCTGGTCCTGGCCGACCTGGTCTTCAATTTCGGCAGCGCCGTCACGCCCTGGACCCGCCTTTTCTTCCGCTGGATCGCAGGTGTCACGCGGTCCCCAGGCATGAGCCGCATGTTTCGTCTCATGATTCGCGACCGGGAAGCATTTGCTGAATCAGTGTTGCAAATGATGGAGTGGGACTTCGACCGCGTCGTGGTCGCTCACGGCGACGTCATCGCATCAGGCGGCAAGTCCAAACTTGGAGCAGCGCTCAGCCAATGCGGCTATCTCACTCAATAGGCGATTTTCACGACTTCCATCTCCTCATCTTCCGAGGTGTTTGTCAGGCGCACTCGCGCGCCCGGCCGTGACCCGATCAGTGCCTTTGCGAGCGGGGAAACCCAGCTCACCCAACCACTCTCGAGCGCCGTTTCATCAACTCCCACAATACGATAGCTTGCGATTCTGCCGTCTGCCCCGCGAAGCGTGACGGTGGCTCCAAAAAGCGCCTCTTCTGGGGGCGGTTCTGCAATGGGCACGATCGTAGCGGAAGCCAGCGCCCGCTGCAACTCACTGACCCGGTCCCCGGCTCGCTCGTCCTTCAATTCGCCGCCTCCCGACGCCCCGGCCGATCCTTGCAGCAACAATTCCTCCAATTCGCGGCGCAATCGGCGCTCTCCCTCGGCGGTCATGTAATTTACCGCCCCGGCGGGGAGGCCGCCTGGGTGCCGCATCCGGCCGCTCCGCTCGGGGATTTCAATTTCCTCTTTGGTAAACGCCTTGCTCATTGCAGCCCGTGGCAATCAGTTACGAACGAAGAAATGCTTAAGATTCAAATGTTGCCCGACAAATGTCGTCCGCCTATTCTTACACCTGACTCGAATCCAATTCTATGATGAAACTCAATACCACCCTTGGCACGGCAGTCTTTGGCGCATTGCTTCACCTGTCTCCGGCCTTAGCCGCCAATCCAACAGATTATCAAGTCACCGGCCCGATTCTCGAGGTAAGCGATTCCATAATCGCAGTTCAAAAAGGCAAGCAGCGTTGGGAGTTGAGCCGGGACGCAAATACGAAAGTCGCAGGCGATCTCAGAGTGGGTGCGAAGGTCACCATCCATTACACGATGACCGCCAAAAACATCGAAGTAAAAGATGAGAAAGCGGCTGCCAGTTCAGAAAAGCCCGCTGCGAACAAGGAAAAGAAAAAGTAGGCCGACGAAACTCCGCCTTTGGCCCGCCTTTGGCAGGGCGAGGCTTCTGCTGAGCCGCAGCATTTTTTGCCGATGCCACGTCTGATAGGCACCTCAGAATGCGTCGCGGCTCGACTGAGTCGCCCCGCCATGCGAAGGTGGATGCCCACGGCTCGACTGAGTCTCGCCCCACCGTGCTGAGTCTCGCCCCACCGTGCTGAGTCTTGCTCCAGCCATGCGGTTGCGGCCCAAGAGTTTGCGCCGGCCACGTATCACATCGCTGGATTAATGATCTCCTAAGCGAGACTTTTTACTGTGTCGTTTCGTGTGTTTCCTCACCGACGAGGCAATCATGCCAATTTTTTTGCCTGACCGCAACTTACAGCGGCAGCGCTTCCCGAAAGGATTGAGATGTGCTATTAGGTGGTCAAAATCTCTGCCTATGAAACGCGCGCTCACTATTGTTTTGGCTTGCTTTGCCGCGATAGGTGGCGCCTCCGCCATCGCAGGCGAAAGTCGCCGGCCGAATGTTCTCGTTTTCCTATGCGACGATACTGGCTGGGGCGAGATTGGGTTTCAGGGCAACACGGAGATTCCAACGCCGCACATTGATTCAATCGCGAAGAATGGCGTCCGCTTCGTCCAAGGCTACGTGAGCGGTCCCTATTGCAGCCCGACCCGGGCGGGACTCTTGACGGGCCGCTACCAGACTCGCTTCGGACATGAGTTCAACAATGCGGCCGCCGGCAAGCACGGGCTTTCACTCGACGAAAAGACGATGGCGGAGCGGTTGAAGCCGCTCGGTTATGCGACGTGCGCGGTGGGCAAATGGCACCTGGGCGTGGCGCCCGAATACCGGCCGACGAAGCGCGGATTTGACGAATTTTACGGCACGCTCGCGAACACGCCGTTCTTTCGGCCGCGGAACTTCGTCGACTCGCGTGTTTCCAACGAGGTGCAGGAGGTGAACGAGCCGAACTTTTACACAACCAACGCCTACGGCGACCGCGCTGTGGACTGGCTGGACAAGCAGAAGGACCGGCCTTGGTTCCTTTACATGGCCTTCAACGCGCAGCACGCGCCGCTCGAGGCGCCGCAAAAATATCTGGACAGGTTTGAAAAAATCAGCGACCCGAAGCGACGCACATTTGCGGCCATGATGTCGGCGATGGATGACGCCACGGGCAAGATCCTGGCCAAAGTGCGCGCGCTTGGCCAGGAAGAGCACACTGTGATCTTTTTCCTCTCTGACAATGGCGGACCGACGCGCAGTACGACCTCAAAAAATGGGCCGCTGAGAGGTTTCAAAGCCACGACTTGGGAAGGTGGCGTCCGCGTCCCCTTTGCGGCACAATGGAAGGGTAAATTGCCCGCTGGGAAAACATATGAGCAGCCGGTCATTCAGCTTGATATTTTGCCCACAGCGCTCGCAGCGGCGGGCGCCACTGTGGATTCGGCCTGGAAGCTTGACGGTGTGAACCTGCTGCCATTGCTGCTTGGCGAAAAAAGCGCCAAGCCGCACGAGACGCTTTACTGGCGCTTTGGGGATCAGTGGGCGATCCGGCATGGCGATTGGAAACTCGTCTCAGGCCGCGAAGGCGGCGCCGAGCCATGGCTGATCAATCTCGCCGAGGATACTTCCGAATCGAAAAATCTTGGGCTCGAGCAACCCGGCAAGGCGAAAGAACTCAAGGCGCTCTGGGACAAATGGAATGCCGAGCAGGCGGCTCCAATCGCCGGCCAGGAACGGCCCGGTCGCAGCGCGCTCGCAGGCGAGCGGCTCGGCGTGGCGCGGGAGTGTAGACGGAGTCGTACTCTGCGTTGAAGTGCGGGTTGCAATGGGCATCGCCTGCGCTTTCATGTCGAATCACAAAATTTACGATCGTTTCGCGACCTCCGCTGAGCAGGCAATCACTTTTCCTTGTTGCCATCATGCTCGGTCGCGGGGGGCACACAGGCTGCCACCTTCACCGTCACGAATACCAGTGACGGCCCCGCACCTGGGCCGGCTGGATCGCTGTGAAGGGAAATCAGTGATGCCGCGCTGGGTGATACGATCAACTTTTCACTGCCTGCGAACAGCACGATTACGCTGACGAGCGGCGCATCGCGCCTGAATTGAAATCACAGCTTATTCAGCCGCCAAAACCGGCGCGGCACCGCTGCCGACGGCGCGGGAAAATCTTTCTCACCGGCGCCCGGCAGCGGAACACTGCCGTCGGCTGCCCAGTTGAGCAGGTCAGCGGACACCTCGATCTGATAACCCGCGGCTTCGGCCGGCCAGGACAGGCGCACTTCTCCCCCGCGCGAACGAGTCAAGGTCAGTCCCGGGCCGCCGCCTGGTGTGGGCAGCGCGAAGTCCTGCCAGAAGCCCCCTCGGAGCGTGTAAGAACCGCCGGCCAGCGACGACGCCGCAGCGTCGAGTAGCCCGATGCTCCCCCGCACCATAAATGATCCGCCCGCGGCGGTGCCGCCTCCGCCATCCACGGTAAACCATTTCAACACCGGTTCTGCCAGGGTGGAGTTAGCCGACAATGCCGCCGTCATCCCGAAAAGGTATCTTTGGGTGGTCTTCATGAGGGAAGCAATTATTGATTGATCGATGATCCAAGGGTGGCTCGAGTGCCTCGGGCAACGCGCAGCGTCATCAGCTTGGTGAATGTGGGCTGCACGTTATAGCCTCGTTTCTGGCCATCCATGACTTCATTGGCGGCTGCCAGCTGTCATTGATCGAGGCGGCCATCGCGTGGGGTTCGGGCCTTGGCCAGCGTCCTTGAGGAGCTTGAATGACATACGAACCAACTCTCAATACGTCCGCACGGTATAGCTGCCCTGCTCCTCAGGGATGGCCGATGATACCTGGATCAGGTAAGTCACGCCTGCTTCCACCATGAAGTTGAGCCGTGAATTGGTGTTGCTGAACGAGATGTCATCGTTTTGCGCAATCAACTCCCCTGTTTGCGCATCGACCACGTAAAGGTAACAATCAATGGCGTTGCTCGAGGCTTCGACGTTGATCGTTCGTCCCGGCATCGTTCCCGTTAGAAGGTAACTATCGAGGTAGTAAATGTCGGGCAAAAAGTAGGGATCGCGTTCATCGGTGCTGGCGAGCGCTCCATTCCGTGTCTGTGAAGGCGTCATCGTCGGAAGCGTTCGCACAGTCATCGAGACGGAATAATTTCCTACCGCGTTGGGTTCCTGGCTGGTGGCACGGACAAGTAATGATCGATCTATTGGCCATAAAAAGGAAACCACCGACTCGTTTGGCCAGGCCGACCCTCCAAAGGCACTCTCATTGGTCGCGACATCGACGATATGAACGAAGGGCGCGAAGCTGTTCGAAGTCAGGGACACGGTGACCTGCTGACTTTCCACGGCGCCGCTCGGCACAAAATCGTCTTTATAAACGCCGGGAATCCCTGCCAGCGGATTGAGCGGGTCTTGAATGGTCAGTGATCCTTGCCGGGGAATATTTGGGACCAGCGTGGGCAGACCCGTGGGTGGTTGGTAGAGGGCGAGCAGGAAATCGCCGCTGCGTTGCGGCTCCGAGGAAGTCACCGCGGCGAGATAATTGGTTCCTGGGTCGGGCGTGAATACGAGCAATTCATTGGAGCCGCCCGCGTTATTGGCGTTCGATAAAGTAACAAGCTCCGCGGTATCTGCGTTGAAAAGCTGCACTGCGGCGTCGAATGCGGTCGAGCGCAGATTCAGCGTCACTGCCCCCTGAACGGTCTCGAGGTCGCGAAGCAGGTAGCTTTTGACGAACGAGTTGCCGGAAGTGGCATCCAGGTCATGCAATGCATGGGAAACATAACCAGGAAAGCCGAGTTCGCGGTTTTGCTTGATGAACTGATGGGAGGCTGCTGCGGCAACCCGAAAAAATCCAACTCGGTTGGCGTTGCCGAGCGGAATCGGTGCGCGCACGACCACCTCATCGAATTCTTCGGCGGTAGAAATGACTTCCTGCAAAGCAAGCGGCTGCCAGCCCGAAAATCCATCAAGGCTGAAGTGCGCGCTGTAGCTCATTTCGGGAGCGATACGCCGCCGAAATAAAAATTCCGGAACACGCTCGCCGTTCAGCGCGACGGTTGTGACCGCCTCGATTCCGGTGTCGCGTCCGTCGAAGGGCGGCGTGCCGCGCGCGAATTCGAGCCAATTGCTGCTGCGATCCCCATCGGGGTCTCGCATCTCGCCGCTGACACCATTGGCCGTTTCCCAAGCCCCGTAACGCGGCCGCATAAAACTGTACAGCCAGCTCCGAAACGACGAAACTCGGGTGTACACGCCGTAGTTGTTAGGCGCGCCGCAAAACGCATCGGCTTTGCCAAAGCTCGTGACCCCGGCGAGCATCCAACGCTGGCCGTCGACGTCGCGGACCAGCAATGGTCCTCCGCTGTCCCCGGCGCACGCATCCACGCCGCCCTGGGCGAAGCCGGCCGGCAGCATCGTCGCCGTCAAGGTCCCGTCGTGGACCTCGGGGGCATTTGCCACTTCCAGCGAGACGATCGGCACTTGCGCCGTTTGCAAAACCGACGGGTAAACATTCCCGGCACCATCCGTAGCGCCCCAACCCAGAATCGTCGCCATCACACCGGGCAGGGCCAATGCAGGATCGTCAATGATCTCCAGTGGACTCACCGTCGGGACCGGTTGCTCGAGCAGAAGCAATGCGATGTCCGAACCAAATCCCGTGGTTTCACTGAAGTCCGGATGGCGGATGATCTCTCTTATGTGCCGGCGCTGATAGGTGGTGTCGGTTTGCAGATTATGCACACCGATTACCACATCGAGCGTCGCTGAACTTTCGCCGTACACGCAATGAGCGGCCGTAACGACCCAATACGGGGCGATCAGCACCCCTGCGCAACTGTGGTCGTTGTAAAGATCGGTTGCAGTCCGGTTGACGAGCGCAGCCATCCATGGCCAGGCGCCGCGTTGGGCTTCCTGGCCGCCCCGGATCTTCGAGCTGTGCAACCCCCATTGCTGAGGCAAGGCCAATGCCGAGCTCAGAGAAATGGCGAAGGCGCAGCACATCTGGCCCCACCGCGAAACGAGGGCGAGCGTTTTCATTTGGGGAACCGTCCACCACTTACCCCGAAAAAGTCACCGACGTCGAGGCTAAACTGCGATGAACCCCCTTAGAATCTCTGTAGCAAATTTTGCACATTAAGAAGACGTAACTACCGAGACCGTGGGCAACCCGGGGATTTCAAATTTTTTTGTAAAGTTTGTTTACACAATTGTCTTAAAAAAGTCTTTGGGGCGACTCTCATTTTAGAGAATAGGAAAAGTTTTTACGCGTAGAGCCTCTCACTGTGAGTCATTTATAGTAATTGTTGCAGCGGCACCAGTTATGGTTGGCACAAGAGTGGCTACTGTGGAAGCGGGAACGATTAGCCTCTGAGACATGAAAATTCTTGACTATACGCAAGTGCTTACAAAGCTTGGGTTGCGCACGCTCTTTGGCCTATCCGTTCTTGGGATGTCGGCCAACGCTACCCAGGTTTATGTGCGTGAGTTTGGTGTCACCCCGTTTCAGATGGTGTCCGTCGACATGCCAGGCTTCTACTCGGGGCCCTTACGCGCAGGGATCATTAAACTGGGAGTAGGTCCCGCGCCCGATCAGCTCTCGCTGATGGACGGCTTTTGCATTGATCCGTTGCACTTCAGTGTGCGTTCAACGCTATTGTATGATGTTGTCGAACTGAAAGATGGCCCCAAGCCGCCGGGGCCGATGGGACCAGGGAAGGCTCAAGATATCAGCAAGCTCTGGGAGATGGCCTACGCGCCCGACATGTCAGCGTCGAGTGCGGCTGCGTTGCAAATCGCGATTTGGGAGATTGTCGGTGGCGACGATTTCGCGGTAGTGGGTGAAGATTTCGGAGCCTCGGCGCTGTTGGCGGCGCTTCCCACTTACGTCGGTGCCGGCGCCGACCTTATTGCCCTCTCCGGCGAGGGCCAGGATTACGTTATCCCCACAGATTCAGTGCCCGAAAGCGGGGCCACGATAACTTTGTTCGCTCTCGCCTTGTTTGGCCTGATTGCGGGGATGAAGCTCCGGGATATAAAACGCTGGCAGCGCGGCGACGAGCAGTAAGGTGGTCAGCGCAGGGGGATGCCGCTTCGCTCTGCCGGCGCGTCCGAAAGTCCTTCCGGTCAGAACGCGGCAGCTTACGAGGCAGTCGCCAGCTCGGCGACCGCCAGTTCCCAATCGCTGGTGGCGCGTTCGAGTTCTTCCTGCACTGCGAGCAGCTCCCGGTTCAACTGCATGGCCTGCCCGCCTTTTTCGTAGGTTTCGGGCTTTTCGAGTTCGTTAGCCAATTCCTGCTGAACTGACTCGAGGCGTGTGACTTCCGCTTCCATACGCGCGACCCGCGTTTCCTTTTCGCGCCGCAGCCGCGCCGCTGTTTCGCGGGACTGCGCCTGCGCGCGCTTTTCCTCTCGCGTGAGGAAAAGCTTTGCCGGGGTTGTGTTGACCTGCCCGGCTTCCGGAGGCGGACTGGCATTGCTGAGTTGAGACCCTGCGGTCAGTCCCGCGCGCTCGGACTCAGCCTGACTGCGATAAAGGTAGTAATCGTAGTCGCCGGCATAGGGCGTTAGCCGCCCGCCAGAGATGTGCAAAACAGTGGTGGCAATTTCGCGGATAAAATAGACATCGTGACTTATGAAAATGAGCGTGCCTTCGTAAGCTCGCAACGCCGTGAGCAACGCATCGATACTCCCAATGTCGAGATGGGTGGTTGGCTCGTCCATCAGCAGAACGTTGGGTGGGTCGAGCAAAAGCTTGGCCAAAGCGAGACGCGTCTTTTCTCCGCCACTGAGTACGCCCACCGGCTTGAACACATCATCGCCGCGAAAGAGAAATGCGCCCAGCAGGGTGCGAGCCGTTTGCTCGGTCGGGCGCCGCTCGATGTCGAGTGCCTCTTCGAGCACCGAGCGGCCCGCGGTCAGCATCTCGCTGCGATTCTGCGAGGAATAGCCCACTTTCACATTGATGCCGACTTCGCGCGTGCCACGATCCGGTTGCAGCCCGCCGGCCAGCAGCTTGAGCAGCGTGCTTTTTCCGGCGCCATTCGGCCCAACGAGGACAGTACGCTGTCCGCGTTCGGCTGCAAAACAAAGGTCGCGGTAAACACACACTCCTCCCGGATAGGAAAATTCCACATTTTGCAGTGTTATCGCGCGCCGCCCGGAACGCGCGGGCTGCGGAAAACGAAAGCGCACGGTTTTGCCCGCCGCGATGGGCGCCGCGATTTTCTCCATGCGTTCGATCTGGCGCAGCTTGCTCTGCGCCATGGCAGCCTTCGACGCCTTGGCGCGAAACCGATCCGCCAGCGCGTGCAGTCGCGCAATTTCCCGTTGTTGATTCTCGTAAGCGGCGAGGTGCCTGGTTTCCCGCTCCTCTTTTTCCCGAAGGTAATCGTCAAAGTTCCCACGGTAGTGGTGCAACTTCTGATGCAATAACTCAACGATTCCGTCGACGATCTGATTCAGGAATTCGCGATCGTGGGAAATCATCAGGATCGCCCCCGCAAATCGGTATTTCAGATAGTCCTGAAACCACATCAGCGATTCGAGATCGAGATGGTTGGTCGGTTCGTCCAGCAGCAGCACATCGGGTTCCTGCACCAGCAGGCGGGCCAAATGCGCACGCATGACCCACCCCCCTGAAAGCGTTCGCGTCGGACGGTCAAAGTCGCTCTCCCGAAAAGCAAGACCGCGCAAAATCGATTTCGCCTTTGGTTCGAGCTCCCACGACGCCTCGCCTGCGTGATGGGTTGCCATGCCCAACACGGTTTCCTCACGGGCGGGCGCACTCTCCTGAGGGAGGTAGCCAGAGGTGGCCCCTTTTTTCCACGTCACCGATCCCTCGTCGGGGTGGGATTCACCGAGGATGAGCGAAAGGAGAGTAGTCTTGCCAGCGCCGTTGGGACCGACGAGGCCAAAGCGGTCACCGGCATTAACCTGCAGCGACACACCCGCAAAGAGTGCGCGCCCGGCAAACGACTTGCTCACCTCACGCAGAGACAACATGAACGCCTCGTTAGCCCGGTTATGCGCAAGTTCAATGGCCAGCCGACGGTGGGAGGGCCCATCGTGGCATTAAAGCACTCCTTTTGCGCTTCAAGCTGCACCGTCTCACTCTCGTTTTCTATGGTCGATATTGATCTCTTAGAATTTTACTTGCGTTAGCTATGCGATCTCTGGTAAAAATTGGAATACCGACAACCGGCTCGTTCATTCAAATACTGACATGAAATGTAAAACCATGATTCCGCTGGCGACGGCAGCACTCGCCAGTATCTCCCTGCAAACAAAGGCCGCCATCACGCTGGGAACGGCAGGTGACTTTGCGGTTCTGGCTGGCTCGGCGGTGACCAATACCGGACTGTCCGTTATTGCCGAAGGCCACGTGGGAGTCAGCCCAGGTTTCGCGATCACGGGGTTTCCCCCGGGGATCGTGGTGCCACCCTTCACAATGCATGCCGGGGACCCTGTGGCGCTTCAGGCTCAGGTTGATCTCATTGTTGCGTACAACGCTGCGTCAGGGTTGACGCCCACCCAGGACCTGACCGGGCAGGATCTTGGCGGACTCACACTCGTGCCGGGGGTCTATTTCTTCTCGTCATCCGCTCAACTCACGGGAGCGCTCACGCTCGACGCCCAGGGCGACCCGAATGCGGAATTCGTTTTCCAGATTGGGAGCACGCTCACAACCGCAAGCAACTCGTCGGTCAGGACGATTAATATCGGCCCCCTCCCTGCGCCATTGGGGCCGGATGCCATTGCCATCGATCCGATTCCAGGGTGCAGAGTGTTTTGGCAGGTTGGGAATTTCGCCACGCTCGGAACCGGCACTGAGTTCGACGGGCATATTCTGGCGCTCGAGAGTATTACGTTGAATGCCGGCACAAGCATGGACGGAAGCGCCCTGGCCCGCAATGGCGCGGTGACGCTCGATACCACCAGCGTCTTCAACTGCGTGATTCCCGAACCTGCCACAATGACTCTCGCTCTCTTCGGCGTCGCGTTGCTGGGATTTCGCCGGGCGGCGAGCGGGCGAGTTTCCTTCGCAGGACCTCGCGGATGATGACCGCTCCAACCCGTCTGTCGTGAGCAGGGCCGAAGAAGGCTGCAGCGGCAGCCAGAGGCGAGGAACAGCTATCGGCCACTGAGGACGCGAAAGAACTTGCCTGGTGTGGTGCGCGGCACAGCCAGCCTGGTAAGCACAGTCGGTGCGCCGTAGTTTTGCCAGCTTGTAGCGGATATGGCGCTGGAACTTTGCACTTGATACGGCGGAGCCCCGCCCGACCACTCCAGCAGGATGGTCGAGTTGTCGAGCACCCGGATCCCCAATTCGAGGCTGGGTGGGTCAGCCGAGTGGGCATTCAAATCAACCAAAATACTCTCCTCACCGCCCGTGACGGAGCGATGAAACGCGCCAGGGAGTTGCCCGCCGGAAAATGTCAGTCGGAGCGGTCCCGCATTTTCGGCAGGAAACGCATATCCACCACTCGCTGAAGTGATGGCGTGCCACTTCCCGAGATTGGGCTGCACCTGCACGTTGCCTTTGCCCTCGCCTCCATCGTAGCGTCCATTATTGTTCGCGTCGCTCCAGACCGTTCCCACCACGAACCGCTGGTGGTGATCCGGAAGACCTTCCAGCGCAGTCGCATAATTGACCGTCACCACAAACGGTCCCACCTGGGTGAGCGACCGCCTTTCGGGCGTCACTGAAATGCCGGTACTGGAAAGAAGCGGAAGAGAACCGGGCAGCGACATGAGCCCAAAACGGTGGTACCGGCCTTTTTGCATTCCGTCAGGCTCGTTTTCGCCGGGCAGCTCACCCCAGTCGATATTGAATGCGCCGTGCGCATCGGTGGCCGAAGCCGCATATGAAAAGACGCTGGCCTGCAAGCTGGCAAAGGCAAAACCGGAGGAGAGGACCCGCTCGACCTGCCCGAGGTGATTCTGGCTGTCGGTCGCGATGAGAAACTCATTGTGCAGCGATGCCGCCTCATAGAGCCGACGGTCAAATGCGGCCGGGCCTCGCGGCGGATACGACGCAAACTCAGCACGCAATTTCGGCAGGTCGACACCGAAATATTTGATGCTGTCCTGGATGTCAGGATTCCCTGAGCTGGCGAGCCATTCGCCTTCCGCGGTGGGATTTGAGCGCGCCCTGTTCATCAACCACATCATCTGCTGCTCGTTGGCGTCCGGATGAAGGCCATCAGCCGTCTTGTGCCAGACCCAGTCGGTGGTGCCACTTAATGATGAGATTGGGAAGAGGAGCGCTGTGATTCGTAAGAGGGGGAATGGTAGGAGCGCTGTGATTCGTAAGAGGGGGAATCGTTTTGGGGGGGATTCTTTCATTCAAGCCAGGAGGTCCATAACGGCGTGGCCATGCACGTCAGTCAGTCGATAATCGCGGCCTTGGAAGCGAAATATCAGCCGTTCGTGATCCACGCCTAACGAGCACAACAATGTCGCATTAAAATCGTGAACCGCCACCGGGTTTTTCACAACATTGTAACAAAAATCGTCGGTTTCGCCGTAGGCGAATCCGCCCTTGAATCCGCCGCCGGCTACCCAGAGGGAAAAACATCGCCCGTGATGGTCGCGCCCAAAACCGTCCTTGTTGATGTCGCCCTGCACGTACGCGGTGCGGCCGAATTCGCCGCCGAAGATGACCAGCGTATCCTCGAGCAGGCCCCGCTGTTTCAAATCCTGCACCAACCCCGCGCTGGGCTGGTCAACATCCCGGCACTGTTTGGGCAAGTGATCTCGGAGCGCATTGTGCTGATCCCATCCGCGATGGTAAAGCTGCACGAAGCGCACACCGCGTTCGCTCATGCGCCGCGCCAGCAAACAGTTGTAGGCATAGCTGCCCCGCGTCGAAACCTCCGGACCATACAGATCGAGAACATGCTGTGGCTCAGACGTGATGTCAGTCAGTTCTGGCACACTCATCTGCATGCGATAGGCCATCTCGTACTGCTCGATTCGCGTGGCGATCTCCGGATCCCCCAGCGCCTCATGCGTTTTGCGGTTGATTGCAGTTATGACATCGAGCTGCTCGCGCCGCGCCTGGTGATCCAATCCGGCCGGGTTTTGCAAATACAATACCGGGTCGCCCTGGCCGCGAAATTTTACGCCCTGGTGACTCGAGGGCAGAAATCCGCTGCCCCACAGCCGCGAGAAAAGCGGTTGATCAGTTTTGTTGCCGCTGCCTTGCGAAATGAGAACCACAAAGGCAGGCAGGTTTGCGTTCAGGCTGCCCAGCCCGTAACTGCACCACGACCCAAAGCACGGCCGGCCAGGCTGCTCGCTCCCAGTTTGGATAAAAGTGATCGCGGGGTCGTGATTGATGGCGTCAGTTTTGACGGTCCGGATTAAACAGATGTCGTCCGCGATTTTCCCGTGGTGCGGAAGCAGCTCCGAAAGCGGCATGCCGCAACGGCCGCGCGGCTCGAATTTCCATTGGCTCGCCACTACTGGAAACGCCTTCTGCCCCGATGTCATGCCGGTGATCCGCTGTCCCATCCGCACTGATGGCGGCAACTCCCTGCCATGATGCTGCTGCATCGCCGGTTTGTAATCGAACAGATCCACGTGCGACGGCCCACCCGACTGATGAAGGTAAATTACCCGCTTCGCCCGCGCTCGAAAATGCCCGCCTGGCAAAAGCGGGGCTTCGCCAAAAAGCCGCGGAGTCATCAGCGATGACAAAGCCAGCGACCCTACGGACGACGCGACGCCTTTCAAAAAAACCCGCCTGTTCAGAAAGTCTTGCAACGCAGGAAGCATTTGCCGACGATGCTCTCTCAGCGCACCGGCGACAACCAGCAACTTCAGCGCTCCTGGCAGGTCTGTTTGTCCGGCCGACTTGACCGCGGCAGTGGCGAAGGCATCTTTCGCCCCAGCGCCTCTCATGAAGATTTTCCTCGACCCAACTGGCGGCCTAAACGGACTCATCGCGCGGGCCGAGACCGAATGGCATCAGACGCGGTCGTTCACGGCGCCATTGTCTGCACAAGCCATTCCCGGGAGTTAAGTGGACGCGCACGACGATACGGACCAGCCGTTGCGCTCTCCCGTCTCGCCGACCTCGAAGGCCATTCCTCCGGTGCGGCCGGCTGCTGAGCAGGACCTTCTCCAGGCGAAGGAGGCATTGGAGCGAAGGACCGCGGAGCTCGCCGATTCTCTCTCGATGCTGCGCGCCACCCTCGAATCCACGGCGGACGGGATTCTGGTGACAGATGCGATGGGAAAGGCGAGCACGTTCAATGAGAAGTTCGTCCAAATGTGGCGCATCCCGCGCGAGGTCATCGACACCCGTGATGACCAGCAACTTCTCGCCGTCGCCTGCCCCCAACTTAAGCATCCAGAGCAATTTCTCACCAGGGTAAAAGAGATCTATATTTCGTGCCCTCCGGAAACTTTTGATCTGCTGGAATTGGCGGATGGAAGGATTTTCGAGCGCTATTCAAAACAGCAGAGCAACGAGGGCCGAAACATTGGCCGGGTGTGGAATTTCCGTGACATCACCGAGCGCACCCAAGGCGTTATCACGTCGCGGCGTCTCGCGGCCATCGTCGATTCCTCCGATGACGCCATCGTGAGCAAGGATCTGGACAGCGTGGTGACAAGCTGGAATGCCGGGGCCGAAAGAATCTTCGGGTATTCCGCCAAAGAAATGATCGGCCAGTCCATCCTACGGGTGATCCCGCCCGAGCGCCGGGCCGAAGAGCGGGCAATTCTGGCGCGCATCCGCGACGGCCAGCGCGTAGACCACTTCGAGACGATCCGCGTCGCCAAAGGGGGCCGGAAGCTCAACGTCGCAGTCACGGTGTCACCGATCAAGGATTCAGCGGGGAAAGTAATCGGCGCCTCGAAGGTGGCCCGTGACATCACGGACCGGAGGCAGGCTGAAGAGAAGCTGCGGGCCGCCGAGGAAAGATTCCAACAGCTATGGGAGACCACCAACGACGCGATTGTTATTATGGATTCAGAACAGCGGATCCAGTATGTCAATCCCGCCGTGATGACTACATTTGGATTCAGCCTCGAGGAGCTGATCAGCCAGGGCATGGCCATCCTTATGCCTGAGCGCTTTCGCGAAGCGCACCGGCGCGGTCTGCGCCGCTATCTGGCCACCGGCGTGCGAAAGTTGGACTGGCGTTCCACTGAGATTGTGGGCTTGCACAAAGAGGGACACGAATTTCCCCTCGAGATCTCCTTCAGCCACTTTCGCGAAAATGACGGCGATATTTTCGCTGCGTTCATTCGCGACATTACCGAGCGCAAGCTCGCTCAGGAGAGGTTGCACGCGGCGAAGATCGCAGCCGAAAAGGCCAGCAAAGCCAAAGATGACTTTCTGGCCGTGTTGAGCCACGAGTTGCGGACGCCTCTCACCCCAGCGCTCATCGCGGCGAGCTATCTCGCCGAACATGAGAGCCTGCCGCCGGAACTGCGCGAGGAGGTCCAGGTCATCCACAGGAATGTTCAATTGGAGGCGCGGTTGATTGATGATCTCCTGGACCTGACTCGCATCACCCGGGGCAAGCTTGAACTGCATCCGGAAGCCGTGGACGCGCATCATTTGCTGGAAAGCGCGCTGGAAATCGTGCACGAGGACATTGTCCACAAGCAGCTCGCCGTGACGACGGAACTGGCTGCCCATGACCACCACGTGTGGGCGGATCCGGTGCGCATCCAGCAGGTCTTTTGGAACCTGATAAACAATGCCGTCAAATTTACTCCCAATGGCGGCCGGATCTCGGTCCGCTCATCAAACGAATCTGGAAGGTTGGTATTGCAAGTCACCGACGACGGCATTGGCATCGAATCGGCGCAACTGGATCAGATTTTCGAGGCCTTTGAACAGGGCGAACGCACCATCACCCGCCAGTTTGGCGGGTTGGGTCTCGGCTTGACGATTTCCAAAACCCTGCTCGACCTGCACGGCGGCACCATCAGCGTGCAGAGCGACGGGAAGGACCAGGGAGCGTCATTCAAAGTCACCCTGGCTGTTCTTGCCAACCCGATGATTGCCCCCAGCCGGTCGTCGGGCGAACGCGGTAGCGTTAAAACGCTGCAACTGCTTCTCGTCGAAGATCACGATGACACGCGCAGTATTCTTGCGCGCCTCCTCCAAAAACAGGGGTATGAAGTCGTCACTGCCTGTTCGGTCGACCAAGCGCTCAAACATCTGAATGACAGACGATTCGACGTGCTCATCAGCGATATCGGTCTTCCTGGCCGCAGCGGCTACGACCTCATGCGTGAGGCAAAGAGTTCTCAATCGCTCAAAGGCATTGCTTTGAGCGGCTTTGGGATGGAGAAAGACAAGCACCTCAGCAGCGAGGCGGGGTTCAGCTACCATCTCACGAAGCCAATCAACTTCGATGAGCTCCAATCCCGGTTGCGAGAAATTGCTGGCTGCCCGTGATTGAAGCGGACCATCCGGCGCGATTCATCGCTCACTGACGCGGGTGGGCGAGTTTTCCTTCCCCTCGCTGGGAACGGTGTATTTTCCCTGCAATGTTTACAACCATCCTGTTCGCCTCCCAGGCGCCGTAGCGTATGCGCACTCTCAGCCGCCTTTTTGACAATAACAAGGCTTGGGCCGGCCGCATCCGGCAGCAAGACCCGGATTTCTTTCTCAAGCTTTCACGGCAGCAATTACCGCGCTATCTTTGGATTGGCTGCTCCGACAGTCGAGTGCCCGCCAACGAAATCGTCGGGCTTCTGCCCGGGGAGTTGTTCGTCCATCGCAACGTCGCCAATTTGGTAGTGCACACCGACCTGAACTGTTTGTCGGTGCTGCAGTTTGCCGTGGATATACTGAAAGTGGGCCACATCATTGTCTGCGGACACTATGGATGCAGCGGCGTACGAGCCGCGCTTCGGCGGGATCGACTGGGCTTGAGCGATAACTGGCTGCGTCATCTTCATGATGTGCAGCATAAGCATGAAAAAACTCTGGCGGGCCTGGGGCCTCTCGAGGCTTCCGACCGGCTCTGCGAGATGAACGTCATCGAGCAGGTGGCCAACGTCTGCCAGACCACGATTGCCCGTGACGCCTGGGAACGGGGTCAAGAGTTGGCAGTACATGGCTGGATTTACGGGTTGCAGGACGGGCTCCTGCGAGACCTGAAAATCACCGTCACCGATTTTCAGGAAACCTTCGCGGTTTATCAAACAGCGATTTCGGCTTTATCGCGGCCGCCGGAAGAATAAAGGCAGAACAGCGGGAAGCCGGGCGTCGTGGCCCCTCATGGAAATGCAACTTTATGGCGTGGCGCAGCGTAGTTCTCCAAAAGCCGACTGCTGTCATGGGCCACTATCTAAAATTTCTTGATTTGCCAGAGAGGTGGCGCCCTTGGGTGACCAGGCATTTGCCCGTCTCCGCCCTGCTGCTGGCGTGCTGGGTTTTTGTGGCTCACGCGTCGCCTGCCCGCGCTGCCGATTGGCGCGAGTACCGCGATCCAGAGCTTGGATTTCGGGTCGTTTTTCCCAGACATCTTGCGCAAAGCCGCTTGCGGGAAGGACGCGGCCTGGAATTCTCTACCCGCGACGGCGAATTCCTGGTGACTGTCGAGGGCGGTAAGTCGGCCGGAGGCGCACTCGAACGACGATGGCGGGATTCCTTGGACAAGCTGGGCCGCGGCGTGACTTATAAAGCGCGGGGCAAGACGTGGTTCGTGGTCTCCGGAGTTGACCCGCGCGGCATCGAATATTACTGCAAATTTTTCGAGCGGGCTGGTCGATGGACAGGTCTCGTAATCACCTACCCACACGCAAAAAACCATACCTACGATCCGTGGGTAACCACCATCGAGAAGAATTTCTCGCCTTTCCAGAACTGACGCGTCAAAATTCAAATGTCGCCTGCAGATAGCCAAAATCGGCGTCATCCCCGGCCCCGGTCTCATCCAAATAGTTGCCCGCGAAGAAATGGCTGTAACCGGCCTGCAAGCCGAACCACTTCTTCGGTTTCCAAGTGACAGTAAAATCCACCTCGGACCCGGCGAAACTGGCCGCAGCAGGGGTGATCGGCCGCACGGCGGTGGTTCCGTTGGCGCGATACCAGGCATCGCTGGTGTCGGCGAGCCAGAAGAGATGATAATCCAAACGGGCGGTAAGGTTTTTCATCGGCTGAACGCTAAAAGCGACGCCCGGGTTGTGCATGTTCTGCCACGAGAACACGTCCATATAACCGTAAAACTTGTGGTTGGTTGGAAAGAGGTTTTGAAATGTATTGACCTCGCCGTCTGCCGCATTGCCGTCCCCAGTGGCAAAGTTGTACTCGACAAACAGCCGCGGCTTCCAGGGCGCTTCATCCCAAACATGGCCGGCGCCCCAATGCCCGGCGAAGGCAGCGAGATTTTTCCCCTTGAGATCGCCGGCTTGCACCGCCATCTCGACTTCGTAATCCCAGCCGGATAGCTTCTTCGGATTCCCTTTCCACCGCGTGCCCAAGGTCACGAAATCGGTGTCAGCCGCCCCTTCCTCGTGGAGCTCGAATGCGTAGAGATCGGTTGTCTGAAAATCGAGCGCCGTAGTGGAAAAGTAGATCCCGGTGAAGAATTGGCTGCGCGTGTCGTCGTCATCGAGCCAATCGGACTCATTGAAGCGCCCTTGGTTGAATTTCACAACCGAGGAGGTGAAGGCATCGATCGACCAGGTCGGCTGCTCGAAGTGAAATTTGATGGCATCGAAGGTGCGGCTTTGATTGAGCCAGTCTCCAGGCCCGACCAGTCGTTCGTCGCCATAGGCCAGGACCTGACGGCCAACTTTGAGGCTCATCTTTTTTGGATCGCCGATCTCGACATATCCTTGCCGCAGATCGAAAGAGTCGTCTCCTTCAGCGCCAAGTTGTCCGATGACATTGGGGCGGTCCGAACCGAATTCGCGCACGTCCTGGCCTTGCGCATAAATTGTCAGCCAGTCCCACGGCTTGACCTTGATTCCGAAACGAAAACGCTGGAGGAGCCAGGCATCGTCTGTGAGTGCGTCCACAGAATCATTGAAGTCGAAGTTATTTTCCCGGACTTCGCCGCGCAGTCTTTCCTGCAAATCGAAGACCAGACGGCCGTCGAAAAACGAAAGTGGATTATCGGGCGGCTTGGGATCGGCGGGCAGCGGATTTTTTGCCGCAGGCGGGGGTTCTCCAGCCACGAGCGCGCTCGCCAGGAGCGGCAGGAAAAGATACTGATGATTGATCATGTCTGCTTGGGTGTGGAAAAGACCGCGACGGCGCGCCACTCCTACGACCGCATGGGCCGTTAAGCCCCCGTGAAGATGCTGGTTCACGCTGTGGCGGCGAATCGGCTGACGGCGGGGTGCATGGCCAGCTTCATTTCGGGTGAAGGTTTGAAATTCGGATCGTGGCTCGGGCGAAGGTGTGACCGCTCGTTAAGGAAGGTCATGAGATGGTGGCGCAGATCGTAATAAAGCGGATTTTCCATGAGGACCGCGCGCTCGCGAGGGCGCGCAAAGGGCACGCGCACGATATCGCCAACTTCCGCCTCGGGACCATTGGTCATCATGACCACGCGATCGGAGAGGAAGATGGCTTCGTCCACATCGTGGGTTACCATGAGTGTCGTGATCTGGAACCGGCGCCAGAGGTCGAGCAGGACGCCTTGCAATTCGTAGCGTGTCAGCGCGTCGAGCATGCCAAACGGCTCGTCGAGCAGCAGCATTTTAGGCTGCAGCGCGAAGGCTCGCGCGATGCCGACGCGCTGGCGCATGCCCTGGGACAATTCAGACGCGCGCTGGTGCATCGACTCTTCGAGGCCCACCACCGTGAGGTAATATTCCGCCATCAGCCGCCGTTCGGCGCGGCGGGCCGTGAAATAGACCTGGTTGACCCCCAGCATCACGTTTTCAAACGCAGTCATCCACGGCAACAGACAGGGTGATTGAAAGACCACCCCACGATCCGGCCCAGGTTCGACGGTCTCCTTGCCGCCGAGAATGATCCCGCCGCTGGTTACGCCGGTGAGGCCGGCCACCATCGAAAGCACCGTTGACTTCCCGCAGCCGGAATGACCGATGAGCGTGACGAACTCGCCCGGGCCGAGCCTCAGGCTGAAATCCTGAACCACAGCCACCGGCTTGCCCTCACCCGGGTAAACCTTGCTCAGACGGTCGAGCTCGAGCAGGACGGGCATGGCCGCGCTCATTTCACCACCTCCACTTCTTCGCGCTTCAACTCAGAGCGCCGCAGCGGACCGGTGCGTCGGAAGAATCTCAGGGTATCGCGGGTCATCACGTCCTCCGGCAGAATGTCCGGAAGCGTCAGTTGCCGCCTCACCACGGTGGCAGACTTCTGTTTTTGGCTCAGTAGATAGTTGACCAGCTGATTGCGGAGCTTTTTGAATCGCTCATCGTGATTGATCGAGCCCCGATCTCGCGGGCGTTCGAGGCCGATGTTGATCGCCGGACCCAGGGTTGCTCCCGGCCCAGGGGTCAGCGGAATGACCCGGTCGGCAAGCAAGATCGCCTCGTCGGGATCATTGGTGATCCAGATCATCGTCATCTGGTTGCGCTGCCAGAGGTCGCTGATTTCATCCTGGAGCGTAGCTCGCGTGAGTGCATCGAGCGCGCTCAGCGGCTCATCGAGCAGCAGGACGCGCGGGTTTGTCGCCAGCGCGCGTGCCACCGCCACCCGCTGCCTCATCCCACCGGAGAGCTCCCGCGGATACTTCCCCATCGCGGGCCGCAAATTGACCAGCGCGACGAACATTTCCGTGTGCTCGCGGCGTTTCGCGCCGCTCCAATCAGCATGCACCTGATCAACCGCGAGCTTCACATTTTCGAAAACGGTCAGCCACGGCAGCAACGAGTAGTTTTGAAAAATCAGGGCGCGATCCGGCCCCGGGCCAGTGATGCGGCGGCCCTGCAGCGAAACCTCGCCCGCGTCCGCCTCGAGCAGGCCGGCCAGCAAAGATATAAGCGTCGTTTTTCCCGACCCGGAATAGCCAACGATGGCCACGAACTCGCCCTCTGCGACCTGGAGATTGATGTCGCGCAAGACCTCGTTACGCGAGCCGTTGAGCCCGAACCCTTTCGACACGTTTTTCAGCTCGATGAATGACATGCGAGATCAAACAGTTTTGAGCCGCGCCTCGATCAGGCTCATGGCGCGGTCGAGGAGGTAGCCCACCAGGCCGATGGTTGCGATGCAAAGGATAATGCTGGTGTAGAGCCCGTTGTTGTATTCATTCCAAAGGAAGTTTCCGATCCCGATCTGGCCGGTGAGCATCTCGACCGCCACGATGACAAGCCATGCAATGCCCAGGCTCAGCCGATAGCCTGCGAACATGTACGGCAGGGTTGCAGGTATGATGATCTTGAAGAGCGTCTTGATTTTGGAGAGTCGGAGAACCTTTGCGACATTGAGAAAGTCCTGCGGGACCGCACGCACACCGACCGCCGTATTTAAGACGGTCGGCCACATCGCACACACGGCGATGGTGAAGAGGGCGCCGAGCTCATTCGCCTGCTTGCCGGCGCCCATGAAAAGTACGACGCCCAACGGCATCCACGCCAGCGGCGACACCGGTCTCAGCACCTGGATGATAGGATCGAACATCCGGGTGAATGTTTTGGATAATCCCAGGCATAAACCCAGCGGCGTGCCAACCAGCAGCGCTATGAGATACCCCTTCACCACGATCTTCAGCGAATACCAGGTGAAGAGCAGTACGCCCTGATCCAGCTCTTCTCGCTTCTCGAACGGCTTCAAGACATACTTCTTGGTCTTCTCCCAAGTCTCGATCGGACCGGGGAGGTCCTTCACGAGTCCAGTCTTGAGTTCCTCGCTGGTGCCGTCCCCGGCCGCCACCGTCACGGTTCTGCCGGAAATCATCTGCCAGAGCAGAAGAGTTGCCGCGAGCCCGACCAAAGGCAGCAGGAGCGACTGGACCATTGTGCGGAGGTGTTTCATACGTCTTGTATCGGGGTGGCGGTCGAGGGAGGTTGTAAACTCAGCCGGGGTCAGGCCGGCATGTTATTGACGGCAAAGCTTGTGGCGTAATCCTCGGGAGCTTTGGCGGGATCAAAAGTAACTCCGTCAAAAAACGTTATCGGGGAGTTATCGACTCCCGTGTGGGTGTGGCCGGCCTCCTTCATGGCCTCCTCGTAAATGTCGGGGCGCATCACTTCGGCTGCGATCCCTGCGTAATTCGGCGCCGCATTAACCATGCCCCAGCGTCGAAATTGTGTCAGCCACCACAAGGCAAACTTCGGTTGCGGATAATTGCAGTTTCGGACGCTAAAAATCATATAGCTCGGGTCGTCCTTTTTTCGTCCGTCGCCGTAGTCGAGATTACCCTGCAATCTGCCGAGGATGATCTCCTTGGGGCAGTTAACATAACTTGGCGCACTCACGATGGCGCATTGCTCGGCTCGATTATTCATGTCATCGAGCCACTGGCTGGCGTCGTTCAAGCCTTTGAGGATCGCTTTGACCGTCTTCGGGTTTTTATCCGCAAACTGCCTGGTAAACGCGCAGACTTTTTCCGGATGGTCCTTCCACATGTCTTGTGTGGTCACGCTCGTAAAACCAATCCGGTCCGCAATCGCGCGCGCGTTCCACGGTTCGCCGACACAGAACCCGTCCATCTTGCCCACTTTCATGTTGGCCACCATCTGCGGCGGAGGGATGACAATGAGATTGACGTCCCGGTCCGGATGGATTCCCCCCGCCGCCAGGTAGTAGCGCATCCACATGGCATGAGTCCCCGGTGGAAACGTCATCGCAAACGTCAACGCTGAGCCAGCCTTTTTTGCCTGATCGGCAAACGGCTTTAGGGCGGCCGGGTCTGCCTTCACCTTCCCTTTGAAAGTCGAACTCAGCGTTATCGCCTGGCCATTGCGATTCAACAGCCAGGGCACCACGATTTGGTTTTTGGCCTGGCCGCCCAGACCCATGGTCGCGGCGATCGGCATGCCAAGCAACATGTGGGTAGCTTGATTTTGTCCGGTGATCAATTTGTCTCGAATGACCGCCCACGAAGCCTCCTTCGAAACGGTCGAGTGAAGGCCGTACTTTCTGAAGAACCCCTTTTCGTGCGCGATGACGATGGGCGAGCAATCAGTCAACGCGATGATTCCGATCTTGACCTCGGGTGTTTCGGGCGAGTCGTCAGCATGCACAGAACCGACCCAGCCGTCGGGCACACCGGCCAGCAGTGAGCCGGCGGTGGTCGTGCAAACGCGCCTGATGAAGGTACGGCGATCGAGCGAGGATTTAATTGGCGAGCAATGTGGCATGTTCATTCCTGGTAGGAATTCGATGGTTTTGGAGAGGTTTGGCTGGCCCCGCCGTCGGCTGGCTGATCGCATTGAGGTAAATGTCTTCGCGCCAACCGGCGGCAAGTTCCGCCGCCGCGGTACGCCCCCCATGCGAGGATTGCACATGCGATGAAAATTCCTCGAGCAACCAGCGGCCGCGGGCCACCGTGGGACGATTGGCATCATGGCGGTGGAAAATGTGAAAGTCGCCGGCGGCGCGAGCCGGTCCGCGGCCCAATTCGAAAGGCCCAACGAGCGAGCGATCCAGGACGTCAGAGGCACGATTGAAAAAGCCGCTGGCCCGCAGGATCTCGGCCACCTGTGGGCGTTTGCGCGGATCATCGCAAAAGGCGCAGGCTTCTCCCAGGGCCACGATCAGAGCCAGATGCTCCGCCTCACGGGTGCGGGCGAACTCAGCGGTAGTGAGAAGAATTTTTTCCGGATGTTTTGCGTGGATTTCTTCACTGGTCGCGGCGCACCAGCCAACTCCCTTTGCTATGGCTGCTGAATTCCAGGGCTCGCCGACGCAAAATCCGTCGATCAACCCTGCTTCGAGGCTGGCCACCATTTGCGAAGGGGGGAGCACGACCAGGCGCACATCACGCTCGGGGTCGATACCGGCGGAGCTGAGCCAGCGGCGCATGAGAAAATAATGCGAGGAAACCCGCGAGACGACAGCCAGCGTGATCAACCGCTGGGGAGTGCTGCGGACCAGTTTCAATAGCGCCGGCGCATCCCGCACTCCGCGCCTCCAAAGATCGTGGCTCAGGGTAATGGCGTTCCCGTGAAGACTCAAAACGCACCCAGTGAGCACTTCGCATCGAGCGGCATTGATTCCCAGCCGCATGGCCAGCACCAGCCCCGCAAGGGCGTGCGCGGCGTCAATTTCACGATTGACGAGCTTTTCGCGAATTGTTCCCCACCCCACCTCGCAGGAAAGTTTCACGTCCAATTGGTGTTTGCTGAAAAACCCCAATTCACGAGCCACCAAAAGCGGCGCGCAGTCGCTCACGGCGATGAAACCAAGGCGCAGCACGTGGGTGCGGGGGGGGCGCAAAACCAGCGGCTTCATTCGGGGGCGGGAAGGCATGGACACAATCCGAATGGCGCATCCCCCATGCCAGAATCTTGGATTTGTTAAGAAATAGGACGCAAACTTTTTCTTGAATGGTATGAATCACATTCATGGATCCTCCCATCGATACCCGGCAGCTCAAGGCGTTCCATGTCTTGGCCCGCGAAGGGAGCTTCACGCGTGCCGGGCAGGCCCTTCACCTCACGCAATCCGCGATCAGCCATGCCATCAAAGCGCTCGAAGCCGAACTTGGCTGTCAGCTTTTTTACCGGCAGGGCAAGCGCGTTTTTCTCACCCATCACGGCCGGGAATTGCTTGCCCACGCGGAAGCCATCGAGTCGCATATGGCGCAGGCGCGATCCGCGCTGGGGGCGCTGGATCAGACACCTCGAGGCCGGCTGCGCATCGGCACCACTACGGCGGCCGCCCAGTTTGTGCTACCCACCGTGTTGCGCGAATTTAAGGAATCGTTTCCCCTGTACAGCATTTCAGTGGTCCCTGGGGAAACGCCCGAGACAGTGCAGCGGTTACGAAATAACGAGCTCGACCTCAGCATCTGCCTCAAGCCGCATGATGTGGCGGCCCTGGATTGCCACCACATTTTTTCCGATGAGCTCGAATTTCTCGTCAGCCATCACCACGCTTGGATGGCGCACCGTCCCAAACCGCGCGAGATCGCAGAACAAACCTTCATCGTATCCAGCCGTCAAAGTTACACTTTCCAACTGATCACGCAGTATTTTCTCAAGCAGAGCATCCGGCTTTCCTCGTTCATTGAATTGGGAAGCAATGAAGCGATCAAGGAACTGGTGAAGCTTGGCCTCGGGGTGGGTATTTCCGCCCGGTGGACCGCGCAGACGGAAATTGAGGCCGGCCAGCTTTGCACGTTGTCGCTTCCGAAGGGCCGCATCCGCCGGGATTGGGTCGTCGCCCGCCTCAAACAGCGCCCGCTCAATCTCGCCGAGCGCACCTTCCTGGGGCTCTGCGAAGAAGTCGGAACGCGAATCGCGGTGTAGCGAGGTGTTGGGCCGCTGGGTCGCGTGGAGCGCACAGAGCCCCAGGACCGGAGAGGTTCACTTCGGCAGCCGCAGATGAATTCCACCCAAGCCATATTCAAGCCCGGGTGGATCCTAGGTTGGTAGCTGCCCCCTACCGCTCAACATCCACCGCGTCCAGAGTGCCCGATGAGGCCTCGCCACGTCCGGTCTGCGGGGTCACGCGGATGATGGCGTGCGGTTGATCGCCGAAATATTTTTGGGCGACGCTGCGCACTTCCCGCGCCGTCATCGCCCGGACACGCGCGGCGAGCTGTTCGTGGAAGTCGAATCCGACGCCGTAAAGTTCATCAAGAGCTGCGGTGCGGGCGAGGTTGTCGGAACCTTGCTGGTGGATGAGGTGCTTTCCCAACCACGATTTTTTCACCCTTTCGAGCTCATCCTCTGCCAGACCATCACGCGCGAGGATGCGGATCTCATCGAGGAGTTCGGCCTGGGCTTGTTCCAGGCGTTCGGGCGCCGTTCCGAGGTAGAAAGTAAAAGCGCCGGGCGCCATCCCCAAAATCTGGAAGGCGCCGGTGTAATAAGCGAGTCCGTGTGCCTCGCGGATACGAAGAAAAAGCCGCGAAGCCATGTCGCTGCACGCTTCATCAAGCAAATCGAGCGGCACGCGGTCCGGATGGAGCAGGTCAATGGTCGGGTAGCCGATGGCAAGTACGGCCTGCTTTTTGCGCTTCACGACATCCTTCTCTGTGGTCGAGAAACCCGGGGCGAAGCCGGCAGCTGCGGGCGACTGGATGCGTCCACCCGCCGGCAGGTCAGCGAATAGCTGCTCGACCAATCGAATCACCTCCTTGGTATTGACGGCGCCAAAGGCCGCGAGCACGAGGTTGCCGGAGACCACAAGCTGCTGATGAAAAGTGCGCACTTTGGCCGCATCCAGCCTCGCGAGCGACTTTGCGGTGCCATTTCGTTCGAGCGCGAAGGGATGAGGACCGAAGAGCGTTTCGCGCAAATGGCGGAACGCGACGCTGGTCAGGCGGTTGGCATCGGCCCGAATCGAAGCCACCTGTGCCTCCTTTTCGCGCGCCACCGCTTCCTCGGGAAAGGTCGGATACAGCAGAACATCAGCCAATACGTCGAGACCGAGCGCCAGATCGGGCTTAAGCACGTCGACGCTAAGAGCCCATGAGCTGCCGCCGGAATCCGAAGAAATTCCACCTCCGGATTCCTCGAGCAAACCGGAGATTTGATCGGCAGTCCTGGTGGGGGTGCCTTTCAAGATGGCACGCGAGAGCAGTCTCGACAGGCCCGCTGTGGGCCCCGTTTCCGCCAGTGAGCCGCCACGGAGAGTGGCGTGAAGGGTGATCAGCGGCACACGGTGGTCTTCCCGGACCAACACCGTCATGCCATTTTTCAAGACGAATTTCTCCACCTTTCCTGGGGATGGCTTATTACGACTGCCGTTGGTTTTCGACAGGCTGCCGGTGGGATTGAGTGAGGTGATCGTAAGACCACGCTCGACCAGATATTTTCGTGCGACCTCCTGGACCTGGTCCGGACTGACCCGCTCGATCGACTCGAGCATATCGGCCGTGAAATCAAGATTGCGCGCCACGTGCCAGCTTGATCCGAGATCGCTGGCCAAACCTCGGGTCGTGGTGAGGCCTTCGAGTTGCTCGCCCAGCACCATGCGCTGAGCTTTCACCACTTCGGCGAGACTGACTCCCTCGCGCTTGATTTCTTCGATGATGGCCAAGGCCTCATCGCGAACCGCTCCGCAATTTTCAAAATCGAGGTCGCTGTAAATGGAAAAGATGCCGCCCAGTGGCGGTATGTAGCAAGTGGCGCCAATGCCATGCGCCAGTCGCCTCCCTTCGCGAATGCGCCGATACAGCCGTGAGCTGCGCCCCTGGCCGAGAATCTCCGCGAGCACTTCGAGGGCCGGCACGTCCGGATGCGTAAGCCCAGGCACCCGCCAGGCCAGATTCAATTTCGAAAGATCGGTGACAAACTCGATGTGCGCCTCGCGCCGGCCCAACTGTTCAGGCTCAGCCGGCAAATGGCCCAGCCGGTGCCGGCCCCGCGGCAGCGACTTAAACCGCGCCGCCAGCATCTGCTCGACCCGCTCCGGCTCGAGCGGGCCGGCCACCACCAAAAACATATTGTTGGGCACATAATGCGTCTGGTAGTACTCGATCATCTGGGCGCGAGTCACCCGGTCAAACAAGTCAAGGTGGCCTATGATTGGCTGACCCATGGGATGAACCCTGAAGACCGTTTCAAAGAGCACATGGCTGTTTTTTGTGTCGGGGTCATCTTCGCCCATGTCAATTTCGCGGCGGATGACGTCCTTCTCCTTCTCAAATTCATCCTCGGGAAACACAGCGCGCGAGACCAGGTCGGCCAGCACATCGAGAACGGCTTCAGCGCCTTCGACCGGGGCATCGACGTAGTAGACCGTCCGTTCAAACGAGGTGTAGGCATTGAGAAAACCGCCGACCGCTTGCACGGCTCGCGCCAGTTCCGAGGGTCCGCGATCAGCGGAACCTTTGAAAACCATGTGTTCGAGCAGATGGGAAACGCCACTGCCCAGCAAATCCTCCTCGAAGCAACTACCGGTGCGGACCCACGCCTGGGCGGAAATCACTGGCGCGCTCGAGTCTTCTTTGACGACGATTTCGAGTCCGTTGGGCAAGGATCGCAATACCGCATCAGTGCGGGGAAACTCGATTTTGGGGAAGGCTATCATTGGGAGCGGCACCATCGCCGCACGCTCAGGGGTGTCAATGTTCCCCTCTCCCCATGGCGGGAGTCTTGAAACGGCAACTCGTTAATTATCAGGAATTAACCTCGTTGTTCGCCGAGGCCGGTTCCACCGCGTCAGCCTCCCGGCGCCGGCAAAGGAGGGCATCCAGGGAATATCGGCCGGCGCCAGTGCAGAGCAGCGCGAGGAGCACCACCAGATAGACTAGCGAGAGTTCCTTGCTGGCGCTCCAATTCCCATGCAGATGGATGACGCACAAGGCCAACAGCATGACGCCGATCAGCGGCAGGACGGCGAGTCGTGTGGCCAGTCCGGCAATGACGAGCGCCGAACAGACAATTTCGGCGCCCACCATCGCCCATCCCAGAACCGAGGCCCCCGTCGAGATCACGTGCCGGCTTACAAAATCGGTAAAAAGGTCGATTTGCCGCGCTTTTGCCATTCCGTGCGCAAAAAAAATCGGCCCTCCAACTCCCGCGCGCAGGATCAGTAACCCCAGCGACAAGACAGGATCGACGGATTCCGTGGCAAATAGCTTTTTCAACATCAGGCGAAGGATTGGGGCACAGCGAGACCCACCGCGCAAGCGCAAGCTGAGTTCAGGTCACCGCCACGTGATCCAATGGATTAATTCCACCTGGATCAAAACAACGAAAAAGCGAACTCTGAAAGAACCCGCCGGAGGAGTTCATCGCTGCTGTCGCGCCTTTAGTTCGTTCAGTTGCTGACGCCGCGCATCCACCCAGGCATCCGCTTCCGGTGTTCCTCGTTGCAGCTGCCTCTGTTGAAAATGCTGGAATACTCGCTCACGCACGGGGGTGAATTCCGGATCCTTCGGGAGATCGTCATACCAGGCGCTGGCTGCCTCAAGGCCTTGGCCATAAAGAATCTGCCAGAAGACCACCTCTGCTGCCCGCACACGACCGGGACTCATTGTCAGCGAGTTCACAAAAGCCGTGGCCTCAACGGGATCATGTCGCGCCCATCCCGCTGCCAAACCTGCTACAGCTTCATCCTTGCGTGGGCTCTCCGGTTGCTCTCGAACCCAGTCAACCGCTTGTTTAGGGTCATGCATGGCCCAGCCCCGCATTATCCGATCGACGAGGACGCCGCCCCGCTCGAAGCTTCCCTCTTCGACCACATATTGCAACGCGGCCTCCGGATCAAGCTCGCCCCACCGCTGCGCAAAAAAATTTGCTTCGGGATGGAACTCCAGACCGCGACCCTTCAACTCAGCAAAAAGCTGAGCGACCAACGGGGCATCCTCCCGGCGCATCGCTTCGAGCAGGAGGCTGAAGCTGAGGGTTCGGCGAGATTCATCAGAAACCGGCAACACCTCGCGCATTTTGGAGACCAGCTTCAGATTCGGCTCGCCCTCCGGCACTCCGCGGATAAGCTCTGGAAGTTCGGTAAGGACCTCGCGCGTGCGTCCACTGAAGGCGCCGGTTACAAGCGCTTCGTGTCCCCTGGATGGTGGTGGCTCTTGAGAGCGGAGCGGCGGTGCAAAGTTTGGCGTCCCAGGGATGGCGGGCGCTTTAGCTGCCGGTCTCACTGTCTGAAACAGCCCGACGACGACGGCCCCGATAACCATTCCCACAATCAATACCGCAAGCTTTGACCCGAGAATCTTCATTGCCCCGGCCATTCTCCGCCAGGAAACTGAGAGGCGCAAAGGGCTCCGAGTTCATTCATTTTGCCAGCGCGCACCGCAGCCTGTGGTCGCGCACTCCTGTCGCTGGACCGCAATTAGTTCAGCGACAAGAGCTTCGCTGCCGGCCGGTCAGACGTGGTGAATCACGTCTGGGGGATCGAAACGCACCTTGGGGATGGCAGCGGATTTGTCGTCTGCGGAGCGATAACCGGCCGCGCAGGCGACCACGGTGGCGTAACCGGCCCGCCTAAGATCGAGAATCTGGTCAAATTTTTCCGGCTCGATTCCCTCCATGGGGCAGGTGTCGACGCCTAGGACGGCCGCAGCGGTCATGAAGTTGCCAAGGGCGATGTAGACTTGTCGGTCGGCCCAGGTGTTAAGCCAGCCCTCGGTCTCGGCGCGCTGGCGGAAGGCCACGATGACTTCGCGGTAACGCGCGAGCGAACTTTGGGGAAGCGCGCGCACCGCCGCCACGTGGTTCAGAAAGCGATCCACGTCCGTCTCGGACAGATTTTCCCGGCGGGCAAAGACCACGAGGTGTGAGCAGTCGATCGGCTGGGGTTGTTTCCAGGAAGCCGCCGAGAGCGCTGTTTTTACCGATGGATCTGTGACAACCATGAACCGCCACGGCTGCAGCCCGAATGAAGACGGCGTCAAAACCAACACTTGCTCGAGCGCCTGCCAGAGTTCGCGGGGAATCGTCCTCTGGGAATCGAATTTCTTGGTGGCGTAGCGCCACTTTAATTGTTCGATCAGGCCGGCGGCGGAGAACAAGCTCATCAAAATTTCGCCGTGGAAGTTTGTGGCTATCTGCGCTGCAGCCGCCAAAACATCCCTCCGCCCAGGGCCAGGAAGACGACGTTGGGGAGCCAGACCAGCAAATGAGGATAGGCGCTGGGGTCATCCTTAAAGATGCTGTCGCCGAGAATAAAAAAGGAGAGATAAACAACGCCAATGACCAAACTGAGTGCAAACCCAATCGAGGTTTCACGACGCTGGGCAGTCACGGCGAGCGGCATGCCCACCAGCGTAAAAACCAGGCAAGCGAGGGAAAAACTGAACCGCCGGTGATATTCCGTGCGCAGTTCGCAAGCGCGCTGATGCGCCGTCACCTCCGCGCCCTTTTTTTTCTTCGATTGCGGCTCGGAGCGCGCCATTTCGAGTTGCTCGCGGAACCTGGTTTTGAGCTGGCTCATGGAAAGCATGCGCGGCGTGATGCGTTCCAGTTTCTCATAGAGACTGCTTAACCGCACCGACTGGGGAGCCACGACCGCTTCGATGGGCGGCTTTATGCGCTGCACATTTCGCGGTCCGCTGTCCTGGATGCCTTTGGTGGGACTGTCTCGCAGAATGGCCACGCTGTCGTAAAGCATGAGATCAAGGCCTTTTTCCGCTTTGTTTTCGCTCACGCTCACGCGGCGCGCGGAGATGTAGCCGACAGGAAAACGCTTTTCCCCCAGCATGATCATTTGGAAATCTTTAAGCTCATCCTCGCTCTCCTTGGCGCCGACGTAGACGATGAAATCGTCGATCTGATCGATGATTCTGTCAGCAGCGAGCATGGCCTTGGGGTTGGCGGTGGCGACAATGGCGGGCAGCCGTTTGATGGCGGACTCGGCTATGGGCGCCATCTGAAGGTTGATCCAGAAACAGAGAATTGACGCCACCAGGGCGATGGCGATGATCGGCGCGCTGACCCGCGCAAAACTCCAGCCGGACATCCTTAGCGTCAGCATTTCGTTGTCTGCCGACATGCGGCCGAAGACCAGCAGGGCTGCCGTCAACAGGCTCCAGGGGACCGTGAACGGGAGCGACGCTATCAGCGCGTAACCTACAAATTTCACCAGGACCACGACCGGCATCTCCCGAAGCACTTCGGTGGGCAGACTAAGCAGGCGCTTGAAAATATGCCCCACCACCATCACGACGCTCAACACAAAGAGCGCTATGATCGCCGCGGTGAGCACCTGACGTCCGATATGGCGATCAAGGATTCGCATGCTGTCCGGCCATTAAACCGCCGAGACGGTGTCACGAAAGCGGAAACTGGCCGGTGCGGAAATGTTTCGCGAGCGCTGTCTTTGCGCTGGTCCCGGAAAATCCTGCGCCCAGAGTATGCCGCATGCATGACCCGATCAATTCGCCGGTCAATTTACTGGTGCGCTTTCTCGAGCAGGAAAAAGCGGGCGGACAGAGCCATGCCTGGATTTCGCCGGAGGCGCGTGCGGTATTGCGAGCAATGGTTCTCGCGCGCAGACAAAGCGTCGCCAATGCAGCCCGGACGATGACCTCGCCACCGCTCGCGGGACGGGCGGCGGCGGCACCAACGGCGCCGCCATCTCCTGCGCCCACCTCTCCGAAGGCAGCTTTCCGCATCGATGCGCCGGCCGATTCCGAGCGAATGCGCCAACTCGAACACGTACAATCCGAGATCCTCATCTGCCCGCATTATCGGGCTTTGATCGAGCGGGGCGCGTTGCGAGACACGATGGTTTTTGCGGCGGGCCATCCGCACTCACCGCTCATGTTCATCGGCGAGGCTCCGGGTGCGGAAGAGGAGCGCCGCGGCGAACCCTTTGTTGGCAGGGCCGGCCAAATGCTGACGAGAATTGTGCAGTCGATGGGGCTTGAGCGAGGCCAGGTCTACATCTCGAACCTTGTGAAGTATCGGCCGGCAATTCCTGGTGGCGCGCAGGGAGACAAGAATCGTAAACCGGAGCCTGCCGAGATGGCCGCAGCGCTGCCCCACCTGTTAAAGGAGATTTCGATTGTTCAGCCGAAAGCCATTGTGGCACTGGGTGGAACGGCCGCGGAAGGCCTCCTGGGCGAACCGTTGGCGATCACGCGGGTTCGCGGCTGTTTTCGGGATTTTCACGGCATCCCTCTTATGCCGACCTTTCATCCTTCCTATCTGCTTCGCAATGCCGGGCTCGAGGAAAGACGAAAACTCTGGGAAGACATTCTGCAGGTGATGGAACTGCTCGGAATTCCGATTAGTGAGAAACAGCGCAAGTTCTTTCTCATGGGCGAGGGTAGTTGATCCGAAATCCCCAGTTTAGGCCCCCCTCAACAATCGACCATTGCCACGCTCTTTGGTTGATGGGCCACGGCTGGTTTACGGGCGAGCAGGGGCGGCGGCGACATCCGGCAGGAAGAAATCGGCCTCGCAACGAAATTCCGGCTCACCACTGACGATGAGGTGCCCGCCCAGTGGCTCTACCAGCAGCCGGGCAATTTCAAGCCGGTTTTCTTCGTTGTCGCATGCTGCCGCGCAGGGATCCCATTCCACGCTGAGCCGGCCGTGCCGGCCATCAACTTCAAGCGTCAGTATCACGTTGCCACTCTTGCGGCAGGCGAGCGCCACGCAGAGGAATTCGCTGGCGATAAGCGCCAGCGGCAGGGCAATACTGGTTTCCAACCAGACATCGCAGCAGGCGATTTTGAGTGGTGACTCGTCGCCGCCACATAAGCTTTCCTCGAGGCTCGATAGGACGCGGCGAAACTCGAGTGCCTCGGGGTCGGCGCCGCGCAGAATCTCCTCTTCCACCAAGCCGACTGTGCGGACCCGTTGCTCGCTGGCCTGCAGCTGTGCCCGCGCGGCGGAGTCCGGCATCCGCCGTTGCTGCAAGTGGAGCAGGCTGCTGATGAGCTGAAGATGGTTTCGCGAGGCATGGCGAACAGTGCGTGGAAGCGGTCGGGACCGCTCGAGGTGTGGTGAGCCGGCGGGAGGCTCGCCAAGTGGCTGCACCAGGCAAAGCAGCCCTGAGATGCCTTCGCGCTGGACGGGGAAAAGCTCGGCCCGACAACTGCCCGTCACGCCATCGGCACGCAGGAATGGCGTCTCGTCTTCCCAACGCCTCGCCAGATTTATCTGGTCGGAAATTTTTCTGCTAAAGCCCGCTGGATCTTCCGGCATAAAAAGCCGGTACAGGCCCATGCCGATGAGATTGTCGCGCCCCCAGCCGAAGAATTGTTCTGCCGCAGGGTTGGCGTCGACGATGCGCCCCCGCAAATCGGTAACCAAAACCGGCGTGCGCACACCCTCGAAGGCCAGATTCCGCCAGGAAGAGATCGACTCAGTCGCTTCGGACGAAGTGGCGATATCGCCTCCCGGTGCGGCCACTGGCTTTTCCACCGACTGAACAAAATACGAAGTCAGCACGGGCTCGCCAGCGCTGTTGCGAATCGATCCAACCACGAGCTGCAATAGTCGGGTCTCATTATCATGAGAAGTTACTCGCACCTCGATGGGTGCGGGCGACCGCTCACCTCTGGCCATGGCAGCCAGGGTGTCCCGATGAGTCTGCACTTCATTGGCATCAAAAAACGCCTCGAGGTTCGCGCGCCGAAGCTCGAAGCGCGATGCGCCTAACATTTTTTCGAGCGCGGGATTGGCATCGATGACGGCGCCGTTGCGATCCGACAAGGCAATGCCGGTCGGACATTCTTGAAAGAGGGCACGCAACTTTGCTTCGCTGGCACGCAAGGCATCCTCGGCGCGGCGGGCCTCGGTGACATCCGTCAAGGTCAGCAATAGGTTGCCATCCTTGAGCAGCCGGGGCCGAACTTCGATTTCCTTGAGCAGGCCTTCGGCTGTGACGAGGCTGAAGGTTTTGATCAACTGCCTGCGCCACACACTTTCCCGCCACTCACGCAGCACCTGTTCCCGGTACTCGGGCTCGGACGAACCGCGCGAGAACCAGGCTTCGATGGTGTCGACAGTATCCAGTCCAAAGCCCAGCAGCTCGGCGAGCGACTGGTTGGAAAACAGGATTTCGCCATTGCGATTGAGCAGCACGAGGCCAAAAGGAACGTCATCGAGAACCTGCAACGGGGCCGTAACGGCGGGCGGCGGCGTGATGGCCGGGAGCGGCTCCTCGACGAGCACGCCCAGCAAAAGCACTGCCTCGACAGCTCCGCTCGAGTTAATGTGAGGCGAGGCCGACCACCTCATCCGGCAGGGAGATGACCCGGGAATCCCGATGTCACCGGCAACGAAATCGAATTCGCCATTCTCCCGCAATTGGCGGACTGACGCCTCGAATCTTTCGCGCTCGCGGCCCTCTTCCCCATCGGCTTGGTACAGTTCCCACAAGTTCACCGGACAAGGAGGAGGGGATGGCAAGCCGAGGAGGGCGCGCGCCGCAGGACTCGAGCGCGCCACCCGTCCATCGAGCCTCACCAGCAACACCGGCGTGGCTGTGCTTTCAAAAAGGGATTGCGTCAGATTGCGTTCGAAAATTCTTTGGCGGTCGAGCCGCTTTTGCTCGGTGACAATTTCCTGGGAGAGCACCACACCGCCTACGGCACCCCCGGACTTCAGCCAGGGCCGCACTTCCCATCTCACAATATCAGTCGATCCATCCGAGCGCTCGAGCACGTCTTCGTCGATACGGCCCGAGCGACCGTCGAGCGCGTCTTCAAAAAGTCGGCGCCACTTCTCGTGCAGTCCGGGAAAGACCTCGTAGTGACAGCGGCCGATGACATCGGCGACGGACAAACCAAAGTCCTGAAGGAACCGCTCATTGGCCAGCATGTAGCGCATTTCCCGATCGAACATGGCCAGTGCAAGCGGGACGTGATTCAGCAGACGGGGCAAATGATCCTCGATAGATCGTTCGGAAACCGGAGGCGCCAGCTCAGCGACTGGCGGTGGTTGGGAGGTTGTCGGGGGCCCAGCCTCCGGGGACGGCTCGCCCCCAAGTGAAGTTGTCAGCGACCAATCGAAGCTTTCGATTTCGCGACGAATCGAGTCCTGTGGCTCGGCGAAGCAATTTTCAAGAGCAGGATTTCTGCTGGCCAACCAGTCCGAAATCGCATCGAGGTGAGGAGCGAGCTTTTCCTCGTCAAGTGGCATCGTTACGTAGGCATCCAGCCCCAAGTCAGAGGCCATCAGGCCGGTTGCCGTTTCGGGCTCGCCGATGGCCAGGATGTATGGTTGAGCCGAACCTGCATGTTGACGGACGAAGGCCACGAAGCCTTGCAATTCGGTGGTGTCGCCATTGGCATGGGTGACGATCAAAGGCTGGCTGCGGAAATGGGCTCGGCCCTCGCCCAGAGTGTCGCACGCTTCAATTTCGTAACCTTGCCGGGCCAGAGCCGAAACCAACTGGCCTCGCGTCCCGGGATCTTGTTCGACCAGCAAAACCTCGAGTGTTGCAGGTTTCAGGGCAATTCCGGTTTCCATGTCAAAATTGGTTGAGAATGATCAAAAATGGGTGGCGGATTTGGAAATTGTCGCAGCCGCGATATTACGGACCGCCGTTCCCTTAAGCAAGCCAGAAGCTCGCAATCGAACGCCATTGTTGAATGCGCGCGGGCGCCCCGGGCCATCGATGGGCTGGGGCGCACGGTTCTGTCACCCGACCCAGACATGGATGAGCCGGTGGCCCAAGCTCCCCGGACCTCAAGTTCGATTCGGCGCTTTTTTTGGGTGCACTGAGGCCGGATCCGGTGACCTGTCTGCAAGAATGAACTACGTTTCTACGCGGGGACAGACTGTGCCATACTCGTTCACGCATGCTGTCGAGGCGGGCATGGCACCTGACGGAGGGTTGTTCCTGCCGGAACGTTTTCCAGATATCAGCGAAAAATTGGGGCCTTGGAGCTCGCTGAGCTATCCTGCTTTGGCGGCGGAGTTCTTCACTTTGTTTGGGCCTGAGATTCCCCGCGACGAGTGGCATGACCTCACGCGTGAAGCTTATGCCGTCTTTGATGATCCGATGGTCGCACCGCTGCACCCGCTGGGTGAGCGCACCATCATTCTTGAACTCTTTCACGGGCCGACGCTGGCTTTCAAAGATTTCGCGCTGCGACTGCTCGGGCTTCTTTATAAACGGCAGATCAGCCTCAGCGGCCAACGTCTCGCCGTGCTCGGCGCCACCAGCGGAGATACCGGGTCGGCAGCCATCCACGGTTGCCTGGGTCTGCCAGGTCTGCGCCTCTTCATTCTTTACCCCAAAGGACGTGTTTCACCGCTTCAGGAGCGCCAGATGGCCTGCACCGGCGCGGATAACGTTTTCGCCATTCCTGTCTCCGGCACCTTTGACGACGCCCAACGCGTGGTGAAGGAGCTTTTCGCGGACACCGCCTTCGCGAAATCGGCTCATCTTTCCGCGGTTAATTCGATCAACGTCGCGCGGGTGCTGGCACAGTGCGTTTATTACATCTGGGCCTGGCTTCGGCTCGACGTGGGGAAACGCGAACGAGTCGAATTTGTGGTCCCGACAGGAAATTTTGGCAATGTGCTCGCCGGCTGGCTGGCCCAGAAAATGGGCGTCTTCCCGGCAACAACATTCCGCGTGGCGACCAATCAAAACGACATTCTGCACCGGTTCTTCAGCACCGGCGAGTACGTGCCGATGGATGTCCGGCCAAGCCACGCACCGTCGATGGACATTCAGATCGCGTCGAACTTCGAGCGCTTTCTCTTTTTTTTGCTCGATCGCGACCCGGCTCGCGTGCGGGACGCCATGGCGGGGATGAAATCGTCCCTCCGACTCAATCTGGCTCCCCTGCCAGAGCATACCTTCCGCGCCTCGAGTATGAGCGACGACGAAATCCGAGCCACCATAGGCCGCGTCTGGCGCGAACACGGCTACCTGGTAGATCCGCATACCGCGTGCGCATTTGCCGACCTCGCAAATGACCGCACCAACGTCATTCTAGCGACCGCCCATCCCGCAAAGTTCCCCGACCTGGTCCAAAAGGCGACAGGGACGGAGCCGACTCATCCAGCTTTGGAAGCGCTCAAAACAAAACCACTGCGACTCTGGCCAATGGCGGCGGACGCGCAGACCGTGAAATCGTTCATTCGAGCCCGAATCTGAACGCCACCTATCTCTTTCGATTTCGGCCTTTTTCCCCGTACCGCATGATTTTCGCATTGTGCGATGCGGCTCGGTGGCGAAAATCCGCGGATGGCATACGAACTGGAAGGCACACTTAAGGAAGTCTTCGAGCCGCGCACCTTCGGCAAAGGCTTCACCAAACGCGAATTTGTCGTGACGACCTCAAAAGGTCCGGACGACCGATACCCGCAGCACATCAAGCTGACTGTAGTAAAGGACAAGTGTTCTCTGCTCGACCGCTTCAAAGCCGGACAGCGCGTCAAAATCAGCTTCGATCTGCGCGGCTCAGAATACAACGGCAAATATTTTACCGAGCTGCAAGCCTGGAAGATCGATACCGCGGGCGCGGCCAAAGCTGGAAATGAACGCGCTGCCCAGGACGACGAACCGCCGCAAGGTTACGGGGATGAACGTGGCGACGGCATCCCCTTCTAGCACGCGTCGCTGAGGGGAAGAAGCATGAGGCGCCGTGAGTTTCTGCGCATCATGCCCCTGGCCGGAGGGGTCATGCGGGCCGAAGCAGCGAACGACCAGCCGCACTTGCGGTTTGGTGTGATTGCCGACTGCCAATACGCTGACCAGGAGGTCGATCCAAAACTCAATCGTCATTACAGGCTCTCGCCGCAAAAGCTGAGCGAGGCTGTCGAGCATCTGAATCTCTCGTCGCTCGATTTTGTGGTCAACGTCGGAGACACCATCGACCGTCGCTTTCAAAGTTTCGAGAAAGTCCTTCCCATTTTTCGGGCGCTGCGAATGCAGTGTTATCATGTGCTGGGCAATCATGACTTCGATGTGGCGGAGGACGTGAAGGCGATCGTCGCCAGACGCCTCGGGATCGAAGGCAGTACTTACTTTGCCTGGAATCGCAAAGGCTGGCGTTTCGTCGTTCTCGATGGCAACGAAGTGAGCCTTTTTGCCCATCCTCGAGCCTCCCCAGCGTATCTCGAGTCTGAGAAGTATTACCAGTCAATTGGCGGCAAGGCGCCAACTTACAACGGCGCGGTAGGCGCCGGGCAACTGCGTTGGCTGCGGGGCCAACTCGAAGCTTCCCGCCTCCACCACGAGCGCGTGATCGTTTTCTGCCATTACCCGGTCTTTCCTGAAAACCACCACAACCTGTGGAATGCGTCCGAGCTCCTGAAACTTATCAGTCCGTTCAATGATGTCGTGGCTGCCTGGATGAATGGACACAACCACGGTGGTAACTACGGGGTAAAAGACGGCATTCATTTCGTGAACTTCAAAGGAATGGTGGATACGACTGAAAACTGCTGGGCCGAGGTTGCGGTTTTTGCGGATCGACTCGAAATTACCGGCTATGCCCGGGAGCCGTCGCGGGACTTGGAAACCAAATCCGCCGGCGGCGGCTGATTTGTGTTATTGGTTGTCCGTTATCGGTTATTGGACGAGCGCATTCACCGCCATCGCCGCCGCAGAGTGGCCGGTGGCGGAAAAGGGGCACGGGCGTCCCGCCCGTGGCATCGAATGTGTAGCTCGTTCATCGCCACGGGCGAGACGCCCGTGCCCCTTTGTTTATCTTTCCGGGCAACGACCAGGTCCCAATAACCACAGCCGCCCAGCGGCTTACCGCTGCGGCGGCGTTGCCTCGCGGACCATGGCGCCGTGCTCCTTGCTGAGGACCAGGATTGAAAAGCGACGGACGCCATCGATGTCGTTGGTGCTGAGGCTAACGTAGTCAAACTTGCCCCGGAGGTCGGTGTAGCCGTCCTTGTAGAATTTCGGCTGGCCATTTACGTCGGCATAAATCTTAACGTAAACTTTGGAGAGCGGGCGCTCATCTTTGGCGTGGCGCACTTGCAACTGGCCGTAATCACCACTGAGGGATACTTTGAGTTCATTGGCATACACAGCCTGGCTTTTACGCTGACCGGCAGCGACCACTTCGACGAGCACGTTTCGGTTCTGGAATTCCCGCGGCAAGGAAAGACGCTTTGAAGCCACCGGGCTTTCCAGCTTCAGCGCTTCGCTGCGGTTGGGCTTGATCTGGGCGAAGCGCGCGCTGTCCTGCCCCACGAACGGATTGGTGCTGAAGAGAAACTCGAGGTCCATCAGATAGTAATTCACGGTGGCCTCGGAGATGTTTCGGGCTTCGAGCGCGATGTCGCGCCCTTCTGCCTTTAACTCGAACGATGGCTGTTTGGCGGCGAGTGAATCCTGAGTTTGTTCACGATCCTCGGGCTTGGTGACTTGAGGCCCTTTGCCCTCGATTTCGTCGAGTTGCGCGGCGAGCTGGCCAAATTTCTGACGCCATTTCTCGACGGGATGGCCGGCATGCCGCGCCACGACCAGGCGCGCCGCTTTCGTGTCTTCCTGGGCAAGCGCGATCCAGGCTTGTGCGTAATCGTATTGGAGCGCTGTGGCCACGTTGTTGCGGTTTACCTTTGCAAAAAACCCAAGCGCCTCTTCGATTCGGTCCTGCAGCAACAAATAGTAGGTGACGGCGAGCCGGTCAGTGTCATCAAGCTCCGGTTTGCAGGCAAGGATCCCAAGCAGCCGCTGGTATTGCTCACGAAAGCGGTCGTTCAAGATGGTGCGGTCCCGGCCGAGGCGATGGGCCCGCGCGTTCACCAGGGGAAGATATTCGAGGTGCTCGAATGATTTGCGCTCGATGGGATCGACTATCACCAGCGCCGTTTGCAGCCAGGGTCCGGCCTGCGTCAGCAGGCTGCCTTCGTGGCGCAAGAACTCGCGGATCGCGCCTGCATCATTGTGGAGAACTCCATAAACGTAACTCGTGGCGTGATAAATTCGACGCTGACCGAGCAAGCCAATGACCCGGCGATGAAAGTCGGCGTTTTGGCGGAGCCTCCAGGCGATTTTATCGAGGTCGAGCCCGCGCAGATTGTTCTGTTCGAGAAAGCCGATCACTTCGGCCTCGGTGCCATTCTGGGATACGTAGGCCCATGAAGCGGTATCGGGTTTGGAAAGCTGATCGACAACCTTGAAGGTGACCGGCTCGGCGGACGCGACGATCCTGCCGTCGCGGGAAACGTGCACCGGGAAATGCGGATAGGTACCGGCGCGCGGAAAATAAAATGCCACGTCGAACGTTTCGGTGCGAAAGGGTTCGAGACGCAGCGGACGGCTGGTGGTGGTTTTGGCGCCAGCCGCAGGACGCGAACCCTGCGGGATTTGGAAGAGGACATCGAGCTTTTGCGCGGATGAAGTCGGATTGGTCACCACCACCTGGAAGGCGTAAACAATTCCGCTGAGAAATTCGCCGCTGACGAATTTATCCAGCTTTTCGCCGTCCTTTTCGACGTAACGATCGCCCCAGCGATAGACGTTCTGGCTGACGAGCAGCTTGGCTCCTGCCTGTTCGACTTCCGCGGCGCGAATCGCCTGATGGACCAGAAGAATCGGCGTCTTGGGGGTCAAGGTGAGCTTTGCGCCATCGAGCTTCGCCTCCGGTTCCTGGGCTTGGCTGGGAAACGGAAGGTCAAGCACCGCGAGCGCGAGCATCATTTCGGTGAAGTTCCGCGTCGCTTCAGTGACGTGGGTCGAGATGAATGGCCCCTCGTCCTTGCGGCGGGCATAATCCCGCCAGAAACGGCTCACCGGCACCAGACCGGCATTCTGATCGCCAATGAGCAAGTGCCAGTAGTTGTTTTCGGCCCATTCCTTGGTGGTCTCGAGCTTGCGGAAGAAACTTCTCTTCGCTGCCTCGACGCGGGATTCAAGCTCGGCCGGTACGATGCCAAAGGCGTAGGCGTCAGCGCGTTGGTCGGCGAAATCATTTGTGCCAAAGAGGTGTAGGTTGCGGCCCAGGCTCCGCCGGGAGAGCTCATCAGCCTTTTCTTTCATCATCTTCGCCTCGACGCCGCGGTTCTTTAAGAGCGGAAGACGCAACGCCTCGGCCTTCCCGCCCGCACGGCCAGCGAGTGCCCCTCCCAAGGCCGCGCCATTGAGTGCCATTGCCGACTCCGGCATCGCCTCCGCGGCGGGTGCCGCCGGCGCATTCCATTGTTTATCTGACTCCCGCAACAGCCTTTCTCCTCGCTCGTCTTTCAAATCGCCCAGCTTTTCCCTGACGGTGTCGATGGCGCTGAGTGTCGTAACGCCGCTATCGAGGACAAACCCCAACAACGCGCTTTCGAAGCGCCGTCGGTCCTGCTCGCGGTTGGGAGGAATCGTGGCCAGCCAGTCCTCGATCGAACGCAGTTCATTGGCGTGCTCAACCGCCAGACGCTGCGCCAGCAGAATGCGCTCGACAACATTGAGCTGACCGTGGCGCCACGGTTCGAGATATTTTTTCAAATCGATGCCTAACAGATATTCTTCGAGAAAAGTCCTGTCCTTTTTGTTGCGGAGATAAGGCTGAATGACCTGCGCAAAAAAGGCCGGATCTTTGCGCGACAAAAAGAAGCTCAACTCATGGCACGCATATTTTGAGAACAGCTCGTCTTTTTTTGCAGCGTCTAAAGCCGGCCAGTCTACGATGAATCGGAATTCTTCGAGAGTCGCGTTGCCCGAGAGAGTGCGCAGGAGCGTGAAGACGCGGCCGAGGTTGTCGTAAAGCTCGAATCGTGTGGCAACGGCGTCGGCGATGGTGAAGGGCTTTTCCGCCTCGAGCAGCGTGACTTCATCCTGCTGGGCAAAATGTCCTTTTGGATCCAGACCGCCGGCCAGACGGAGATCGCGCGTCAGGATCGGCTTTGCCGGCAAGGCGAGTTCACGATAGACCGCGGATTGCGCATTGACGGCGAGAACGTGGACCTGGGTGGCGTTGCCGAGATCAGCGAGCTTGATGCGAACGACCCCATCCTTGTCTGGGCCACCGTTGTAGGTCACCGGTGATGGGTGCGCTAGAAAGTCGAGGTTTCGAGGATCGGCACTGCCGGGCACCGGCGCGGATTCTTTTGGCGCGTCGACGGCTTGGGCAACTGATTGTCCCGGGGTTTGAGCGAGCTTCTCAAACGCTTCGCCGCCGCGCGCGTCCTGTGTCGTTGTGCTGGTATCCCGCACCGCCCAGGGATTGAGCAACAAGCCGGGACGTTCGAGCATGACCCCGGGAAAGTGCCGGGCATTCTTTCGTTCCAGAATGTACCGCAGCTCGTCGCCAATATCCCGGCCGGACACGAACTGACTGACGGCCCAGGCCGGCCGTCCCATCAGCAAAGATGGCGCGGGGAAAAGCCCAAGTCGATCGAAGAGCGCAAAACCCGGCTGGTAGCGAGTGCCGGCGACATGGAGGCGCGTGAAGGGATCGGCGTTGGCAACATGAATGAGAAGGTCGCCGCCTTCGATTGCCAACGAAGAAATGTGCAGCGGCTTGCGCGGGGAAAGCTCGAGAAGCCGGCTGTTCGAAATGGCGAAACGCCTGACGGTGTCTCCTTTGGCGAGCCGCAAAGTGATGGCGCGGCCCTCCCGCACGAGGTGGAACGCGTAATCACCGGCAGGCAGTTCCTTCAATTCGGCAAAGCCGTCCTTGATCTCGACCTTCGCCGTCCAGTCACGAACAAAGTTCCCTTGGCGCACTTCAAGGAGCGAAAAGATCTGATCGCCCATCACGGGAACACGGACCGGGTCACCGGCGACGCCATGAATTTGCGAAGCCGTTTGAATCTTCGACTCGTGGACAGCCCAGGTTCTAGCAAGTCCATTCGCCGCCGTCGCCTGCAATCGCGCAATCCCATCAAGTGTGCCCAGGCTGATGCGCCCTTGCTCATCGGTCTTTAGGGAGACAGCGACCGGGACGGAATAGTCACGATGCCAAAGTTGAAGGCCGACCGCTCGTTCCGGGCGCAACTCGCCGTTTTTCCCCCGCTCCTCGAGAAAATACCCTTCCTGCGCCTTGCCGAACAGAATATCGCTCACGTGTTCGGTGCGGTCGATTTCGTTGATGGAAAACGACCATTCATTGTGCAACTCGATGTCCTTGCCTTGACTGATCGACTTCACGCTGCCGGAGAGTTCAAATTTCACGCTGGCAAGCCGATCCTGGACGTTGAAATCGTGCGTGACTTCGCGGTCATCCGCCAAGTTGAATGGCGACACGACCGAAGTGGTGGCGATGCCATCGAGATCGGTGCTGGTCACCGTGAGCTTCGTCTTGTCAAGCAGGGCTGCGGAGACCGAAATGCCGTTAAGCAAGAGGCGCGGACGCACCGCCACGCGCGACTTGTTCCCAACCAGCAGCGTCTCGCGCTCGACATGAAAACCAGCCTCGAGAACATACGATTCGGCGAGCAGCTCGACGGTTTCCAAAGTGGCAAAGCCTGCCGAATCATGCAACACCACTGGGCGCGAACCAGGCTCGTTGCTGAAGGGAATGATGATCTCTCCGTTCTTGTCCGCATCAAAACGGCGTCCTTGCATGATGACGTGACCGCCCATGACCGCCTGGTTTTTTTCGTCGATTAGGGTGAGCAGGGTGCCGGCAGTGCCCGAGCGGGTGAGATAGCGCAAAGATCCCTTGCGCAACAAGGCACGGCTGGCCTGGCCATTGCCTATCAACTCGACCACCCAAACCCCGCGTCCTTTCGCAATCTCCGGAAATCTGAGCGTTCGTTTGACGCGTCGAAGCGGTGTGTTCTCATAGGCGATTGTGTGTTCGTGACCGGCCACCAGGCCGTCAAGATCGATATCGGTGCTGATGGGCTGCGAATGCGATTCGTAATAGGCGGCTGTGTTCAGTTCGAAAATTTTCACGATGAGCCGGGACACATTCTTGACCCAAACATTGAGCGTAATGTCGTCGTCGGGTCCGAAGAGAGTGCTATTGGCGAGATCGAAATCGAGGTCGACGCGATTCTTTAGTGCATCGTAAGCCGCGGGCGTGAGGAGGGAGGCGAGCCGCTCAGGGTCCCCGACCCCCGCCACGATTTTTGCCTCGGCCAAGACCGACTTGAGCCATTTGTCCTCGAAATAGGGCGCGTCGGCATCTGCTGACTCAGCCGTAACGAGCAAATGTAACAAGTAGTCGCGCACCAACTCCTCATCGCTGCCAATTGGAGGCCAAAAGGTGACGGCGGAATAATCGACGCTGAGATCCGCCGGGTGGCGCCATTTCAGCTCATCTTTCTGCCAGCGCGGATTGATGTAAGGCATGCCACGTGGCAGATTGATGTATTCGAGAAATCGTTTCGCATCATAAGTTCCCTGACGCCGATCATGGTCGAGCCGCTGGTAAAGAATGTGCGCCTTGAGCGAATTGAACGGGGCACCGAGCCCGCTGACAAAGGCCCAGGCGCGATCGAGCCAGGCCTGCCTTGCCGCAGGGTCGTTTTCGATGCTCTCGTCCGCACCGGGCGCGAGTTTTCCCAAATACGTCAGCACAAAACTTTCGTTGGAGGCGAGGTCGGGCCGCAATTTTCGCAGCTCATCGAGTTGCGTAACGAGCAGGTTTTTGTGAATCTGGAATTCGCCGAACCCCGCGCTCTCCGGCGAGGCGAGATCCTCGTGAATGAGCCGCAACAGGTTCGGCACGTCAGGGCGTTTCGCGCGCGCCAGCACATGGCGCCGATGGGCCGGCGAGAGCTTCCTTTCGGACCGCACGAGCATCTCGACCGCAAAATCAGTCAGATTGTTGAGGTGATCGACGTTGGCCGTGGCAAGGCGCAGAAATTCCTCAGGCGCGATGCGTTTTGCATCCAGCGCTGTCGGCAGGTCCGGTTTTTCTGTCGGTCGCTCCCGCTCGTGCCCAAACTGCAAGCCAAGCCGGCTCGTGACGAAATCAAGCGTGCGCTTGGGATCGACTTCGTAGTCGATCAGCGCCTGGCGGGTTTCGAGTTGCGGGCGCAACCCGGAATCGGGATTTCGCTTCGCCCATTGTGCCAGCAGGGCTGCAAACTCGGCACGCTTGCGCTGATTTTGCAGATGCAGCGCGTGGTAATAATAAAATTCCTCGGTGCCGGGTATCAACTGCTTCAGCGCGGCCTCACGGTCATCACCCAGCGCAAATTGCTCGACGTAGCCGATCTCGTTTGCAGCCGAAGCAGGCGGAGTGACACTGAATGAACACAATAGAATGAGATGAAACGGACGATTGGACATCATGGAGCGAAGAGTGAACGATTCTGGAAATTCTAGCACAAGGCGCCAGGGACGGCACTACATCCGGCGCCCGCCACACGGGCTCTACGGCTTGAGTCGCGTTTTCTTTGCAATATACGGCCGGAAAGCCGCGCAGGAACGCCAACAATGGCGGGGAGACTCGGTCGAGCCGTCAACGGCACATTCGGCAGGCGGTGGGGCGAGACTCAGTCGAGCCGCCGACGGGGAGACTCGGTCGAGTCGTCAACGGCACATTCGGCAGGCGGTGGGGGGGGGGGGGGGGGGGGGGGAGGGGGGGCGCGCCGCAGAGCCCGCAACTGCCGCCCCCACCCAACCACCCCGCCCCACCACCACACCCC
>JBPCQC010000142.1:0-70264 GCA_050998515.1 Verrucomicrobiales bacterium
TCAAAGCGCTGCAGGGCAAGATCGGCAGTCCGCTCGACGAACTGTAAGAAACTCGGCGGCGACGGAAATTGCGAATTGCTGGGTTGGGAATGGCGTATTCAAAATACGAACACCGAATAGCGAACACGGAACATCGAACATCGAACACCAAAGGAAACGAAGGAGGAGATCGAGGCCTGCTCTTTGCGAGGCGCTTTCCCGCCTTTGGGAGAAGTTAACGATAAACCTTTCGGCGTGACCGGGCGGCCAGGTCACCCAGGCGACCGACCCTTCTGCCCTCTGCCCTCTGCACTGCCCTAACCCGGCAGCGTCCAGCCATCGCGATACTCCTTGCGGATGAACTTGCCGGCTTCGGGAGCATTTTTTGCGGTCATGGATTCGGAATCCCATTCGATGCGTTTGCCCAGGCGCACGGCAAGCAATCCCACAAAAAGCGCTTCGGTAAATGGGGCTGAATACCAAAAGCCGGATTTTGCGTCTTCGGGCTTTCCAGCGATGGCGGCCCGAACCCATTCGATGCGGTGACCTTGCGAGCGCGGGATTTTCGGCTGAGGCCGCGGAAATGCTTTCATCTGTGATTCGGGAATGAGGCGGGGCGGTGAGGCATGCGAGCCACCCATGAGCGCGGCTTTATCGCCGATCAGGAGGCAACCGTTGTCACTCAGTTTGCGGTCCTTTTCCAAAAACGGCACATTTTCCGGCAGGTTACCACCGTCATACCAGACCAGCTTCAACTCGGGGTGAGAAGGGCCGGCGCTGAAATGGTAAGTGACGACACTCGAGACTGGGAACGAGTCATTGTTGTGGCCGCTGGTGCGGGCGTCAACCCAGTCCGGTTGGCCGAGGCCGAGGGCATAAAAAGCGGGATCGGCATTATGGACCGCCATATCTCCGAGAGCGCCGCAGCCGAAATCCCACCATCCGCGCCACTTGGATGGATGGTAGTCTTTGTGATAAGGACGGGTGGGCGCTGGACCAAGCCACACTTCCCAATCGACGTTGGCAGGGACGGGTGGTGTATCCTTGGGGCGGTCCTTGCCCTGCCTGTCCCACCATCCGCCGGGACGGTCACTCCAAACGTGGGCCTCTTTGACGGTGCCGATGGCGCCGGCGTCGTAATATTCCTTCCAAAGCCGGAGGCCTTCGCCGGCGTGGCCGTTGTTTCCCATTTGGGTGACCACTTTCATTTTTGCGGCGGTGTCCCGCATCTTCCGGGCCTCTTCAATGGTGTGCGCCAGCGGCTTCTCGACGTATACGTGTTTGCCGAGTTGCATCGCGGTTAGAGAGACCAGAGCGTGATGATGGTCTGGCGTGGAAATGACGACGGCATCGAAATCTTTTTGCTGCTCGAACATACGACGCCAATCGCGGTGGGTTCGAGCCTTGAAACCTTTCCGCGCGGCGGCATTAAGGCTGTTCTCGTCGACATCGCACAACCCAACGACCTCGACTTCCGGAAACGTGATCATTTCTCCGAGATTTCCGCCGCCCTGGCCACCAACCCCCACGTGCATCGTGGCCAATTTCTCCGAAGGCGGCGTCTGCCCGCTGCCCGCGATGAGGTGGCGAGGCAGGAGAAGCGGGGCGCTGCTCGCGGCGAGCATCGTTTCCAGAAAATGGCGGCGCGTTTTCATCGAAGCAGTCAACCCATCTCCGCGAATTTGACAAGCCCGCCTGGATTAATTGAACTTCATCGCGGCTAAACCGTGACTACAATCAATTACTGCTTCGCTATGAAATCCTGGCTGATGGCTATGACGTTGGTTATCCCGTTAATGACTCTCGCCGACAACCGGCCTGTCGGAAAAAGTTTTTCGACGCGCTCGGAAGTTCTCGCGCGCAATGGGATGGCGGCGACAAGTCAACCGCTGGCCACGCAGGCCGCGCTCGATGTCTTGAAGCAAGGTGGAAGCGCGGTCGATGCCGCCATCGCTGCGAATGCGGTGCTGGGGCTGGTCGAACCGGCAAGCTGCGGAATGGGTGGCGATTTGTTCGCCATCGTATGGGATGCCAAAACCGCAAAACTGCATGGCTTGAATGCGAGCGGCCGATCACCCTATGCCTTGAGCCTCGCTCACCTGAAGAATCTGGGGCTGCAAAAAATTCCTTCGGAGGGGCCGCTTCCCATCAGCGTCCCAGGGTGTGTCGACGGCTGGTTCGAATTGCATCGGAAATTCGGCAAGCTCTCGATGAAGTCGGTTCTCGCTGCTGCCGTCACTTACGCCAGCGAAGGATTTCCCGTGACCGAAGTAATCGCGGAGGATTGGCACGCCGGGGCGGCGAAACTCAGTCATTATCCCGGCTTTAAGAAAACCTACATGCCCAACGGCCGGGCACCGGTTAAAGGCGAGGTGTTCCGAAATCCGGACCTGGCTCGCACCCTGGAAACGCTGGCCCGCGAAGGCCGCGATTCCTTTTACAAGGGAAGCATCGCGCAGACGATTGCGGCCTTCATAAGAACTCAAGAGGGATTCCTTACGGAAAAGGACCTGGCGGATCACAAATCGGAATGGGTCGAGCCGGTGTCGACGAACTATCGCGGCTACGATGTTTGGGAGTTGCCGCCCAACACTCAGGGCATTGCTGTCTTGCAGATGCTAAACATTCTCGAGGGCTATGACATCGCGCGGATGGGCTTTGGAAGCGCGGAATACCTCCATCATTTTGTTGAAGCGAAAAAACTCGCCTTTGAAGACCGCGCCAAATTTTATTCAGACCCCGATTTCAACACGCTTCCCATCGCAGGGCTGATTTCAAAAAACTACGGAGCCCGGCGCCGGACCTTGATCAATGCAGCGAAAGCAGCCGCGGCGTATGACGCCGGCAATCCGGCGCTCAACCAGGGAGACACCATCTATCTGACGGTCGCGGATTCTCAGGGCAATATGGTGTCCCTTATCCAAAGCAATTATCGGGGATTCGGTTGCGGACTAATCCCGGACGGCCTGGGATTTGGCCTGCAAAATCGCGGAGAGCTTTTCACCCTTGGCGAAGGCCACTTCAACACCTACGCCCCGCACAAACGCCCCTTTCACACTATCATTCCCGCTTTTATCACGAAAGATGGAAAGCCATTCATCAGCTTTGGAGTGATGGGCGGCGCTATGCAGCCGCAGGGGCATGTGCAAATAGTGATCAATCTTATCGACTTCAAAATGAACTTGCAGGAAGCGGGCGATGCGCCGCGCGTGCAGCATGTTGGGTCCTCGGAACCCACTGGCGAAAAGATGATCGACGTGGGCCAGTCCTATCTCGAATTTGGATTCAGCGAAGAAACCGAGCGCGAACTCGTCAAGATGGGCCATCGGATCAGCCGCACCTCGGCGGGAAGTTTCGGCGGGTATCAGGCTATCAAATACGATTCAGAGAACAAAGTTTATTACGGCGCTTCGGAGTCCCGTAAAGACGGTCAGGCGGCGGGGTATTAGTGCTTTTCATTTGCCAGGCGCTGCGGAATCGGCCCAGTAGGCGCGCCACAGAGTTGGCAAAAACAGATGGAGGCTGAACTCGATGCCCTGGAACAGAGCGCCCTAACCGCCATCGCGGCGGCCGCGGACGATGGGGCTTTGAACCAATGCCGTGTCGAATTGTTAGGCAAAAAGAGCCGGCTCACAGAATTTGGTTCGCGCATGCGCGACGTCGCGCCCGAGCAGAAAAAGGCCGTGGGCGCGCGACTCAATGAGGTGCGGCAGGCCATCACGCAGGCCATCGAAGCCAAACAAGCGGCCCTCACGGCGCAGGAGGACGCGGCGGCGGTAGGGGGGATCGACGTCACGCTGCCGGGCCGGCCTCAATGGCGGGGGGCCTTGCATCCGCTGACGCAAATTCAAGATCGCGCCGTGCAGGTTTTGCGCCGCATGGGCTTTGCGCTGGCCGAGGGTCCTGAGGTCGAAACCGAGTGGCATTGTTTCGACGCACTGAACACGCCGCCCGATCATCCAGCGCGCAATGAGCAAGACACCTTCTACTTTCCCAACGGCTGGCTCCTGCGGACCCACACCTCGACCGTACAGATCCGCACTATGGAATCCCAGCCGCCGCCGGTTCGGATCATCGCGCCTGGGAGTGCTTACCGGCGCGATGAAATCGACGCCACGCATCTTAGCGCATTCAACCAGATCGAAGGCCTCTTCGTAGCTGAAGGCGTGGCGCTGGCTGATCTCAAAGGCATGCTCGAGTCGTTTTATCGGGCGCTCTGCGGCTCCAAAACCCGCCTGCGTTTCCGCCCACACTTTTTTCCCTTTACTGAGCCGAGTTACGAGGTTGACCTCGAATTGCACGTCGCCGGCCAGACTCCGCGCTGGGTTGAAATCGCCGGGTGCGGGATGGTCGATCCCGCCGTCTTCACCGCTGTTTGCCAGAAACGCGGTGACGCAGATTATGATCCCGGCAAAGTCACCGGCTTTGCCTTCGGGATGGGCCTGGAACGTCTCGCCATGGTCCTCTGGGGAGTGCCAGATATCCGTTACTTTATCGAAAACGACGTGCGCTTTTTGCGGCAGTTCGCCTGAGGTTGCGTCGGCGGGCTTCGGGGGTACGCTGGTCAATCTTTCCCCGACCAATGAGCGTCGCCCCTCCGCCCTCGAAATCGAGGCAATCCGAAAAGGCGCTGGCATGGCAGCGCGGCGCGATCTGGCTCGGGCTAGGCCTGACGGCTGGCGGAGCCGCTGGATTCTTTGCAGGCCGCCAGAGCACGACGGCCTCGCACAAGGGATCCGAATCCTCCGCTGCCGCCACAAGATCACCGAACCTCGATGCTCGCGCCCCGCTGAAAAGTCACGCCGCGGCGGGCTCCGCGGCGGATCTCGAGCAAGGCGGTTCGTTCATTGTGGATGACCCAGCCCGCGCCTTTCGCGATTTGTTGTCCATCAGTGACGTTACCGTCCGCAACTCAGCGTTGCTTGAGATGCTCAAGAGCGTGCCGCCGGAGCGACTGCCGGAGATACTCGAGCGTTTCGGTGAATTTATCGACAAGCAGGAATTCGAGGACGAGATCGGCGGCCTCATCACCGCCATGAGCACATTCGAGGTCCTGGCCTCTCACGTCGCCGCCAACGCTCCCGAGCAGACACTGACCCTGTTGGTTACCAGCAAGAAAGAGAAACTGGGCGAACTTTGTCCGCTGCTGCTGCGCCAATGGGCGGCACACGACTTTACGGCGGCTCTCTCGTTTTTTGAAAAGACGGTCTCTTCGCAGAATGATGATTCCCTGAAACAAAACTGCGCCGAGGCGCTGGCCCGCGAATATATGAAAATCCATCCTGAGCAGGCGCTGAGTTGGTCGGCCCGGTTGCCGGAAGAGCAACGTGAACACGCCGTTCGCGCCGCTTTCCAAACGCTGTCTCATCGCGATTCCGAGCTGGCGCTCAGGCTGGTGGTCGAACGGACGGACTTGCCCGGCCGAGCGGAAATTGCCGCAGGGCTGGCCAAAGGATGGGCGAAGACCAAACCGGAAGAGGCATTTCGCTGGGCCGCGTCGCTGCCGCCGGAGCTTTCGAAACGGGCGATTGCCGGCGCCATCGAACATTGGTGTGATCAGGATTTTCAATCTGCCGCGGCCGGTCTGGGGGCCCTTGCTGTGGATGTCCAAACTGATGCGCTGCACGAACTGGCGGGCCGCGCCAAAGCGGAAAATGCGGCGGCCATGGTTGCGCTCTTGGACAAACAACCGGAAGGCGAAGCTAGAGCCAATGCCACCCGGACATTCGTTGGCAAGTGGGCTGAGCAGGCCCCCGAAGAAGCCAGTCAGTGGCTCGCCGCTCAGCTGCCCGGGATTTCACGCGACCATGCTGCGGCGTCCTTCGCCGTCGCGGTGCGAGACAAAGATCCGGAAGCTGCTGTCGAATGGATGGCCTCGATCACTGATCCCCAGCTTCGTGAGAAAAACCTCGACCCGAACTTTTCCCAGTGGCTCAAGAACGAACCCACTGCCGCCCAAGCCTGGCTGGAAAGGTCAGCCACCTTAACCGATCGAGACCGTGAGCGGTTGCGCCGGTCCCCACTGCGTTAGATCGGAGTCTATTGAAAAACTCATCCAGGCCGCGGGGTTGAGCCGGGTGGATGGCAAGGCGAGCCTTCCCCTCGAACGAAGATTCTCTTGTTTTTAAGACCCGGCTGCGCCTATGTTTCACATGTTCGGCGCAGTGGTGGCTGCCGCTCGATTCGCTTGTGGAGAACCGGGCGTTCAGGGCATCGCGTCCCCAAAGAAGATCACGCCTCGCACAACCAGCGCTGCGTTTTTAGATCTGGTGGACAAACTAGCCGGATTGTTTGTTTCCGCGGCTGGCAAAACCTATCCTGTCTAACTCATGGCCAAAATTCAGACTCTCACTTCCACCCCCGGCGCCAGCAAGCAGAACCGAGCTATTCCAAAATCGCGGCTTGGTCGCAGTTCGTCGCCGCGGAGCGGCGGCAATGGGCAAACCTCGGAAGCCGATCCTTCGCTGCAATTTCTCAATGCCATGCTGGCTTTTCGGAGAGGCGACTTCTCGGTGCGGCTCCCCTCAGGCTGGGACGGCGTCTTTGGAAAAATCGCCGATGCCTTTAATGACCTGCTCACCATGAGCGAGCGCCGCTCGCGTGAGACGGCACGTGTCGCGACGGTTGTTGGAAAAGAGGGCAAACTCAAGCAGCGCATGCGGGTCCCCGGGCTGGCTGGCGGTTGGGCCGAGGAAGTAGACGCGCTCAATACTTTGATGGACGACCTCGTTTGGCCAACTACGGAAGTAACGCGCACGATCGGCGCTGTCGCCAAAGGTGATCTCAGCCAGTCCATGGCTTTGGATGTGGATGGCCGGGCTCTGGGTGGGGAGTTTTTGCACTCAGCCCGATTGGTCAACCGGATGATCAATCAACTCGCTGTCTTCACTTCTGAGGTCACGCGCGTTTCCCGCGAAGTGGGCACGGAAGGAAAATTGGGCGGCCAGGCGCAGGTCAAAGGCGCCTCAGGTGTTTGGAAGGACCTCACCGAAAGCGTAAACCAGATGGCCGGCAACCTCACGGCACAGGTCCGAAATATCGCCGACGTAACCATCGCCGTGGCCAATGGCGACCTCTCGAAAAAGATCACTGTGGACGTCCGCGGGGAAATCCTCCAGCTCAAGGAGGCGATCAACACGATGGTGGATCAGCTGCGGTCGTTCGCGTCGGAAGTGACTCGCGTGGCGCGAGAGGTCGGCACTGATGGGCGGCTCGGCGGGCAGGCGGTCGTCCCCGGCGTTGCCGGCACGTGGAAAGACCTCACCGACTCAGTCAATGCCATGGCATCCAACCTCACCGCCCAGGTGCGCAATATCGCGGCCGTGACGACTGCAGTCGCGCGAGGGGACCTTTCACGCAAGATCACCGTGGACGTGAAGGGAGAAATCCTCGAGCTGAAAGAAACCATTAACACCATGGTGGACCAGCTCAATGCCTTCGCCGCCGAGGTCACTCGCGTGGCCCGGGAAGTGGGCACCGAAGGCAAACTGGGAGGGCAGGCGGAAGTGCAGGGCGTGGCCGGCACCTGGAAGGACCTGACTGATAACGTCAACTTCATGGCCAACAACCTCACCGCCCAGGTCCGCAATATCGCCGACGTCGCGACTGCCATCGCCCGCGGTGACCTTTCGCGAAAAATCACCGTCGACGTAAAGGGCGAAATCCTCAAACTCAAGAATACCATCAACACGATGGTCGACCGCCTCAATGCGTTTGCCTCCGAAGTGAGCCGTGTCGCGCGTGAAGTCGGCACCGAAGGCAAACTCGGCGGCCAGGCGGAAGTCGGCGGCGTCGCCGGCACCTGGAAGGACCTGACGGACAACGTCAATTCGATGGCGTCAAATCTCACCGCTCAAGTCCGCAATATTGCCAATGTGGCTACTGCGGTGGCCACGGGCGACCTCTCCAAGAAAATCACCGTCGACGTGAAGGGTGAGATTTTGGAACTTAAAAACACGATCAACACCATGGTCGACCAGCTCAATGGCTTTGCCTCCGAAGTGACGCGGGTCGCCCGCGAAGTCGGCACCGAAGGCAAGCTGGGGGGACAGGCTCAGGTGCGCGGCGTCGCCGGCACCTGGAAGGATTTGACCGACAATGTCAATTCAATGGCCTCGAATCTTACGGCTCAGGTCAGAAACATTGCCGACGTCGCGACCGCAATCGCCAAAGGCGACCTCTCACGCAAGATCACCGTCGATGTGCAGGGCGAAATCCTGCAGCTCAAGGAAACCATGAACACCATGGTCGACCAGCTCAACGCCTTTGCCGCAGAGGTTACCCGCGTCGCCCGCGAAGTGGGCACGGAAGGAAAACTCGGCGGCCAGGCTGACGTGCAGGGCATTGCCGGCACCTGGAAGGACCTGACCGACAACGTGAACTCGATGGCCGACAACCTCACGGCCCAGGTCCGCAACATTGCCGAAGTCACCACCGCTGTCGCCCGCGGCGACCTTTCCCGCAAGATCACCGTCGACGTGAAGGGAGAAATCCTCGAACTCAAAAACACGATCAATACCATGGTCGATCAGCTCAATGGCTTCGCGTCCGAGGTCAGCCGTGTCGCCCGCGAAGTCGGCACCGAAGGCAAGCTCGGCGGCCAGGCAGAAGTGGGCGGGTTCGCCGGCACCTGGAAGGACCTGACCGACAACGTGAACTCGATGGCTTCCAACCTGACTTCGCAGGTGCGCAACATCGCCGAAGTGACGATCGCCGTGGCTAACGGCGACCTGTCGAAAAAAATCACCGTCGATGTTCGGGGTGAAATCCTCGAGCTGAAGGAGACCATCAACACCATGGTCGATCAGCTTCGCTCGTTCGCTGCGGAAGTGACTCGAGTCGCGCGTGAAGTCGGCACCGAAGGAAACCTCGGTGGCCAGGCGCAGGTGCCAGGGGTTGCCGGCACCTGGAAGGACCTGACCGACAACGTGAACTCGATGGCCTCGAACCTCACCGGCCAGGTTCGGAATATCGCGGATGTCGCGACAGCCATCGCCCGCGGGGATCTCTCGAGGAAAATCACCGTTGACGTCAAAGGCGAGATCTTGCGGCTTAAGGAAACGATCAACACCATGGTCGATCAACTCTCGGCCTTTGCTTCCGAAGTCACCCGGGTCGCGCGGGAAGTTGGAACCGAAGGGAAACTGGGCGGACAGGCATTGGTGCCCGAGGTGGGCGGCACATGGAAAGACCTCACCGACAACGTGAACTCGATGGCCTCGAACCTGACGGGCCAGGTTCGCAACATCGCCGAAGTTACCATAGCGGTCGCCAGCGGCGATCTTTCCAAAAAAATCACCGTCGATGTCCGCGGGGAGATTTTGCAGCTCAAGGAGACCATCAACACCATGGTCGATCAACTGCGCTCGTTCGCCTCGGAAGTTACGCGGGTGGCCCGCGAGGTGGGCACGGAAGGAAAACTAGGTGGTCAGGCGCTCGTGCCCGGTGTGGCGGGGACATGGAAGGACCTCACCGATTCTGTGAATGCGATGGCGACCAACCTTACGGCGCAAGTGCGCAACATCGCAGAGGTCACCACAGCCGTCGCGCGAGGCGATCTCTCGCGCAAAATTACCGTCGATGTCCGCGGCGAAATTCTCGAACTCAAAAACACGATCAACACGATGGTTGATCAGTTGAATGGTTTTGCCTCCGAAGTCAGCCGGGTCGCTCGCGAAGTAGGAACCGAAGGCAAGCTCGGCGGGCAGGCCCAGGTTTCCGGGGTCGCTGGGACATGGAAAGATTTGACTGATAATGTCAATTCGATGGCCTCGAATCTTACCGCCCAGGTTCGAAACATCGCTGAGGTGACGATCGCCGTAGCCAACGGCGACCTTTCTCGCCAGATCACGGTTGATGTACGCGGAGAGATTCTGCAGCTTAAAGAAACCATCAACACCATGGTCGAGCAGCTTCGTTCGTTCGCGTCGGAAGTAACCCGCGTGGCACGCGAAGTGGGCACCGAAGGCCGCCTCGGCGGACAGGCCGTGGTGCCGGGGGTCGCCGGCACCTGGAAAGACCTCACTGACTCAGTCAATGCCATGGGATCGAACCTCACCGCCCAGGTCCGCAACATCGCCGAAGTCACCACCGCCGTCGCTCGCGGTAACCTTTCCCGCAAGATTACGGTGGACGTAAAAGGTGAAATCCTCGAGCTCAAAAACACGATCAACACCATGGTTGACCAGCTCAACGCTTTCGCGGCAGAAGTGACCCGCGTGGCGCGCGAGGTTGGCACCGAGGGCAAACTGGGAGGTCAAGCGCAGGTCTCCGGTGTCGCCGGCACCTGGAAAGACCTGACCGACTCCGTCAACGTCATGGCCGCAAACCTGACTGACCAGGTGCGCGGCATTGTCAAAGTGGTCACCGCCGTTGCCGACGGCAACCTGCGCCAAAAACTCACCGTCCAGGCAAAGGGCGAAGTCGCCGCGCTCGCCGAAACCATCAACAACATGACCGACACCCTGGCGACGTTCGCTGATCAGGTAACCAACGTAGCCCGCGAGGTTGGTGTGGAAGGGCGCCTTGGCGGCCAGGCCAACGTGCCTGGAGCAGCCGGGACCTGGAAAGACCTGACCGGAAACGTCAATCTGCTCGCGGCTAACCTGACGACGCAGGTGCGAGCGATCGCCGAAGTCGCCACCGCTGTCACCAAAGGAGATCTGACGCGCTCGATCCAGGTCGAAACCCGCGGAGAAGTCGCCGAATTGAAAGATAACATCCATACGATGATCGGTAACCTGCGGGTGACTACTGAGAGTAACCAGGAACAAGACTGGCTGAAAACCAATCTTGCGAAATTCACCCGGATGCTTCAGGGCCAGCGGGATCTATTCACGGTCGGCCAGATGTTGCTCTCCGAACTCGCTCCGCTGGTGGGGGCGCAGCAGGGAACCATCTATCAAATGACCTTTGGGGAAGAGGGCAGATTTGTGCTGCGGTTTCTGGCTGGTTATTCGCACCGCATCGATCAAGCCCAATGGATCGAGGTGGGTGATGGCCTGGTGGGGCAATGCGCCACCGAACAACAGCGGATTCTTCTGACCGACATTCAGCCTGGTTATGCTTCCATCCGATCCAGCCTCGGCGAAGCGCCACCGGTCAATATCGTCGTGTTGCCAGTGTTGTTCGAAGGGGAAACCAAGGCTGTGATTGAACTCGCCTCGCTGCATCCTTTCACCGCCGCGCATCTGAACTTTCTCGAACAACTCACGCAATCGATTGGCGTCGTACTAAACACCATTGAAGCGACCATGCGAACCGAAAACCTGCTTCAGCAAAGCCAGCAGCTCACCTCCGAGTTGCAGTCCGGGCAAAAGGAGTTGCAGCAAACAAACGAGGAATTGGAACAAAAGGCGCGGCAGCTGGCCGAACAGAACTTCGAAGTAGAACGCAAAAACAAGGAAATCGAACAGGCCCGGCACGCACTCGAGGAAAAAGCCGCGGAGCTTGCGCTCACCTCGAAATACAAGTCCGAATTCCTGACCAACATGTCGCACGAGTTGCGGACTCCTCTCAATTCGATCCTGATTCTCGGTCAGCAACTCGGAGAAAACCCCGGTGGCAATCTCACGCACAAGCAGGTCGAGTTCGCGCGTAACATCCACTCGGCAGGTTCCGATCTTCTCAACCTGATCAATGACATCCTGGACCTCTCGAAGATCGATTCCGGCACAGTTACGGTGGACGCAGAGGAAATCACGTTCACGGCTCTGCGCGAATCGGTCGAGCGCAGCTTCCGGCATATCGCGGAGAACAAGAACCTCCCCTTCGTTCTCGATTTCGCCACCTCCTTGCCGCGGGCGTTCACGACCGATTCAAAACGCCTCCGGCAGATCATCAAGAACTTATTGTCCAACGCTTTCAAATTCACCGCGCGGGGGCAGGTGACCATGACGGTGAGGCCGGCCGAAGACGGCTGGAGCTCGGATCATCCGGTGCTCAGCCACGCCTCGAGCGTGATCGCACTCGCCATCCGTGACACCGGAATTGGCATTGCCCCCGAAAAACAGCGCCTGATCTTCGAAGCATTCCAGCAGGCTGATGCTGGAACTTCCCGCAAATTCGGCGGCACTGGATTAGGTCTGGCGATCTCGCGAGAGCTTGCCTCGCTGCTGGGCGGCGAGATTCGCCTGGCCAGCACGCCTGGCGAAGGCAGCACCTTCACCCTGTATCTCCCATTGCAGTATGTCGGTCCGGTGCTGGGAAGTCCATCGGCCGTCCGATCCAGCCAGACGAATGATTCGGCCATCCTGCAAGTTCTGCCCGTAGCGCGCGAAGAGATAATTTTGGATGACCGGGATACCATTACCGCAGACGACCTGGTGCTGCTCATCGTCGAAGATGACCCGCATTATGCGCGAGTGCTGCTCGGGTTGGCCCGAGATAAAGGTTTTAAAGGACTGGTAGCGCTGAAAGGCCAGCAGGCTCTGGCATTGGCCCGGCGCCACCTCCCGGCGGCCATAACGCTCGATATTTTTCTGCCCGATATGTTAGGCTGGACGGTACTGAACAATCTCAAGCTAAACCCAATCACCCGGCACATTCCCGTGCAGATCATCTCGATCGAGGAGGAATGTCAGCATGGCCTGGCGCATGGCGCATTTTCCTACCTGGTCAAACCAGCGACCACGGATAACCTTGAATTGGCGCTGAATCGCATCAAGACCTTCACCAGCCCGCGGGTCAAACGACTGTTGGTGGTCGAGGACAATGATCTAGAACGCCAAAGCATTGTCGAATTGCTCAACCATGATGACATCGAAATCGTGTCTGCATCGACCGGTCATGAGGCGATGCAGGCCTTGCTCGACTCGCCGTTTGATTGCTGTGTGCTTGACCTGCGCCGTCCTGAAATGACCGGCTTCGAGCTCCTGGATGAGGTCCAGTCGGAGCCGAGCCTGCGCGAGGTCCCCATCGTCGTATTTACCGGCAAAGATCTCTCCGAAGAGGAGGAGAAGCACCTCAGAACCGTGGCCAAAAGCATCGTACTTAAAGACGTGCAATCACCCGAGCGATTGCTGGACGAAACTTCACTCTTTCTGCACCGGGTGGTGGCCAGATTGCCGGAGGAGAAACAGCGCATGCTCGAGCGGCTCCACACCTCCAACGAAGCCCTTCGCGGCCGAAAAGTCCTGGTCGTGGACGATGACGCCCGCAACATCTTTGCCCTTTCCATCGTCCTCGAGAACAAGGAAATGGAAGTGATCAATGCCACCAACGGACGGCAAGCCATCGAAATCATTAAGAGCACAGAAGATCTCTCGATCGTCTTGATGGACATCATGATGCCGGAGATGGACGGTTACGAAACGATGCGGGAGATTCGGAGGCATCCGGAATTTCGCTCTTTGCCCATCCTCGCGCTGACGGTAAAGGCGATGAAAGGAGACCGCGAAAAATGCCTTGAAGCCGGTGCCAGCGATTACATCGCCAAACCGGTGGACGCTGAGCAATTGCTCTCGCTCTTGCGCGTGTGGCTTCACCGCTGATCCCTCCCCACCGAAATTTAATGGATCAAACCGTTTCGATCTTGATCGTCGACGATGAGGCAGCAAACCTCACCGCCCTTGAAGCCATTTTAGAATCGCCAGAATATCGCCTGGTGCGGGCCCAGACCGCAGATGAAGCGCTCATGGCGGTGATGCAGTCGGATTACGCCGCCATTGTTCTCGATATTCAAATGCCGGATATGAGCGGCATCGAACTTGCCCGGCTCATCAAGAAGCGCAAAAGATTCGAGCACATTCCAATTCTCTTTCTCACAGCGTATTACCAGGAAGAGGAGCACATCGTGCTGGGCTATGGGGCAGGGGCGGTGGATTATTTGACGAAGCCGGTCAACCCGGCTGTCCTGCGCTCGAAAATCGCGGTCTTCGTCGATCTTTTCTGCAAAACCCAGGCTCTGGCCAGGCTGAACCGCGCTCTGGTTGGGGAAATTGGGGAACGGGAAAAAGCCGAGGAAGCCCTGCGCGTTGCCAATGCAGAACTGGCCGCGAAAAACGCCGAGCTCCTGCACCGGGTTTCTGAACGCGACCTGCGCATCAGAGCAGAGGCCGCGCAAGAACGGTCTTCCCTCCTCGCCGAAGCCAGCAGCATTCTGGCAAGATCGTTCGATACCGAGCAGACGTTTCCTGAACTCGCCAGCCTGGCAGTGGCCCGCCTCGCCGATTGCTGTTTTATCGACACTGCCGAAGACAGTTCCTCGGATTTGCTGGCAAAGGCCTTTCGAGAGGATAGCCAGCAGGAAGAATTTTGGGAAGCCGTGCTGGCGAGGCCCGAGAGGGAGGCGGGTCTGGCGACTGTGATCAATTCCCGCCGCAGTTTCGTGGGCGACGCCAATACCTCACCGCTGGAAAGCCCAGTCGGTGCAGACGCGACTCCGCATATCCAGTCGTGGATTATTGCGCCCATGCGGGCACGCGGCCGGATGCTCGGAACCTTTTCGCTGTTCAGCAGCGAGCCGTCCCGCTTCAAGCAAGCCGAAATCTCGCTGGTCGAGGAACTGGCGGAGCGCGCCGGGATTGCCCTGGACAACTCACGCCTTTTCACAGAGGCCAAACAAGCCAGGGAGGCTGCCGAAGCCGCCAACACCGCCAAGGACCGCTTTTTAGCCATGCTCTCGCATGAACTCCGCACCCCGCTTTCTCCAGTGCTGCATGCAGTGGCTCTGCTGCGGGAGGACGGGGATTGTCCTCCCGCTCTTCGTGATTCCCTCGAAATCATTCATCGCAATGTGCAATTGGAGGCCCGACTCATTGATGATTTGTTGGACCTCGCCCGAATAAGGAACGGCAAACTTCAACTGCGCGAAGAACCAAGCGATGCCCATGACTTGCTTCAACGCGCTCTCGGCATCTGCCAGCCAGCCATAGAAGCGGCGAATTTGAACCTGGCCCTCAACCTCAAAGCCGCCCAGTCGATCCTCTTCGCCGACCCCGCAAGGATCCAGCAGATTTTCTGGAACGTGCTCAGCAACGCGATCAAGCATACCCAATCAGGCGGCACGATTTCGGTGGAGACGGCGAATCAGTCAGGCCAGCTCATGGTGCAGATCAAAGACACCGGCAGAGGCATCGACCCTGCCCGGCTGGAGACCATCTTTGATGCTTTCGAGCAAGCTGATTCAGTTAACAGCGGCGGTCTCGGACTCGGGCTGGCCATTTGCAAGGCGCTGACCATCGCCCACGGCGGTTCCATCGCGGTGCATTCCGAGGGCATCGGTTTCGGCACCACGTTTGCCATTTCGCTGCCAGTGGCATCACCCGAGCGGCTTACCTCGACGGTGAAACCGGCCGCCTCGATTCCCAAGCCGCGCCGCGATCTGCGTTTGCTGCTCGTCGAGGATCACCCGGATTCCGCCACCACCCTGCAACGTCTCCTCTCGCGCCGTGGTTACGAAGTACGGCTGGCCTCGAGCGTTTCTGGCGCTCTCAAAATTGCGCAGGAATTCGACTTCGACCTCCTCGTCAGTGACATCGGGCTTCCCGATGGGACAGGAATCGATCTGGTCCAGACACTTTCCAATTTAAGAAAAGACCGCGAGATCCGCGCCGTGGCACTCAGCGGTTACGGAAGACAGCAAGACCTCGAATCCAGCAGGGCAGCGGGCTTCCAGTATCATCTCACCAAGCCGGTGGACTTTCCCCTCCTCGAGGATGCCTTGACGCGTCTGGGCGACCCATCTTTCGCGGGCGAGTGAAGGACTCGCCTGTCAATAGGGCCAAGCACCCATCCCAACTCCCGACAGCGTCATGCCCCCTCAGGATGAACCACCGCGCCTTTCGCGGACTGACCAGCAAAGGCTCGATGACCTCTATCGCCAGCTCGGCGATTTGAGACCCCGCTCGATAGGATATCCGTGCAACCAGGAATTTGATTACGCAGCTCTCGCGCGTTTCCTCGAGTTCGCCGTGAACAATGTGGGAGATCCCTTCGGAACCTCGAACTACCGCATGAACACACATGAATTCGAGCGCGAGGTAGTGCATGAATTTGCCAGATTGACGCAGGCACAGCCCGCGAATTACTGGGGTTATGTCACCGCAGGGGGAACCGAAGGTAACATGTATGGGTTGTATATAGCGCGGGAGTTATTTCCTCAGAGTATCTGCTATTTTTCGGAAGACTCTCATTACTCGGTGACCAAAATCCTTAGGCTCCAGCACACTCGTAACATCATGATCAAGAGCCAGCCGAATGGCGAAATGGATTACGCTGACCTGCGCGAAACACTGCGGCTGCATCGCGACGTACCGCCGATCATCTTCGCCAACATCGGAACCACCATGAAGGGAGCCCTCGATAACCTGGCCACCATTCATGAAATTCTTAACGATTTGGCAATCTCCGAACGCTACCTTCATGCCGATGCGGCTCTCAGCGGAATGATATTACCTTTCGTGAATGAGCCACAGCCATGGAACTTCGCCGCAGGCATCGATAGCATTTCCATTTCCGGACACAAACTGCTCGGCTCTCCCCTCCCCTGCGGGGTCGTGCTGGCAAGACAACACCACGTGGATCGCATCGCCCGGTCAATTGAATATGTTGGCGCGCTCGATACCACCATTGCCGGATCGCGTAACGCGCTTGCGCCTTTATTTCTTTGGTATCGCCTCAGGACATTGGGTGTCCCTGGCATGGCACGACTCGTCGAACGCTGCCTCGCCGTCGCTGACTATGCGGTGCGGAAGCTGCACGGGGCAGGCATCGAGGCCTGGCGGCACAAGAACTCGATCACCGTCGTCTTTCCCCGCCCGCCCGAGGCCGTTATGAAAAAATGGATCATCGCACCGCGCGCCAGCATCGGCCACATCATTACCCTGCCGCCCGCGAATGAGGCGGCCATCGACGAGTTTGTGAGCGATTTCTCGGCGGCGCTTGGCAGTTCCAGGCCTTCTACTCAGCCCGTGGCGCGCTGACATGAAACAACTCACCGTTCTCACCGCGAACCAACCGGGAGTCCTCGCGTCGATTGCCCAGGCGCTGGCGGAGCGCAGCGTGAATATAGAAGCGCTCGACGCCGAAGGAATCGACGAGCATGGGGTCGTGGTCCTTACTGTTGATCGTTACGATGAAGCGCTGCGCGCATTGCGTGATAGCGGCTTCACCGCTATCAGTCAGGACGCTCTCCTCATCCGCCTCGAAGACAAGCCAGGCGCACTGGCCAAAATTGCGGTGCGGCTTAAAGACGCAGGAATCGACGTCCGTTCCATGCACATCATTAGACGAGATCGTGGTGGCCCGATGGTAAGTCTCGTCGCCTCTGACAATATCCAGGCCGCCGCGCTGCTCGCTGACTGCCTGGTCGGCGGACGAGAGTGAAAAGCGGCGCTGCAAAAAATTTACCCGGCTTGGAACAGGTTCTTTAAATCCTCTGCTTTAAGAGCGCGCCAACTCCTTTCGGGCAGTCCCTCGAGATTGAGTTGTCCGATGCCGCTGCGATGCAGAGTCTCGACGTGATTTCCCACCGCCGCGAACATGCGGCGCACCTGATGATATCGGCCTTCGGTCAGTGAAACGCGCACCCTCGTTTCACCGAAGATATCAAGCTTCGCGGGGCGGCATGGATTCGTCTCGCCGTGCAGCAGCAGAGTGCCACTCGCAAAAACCTCCGGTTCCCGACCCGAAAGCGGACGCGCCAATGTCGCTTCATACGTTTTCCATATCTCTTTTTTAGGCGAAATGATGCGGTGAAGCAGGGTGCCATCGTCAGTGAGAATGAGTAGGCCCGAGGTGTCTTTGTCGAGGCGTCCCGCGATGGCGAGGCTCGGGTTGCGACGGGAGAACCGCGGCGGCAGGAGATCATAAATAAGCGGACCGGCATCGTCGTTCGAGCAGGTGTAACCGGCCGGCTTGTGCATAATGAGGGTCAGCGGTGCCGGTGGATCGAGCGGCAGCCCATCGAACCGCAACTGGGAATAGCCAACTCTTGCCTCAATGCTCACGGGCGTTCCGTCCGGCTGCGTCACCCGCCCGCTCGACAAAAATCCGGCCACTTCGCGCCGGCTGCCATAACCGAGATTCGCCAGCAAACGGTCGACTCTCATTTCCTGGGAGATTTGGTCGCGCTCAGCACTTTAAAGCCACCTACCTGAATGATGAGGCGCGGATCTCCAAGCTCGGTGGCGAGCGTCCGCTCGTAAGGCAGGTTTTGATTCGCCACCATCCACAACTGGCCGCCAGGACGGAGCGCCCCCGCCGCTGATGAAATAAACCGCTGCCCGAGTGATGGTTCAGCCGCGCGCCCGGTGTGAAATGGGGCATTCATCACTATGAAATCATAGGTTTTGCCCAGATCCTGTGTTGCGTCGTGCCAATGAAAGCAGACCACTGTCCTGGTGGTTATGAACGCCAGATTATGGCGGGCTGCGTCGATCGCGCGCGCATCGGCCTCGTAGAGGTCAAGCACGCGCATCTGAGGCCGCTCCCGCAAAAGGAATGCCGCGAGGAATCCCCACCCCGCTCCAAGATCGGCGACGCGGCCCGTGATCTCTGTCGGGAGATGCCCAATCAACAACTCCGACCCGCGATCGATTTTGTCCCAGCTAAACAAACCTGGACAGGTCATGAAGCGCTCCCCGTGAACCATCGGACGCATTTCGCCCAGCCTGCGCCATTGATCGACCTTCGCGGCGTCGATTCGCTCGGTTCGCCGGGCTGAGAAGGCGCGGCAATGAAATTTCGAAAGCGTTTCTATTCCTGGCGCAAGCGCTGCCAGATGTTTTTCATAGCGGGCCGCCCCCCAATCGTTGGGCATTGCGGCCAGGAGCCTCCCCTGCGGCTTAAGCAGAGAGATCCCGCGCGCCAGGTCAAAAAGCGTTTGCTCCCTCTGGCGCTCGGGCAAAAGCAACACCAGATCAAATTCGCCCCAACGCTCGAGAAGCTCAGACTGACTGGGAAATCCCCGCTTTGCCAACTCGTCCGCACTCGGCTTCCAACTCTGTTCACACACCAGCCGATGGCGCAGCGGATGCAGGGCTTCATGCGGGCGCGCCCGAAGGAAAGCGATTTGTTCGCCATCGCCGACCCCGCGGCGTTCCAGTGCCAGCATAAGCGCGGCCAGGGCAGGGTCGTCCTTTGTTATCATGGTTAAACCGCCAGATGGGTTTGTTTGGCGCAGGTCGCCGAATTCGCGAGAAGAATTTCTTGTGCGCAGGAAAAGTACCGCAGACTTCTAGTCTGCTGTGCCGCAGACTTGTGGTCTGCCTGCTGAAGCTCGGGCCCTGCCGGCTGCAAACCGGAAGGAAGGCCGGCGGCAAAGCTTCTGCCACGACCATGAACCGCCACTTCCCGCTGCTCATCGCCGACGACTGGCGCGATTACGCCCTGCTCGATGCCGGCGACGGCATGAAAATGGAACGGTGGGGCGACATAATCCTCGTCCGCCCTGATCCACAAATCATCTGGCCGCGTCGCAGCGGAAAAGACTGGATCGGATGGGACGGTTTTTACCATCGCAGCGACTCGGGGGGTGGGCGGTGGGAATTTCGACGCCAGCTTCCCGAATCCTGGACCATTCGCCACGGCGACCTCGCCTTCAGAATTCGGCCCACCAACTTCAAACACACCGGCCTCTTCCCCGAACAGGCCGTAAACTGGACCTGGCTGGCGGAGAAAATTCGCAAGGCCCGCAAAAGCCGCCCGGAGGTCAGCGTGCTAAACCTCTTTGCCTACACCGGCGCCGCGACAATCGCCGCTGCCGCCGCGGGCGCCACCGTTTGCCACGTCGATTCCGCGAAAGGCATGGTCGAATGGTGCCGCGAAAACGCGGCGCTCTCGAACCTCGCCGCTGCGCCCATCCGCTACATCGTCGATGATTGTTTGAAATTCGTCAGACGCGAGCATCGGCGGGGCCGGCGTTTCGATGCCATCATCATGGATCCTCCGAGCTACGGCCGCGGCGCGTCCGGAGAAATGTGGAAACTCGAGACACACCTCTGGGATTTGCTCGTGCAATGCCGCCAGCTTCTCAGCGAACGTCCGATCTTCTTTCTCCTCAATGCCTACACCACCGGCCTGTCGCCAACCGTGGTCCACAATCTCCTTACTGAATTGTTCGCCGACACGCCCGCCCCCATCACAGCCGGCGAGGTCGGCCTCGCCATCGAAAGCGATCACAAAGTCCTCCCCTGCGGGGTCTTCGGACGTTGGGAGAGGTAAAACCTTTTAGGCCTCACTTCAGCATTCGATAAAGAACGGTTGTCAAAGTCAGCAGCAACACAAACGGGGCGGGGAGGACGAGCAGCCATGAAATTCGGTCAGGGTCTCTCCAAGAATCGTGCGGGCGACCGAGGGGCGCTTCTGGCGGCGAACTTCCTCGCCTCGAAATGGCGGTGGCCAGCAACGAAAAACATGGAGCCAGCAACCAGGGATTGCGTCCCCACCACGCAGCGAAGCCAAATCCCAAGCCCACTGCCCCCTCAGCAAGCGGCATTCCCGCCCAGGCGGTGACCAAGCCAGTCCATCGGCGACGATTAGGGCCACTCAAAGCCGCATCTCCAGTCGCCGCGAAGGGGGCTTTTCGAGTAAACAGATAAGCGGCAGCGGCCAGGCTGTCGTGAACCAGGCTGCCCAACCAGACCGAAATCGTTGCCGCCCACGTAAAGACGGCTTTTGCAATGGAACGTGGATGGCCCCTCAAGGCGTGCCACGCGGGCAAAGAGCCGGCCGCAAAAAGAAGCAGCGTCAGAATCAGCCAATCCCACGACCAAAACCTTTCCTGGGGCACCCCGAACATCCAATCGAATGGGGGCACTCCAATCGGAAGCGCCGGGCCAAAATGGGAGGCTGGAGCGCGAAAATCCTGAATCAACCACGGAAGTGGCCAGGCCAGCAGGATCAGAAAAAGCAGCATGATGCAGGGCAGAAAATGGAAGGCGGCATTCGCCGCCACGTCGGCCTTTTCAGTCCAGGAAATACCAGGCGCCAGAAAGAAACGTCGCCCATGTTTTCTTAGGCATTCGGCGGTTCCGCGGATCCACTTTTCATTGCGGCGCGAAAGCTGGCCCAGCGTCGGCGGAAAGGCCTCCTGACAAATAATGTCGTCGGCATAAATTCCGCACCAGCCTTTGCTCCGCAGTTCAAGCGAAAACGCCAGGTCTTCGGTCGCGATTTCCGGAAAGCCGCCGGACTGTCGCCAGGCCTCCAACGAGACGAGCGCTCCGTGCCCGTAAAACATAACAAAGCCTGCTCGCGACCGGGCCCGCACCTGCCAGCGAAAGTGCGTGCCCACTACCGCTCCAAGGGCGTCCGCCCACGTTCCGCGCATTGCCGGCAGCGCTTCCTGCCTCGCCTGCACGAAGGCAAGGTATGTTGGTAAGACGGGCCTCTGCCCTGTCCCGTCTGGCGGCCTTTCAGTCTGCCCATTGCCAACGGACTGGAAGGCCGGGCCAGCCGACAGGCCCGAGGCCCGTCTTACAGGGCGCACGTTCGACAAGCTGTGAAAATCTTCGCTACGTTCGAAATGAACCAGGCACGCCTGAATGAAATCAACTGGCAGCAGCCCATCGGCGTCGCACACCACAAAGAATTCGAAATCGCTCTCGATCAGGTTCAGCACCCGATTGAGATTTCCCGCCTTGAAACCCCGCCGCCCATCACGGCGCATGACTCGCACCTGCGGTTTTCCCTCCGCCCACACATCCGCGCGCGTCCGGAACTCCTCGAGCGTCGAATCATCGCAGATGAACACCGTGGAATTCGGATAGTTCAGCGAGCACAGTCGTTCGACCGCCGTCTCACAGAAGTCATTGCGCGTCGGATAAAGGACCGCCACCGCCGGCCACGTAGCAGCGACACTCCTGTCGCTGGTCCCACCCGTAGCAGCGACACTACTGTCGCTGATCCAATCCGCCGCGCCACTTTCCCCTTCACCGCCACTGCCAGCACCCCTGGGTTCACCCACAACCGCCCTCGTTTCCCACGCACGATTCTCCCCGTCGCCGTGTCTCCGCGTCTCCGCGTCTTTGACCGCAACTCCCCCACACCTTTCCCCTTCGCTCCTCTCTCTCCCGCTTTTCTCCCGCCACCCAATCCACCCCGCGGACCCAGCCATCACCAGATGGTAAATGGCGTAAAACGCCAGAACCCACCAGCAAAGGTAAAACAAAACAACGGCGCAAGCAGCCAGCCGGTCAGGCATCGCCGCTGCCACCACCCCAGCCGGCGGCCCAAAGTAAAGCGCCAGACCAAACCAAATGACGAGAATGCACAGCCAAGGCGCCTCAGTACGTCTTCCGCCAGTTCCAGTCGAGGCGTTATTCCCGAGTTGCGTTTCCACTGTGTTCGCTCAGAGATAGCGCAAGCCAATAACCCTGTCGAACCCACATATGAGCTCGTACCGCACACTTCCCAAGTCTGCCCGCGTTGCAGATTTTCCAACCTTCAAGGGATCGGACAACGGCTCGCGCCTCTCGATGTGTTTCCCTCCCGCGCCTCAAATGCGGATTCGCAAAATCGTCCCAAACCGGTTCCCTTCTCGCCATGACCACCTAAAGTTAGCCACTCGCCATTCCGGTGAAACCATTGCCCTTTATCTCAACCATTGCGTTGGGCCTGCATCTACTCACCGCACTTTTGCGATCCGCCCCCGCAGAATACGAACTCTCGTTCAGCGACGAGTTTGACGGATCAAAACTCGATGCCGGCAAATGGATTGACCAATACCCGGATCACTGGGGCCGGTTTCATGGCAACAATGAGCAGCAATACTACGCTCCCGACAGCCACGAAATTCGCGACGGCAAACTCATCCTGCGGGCCCAGAAACGCGCCTTGCCTGTGGCGCGTGGCAGACCCTACACCAGCGCCATGATCGCCTCACAGCCCCACTTTGTGCAAACCTATGGCTGGTGGGAAATGAGAGCCAAATTTCCCGCGGGCAAGGGGCTTTGGCCGGCATTTTGGCTCCTTCCGGCAGACAAGTCGTGGCCTCCTGAAATCGATGTCATGGAAATCCTCGGACACGACGTGCGCACCCTCCATATGACGTTTCATCGAAAACCCGCAGCGCCCGGAAGAATGGTTTCCACCAGCAAGTCATGGGCCGGACCCGACTTCACCCGCGACTTCCATACCTTTGCCCTCGAATGGAAAGCCGGCGAGTTGATCTGGCATGTCGATGGCGTCGAGCGAGCCCGCTACGCTGGCGCCGATGTGCCAGCAGTTCCAATGTATTGCATCGCCAATCTCGCCGTCGGCGGCGATTGGCCGGGCCTCCCCGACGCCTCAACTCCATTCCCCAGCACTATGGAAATCGATTACGTCCGCGTTTATCGTGTTAAAAAGCGCGCCCAGTAGCGCGCTCTATTCCAAATCCGTTTCCGACATTTGATCTCGATTCTCAAATTGAAAACTCCGACCCCTTGGACCCCAAAGTCAACCTTGCGGCCGTTGACTTCGAAGAAAGATTCGTTCGGCAGCTTTAAAGCTGCGCTGGCGATTGGCGGTGATCCATCGCCTTGGCAGACGCGCGAAACGTCGGCGCAAGGTAACGATGATTGCCGCTCTAATCGCCAGGATTACGCGCTCTTCGGGCGGAATAGACATGGCCCCGCCCCCAAAATCACATAATTTCCGATCCGGCTCGACCAACGACCGCCGTCTGTCATGATCATTCCCTTTGAATGCTTCCTCAGTCGAGTACTGGCTGAGCGGGGCAGTAATTCAAGTAATTGCCTAACGTCCGACGGTGTCCAGGCACAGGCAGGGCGGGTTCGATCCACGTAAATTGTCCCAGCCGTGCTTTCGACTTTATCAGCAGTCCGTAGCGTGGTGGAAACGAGAACACATTCCGTTAATTTAAGCAAAACGAGTCGACATGCTTCAATGATCCACATCGGTCTTTAACCAGCTCGGTAAACTGACGCAACGACCGTTCTCTCCTCCGAATTCCCACACCATTCGCATTTGTCAATAATTTTAGCTTGACCCAATTGCGTCAACATTCGCATTTGTCAATAATTTTAGCTTGACCCAATTGCGTCTCCACTCGTCGAGCCCTCCGGGCAGCGCTACGCGCCGTCTTCCCCGCGCGTCGCCACCGCGCCGGTGATCAGCGATGACGTGCCAGTCGCCGTGGACGAAGCAGTATGCGGGCGGTCTCACTATTGGGGAGTATACCGTAGGTTACGGCGGACCATGCTATCGGATGGAGAAATCTCCATTGCCATGTTCAGCAGTGCTCGCGCTTCCTCATGACGGCCTTGCTGGTTACGCAGGGCTGCAAGATTATTTAGCGCCCAAACACTCCGCGCGTTATGCCTAAGTTCGGATTGGTAAATCTCATCCTCTAAATCAAAGCGGTGCGCACACTGCGCCGCGAACGCAAGGTCCTTAGCTAGATCCGGCGCATAGTGATTGTTCCGCCAACACTTTTCGAGATGGGTAACTGCGGCCCTCCATTTCTTCTGATTTAGGAATAATAAGCCAAGATTATAATGGGCTTCGAGACAATCAGGATATAGACGAATCTCCTGTTTATAACAGCGCTCCGCGGCGAAAGTTCTCCCTTGTTTTATCCTGATCACCCCGAGGTTAAGATAGGCATTCGGTTCTTGCGGACTCAATTGCGTCACCTGTCTTGCGTGTTTGTCTGCGTTTTGCAAATCACCTAATTTAAGATAGGCCAAAGCAAGATAGAAATGGGCCGTCACGGACTTCGGCTCTAAACTCACTGCCTTTGTTAGTGTTTGGACGGCGGTTTTAGTCTTGCCAGCATCCAGCGCGCTCTCGCCGTGTGTTAACAATTGTTCCAGTGACTGAGTTGTTGCCCTAGAGTGCGACGTCATTGTGGATTGCATTTACCTTTTGGAATTACTTCGGGTTCCGGCGCCTTCGGTTTCGGCGGCGCTTTTGGCGGCAGCTTTTTGCCCGTTTGATGGTCACGCAGCTTAATCTTGTCCGGATTTGGATTCTTGCGCTCTTTCCCCCTCTCTCCCTTCCCTCGGGCTTTGCTGTCGAGTTTGGGATCGTCGGTGCAAAAGAGGTCTTTGACTTTTCCGCCTAAGTTGTTCAATGCGTCGGCGGCCCATTCTGAGCCCAGGGCTGCGGCAACTGCCAATGCGCCTAGGACTAATATTTCGTCGATCGGACCTGTTATGCAGTCATCGATACCGGCCCAAAGGCCAAACGGGTCGTTCAACATGACCGGATTGTTCCCACAATACGCATACAAATTCACATCCCCTCCTTCAAACCCGATCGGGTCCGGCTGGAGAAACCGGCCGATCTCGGCGTGGTAAAACCGGTTGCGGTAGTTATAGAGCCCGAGTTCCGGCACCCATTCGCGTCCGGTGTAGAGGTAGTTGGTGAGCAGGGCCGCGCCGGGAGTGGGCCCCCCGGTGTACGAACGTACTGTCACGTTGCCAAAGGCATCATACGTGTAGCGGCGAACCACGGCCTGGTTGCTCGACGCTGCCGGGTTGATCAGCGCCATGGTCGAGCCGAGGTGATCGCGGGTGAAGTAAAAAATGCTGCTCGAAGTTTGCTGGGAAAGGACTTCATCGGTCGCGGGGCCGTGAACGTATTTGTTCACTAGCGCGCCGGCACCGTCGTACTCCGCGATGACATGCCAGCCGTCGTAAACGTAGCGTCGATTAACTGCACCGCCCACCTTCTTGACCGTGATGTGATTCTGCCAATCGTAGGTGAAATCGACCGTTACTGTGTCTTTTATGCCCTGCACCAGGCGGTCATCAGCGTCATAAGTCATCGCGCGCACGCCGTCGGAAGTGAGGCAGCGGCGGGCATCGTAGGTGAAGGACACAGCCGAATTCGGCGGTGTGGTGGTCGAGGCATATTCGTTCCAGACTGGCAAGGCTGCGATATTGTAAGTCGTCGTGGTCGACCCACTGCCAACGCTCGTTCGGTTGCCGACCTCGTCGTAGTTATAGGTGATGTTCGGCTGGGCGCCGAAGCCGCCGAAGAGACCATTGCCATAAGTTGAGATGTTGGCGCTGGTCAGGCGGTCGAGGTTGTCGTAGCCGTAGTTTCGCCCGCCGGACTTCCAGACACCGTGGGCGTAGCCGTTGGTGATCTCATCGCTGGTGATGCGAGAGGCGTCGTCGTAATTGATGTGATCGCTCGTCACGATGTAGTTGCCGGTGTCCCTGGTGACAACGTCGGTCAGGCGGCCGCGCAAGTCGTAAATCCAATTCGTGTAGAAGTTGTTGGGAAAAGTAAGCTTTTCCCGCCGGCCTGCCAGATCGTAATCGAAATTCCAGGTCCTGGTGGCATCAAAAATGTGGTCGAGTTGGCCGATATCGGTGTAGTCATAGGTAATGAACGTTGTATCCGGATAGATGAGTTTTTTCCGGCGCCCGACTTCGTCATACTCGTAGGAAACCCGCTTGCCATAGAGCGCCGGAATGGGGTCTGGTATCGGTCCCGGGGTGCCGTCAGGCTGAATCGAGAGAAGGAGCCGCCCGGCAGGGTCATAGGCATACGCGAACACACCAGCCACGGCATCATCCACGCGATCAAGCCTTCCGTTGCCGTCGTAACGGAACGTCGCACCGCAGGAAGGGCAGTCCTGGCTGAGCTTGCGGTGCATCGCGTCGTAAACGTAAATTCGCTCCTCCGGGATTGGCAAGACCCGGTTTTTGAAGCTGACCATGTCGCCGGCAATGCTGTCGGTGGACACTTCAGTGGTGCCGTCCGGGTAGAGCGTCGTGAAGGTCCGATTTCCATAGTGCGGGGTGAACGTCGTCTCCCGGCCCTTGGCATCCTTGAGTGTTCGGAGGACGCGATTGTCCCAGTAAGTGAAGTCGGTTCGCGTCAGCGGGGCGGTGCCCACTGGCGGCGGCTGCAGGATCGTCGTCAGCCGCCCGTCATCGTCGTATTCATTGGTCGTGATCCGTCCAGCCGGGTCGGTAGTGGTCACAAGCAACCCCCGGCCATTGTACGTGTAGTAGGTGCGCGGGTCCTCGTTTGTCCTCACATTGACGACCCGTCCTACGAAATCATAGACATAATGCACTTTCCGACCAGTGTGGTCGGTGATTGACAGCACCCGGTCCTCGTCGTCGTAATCGTAGTGGGTGTGCCGATGCGTCGCCAGCACTGGGAAAACCGGGTTGAGGGGATCCGGCGCCTCGCCCACCGTGACATAATCGACATCGGTGACTCGATCTCCGGCGTCATACGTATAGACTTTTGCGTGGAGCAGGTCGTCGACCATCTTGGTGCGGCGATTGGCGGCGTCATACTGGTAGCGGGTGCTCTTTCCACTCGGATCGGTCACCTTGAGCACATTGCCTGGAAAATCACGCACATACGTTGTTGGCGGAGTCAGCGGTTGTTTCGAGGTCAAAAGGGCCCCATCGGACTGCCGCACCGTAGACACCGAAACTATCCCCGTGCGGTCCGTGACCTGCATCACGTTTGCGTTCCTATCCAGGACCCGGGTCATGGTGAAACCCGGCCCAGAGCCGTTGATAGAGGTTGTGGCGGACGGGCCGTAATACGAGTAGGGTCCTCCACCCCCTCCTCCTCGGCCATGTTCAATGTAGTAACCCCCGGCAGCCTCCTTGTTATTAATAATCCCGGTGGCGGTAAAACCATAGTTGGTTAGTCGAACATTATTCGGGTCTAAAGTCCGGTCCAGCCACTCCTTGCTGGATGTCATCCGCTTGGTCGCCCAATCGTACGTGTATTCGCGAATCTTATGAAGCGGTGATTCAGCAATGGTCACAACGCCCGGATCAATATATGTATATTTCCATTCTTTGCGATCCCCGTCCGTGAACCAGGAGGTCCCCAGGAGATCGTTATAACCGAACTCGTGATAGGAACCGTCCGCGTAGGTAGCACGGCTCACCTTGTCGCTTGCGGTGTAGGTGTATTGGGTCAACTTGCCGCAACGGTCCGAAAACTGCGACAGGTTCGAATCCGCCGAGTAGCTGTATGTACTCAGTCGAAGCAAGGGATCCCGCACCTGCATAAGTTTGTTGCCCGTAACCGTATAGGTCCAGGTGCGATTAAGCTGGGTGTCAATGACCTCAAAGAGCTTACCGTTGGCGTCGTAAGTGAAGTGGAGGGATTGATCGCCGGAGGCCATCTCGATGACGCGGTTGGAACCATCGCGGAAGTAAGTAATCCTGTTGGCATTGCGGTCCTTTATATGGAGAAGCAAACCCGCCGAATTGAAGATATATCGAGTGCCGAAGGTCTTTGTGAACTCATAGCCCGGGTTTTGGTTCTCCAACGTGATGGACCGAAGAGTCAGAGGCCCGTGCGTCCAGCCCGAGGCCGACTCCTGGACCGGGGGTGGGGTCGAAATGATTCCCGCTTGATTATCACCGCCGACCGACTGCACGTCGAATATCCCGGGAGCCAGCTTAATTAGCGAACCGTCGAAATCGCGGATGGTTCTCGTGGTTCCAGTTTCCATCAGGCGAATGTCCAGGTTCGTTACCCAACCGACGCCGAGGACCCCCTCCGTAAAATTCTCGCGATTGTTATACGAGCGATGGAAGCGAAGATTGACACCGTTCTGGCGCCCAGGCCCTGGAATCACCACATCCGTGGTTGGTATGTAAAGCTTACCCGAAGTAGCCACTACTGGGTCGGGCACGGGAGAATCATCTTCTTCTTCAGGAAAATCGCAGCAGCAGCAGCAGCCGGGTTTTTCTCCACTCTGACAGCCGCCACCACCCGATTGATCAGGTGACTCTGGGGCCGGTTCGCCGTAGGAAGTGGGATCACCGGGGTCCGCCCCGCCCCCTCCGGTGGGAGACCCGCCCCCTTGCGGTTCGGCGTCAGGATGTCCGCCACTTTTTGCATCCGGACCTTGGGGCGGATGAATGGCCGGCTGGCCAGGCAATGGAGGGCCTTCATTTGGTCCAGGCCCGGCACTTACAGTAACTGTGCCGAACCAGGCCGAAAGGAAAAGGATGGAACAACGGATAAAAGGGTTCATGGGGCGTAAAAGTGCGGCAGGCATGGATTTGGGATGCGGAAGCAATGATTAGCGCCGCTGCGATTGCGGAATCAGCAGGGTATCCTGGCATTCCCTGGCAGCTTCGGCCTCTTCCTCTGAGGACGTCTCAGCCCTGACCACCGCCTGAAAGTTGGCTCGAGCCTGGATTATGTCACCGCTCCAATAATTCAATCGCCCACGCCTCAAATTGACGCGGCTTGCCATGCCCGGCAAAGCCCCCGCCGAATTAAGGAGACCGAACGCCTTCCCCGAATCGCCGAGATCGTAATAGAGATCCGCCGCCTCGATCAAAAAGGCGGCCGGGTAGTTTTGTCCCGCCAATGTTTGCTCGACGAACGCCAGGCCATTCTTCATAGCATTCGGATCAAAGTTGTCGCGACGAAAAGCTTGCAGGACCTTAATCGGGTCATTTCCTTTGGTGAAGGCTTGCCGCGCCTCCTCCCAGTTGTCGAAGCGCGCGTATAGGTCGCCGAGTCCGTTGTGATCATTGGCAGCTTTGAAATAGGCTTCCGCCTTGGCGAACTCATTTCGGGCCATGCAACTGGCTCCCGCCGCTGACCAGTCACGGGCCTGGACGGAAAGCACTTCCGCCCTGGCAAAGTCATGGCGCGTCAGCGCGATCAGAGCTAACCCGCGAAGATCGCCGGCTTGGACAAAAGCCGCTTCGGCCTTGGCGTAATCCTTCTCCCGCAACCAGGCCAGACCAACCCCTGATAAGTTCCCGCTCCGCAAAAAGGAGCCCACGGCTTCTTGAGTGTCCCATTGATGCAAAGCTACCATCCCGAGACCAACCCAGTCGCCAGCATTGGCGAAGACCTGGCGTGCCTCAGCAGCCCGGTTCAGGGCCAAAAGGGCAAGACCTTCGCCAGATGGGTCGCCGGCCGTCCTGAAATAGACCAGAGCCTTCCAGGGTTCGCGGTTTTCCAGCAGCGCCAGGCCTTGCCCGCGCACGTCTCCCGCATTGGTAAAACATTCAAAAGCCTCGAGGGGTTGATGCAAAGCTACCAAAGCGATGCCCATGCCGCGTTCGTCACCGGCGGCGGCGTAATGATCATAGGCCTCGGAATATCGCCCTTGCTTGTAGGCGACCCAGCCTGCCGCCTCCTGTGCGTTTTGGAATCCAAGAAGAGTGCAAAGGGCCAGGGGACTGCCGACCAAAAGAAACTTCAATATCTTGCCTCGTGAGCGGGAAGGAGTGAGGGACAATTTCATTTAGAAGTGACTTATTAAGTCCCTATAAGTGCGAATCCCGGAATATCCTAACCTTATTAGTCACGCTGACCGCGACAGTATCCAACCCTTTCCCGTAACCGCTTGCGCTTTGAACGTTATCGGGCCGCAGCGTGATGGAATATCTTTTTGGTCTTTTTGAGCGCGTCGATCATTCGGTCTTGTCCCCTACCCCGCAGCCTTCACCTCCGCCGGCTTCTCGGGCCTGGCTTTCTTTTGCAGTTTTTCGAGCTGCGTTTCGAGTTCCTCGGTGCGTTTTTGCAATTCCTGGAACCGCTGCCAGATGTTCTGAATTTCCGGCGGGCCAACCTGCAGAGACTCGATCTGCTGAATCGACTTCTCGGCTGCTTCGCGGACCGGGTCCTTGAACGGCTTTCGGGTGGCGGTGAGCGGCTGCAGCAAAGCCAGGGCGCGGACATCATTGAGCGTGCCTAACGCTTTCGCGGCGGCGCGGCGATAAGCTTCGCGAGGATGGCTCAAATGCGCCCCGAGAAATCCGCGGACCTCGTCCTTGTTTTCCTGTCGTCGGGCCAGAAAAGCCAGGGCATCGAGACCGGCGGCGTAATCATCAGTATCAAAGTCGAGCGCTGATTCCTGCAAGCGTTTCATAACCTGGGGCGCGCGAGCCTGGGCATCCTGCGCCCGCAACGCCGCCACCGCAGAACGGGCCACGCGCTGCCGGTATGAAGGCCGCCCGAGAAATTCGGAAGGATCAAACCAAGGAGCCGGTGCGGAGGCAGAAAGAATGGCCGCCAGCACGTCCGGATTTTGTTCCGCGGCGCGGAGCCGGTTCAGGGCTTCGCGGGTTTCCTCGTGAAAAAATGCGCCCAGCGCTTCCACCAACTCCCTGCGAACCCGCGCGTCAGGCTGAGCCGCAGCCGCAAGAAGCGCCTTCCGTGCCTCGGCATTGTTGATTTTCCGGAGAGCCTTGATCGCCTCGATTCGCACGCCCCAGAATCCGTCCTCGGACACCGCTTTGCCTAACAAACCAACAGAGTCGTGATCCTTTTTCTCCGCCAGCGCCTGGACCGCCAGGAGCCGGCCGATGAGATCGGCCCCGAGCTGTCGTTTCAACATTTCCGGGGACGGCGTGAAACTGACTTTCGCCAGCACGGTGAATTCAGGGTCGAGCCGGACCAGTTCGGGTTGTGCCGGAAGCGCAAAGTGAAAGTCTTCCTCCGCTTTGCTCACCATCATCGTGAAGCTGGCGGCAGGTTTTCCCTCGGGCAGATTGAAACTCACCGGCAGTGGAAAGCTGAAGAGCGGAACCTGCTCGCTCACCTTTTGGGATTGCTTGACGCTTAGCTTGGCCGATTTCGCGTCGGCGTCCCACGAATAACTGACCGCGAGGTCCGGCAGGCCGCCGTGATAAACCCATTGGTCGAAGAACCGGTCGAAGGACAAGCCGCTCGATTCCTCGAACACGTCCTGCAAATCATCTGTGGTGACAATGCCACCGCGATGACGTTCGAGGTAGGTTTTTATGGACTGGCGGTAAAGGTCGGGACCGAGTTGGCTGCGCAACATGTGCAGAACCCACGCGGCTTTGGGATAGGCGCGGTAATCAAACTGTCCCATGGGGTCGGTATAATCCCTCCATACGATCGGTTTGGCATCTCCCTTGCCGACCGCCTCGAGCACCCGTCCGGCTTCCCGCCACAATGAGAACAGCATTCCATCGCGTCCATTTTTCTTCTCTTCGTAAAGAACGGTGTAGTAGCTGGCGAATCCCTCGTTGAGCCAGAGATGCGACCAATCGCGGCAGGTCACGAGGTCGCCAAACCACTGGTGCGCCGTCTCATGCGCATCGAGCCGGTGCAGGGTGTAAAGCTGCTCGTGCTCTTTCGAGAAGAGGAGGCTTTCAGCCAGGAAGGTGCAGCTCGTGTTCTCCATGCCGCCGGCCACGAAATCGAGGCAGTAAACCTGATCGTATTTGTCCCAGGGAAACGGAACCTGGATTTCCTGCTGGAAAAATTCCAGAATGGCCTTGGTGTCAAGGAAAGCGTTAGGCGCTTCATTTTTATCGGAAGGCGGAACGTAGAGCGCGAGCGGCAGGTCACCAGCTTTATCCACTATCTTGTGGAAGTGTCCGGCCGCCAGGGCGACGAGGTAATTGACGTGAGGCTTGTCCTGGCGCCAATGCCACGCGTTGAGGCCGGCGGCGTCTTTTTCCTGGGAAAGCAAACGGCCGTTCGAGATCACATCCATGCCATCCGGCACGTGACAGATGACTTCGCTCGAGAAACGTTCGTTGGGATAATCATAGCAGGGAAACCAGAAGCGATGCAGTTCCGCCTCGCCTTGCGACCAGACCTGCGTGTCTCCCGGTTTGTAGCCCATTTCCGGGGTGCGGAAGTAAAGCCCGCGCTCCGGCTGAGCTCGATACCGCACCGCAAGAGTGGTTATCTTTCCCGCGACAATCGGCGGTGTAAAAGTAAGAATGAGTTTTTCGTCGGTCTGTTCGCGGTCACTGATTTCGGTGCCACCTGCCTGCACGGTTTCGACGGTGAGATCGACGGCATCGAGCTCCAACCTGGCCAGAGGACGAGCGATGGGAGCGAAGATCAGTGTGGCCGTGCCGGAGATCGTGCGCCTGGCAAAGTCAGGGGTGACATCGAGTTTCAAATGGTGGATATCGATGCGGCGGTCGCGCGCGTATTTGCGCCCCGGCTTGTCCCCCACGGGCGCTGGAAAAAGAAGATGTTTATCGCAGTGGCCATCGTCGGTGGCCGATTGCAAATCCGCGAGCGAGACCGAGCAACAAATGAAAAACGCCAAGGTTCTCACGCGCACAGCGATAGCCGGTGTGACGCACAGCGCGAGCGATTTTGCGCCTTGGTAGCCGCGACACTCTTGTCGCTGACGTAAATATCGACTGGAGGGCCGCCAGCTCGCGCGGCTGCGTTGGGGCGAAGCTGGCTCAATCAAGGCGGTAGGGACGCCTGACCACAGGCGTCCGAGCAAATTGGCGGCGCGATGGGTCATCGCGCCCTACCCTGGTAGGCAAACCGGCATCTGTCACGGCGACGCCTCCAAACGAGGAACGGCGGAGGGAGTATCAGGGCGGGGTGGCAGATGCTGTCCCGGCTCGGTTCGTTTCAACCGTTCGTCGGGCGTTTCCCAGTACATCAACAGCGCTCGCGCAACATCCCAAAAGCCTTTGCATTCATGCTGCTCTTCGTGAACCTCGAAGGCGGCTTTTTGCACGGGAGCGCTTTCGGTCGGCAACGCCTCGACTGGGATGCTCGAGAGAACTTTGGCCGTGAGACGTCCTGCCTCTTCGCCGCCGAATCGACGATGCAATTCGAGCTTCACCGTAACGGCAGCGACGTGAGCGCGCACTCGCTGAAGGTAACTCTCGAGCGAGGCCCAACGCTCATCCCACTCATGGCGATGGGGAGCGGCTGCTGCCGGACGGCTCTCATCACGCAATGAGTGCAGGAGATCTTCCATTTCCGAGTCGAGCAGCCCGACTTCCTTCCATTCATCGAGGGGAGCGGCCGTCTGATTGAGGGATTGAGAAGATTGCAGCAACTCACGCGTGCGCGCGGCATGCGCTCGCATGAGGTTTAAAGTGCTGCGCAACTGCTGCCACTTGGCCTCCCAATCCGCAGGATTGTTGCCGGAAAAAGTCTTCTCGCCCGCCTCTTTTGCGTCTTCGAGCAACGAAACGACCTGGCGATCCAGGGATTCCAACTGTGACCAATCCTGTGCCAGGCCCCGCAAGACTTGCTCGAGAATATGACTGGAACTTACTGCCATTGGAAAAAGGAGTTAGGTGTTGACTCTGCGCCAGTAATTACGCTTGTCGATGGGCATTTGGAGTCGCGAGTTGCCACTTGGTAGCCGGCCGGTTCGGTGGCATCGACGTCTCCAGTCTTCGGACTTGGGCGGATCGCATCGATTTGTCAGGTGATGCTGGCGTCACGCCTGCACGTACTTCAGGCATCCTGCCTGAACCGGGTGGCCGGCCAGGATGGCCGGGGTACGCACAGGCAAGTTGCCTGCGTCACCGGCTCAAAGTCCGACAGTCTGGGGTCGCCGGCGGCGCACCATCCCCGCAAGGCCAAGGGTGGCCAGCAATCCTGAGGCTGGTTCAGGAATGGGCGCGCCGAAAATCTGCAGTTCCGCCAGGCTGAGGACGTGATCGTTGCCGAGGCCACCGGACGCGTTATTGCGGCCGCCGATCAATTCGATCCGGACCCGATCCCCGTTCACAAAAAATCCACCGGTATCGTCGTAGACGCTGAACACCCCTTTGGCTGAAATTTCCGATCCCGGTGCCCCCTCGAAGTAATTCTGGCCCCAGACTTCGGTGCCGTCGTCGAAAACGGAAAGGCGAAAATTCCCCAGCCGGTTCATGCAGCAATCCCAGCGGTTGGTCATGGAAATCTCGTTGATGCGGAAGTCGGACAGCAAATCGACTTCGAGGAAGAGCGCACCTGGAACACTGGGGTCATTGGGTGAGTGACGCTGTTGCTTCGGCCATAAACTCCGTCAGTGTTGCCATCGGTGGCGCGGCTGGCGTCGCCTCCGAAAGCAGTCGAGGACTGGGTCGCCGGCTTGCCGAGGGCCACGTTGGCATAGCCACTGTTGAAGAACTGAAAAACTTCCACCTCCGCCAGAGAGAGAGTGAAATTCCCTTCTGTATTGGGGCCCAGTTGCTGGACTTTCACATGCTGGCCCATTGTCCCTGCGGGAGGAGACACGGTCTCATTGACGCCAACTCATTTGCTGGGAACGCCAAACGTGCCCCGCGAAATGGCCACTGAAGCTGTGCGGCTCTCGAGCCGCGCCGCGGAACTGACAGCTCGCAACATTCCAGCGGTCCTCGAGACACTCGCCCGGGCGCAGGCGGCAACCGGCCAGGCATCGAACGCCCTCACAACGGCACGCGAAGCATTGGGGAAAGCCCAGGGTCCGCAGGACCGGGCGCTGGCCGAGAGCTTGAAAACTCTGATCGAGCAATGGCAACGCACTTCGCGAGTTCTCCCTCGATGAGAGCTGGCGGCGTCACGGCGGGACAATTCGCCTCGCGACCTGCTTGCGCCGCTGCATAAGCCGCGCATGCTTCGCCGCTCGAACCGGTTCACTCGATCGCTGCACCGGCGCCTTTCCTGTTGCCCATGCTGACGTCGTCCCAAATCAGGCAGTCTTTTCTCGATTTCTTCCGCGAGAAGGAGCACACCATTGTGCCCAGCGCCAGCCTGCTGCCTGATTCGCCAAATCTCCTCTTCACCAATGCGGGCATGAACCAGTTCGTGCCGATTTTCCTGGGGCTAAAATTGCCCGACGTCAGCAAATGGGCTGGCGCCAGGCCCGGCCGAGCCAGCCGCGCCGCCGACACGCAGAAGTGCATTCGTGCAGGCGGCAAACACAACGACCTCGACGACGTCGGACTTGACACCTATCACCACACTTTTTTCGAAATGCTGGGAAATTGGTCGTTTGGCGACTACTTCAAACGCGAGGCCATTGATTGGGCATGGGAGCTGGTGGTTGAACGATGGAAGTTTCCAGCGAATCGACTCTACGCCACAGTCTACCACCCGGACCAGGCGGCTGGGGATCCGAGCGAGTTCGACCAGGAGGCTTGGGACTTCTGGGCAGAAAAATTTCGCATCGCCGGGTTAGATCCCGCAGTGCACATCGTCAGCGGCAACAAGAACGACAACTTTTGGATGATGGGTGATACCGGCCCGTGCGGTCCGTGCTCCGAGCTGCATGTCGACCTGACCCCTCAGGGCGGCACGCGCGGCGCGCTCGTCAATCAAGGCGACGCGCGCTGCATCGAGATTTGGAATCTCGTGTTCATCCAGTTCAATGCGAATGCGGATGGCACATTCAGCCCGCTTCCAGCGCGGCACGTTGATACCGGCATGGGCTTCGAGCGCGTCGCCAGCATTATCCAAGGGACAAAAGGGTTTACCAATTTCATCAGCGCAAAAATCTCGAATTACGAGACCGATATCTTCCGGCCGATTTTCGACGAATTGGAACGAATGAGCGGAAAGAGGTACACAAGCACGCTGCCGGGGGAGCAGACTCGCGTGTCGCAATCCGGGGAGCATACGCGCCCTCGCGTGTCGCAATCGGCGCCCTCGCCGATTGCTGCAGTGAATGTCGAGTCGACGGCGGGGGCGCCGTCAACAGCCCGCGAGGGCGCGTGCGCTCCCCGCGCGGGAACCAGCGAGCCCGTATACTCGCGTCGTTGTCTGACGCATTTCGAGCGGCCGTGGGCAAAATACATGGTGACATTTTCAACCATTGATCGGCGCAAGCTCGCCCCTGCGGAACGCGACCTTGTCTTGAAGAGCATACTGCACGCTGAGCGCGAGCGGCAGTACCACCTGTATATCGCTTGCGTGATGCCTGACCACGTCCACCTGCTCTTTGAGCCGCAAATCAAAGACAATGCTGACGAAGGCAACCCAGTCTTCTGGTCGCTCAGTGAGATCCTTCAGGGGATAAAATCCACGAGCGCACACGCCATTAACAAGGCACGGGGACGCAAAGGCCCAGTATGGGAGAAGGAATCGCTGGATCGCATGATTCGCAGCGAGTCCGACCTCGAGGAGAAATTTCGGTATATCTGCCGCAACCCATGGGATGAAGCAGTGGTGCGGGACAGTGAAAGTTACAATTGGTTATGGACGTTTGCGTCCGACGAAGGTTCCGGGGAGCATACGCGCCCTCGCGTGTCGCAATCGGCGCCCTCGCCGATTGCTGCAGTGAATGTCGAGTCGACGGCGGGGGCGCCGTCGACAGCACGCGAGGGCGCGTGCGCTCCCCAGAACTCGCAGTCGCCGCGTCACGCTCAAATCGAACAGGAGAAAATCGATGTCGCGTTTCGCGTCATTGCCGACCACATCCGCACACTGAGCTTCGCCATCGCCGATGGAATCCAGCCCGGCAATACCGACCGCAATTATGTGCTCCGACGCATTCTTCGCCGTGCGGTGCGCTATGGCCGCACGCTCGGGTTTCACGAGCCGTTTTTCTACAAGCTGGTCGACGTGCTCGCGCGCACGATGGGGGATGTCTTTCCCGAAATTCGCCTGGAGCAGAAACACATCGAAGAAGTACTGCGGCGCGAAGAGGAGGCGTTTGGTAAGACGTTGGATAAAGGGCTCGCCATTTTCGAATCCGCGATTCATCCCGTTGAGACAACTACGACCGCGACACGAGAGCCTGGAGAAACTGCTATCACGCATTCGACGTATCTGCGCCGCAATCAATTAGCCGTAAATGAGGTTTCAGCTTCACTCGCCTTTCAGCTCTATGACACCTACGGCTTCCCTCTCGATCTTACCGAGCTCATGGCGCGTGAGCGCGGTTTGAGCGTGGACACCCCGGGCTTCGAGAAATTGATGGAAGAACAGCGCGCCCGCGCGCGCAAAGCGCAGAAAAAACAGGTCATCGAGCTTTCCCAAATCGAGACCACCGCGCCCACGAGATTCGTCGGTTACGACATGCTTTCGACCACCGCCCGAGTGCTTGAAGTCGTCGGCGTGAAAGAGAGAACCGCCGTCGTGCTCGACAGATCATGTGCTTACGCTGAAATGGGAGGCCAGGTCGGTGACACCGGAGAATTGATTCACGGCGGACAACTTTGGCGGCTGGTGAATACGCAGAAGAGCGGCAACACCTGGCTGCATCTAATAGAAGATACTTCGAGCGCAGATGAATCGGCTCCGCGTGACGCGCAGCAGAGCGACCGGAACGGTCACGCTCCCCATCCCGCGCATGGCATGGAGGTCCACCTCACCGTCGATGCCAACCGCCGCCAAGCTATCGAGCGCCACCACACCGTTACGCACCTGCTGCACTGGGCGCTGCACGAAGTGGTATCGCGTGACGCAACGCAGAAAGGATCCTACGTCGGCCCCGAAAAATTAACCTTCGACTTCAACAGTGCCGCGCTCACGCCGGTGCAGTTGCGCGACGTCGAGCGCCTGGTGAATGAGCGCATCGTCGAGAATACGGGCGTCTCGTGGACCGAGGTGCCATATTCCGAAATCAAATCTCGCGTCGATATCCTGCAATTCTTTGGGGACAGATACGGCGATAGCGTTCGCGTCGTGCAGATCGGCGGTGAGGCCGGCGCCTTGAATGGCTATTCCATGGAGTTGTGCGCCGGCACCCACACCCGCGCCACCGGCCAGATCGGTTTATTTCGCATTGCCGGCGAAGCGGCCATCGCCGCGGGAGTGCGCCGCATCGAAGCGGTGGCTGGTCTGCAAGCCTGCGACATGATGCACGCGGAGGCGGAGCGCCTCAAACAGCTTGCCGCGAAGCTAGGCGCGCCCGTCCCTGAATTGGAACGAAAGCTCGACGCGCTTCTCACTCAGCAAAAGGAACTCGAGAAAATACTGAAATCGGCGCGCCAGCGCGAAGCCAGCACCCGAGCCCGTGAGTTGCTCGCCATGGCGACGAATCAGGTGATTGTCGCGAACCTCGGCGATGTCGACGGCGATTATGCGATGGCGGTGGCAGAGGCCCTCAAGGGATTGTTCAATGGGATCATTGTTCTAGGGGCCACCGGCGGTGGCAATGTTGCGCTCATCGCGAACGTTCCGACAGAACTGCAGTCCCGGATCCAGGCTGGCAAAATCATTCAGGCCATCGCGCCGATGGTTGGCGGGAAAGGCGGAGGCAAACCGGATTTCGCGCGCGGCGGAGGCAGGGAGCCCGGCAAACTCGAGGAAGCGCTGGCAGAAGCGCGCCGGCTTTGCGGCCTCGGAAGTTGAGACGGAGCTGTAGCCGGGGTCTGGGACCCCGGCTCGGCCTCTCAGCGGCCAGCCACAGTCCCGGCCTCTCAGAGGCCAACCACACTCCCGGCCTCTCCGAGGCCCGCTCCAGAGGTAGCTGTAGCCGGGGGGTCTGGGACCCCGGCCCGGCCTCTCAGCGGCCAACCACACTCCCGGCCTCTCAGAGGCCAGCTACAGAGGTAGCTGTAGCCGGGGTCTGGGACCCCGGCCCGGCCTCTCAAGTGCCAGCCACACTCCCGGCCTCTCAGAGGCCGGCTACAACCTTGCGCTCTCTCAACTCTCAACCATCAACTCTCAACTCCCCAAATTACTCCTGCGTCCAGGATGGCAACCTGACGATGGCGCCGCCTTTCAGCGCGGATTCATGCGCGCACAAGCCGGTACACGTCCAATTCGCTGACTGGACGGCATTGGGAAACGGCTGACGCCCCTCGACCAGTGCGGTGACGAACTCGTGCGCAAGGTGCGGATGGCTTCCGCCGTGCCCAGCCCCCTGGGTAAAGCTTAAATGCGTCTTCCTGGCGAAATCGTAGACCCCTTTGGTCGTGAATTGCCGGATCGATTTAGGCAAAAGCTTCGCGTAATCCGGCACTTTCACCAGCTTGGGGATTCTAGCCTCAGGAAGCTTGGCCGTGTGCAGAACGTGAGGCTGATGTTCGATCAGCGACCACTCGAATGACCTTTTCGAGCCGTAAACGTCAATGGACTCGCGATACTGACGCGCCACGTCGAAGAGCGACCGGATCACACGGGCCACGAGGTCGGTATCTTTAATTTTGATGTGTGCCGTTTCGACCGCAAACGGACTGTTGTGGTGCTTGATCAACTCCTTGCGAATGGTGCCGGAGCCAAAGCAGCTCACGTACTCGGCGGGCTGGCCGGCGAGTGCCAGAACCGGTCCCACGCAATGAGTGGCGTACCACATCGGGGGAAGACCCGGCCAGTAGTGCGGCCAGCCATCCATGTCCTGCTGGTGGCTGGCCTGAAGAAACTGAAGTTTGCCCAACTGGCCTGTCCGATAAAGCTCCTTGAGGTGAAGATATTCGCGGGCGTAGGCAACAGTCTCCATCATCATGTAGCTCAGCCCGGTTTTTCGGCTGAGGTCGACGATTTTCCTGCAGTCAGCAAGCGACGTAGCCATCGGAACGGTGCAGGCGACGTGTTTGCCGGCTTTCAGCGCCTGCACCGACATCCAGCCGTGATCCGGAATCCCACTGTTGATGTGCACCGCATCAACGTTTGGATCCTTGAGCAAATCCGCGTAGTCGGTGTAGCGCTTGCCGATCCCAAAAGCGTCGCCAATGTCATCCAGCTTCGACTTTGTGCGCTGGCAGATGGCGAACATGTTCGCGTTGGGATGACGCTGGTAAATCGGGATAAATTCGGCGCCGAAGCCGAGCCCGACGATGGCGATGTTGATCTTCTTGTTCGCAGCCATGGAGTGCAATGATTTGTTGCGGGCGTGATTTAGGCAAAGTCGAAGTGTAAAGTCAAAGCGAAAGCCTTGCGTAGCGCGCCTTTGAGGGCGGTTAGGCATCGGCCGGTCCTGGCCCGAGCGCCCTGAGGCCCCCCGACGGTCTCGCAGCGCTCGACCCTCCACCTGTGAACTCCAGGCGAATGAATTGGAGGGAGCGCGCCGCGAGTCCGGGTGAACAGTGGAGCAGACACGGTTTTCCCACACCGGCGTGCTCGCCGGTGATGGGTTATGGTCGGCGAGAGCGCCGGCCACAAACCGCCAGGCGCGTGGGCTCCCTAAAACTTATCGCTTCCAATGCGGCCTGGAAAAATGGCTTGTCGGGGGGGAGGCATTGGTGTCTATACTGGCTCTCTGAATTGTGGAGCAGGATTCAGTCTTCTCATGTCCAGCGAAAAGCCGACAAGTTACCGCAACAGCCAAGGTGGGTCCGAACGCGCGCCGGTCCCGCGCCACTCGATGCCTCGCCGCCAACGCGTCGACACCGACGAGGAATTGCTGGGCGAGGAAGATGATCTGGCCCTCCTCCGGATTCGCGACGGTGATGTGGCCCCGCCTGCGCCGGTCTCGAACGAACCTGCCTCACCCGCCTCGCCGCTCTCGGCGCCAGACCCGGAAGCCACGCCAGGCCATGAAGAGCGGGCAACGCACGACGAGAGTGCGGTCGGCGAGCCGGCTGATGAGACCACTGATGAAATCACAGAACCGGTTCCAGAAAGGATCGGCTTCCGCGAATGGCTCTCCCGCTTTGGCCGCAACGAATGGATGGCACTGGGAGGCGTACTGCTCGTCGTCCTTGTCGGTGCAGCGCTCTTTTTCAAATTCCTCTATGGCGGCGTCTCAGGGACCGCGGTGGAAAAACCCACACGGTCGCTATCAGTCCCCTTGAAAGGAAAGTTGGTCAAAATCAACAACGTCGAACACTCGTGGCGTGAACGCAGGCCGACTGACCGCGGCAGAAACGACTTCATTCTTTTGCCCGAAGTAACCCTCACCATCGATCCGGCGGCGTCGAGCCAGGGCTACCTGCGGGTGATTTTCGCGGACAGCGAAGGAAGTACGCGCGGTGACGTCGCTTCGGTTAAATTCGAAGGTGGGCGGTTCAAGCCTTCGAACCGTGGTGAGCAAGTGAACCCTGATGGCACGCAAGCATCGCTGGCCTGCACCGAGGGCTTCCATTCCACCACCCTTTTTCGCTCCTATCTCGCCAACGAAGACCCGCGCTGGACTCTGAGAATCGAAGAGGGCGCCGACTATTCGAAAGGCCCTTGGACAGCACTTGGTTTTGTTGAAATCCGCAACGAGAAGAAATAACCCGCAGGCCTTGAGTGTCGAACCATCCACTCTTTATTCGCACGAGGGGTGGCATGTAGTCCATCTTTTTTATTCCATCGATAGACCGGCCTGGTCCATGCTCTCGACCGAGGAGCGCCTGCAAGCAATGACGCAACTCACCCAATATGTGCAGGACATCCGCAACTACGACCGGACCCAGTTGCTGACCTTCTCGATGCTCACACCAAAGGCGGATCTTGGTTTCATGATGCTGACAGGCGACCTGCACGCGGCGAATGAATTTGAAAAGAAGCTGACCGTTTCCCTTGGGCAAGGCGTCCTGCAGCCGGTGTTCACCTATCTTTCCATGACCGAGCGCAGTGAGTATACCACCACCAGCCAGCAGTTCGCCGCTCAGTTGAAAACCGAGGGGGTGACCGAAGACTCGGAGGATTTTCGCGCCAAAAAAGCGGACTTCGAAACCCGCATGAAAAAATACATGCAGGACCGTCTCTATCCCAACATGTCGGATTGGCCGGTGTTTTGCTTCTATCCCATGACGAAGAGGCGGGAGGGCACAGACAATTGGTACGCTTTGGGCTTCGATGCGCGCAAGAAACTCATGGAAGGTCATGCGCGCGTGGGCAAACGCTACCACGGAAAAATCCGCCAGCTCATCACCGGTTCGACCGGCCTCGATGAGTGGGAATGGTTCGTCACCCTTCAGGCCAAGGACACCTTTGATATCAAGGCGATTGTTTATGAAATGCGATTCGATGAAGTCAGCGCCCGCTACGCCGAGTTCGGCGACTTTCTCATCGGGTTGCAGCTCCCGCTCGGGGAGATTTTCCGGCGCTTGTGCCTGCGTTAAGCCGCCACTTCAGACGGGACCGCACCCTTCTGTGAGTTTCCAACCGTACTAGCTGTGAGCACGCCGCTGAGAATCGCCGACCGTGTTTTCGGCTCACGGCTTATAATCGGAACCGGCAAGTTTGCCTCGCATGAGACGATGCGGGAAGCCCTCGAGGCCTCCGGCACGGAAATTGTGACTGTGGCGCTCCGGCGGGCAGACCTCTCAGGCCGGCACGACCCGTTTGCCAACATTCTCGATTTCATTGATCCGAAGAAATTTCTGGTGCTGGCGAATACGAGCGGGGCCATGAACGCTGAGGAAGCCTGCCGCCTGGCCAGGCTCGCCGTCACGGCTGGACTTCCTCCCTGGGTAAAGCTCGAGATTCACCCCGATCCCCGTTATTTGCTGCCGGATCCGGTGGAAACATTAAAAGCCGCCGAGATTCTGGTCAGGGAGGGATTTGCGGTGCTTCCCTACATCAACGCCGACCCCGTGCTCGCCAAGCGCCTGCAAGATGTCGGAACCGTGACTGTGATGCCACTGGGCTCACCGATTGGCTCAAATCGGGGAATCGAAGCGCTGCGCCAGATTGAAATAATCATCGAGCAGGCCGAAGTGCCCGTGGTAATCGATGCAGGTCTCGGCCGCCCGAGTCACGCCGCTGCGGCACTCGAGATGGGTGCTGATGCCGTGCTGGTGAACACGGCCATCGCAATCGCCTCCGACCCCGCGGACATGGCACGCTGTTTCAAAGCGGCCGTCGAAGCGGGGCGCCGCGCCTGCGAGCTTGGTCTTCCGCCGCCGCAAGTCACGGCGTCGGCCACCAGCCCGCTCACGGGATTCTTATATGAATGAAACCCTCATCGAACTGTGCGATCTCGAGGTACTATTCCCGGCGAAGCCGGAGCCAATCCGCGCGGTTGACGGCGTCTCGTGCCGGGTGCCAACTGGAAAAACCGTCGGGCTGGTCGGTGAAAGCGGCTCCGGCAAGACCACCGTCGGGAAAGCGATTCTTAAACTCGCTCCCGCCACCGGCGGCCAAATCCTCTACCAGGGCCGCAACATACTGGCTCTGCGCGAGAACGAATTTCGTCCTCTTCGCAAAGAGCTGCAGATGATCTTCCAGGATCCCTTCAGCAGCCTCAATCCTCGCCTCCAGGTGTCACAGATCGTTGCCGAACCCCTGGAAATTCATTTTCCGAAGCTCACGCGCAACGAGCGTCTCGAACGGGTGGCGGCTCTGCTCAAAAAGGTCGCGCTCCCAGCCGAGGCCATGCGCCGCTATCCGCACGAATTCTCCGGCGGTCAGCGCCAGCGCATCGGGATCGCCCGAGCCCTCGCGGTCGAGCCTCGCTTTATTATCTGCGATGAGCCGGTCAGCGCGCTCGATGTCAGCGTTCAGGCGCAGATCATCAATCTCCTGCAGGACCTGCAAGCTGAACTGGGGTTGACCTACTTGTTTATCAGCCACGACCTCGCGGTCGTGCAACACGTCAGTCACCACGTGGTGGTGATGTACCGCGGCAAATTCGTCGAATCCGCTTCGGCCGACGAAATCTACCAGGCGCCCCAACATCAGTACACCCGCAAGCTGCTCGCTGCCGCTTCGATATGAACGATCCCCTGACAGAAATTCTTAACGATGTTGCGGATCTTCCAGATTTCTACGGTTGCAACGTGAGTGGAGTCAACAGCCGCGGAATGACTGGGGATACTCCCTTGCTGAATTCCGGGCCGAAGACCATGAGATGGTCCAGTGCCTTGCCACACGCTTGCGAGCCGACCGGTTGGCACCTCCACCCTTTTTTAAAAACTTCTTGGGGCTGGAATTCCTTTGAGATTAAGAGCTTTTTAAAAGATTCTAGAAGATTAGGATTGCCAAAGGGGGTGAGCATCGATTAGAAATGGGGCGTTGTGGGGGAAAATGGGGGAATGCGCCTAATGGTTCAACACACGCCAACCGCTAAAAGTTTTCATGGGCATTCGCTTCAATCCCTGGACGCGAAAAGCAGGGTTACGGTGCCGGCGCGGTGGCGGTTTGAGGGACTGGAGGAGCTTCTGGCCCTGCCGGACTCGAGTCATCCAGTTTTACGCCTTATGCCCCGCGATGTTTTGACCGAGCAGTTAGAGAAGATCCAAACCGTCGCGACCTTGAGCGAGCAGGAGAAATTGGCCATAATGCGTCTTTATTCCGCCCGGGCTTTTCCTTGCGCGCTTGATCGGCAAGGGCGGCTGTCGCTGCCGCCGGCTTATGTTCAGGATCTCGGTTTCGCCGGCGAAGTCATGCTGGTGGGGGCGTGGCGGCACATTGAAATCTGGAAACCGGCGCAATGGAAGGACTACGCTTCACGCGCGGACACAATCTTGAGTGTGGGAGCGCAGGCACTTGGCATCTGAACCACCCACCCCATGGTCATTTCCTCTTTTGCACCTGGTTTTGGACGCGGCAGATTTGCCCATCTTGCTGGTTGGCCGGACCGCCTTCGAGCCTGGACGCATGAAATTTTTGCCCTTGGCACTGCGGGCCACCGCAATCGTCTTCGTCCGCCCAAGTCCCCGCTTTTCATGAAGCCCGAGTGCAGCTATCACACGCCGGTTATGGCCGATGAGGTTGCCCACTTCCTCCAGCCAGGTCCTAAAAAATTATTTCTCGACTGCACGTTGGGCGGCGGTGGACATTCCGAGCGGCTGGTCGAGGCCGGAGCGAGCGTGCTGGCCCTCGATCAGGATCCCGACGCTGTGGACTACGCCCGGCAACGACTTTCCGAATGCGAGGACAGGATCGCGTTCATTCACATGAATTTCCGACATTACCCCGACCTTTTGCGTGAAGTGGGTCTCGAACGTGAACTGGATGGAATTTTGCTCGACCTGGGTGTTTCGTCATGGCAGATCGACACCCCGGAGCGGGGCTTTTCGTTTCATCGCAACGGGCCGCTCGATATGCGGATGAACACGTCGTGTGGACAGACCGCGGCCGAGCTGTTGGCCGCAACCGACGAGGAGGAATTGCGGCGTATTTTTAGAAGCTATGGCGAGGAACCGCAGGCGGGAAGGGTCGCTTCCGCCATTGTGCGCCACCGCCGTACGGCTGCCATCGAAACTACCGGCCAACTGGCGTCGCTGGTTGAACAGGTTTGTGGGCGTCGCGGCCCGAAACATCCGGCGACGCGGGTGTTTCAGGCTTTGCGCATCGCGGTCAACGACGAGATGGGCGCGTTGCGTGACGCGCTCGAGCAGGCGCCGAAATGGCTTAAACCGGGCGGGCGCCTCCTGGTTGTTACGTTTCACAGCCTCGAGGACCGAATGGTAAAGCAGTTCCTTCACCATCAAAGCAAGCCGACCATTGACCGGCCCGAGTGGCCTGCGCCCCGGCCGAACCCCGACTGTCATTTCAAGCTGGTGATTCGCAAGGCGCTGGTTCCGTGCGAAAATGAAACTCAGCGCAACCCGCGCGCACGCAGCGCAAAACTCCGCGTCGCCGAACGTTTGACCCATCATGAGGAAGCTTCACAGAAGATTGCCCAGTAACTCGCCGAGTCTCGCCTGGGTGGCATTTGCCGTCCTGGGTCTGGCCATTGCGGGCGGCATCGGCGCCCTTTACACGCATCGGCAAAACCAGGAGACGGTGAAGAAGCAGCAGATCGCGGATCTGATGCGTGAGATCGAACAACTCAAAGAAGAAAACACCGCGTTGGTGGAGGATTTCAATGCCAGGACGCTGGCCCCCACGCTCCAACTCGCGGTTAAGGAAAAGGCGCTTCCGCTCATTCGCATCGCACCGGACAAGCTGCGGCTCCCGGTTCCGCCATCGGAGCCGGCCACCGAGCCCGAGCCTAAGTCCCCAACGCTTGAAAATTCCTAACTGGACGGTCAGGACGTGCCCGCTTCATCAACAACTTCATCGAGCGAAGACCGCCCTACGCCGCCGCTCGGCCGGCGGGTTATTTCGCTGAGCGTTCTGTTGGTAACGCTCTTTAGTCTGCTGACCTGGCGGTTGGTGAATCTGCATCTCTTCCAAGGAGATCGCCTCAAACTGGCCGCCGAGGCTGAGCGGCTGCGGAAGGTCGAGGTGCCCTCCCAGCGAGGGGCCATTCTCGATCGGCGCGGCGAGGTCCTCGCGCTCGACCGCCGGGTTTTCGCCGTGGTGGTGGACCGCAACCGCCTGCGCGATATGAATCTCGCCATGCGCACGCTGGCGGCCGAGCAGGGTCTGCGGCCAATGGACATTCCCCGCCTTTTCTCGGAAGAGGAGATGCGTCGCGTAGGCCTCGAACGAGCGGTGCAGGTAGTGGCTCCCCACCTCGGGCTCAGCCCGGCGCATGTGCGCGAGGCCATCGGCGACCAGCCACGAGGCGAAGTAGTGCTTGCGCGCGACCTTTCCGACGAGCAGGCGCATCCCCTGAAAAGTGCCATCGAAAATGCCCGTATTCCTGGGGTGTTTCTGCGCGAGAACATGAAGCGTTTGTATCCCTCACCCGAACGTGCCGTGCACGTTATCGGCTTTGTAAACAACGAGCACGAGGGTGTCGATGGTGTGGAAAAGGCGCTCAACCGGCAGTTGCGCGGCGAAGAGGGCTGGCGCTGGCTCGAGCGCGACAGCCGAGGTGGCGAGACCCGCTCGAAATCGCGTGCGTCGCGACCGGTTCGCCACGGCAATTGCATCCGCCTGACACTCGATTTGGGCATTCAGAACATCGTCGAGCAGGCGCTCGATGAAACCGGCAGCGATCCACTCGAAGTGTATGTCCCGCAGATCCATCCGGAACGTGTGACAGTCGTGCTCATGGACCCGAACACAGGAGGGATCCTGGCAATGGCGTCGCGTCCCCACCACTCCCTGGCGACACGCGAGAATCTGACGTCCAACGCCGCAGTGGCGGAGACCTACGAGCCCGGTTCGACCTTCAAGATCAGCGCTTATACCGGGGCATTCGACAGCCGTCTGGTGAGCTTGACGACGCCGCTCAACCTGCACGGTGGCCGCTACGACAAAGGAGACGTCCATATCCGCGACGACGAACCCAAGGACAGCCTCCCGGTCCTGGCTGCGTTCGCCCACTCGAGCAACATCGCGGCCTTTAAGATCGCCCAGCAACTGGGCGCGCCGCGATTTTTCCAATACATGAAGAATTTCGGTTTTGGCGAACGGACCGGGATCGAACTGCCGCGCGAAGCAAGCGGGCGGCTGCGCCCGTGGGCGGACTGGGAGGTCACTTCACTGCCCCATCTGGCCTATGGCTACGAGATCAGCGTTTCGCCGCTGCAGCTGCTCAACGCCTATGCTGCCGTTCTCAATGACGGCATGCTGCGACGGCCGCGATTGGTCGAGGCCATCGTGGCGCCTGACGGCACGCTGGTTGAAGAACGCAGCCCCCAGGATTTGCGGCGCGTCTGTTCCCAGCAGGCGGCGCGCAACATTCGCCGTCTCCTCTGCGAAGTCGTAAAATCAGGCACGGGAAAACTCGCGGCCATTCCCGGTTATGAAGTCGCCGGAAAAACCGGCACCGCCCAAAAATGGAATGGAACCTGTTACCCAAAGGACACCTACATTGTTTCCTTCGTGGGCTTCGCTCCCGCCGAAAAACCCGCGCTCATCGGCATCGTGGTCGTCGATGACCCCAAAGTGGACGCAAAAAAGGAATATGGCGGCACCATCGCGGCGCCGCTTTTTCGACGAATTGTAGGGCGCGCGCTTGATCACCTAGGCATTTCTCCCAGTCCCAGCCTGCTGGCAAAATCCGCGCCATCAGTGATCCCTGTTGGAACACGCCGCGAGCGTTGATTTTTTCCGTGAAAGTTTCTGAATTGTTGCATGAACTGCGTGATGTCACCGCCTCCGGACCTCTCGAGGCGGAGGTTTTGCGCGTGGCTTGTGATTCACGCCGAATCGACCGGGGGGCGCTTTATTGCGCGCTCAAAGGAGAGAAAAGCGACGGCCTCGACTTTGTTGATGATGCCATCAAAAATGGGGCGGCGGGGATACTTTGTGAATGCGCGCCCCGCCGCGTCGAAATTGCCTGGCTGAGCGCGGAAAATGCGCGGCGTTCGATGGCCGAGGCCTCGGCAATCGTGTACGGCCACCCGAGCCACGCCTTGCGCATGGTCGGGGTCACCGGCACCAACGGAAAGACCACCACGGCATTTTTGATCCATCATCTCATGAAAGCCGCGCATCATCGCGCCGGTCTTATCGGCACCGTAAAATACGACGATGGCCTCGAAGAAGGAAAGGCCCGGCATACGACCCCGGAAAGTCCTGACCTGAACGAATGGCTTGCGCGCATGCGCAACAATGGTTGCTTCGGCGCGGCCATGGAAGTGAGCTCGCATGCCCTCGCCCAATGGCGGACGCATGCAGTTGAATTTGATGCCGCCGTATTCACCAACCTGACACAGGACCATCTCGACTTCCATCAAACGATGGAGGAATACTTCCTGGCCAAGGTGAAGTTGTTCGAGCAGGTCGCCCGGCAAGCCTCCCCCAAACGACCCGTCGCGGTGCTCAATTCTGACGACCCATTTGGCCGTCGCCTTGCCAGCCGGCTGGAAGGCCGCCTCAAAGTCGTCCGCTATGGCTTCGGGGCGACTCCGGAGTTTCGTGCCTCGAACGTGAAGTTCGATTTCCACGGCACCAGCTACCATCTCGAAGTGGGCACTCGAACATTGCTCGTCCGGCTTCCGCTCATCGGCCGCTTCAACGTTTACAACAGTCTGGCGGCATTGGCCGCCGCAACCGAATGCGGGTTGAACCTGCGCGAGGCAGTCGCCCATCTGGCGCAATCCCCTCAGGTCCCGGGCAGACTCGAAAGTGTCGCCGAGCGGCGAAACTTCAGGGTGTTCGTCGATTACGCCCATACGCCCGATGCCCTGCAAAATGCGCTGGCCACATTGCGCGAACTCCATCCCAAACGGATGATCGCCGTTTTCGGCTGTGGAGGAGATCGCGACCGCGATAAGCGCCCACTCATGGGTGCGGTAGCCGACCAGCTCTGCGACCACACAATTCTTACCTCCGATAATCCACGTTCGGAAGATCCCGCATCGATACTCGGTCAAATCCGCCAAGGCTTTCGCGGATCCCAGGTCGAAACCATTGAAGACCGCAAACAGGCCATCGGCAAAGCCGTCGAACTCGCCGGTGAGGGCGACATCGTTCTGATCGCCGGCAAAGGACACGAGGATTACCAGATTTTCCGCGCGGAGACGATCGACTTCGATGATCGCAAAGTCGCCCGGCATTTTATCCAGCAGAAGGAATCGAGCCCGCTTCCGACACGTTGATGAAACAGTTGACGCTTCAGCAGATTTGCGAGTGGACCGAAGGAGAGCTATTCCACGGCGATCCGGCGGGGCTGGTGGCCGCTGTTTCCACCGATACACGCACCCTGAGCGCGGACGCGCTCTTTGTGGCCTTGCAGGGCGAAAAATACGACGCGCATGATTTCCTCGACCAAGCTTTTGATGCCGGTGCCGCCGCGGCGCTGGTCTCGCGGGAAAGCGCTCCTGCCGCAGCGGCCAAGCCGATGATTCTGGTGGCGGATACTCTGGTGGCGCTGCAACGGCTTGCCAGCCGCTATCGTGACACGCTTTTGCCGTTCGTAGCGGTCACCGTGACCGGCAGCAACGGCAAAACCTCAACCAAGGACTTCCTCAGCTCGATCCTCAGCCGGCGATTCGAGGTCAATGCCACCAAGGGCAATCTTAACAACCACATCGGTCTGCCTCTCACTGTGCTGGCCACAGACGCCCGCCATTCCGCTGGCGTCTGGGAAATCGGGATGAATCACGTCGGTGAAATTGCTCCGCTGGCCCGCATCGCAAAGCCGGACCTTGCTGTGATCACGAATATTGGCACCGCTCATATCGAGTTTATGGGCAGCAGGGCCGCAATCGCGCAGGAAAAAGGAAAACTGGCCGAAGCGGTCCCGGACACCGGCTGCGTCGTGCTCAATTCCGACGACAACATGACTCCGGACATCGCCCTCCGCACTCGCGCTCGAGTCCTGAGGGCCGGTTTCTCGGGAGGCGATGTTACCGCCGCAAACGTTAGCGGAACAGGCTTCGAGCTGGTTGTTCCAGGTACCCAAATGGTTCGAGGCCGGATTCCTGTGCAACTGTCGGTCCCTGGCCGACACATGATCAACAACGCCCTCCTCGCCGCCGCTACAGGTCTGTTTCTCGGATTATCTCTGAATGAAATCAAGGAGGGCCTCGAGTCGGCGCGTATTCACGGTGGCCGCCTCGAGCGCAAAATCGCCGCAGGTTTGCACTTTATTGATGACAGCTACAATGCCAATCCCGATTCGATGAAGGCCGCGCTGGCGACGCTGGCCACCCTGCCTTGCGCAGGCCGGAGGCTCGCGGTTTTGGGGCGGATGGGTGAACTCGGCTCGCACAGTAAAGAGGGCCACGAAGCCGTGGGACGTGCCGCCCGGCTGGAAGAGATCGACTTTTTGCTTACCGTAGGAAACGGCGATGCGCGGCTGATTTACCTGGCGTTTGACGACCCGGCTCGTTCGCGCCATTTCAAAAACCACGCGGGTGCGGCCAATTTTCTGCAGGAGAAGGCCACCCGAGACGATCTAATCCTGGTCAAAGGCAGCCGCGCCGCAGGGATGGAGAAAGTCATCGGGCTGATCGCCAGCTCCCAAACTACCTCGGCCGCCTAGGTATCATGCTTTACTGGATTTACCAACTTACGCATGACTTGAACGGTGAGGGCTTGCTCTACAAATTCCTCAACGTTTTCCGTTATCAAACCTTTCGCGCGTCCGTTGCTGCGATCGTGACCTTCACGCTGGTTGTGTTCACTGGCGAATGGGTTATCCGAAGACTCATCTCGCTAAAGATTGGGCAGCCAATCCGTTCCGCCGAAGAGGTGCATAAGCTAAACGAATTACACGGAAGAAAAAAAGGCACCCCAACCATGGGCGGAATCATGATCCTGGCGGGGGTCGCGTTGGGAACCCTGCTCTGTGCCCGCTGGGATAACCTTTTTGTGTGGACCTCGCTTTTCGTTTTTCTCAGCCTCGGGGCCCTCGGGTTTACTGATGACTATGCCAAAGTCGTGAAAAAGAATTCACTGGGCGTTTCCGCTGCCGCGAAGCTCGGTGTGCAGATCCTCATCGCCCTCACTGCCTCCGCGCTGCTCTTTTACTCGAAGGTGGCGGACGATTTCATCGCTCAACTCTATCTGCCCTTTATCAAGGAGCCGATCGTGAAAGACATGGGTATTTTTGCCCTGGCTTTCTTTGCGACGGTCATTGTCGGCAGTTCAAACGCCGTCAACCTCACCGATGGTCTTGACGGCCTGGCGACGGGATGCACTCTCACCGTGGCTTTCGCCTATGGGGCGTTTTGTTATGCCGTCGGGCGGCAGGACTTTGCGAGCTATCTTCGCATTCCGCACCATGCCATGACCGGCGAGCTGGCCATTGTCTGCGCCTCGCTGATTGGGGCAAGCCTCGGGTTTTTGTGGTTCAACTGTCATCCCGCCCGGGTCTTTATGGGGGACACCAGTTCGTTGGCCATAGGTGGGCTGATCGGCACGGTGGCCATTTGCTGCAAACACGAACTGACGCTGCTCATTGTGGGCTTCGTGTTCGTGATGGAGGCGGGTTCGGTGCTCCTGCAGGTAGGCAGTTTCAAGCTTCGAGGAGGCAAACGGATTTTTCGCATGGCGCCCATTCACCATCACTTTGAACTGGGCGGCTGGCCTGAAACCACAGTCGTCGCCCGCTTCTGGATCCTGAGCGTGATTTGCGCGCTGATCGGAGTGGCCTCGCTGAAACTTCGTTGACAATGAAATACGCCGGACAACGAATTGCCATTCTCGGCCTCGGTTCCAGCGGCCGGGGCGCCGCCCGCCTCGCGCGCAAATTCGGCGCGGAGGTGGCTGTGTTCGACTCGGGCGGCGAAAACCAGCTCGATCCCGCCGCTCGAGAGCTCCGTAACGAAGGCATCCGCGTTGTTCTCGGTGTCGAGGCGGCCCCGGCCGGAGAACGATTCGATTTGTGTGTGCTCAGCCCGGGCATCGATCCAGCGTGGGAAATGCCGCGCAGTTTTGCCGCGGCCGGTGCACAGATAATAGGTGAAATCGAATTCGGCTTTCAGAACACAGACAAGCCAGTTGTTGCCATCACCGGCACGAACGGAAAATCAACAACGACCGAGCTGACCTCAAGGCTGCTCAACGCGGGCGAATTTCTCACCCTGCCCTCGGGCAACCATGGTCGGGCCTTTGCCGACGTACTATGGGCCGAAGAGCCGCTCGATGTGCACACCCTCGAAGTCAGCTCATTTCAATTGGAAACAATTTGTGAATTTCGTCCCCGGGTCGCGGTTTGGCTCAATTTCGCGCCCGATCATTTGGATCGCCACAGGGACCTCGAGAGTTACTTCGCGGCCAAAGCGCGTGTGTTCGAAAATCAGCGTTCGAATGATTGGGCCATTGTGAAGCTGGGAGACCGGCGTCCGGCCAACATTCGTGCCCAGATGGTCACCTTCAGCGCCTTCAGCCAGGAGGCGGACTTTCGGCTGGAGCGCAATGAAGTATTTTTTCGTGACGAGCGAATCCTGGACTTTTCGATGACGCGGCTGCGCGGGAAACACAATGTCGAGAATGTGATGGCTGCGTTCGGGGTGGGCCGGGCCTTCGACATTCCGTGGACTGTGCTTGCGGAAGCGGCGAAGGATTACCGCCCTCCGCGCCATCGCTGCGAACTCGTGGCGGTAGTTGATGGCCGCGAATTCATCAATGATTCCAAGGCCACGAACCTGCACGCGCTGGAAAGCTGTCTTCGCGCTCTCGAGGCCCCAGTCGTGCTGATTGCTGGCGGCAAAGACAAAGGTCTGGATTTTTCTCCGCTGCGCGAGGCCGTTCAGCGAATGACGACGCATGTGTTTGCCATCGGGCAACTGCGCGATCATCTCGCGGAAGTATGGGCGGACGTAACCGCCGTCGAAAAATGCCCGACTCTGGAAGCCGCGGTGCAGCGCGGTTACGAGGCGAGCCGCCCCGGACAGGTGGTCCTGCTCAGCCCGGGCACCTCAAGCTTTGACATGTTCACCGGTTACGATCACCGCGGCGATGTTTTCACGCAGGCCGCCCAACGATTGCTTTCTCCTGTGTAAACGATTTCAAAAACCTTCAACCATACCGAGGAACGACCACCATGCTCAACATTCAATTGGAAAAGGCCACGCCGGACCGCCGCCGCAAAAATAAGGGTTTCCTGCATCGTCTGCGCGCGAAGACCTACCATCTGCCCGCGCATGTCACCAGCGAGGAAGACTGGCAACGGGACGTGCCCAACGTCAAGCTCTCCCGCGCTTTCGCGATTGTGCTGGGCATTCATGTCGTCGCCATCGGGGGCTTCATGGCGTTCGAACTTTTTCGGCACAAAGACTCGACCCCCGGTTCAGATCCGGCTCAGGACGGCCGTCTCGCGGGGTCCTCACAGGCTGCCCCGGCCACCGTGGCGCCGACGATAGCGAAATCTTCCCGCAGTCAATCTACCGCCCAGCGGACGGCAGAGCCGAATCTCGATGATCCAGCGAACGAAGGCCTGAAAACATACGTGGTTGGTCCTGGAGAAACGCTCACCGCGATCGCCAATAAGCTAAAGGTGGACGAGCGGCTGCTGGCGGAAAAAAACAATATCGGTGACCAGCGCCCGCTCGAATCAGGCATGAAGCTGGTAATCCCCAATCATCAGATCGTCGCGCAAAAGCCTGAAGATGTTGAAAAGTTGCTGGCAGATCGTTCAAAATCGCCGGAGTCGCCCAGCGGAAGGGGGCCGCAGGAACAGCCCACGCCTTCCGACAGGGCCAGTGGGACAGCAACCTCGCGCGCGGCGGCGCTCCCGAAAGTCGCAGCGAAAATGCCCTTGCGCGCAGATGACCGAACGGCGCGGCCCGGCAAAAAAGCAGTGGCTGCAACAGAGACAGAGAAGCCGATCCGCAAGGCCGAAGCAGTGGGAGAGACGCCGCAAACCAGGCCGAACAGAGATCCCAAACGGCTGACCGCGCCGCCCGCCACATTCGCTGCGGCCCAAGCCAGTCGCCTTTCGACGGCCTCGGGCAGTTCCCCCAAAATCGCAGAAAAGCAAACCGCCGCAAAGGGGGCCGCTGGGAAGGGATCGCGTCAGGGCGCTGGTGTAAAATCCCGCGGCCGCACCCATGTGGTTGCGGAAGGTGAGACGGCTTATCGCATCGCACGGACTTACAAGGTTGATGTAGCCACCTTGATCAAGGCCAACGGCATTAAACCGGCAACGCTTCGGCCCGGGACCCAGTTGGTTATCCCGGCTGCTGCCAGGTGATGAAATGGCCCGGCACGCAGGACACATTTTAATTGCAGTGGTCCTGGCCTTGATCGGCCTGGGGGTTGTCATGCTGGTGAGCACCGGCACGTGGTCCAACGACGCTCGTGTGGACGCTTATTTCAGCGTCAAGCGCCAATTTGCCTGGCTGGGCGTGAGTGTCGTGAGCTGTTTTCTGATGAGTCGCCTTCCGTATCATTGGTGGCGAAAAACCGCGCCCTGGTTCTATGCTTTGGTCTGCATGCTTCTGGTCGCCTGTTTCATACCGCAGGTGGGCGAGCGCATTAACGGTTCGGCGCGCTGGGTCAGCGGAAAGCACTTTAACCTTGCCTTCCTTCATCTTCAGCCGTCCGAACTGGCCAAGCTGGCGATCGTTTTCGGGCTGGCGGCATGGTACGTGCGCATGGACAAAGATAGTTGCCGTTTCCTGCCTGGCTTTGTGGCGCCTCTCCTTATCGTTTTGCCGCCGCTGGCCCTGATCGCCGCGGAGGTGGATATTGGCGCCGCTTCGCTGATCGCTCTGTCAGCGTTCGGGATCATGTTCGCTGCAGGCGCCAATCTCTTCGCCACCTTCGTCACATTGCTCGGCGGTCTGGGCGCCCTGTGGGCCGGGATAAAATTCATCCCCAACCGCACGCGCCGGTTTACTGACTTTCTCGACGTGCTCTCCAATCCGCTGGACCACCTCCAGGATACGGGCATGCAGCAGGTGCGCGCCATGATGGCTTTCGCCAGCGGCGGGGTCCAAGGGGTGGGGTTGGGCAGCGGACAACAAAAGATTCAGGGCCTGCCCTACGCGCACACGGATTTTATTTTTCCGATGATCGGTGAGGAATTGGGACTTTGGGCGACGCTGTTAGTTGTCTTTTGTTACGGTTTGCTTCTCGTTTGCGGGATGTCCATCTCGCTTCATGCCCCGGACCGATTTGGAAAACTCGCCGGGGTCGGCGTGGTCCTGGTCATTTCCCTTCAGGCCATCTTGAACATTGCCGTCACCACGGTCTGCCTCCCCAACAAGGGACTGCCTCTCCCCTTTGTCAGCTATGGCGGCTCCAACCTCGTCTGTTGCCTGCTCGGCGTTGGTCTGCTTCTAAACTTGCACCGCCACGGGGTATTTCCCAAACGGGAAAGACCGGCCGGCATGCCGACAGGCCGAATCACGCCCAGGGTGTGAAGGCCGCAGCTCCGCCAAAATTGCTATCTGCCCCTCGTTTCACTCCACGTAAATAAATTCGTTGCTGCCGAAGAGGACCCGCAGGTAACTCGCCCAGGCCGCGCGCTCCTGTTCAGATTTTTCCTGGCGCCCGGCCTCTGAAAACCGGGCCGCGGTGGCGTCCAGATAATCCTCCGCCTCGAATCGTTCTTCAGGACTTGGCGACCGTGACAAAGTCGACTCGAAGGCGCCATTCAAACGCTCGTCGAAGCCCCTCGCCGAACCCAGAAGCCTTACGGCAAACCGTTCGGCCTGTTTGTGAACAAACTTGTTGTTCATCATGAAAAGTCCCTGCACTGCGGTGGTGCTGAGCGGACGCTGGCCGGTTGCCATATTCGGGTCTGCTCCATCATATACGCCGAGCATAAGATGGGTGCGGATACGCTGATGCAGCAGATAAATGCTTCTCCGCGATGAAGGAAAGTCGTCGACGAAGGGATTGTGTTGGGTGTAGCGCCATTCGAGCTCTGGCTTAAACGGGTGTGGTCCGGCCGGCGAGAAATCCAGATCGCCACTGAGCGCGAGCCATGAATCGCGGATTTCCTCGGCTGAGAGCCTGCGGCGCTCGAAACGCCAAAGCCAGCGGTTAGCGGGGTCCTTCGCCAGCGCTGCCGACTGATCGACACTGGACATCCCATAGGCGCGGCTGAGCACGATGACACGGTGCAACGCCTTGACGGACCAGCCGCTTTCGATGAAGCGCGCCGCCAGGAAATCGAGCAACTCAGGATGCGTCGGCGGCTCACCGCGTGTCCCAAAATCGTTGGGTGTGCGAACGATCCCCTGGCCAAAATGGTGCAGCCAGATGCGATTGACCATCACTCGCGCCGTCAGGGGATGGTCAGCGAGCCAGTCTGCCAACAGCCGCCGGCCGCTCCCTTTTTGGTCCACAGGCACCTTCTGACCTCCTAGCACCGTAAGGAAGGCGCGCGGCACTTCGTCACCTGGCTTTTTGGGATCGCCCTTGATCTGGATGCGCGCATGGCGGGAGTGGCCCTCGGCGACGGCGTAAGCCGTGTCGTAAACCGGACCGGACTTGATCAACGCGTCGTGTTGGTCATTGCACTTCTTCCAGGCAGCGTCCGCGGCATCCTTTTCCTGGCCGGTGTCAAGTTGGGTTTTTCGAGCATAATGGGCATCCATCTCGGTGTCCACCGTCGCTAGCTTCTCCTCGTGTGGTTTGATTTCCGCCTCGTAACGATCCCGCGGCACGAGCGCCACGAGATGTCGGCGGTGACGCGGGATTTCCGTGCCTGGAAACGAATAGCGGGTGCTCTCGAAAATGCCATAAAGCGCGTAGTAGTCCTGCGTCGAAATGGGGTCATATTTGTGATCGTGACAGCGGCCGCAACTTACGGTCAATCCGAGGAGCGCTTTCCCGACATTGTCGATGGTGTCGTCAAGGGTCAGGTGAGGCTCCTCTGCAACCGACGAGAAACGGCGCGAGATCGCGAGGTAGCCGGTGGCGATTATCTTTTGATAACCCTCGGCATCCGACGCCGCGGGCAATAGATCGCCCGCAATCTGTTCCCGGATGAAATCATCATACGGCTTGTCGTGGTTCAACGCGTCGATGACCCAATTGCGGTACTTCCACGCGTCGGGAATTGGCACATCGGCATTGCAGCCGGAGGTGTCGGCGTAGCGCGCGAGGTCGAGCCAATGCTGCCCCCAACGCTCACCATAGGCAGGTGAGCTGAGCAGCCGCTCGACCACCTTTTCGAACGCGTCATTTGATCTGTCAGCCAGGTAGCTCGCAATGTCGTCACTTGTGGGCGGCAGTCCGGTGAGGTCATAGGTGACCCGGCGGAGCAGGGTGCGCGGATCAGCATCGCCGTTGGGAATCAACCCTTCACTTTCCAGCTTCGCCAGCACGAAGGCATCGACGGCGGTGCGCAGCCAGGTGCGATCACTCACCGCCGGCAGGAAACTATGACGCAACGGACGAAACGACCAGAACTCGCGCCCGCCCTGATAATCGATCTTCTTACCGGCCGCGGCCACAAACGCTGCCCCCAATGCCTCGCTCCCCTGCGCCTCGAGCAACACCGCGCCTCGACCAATGACGAAGGCGAGGCCGCAGAAGGTGAGAAACCTTTCCGAGTGCCGGCTTCTCCGCGTTATTGGACGTCGCATATCTAAATAATCATCGCTGCGAACTCCGCCGCAGCCATTGACGGAGTCTTTCGACCCACGTGAGAAAATAGAGAGGGGTCGGCGGCTCCGCAATGGGTACCTTCCTCGGCCAGAAGACGGCGCAGAAACGCTCGGTCTGGGACATCCTTTTCACGAATCGTTTGTTTCATGCGCCAGAGGGTTGCAGGCGAGGCGTAAGGCACCCAGACACCGTTTGTATCCAGCACGCGGGCGTCGCGGATAGCATCCGCGTAGAAAACTCCACACGCGGATTTCATCAAGCCCACCGTAACCTCGTCGCCAATGCGCACGACACCCGATCGTTCGACATCGCCCGGCGTCACCTGGCAAGCTACTTTGTCTGGCAGAATCGATAACGCCTGCAAAACCGTGGCCTCATTTTCCAGCGAGGCGTCGATTAACAAATCGATATCAACGGTGAGCCGCGGGTAGCCATGCTTGATGATGGCAAACCCACCCACCACGAGATACTGAGCGCCGAGGCGATTCAGCTCTCCCGCGAGCTGGGCGACGTCACTGAACGTGGGCTCCCTTGAGACAGCTTCTTTGCCCGGGCCATGATGTGGTTCCAGTTCCATTGATCGGCTTCTTCAAAAGTGCGGAAAACAAAAACTCCGCGCGGCAGGTGAGTGCAAGGACATACCGCACGAGCCATGCGTACGAGAGCTTCATAACGCTCCTCGATCGTGCCCGCGGGCTCGCGCCGGCCGACCCATTTCCCGATTCTTTCGTCCAGATTGATGATCTTCTTCACCGCCTGGAACCTAGCCGGCTAAATCAAGCCTCGCAATCAGGCACTGCCAAAAAGAACTGCTCTTCTTTTGTGCCCGTCGATGGCCGGGCCGCCCCCGCTATTTCCTTCGGCCTTGCCTTTCGGCTCGCGTGTCATTAGAAGTGCTGCGCTTTCACATGCGCGTCTGCCACTTGGCTGTGTTTTTGTTAGGGGGAATTCTTCAGCTCCCCGCTGCCGAGCCGGGTCCTGCCTGCAACCTGGTATTCATCTCGATGACCAACACCCGCGCGGATCATCTTGGGGTTTACGGATACCAACGCAACACCTCGCCGCACATCGACCAGTTCGCAAAAAAGTCAGTCGTTTTCAAAAACATTTTCTCGCACGCCAGCTGGACATTGCCAGCGTCCATTTCGCTGTTCACTTCCCTGTATCCTTTCACTCACCGGCTGCTGAATCGGGAGGATTTTCAGCCCTTGGCGCCAGGCATTCCTACATTTGTAGACGTGCTCAAGCAACACGGCTATGTCAGCGCTGCGTTCGTTGGCAATCGGGATTATAGCCCAAAATTTGGCCATACCTCGCGTTTTGATCACACCGCTGAAGCGGTGATGCAAGGAGAACAGGAAGATTGGAAAACTTATGGCGTCTTCGAAAATACCATGCCCCTCGCAAGAGACTGGCTGCGCCAGAACCGGGACAAAAAGTTTTTCCTGCTGGTGCAAGGCTATGATACTCACTGTCCGTTCGCGGCTCCAAAAGAGAATCGCCAGTTCGACCCGGGCTACCGGGGGAAAATCGATTTTTCGACTTGTTACTGGACCTTCGAGCGGACCCGCCCCATCAAGAAACGGGCTGAATCCGGCGAGTATGTTGACATCTTTCCGCTCAAGACCCGGCCTGCTCCGGGACGGGACAACTTCGAGGTCATGTTTTACCCGGAGGATGTCCGCCATATGATAGCGCTCTACGACGGTGAGATTTTTAACGCGGATCAGTGGGTGGGAAAACTCCTCGATGATCTCATCAGCCTGGACCTGGAAAGAAAGACGGTCGTCGTCATCTATTCCGATCATGGCGACATGTTCGGAAAGCATGGGAGATTCATGCGCGGGGGGCCCTTGCGGGGGACATTTTACGACGATGTTCTCCACGTGCCTCTCATCATCCGGCATCCGGACATCGCGCCGCAGAGCGTCGAGGGCCTCGGGCAAATCATCGACATCGCCCCCACCCTGCTCGATTTTCTCGGGCAGCCAAACCCCTCTGAATTTCGGGGCAAATCGCTGCGCCCGCTTTTGAGCAAGACAGGGCCGGGGACACAACAGGTTGCGGAAGGCGCCGTTAACTCTCATGTCTACGCAGGAGCGGCATTTTATCCTTCCGACCGCAATCCATTTTTTCGGCACGACTCCATCATTGTCGCGGTGCGAAATGAAAAGTGGAAGTTGATCGCCGAGCGCCTTGTCCTCCCGGATGGCCCTTCGGACAGTTTCGAACTTTATGATCTGGGTAAGGATTCAGAGGAGTTGAGCAACGTCGCGGCGCAACAATTCGAAGTGTTGGGAGAACTGAAAGGAAGACTTCGCGACTGGCTGCGCGATCTGGGTTCGGAGAGCGTTTTGCCCGGTCTTTAAAAAGGGCATGCGAGTTCAACTTCTGCTGCCTGGTCTTGTGCTCGCCGGCATCGTCGGAGCCCTCGTGGTATGCTCTCCAAACCCGCGCTCCGCACCGCCCGTTCCTCGACCGGCTCAGCCGTCGAGTCATGTTCCCAAACTGTACTGGTTCGTTCCCGATGGGATGCGAGCCGATCCGGATACTTTTAACGTGTTCAGATGGGCCGAGGAAGGAAAGCTGCCACATCTCAAGAGAATGATGGAACGCGGCAGCTACGGGTATTGCAGGCCAGTTTTCCCGAGCCACACCCCGGCAAATTTCGCGACGCTTTTTACCGGCGCTTATCCCGAAGTGCATGGCATCAATGATGGCCCGATGCGGGCCGAAGGTTCTCCGCTTAGCCAGATCGCGGTGCCAGGATTCAGTTCGACGGCCAAAAAGGTCGAGCCCATGTGGGTCACTCTGGAAAAAATGGGACGCGGCCGGGTTGTGCTTTTGAGTATTCCAGGTTCGACACCGCCCGAGTTGAAGAATGGAATCACCATCCGCGGCCGTTGGGGGCGCTGGGGCGCCGATTTTCACGCTGTCAATTTTCAAGACGATGCCGAGCCGCTCTATCGACAAATAGACCGCGCCGCCTCACGGCTTTTCTTCATCGGGCCGCCGTTGACCCAGCGGGTCGAGAAACAGCCGGCCATGGGCTGGAAAATCTCCCTGCCATCTCACTCTCCGCCGCTCGAAGGCGCCCTGACCGCCTGGGGCGCCACCCTCCACGCCGCGATTTGCGACAGCACCGGAAACAATGTGGTGGATTACGATACCGTCGTCTTTTCGCCGGATAAGCAGCAATTGCTATGCACGTTGAAAGGCGGCGCGTGGAGTGAGTGGTTGCCGATAACGCTGAAGTGGCAGATCCCCGCACAAAACCTCTCCCGGGACGTCGAAACCACCGTCAAAATAAAAGTCAGCAAAATCGAACCGTCGGGAATCTTTCGAATCCGCTTCTTTTACAACAACATTAACAGGCACCTGACGGAACCGGAGAACGTGGCGGGCGAATTAATCAAGGGCGCCGGTCCCATGGTCGATTTCGTGGACAACTTTCCCGCGCAGTTGGTCTTCCAACCGGAAGACAAGGAAACGTTTCTCGAGGAAGCGGGCATGTCACTCGACTGGCACCGGCGCGCCGCCGGCTTTGTGCTCGATCATTACCAGCCGGATGTGTTCCTGCATGACATTTACACTCCCAATCAGATGCTGACCAGCCGCTGGTGGCTCGGTTACGTCGATCCGGACAGTGCGCGTTATAATGACGTTTCCGAGCAGGAACGAGCCAGGTTGTGGGGTGAAGTGCATTGGCTCTATGAAAAGCTGGATGCCATTTTGGGAGAATTTCTCACCCGAGCCAGCGAGAATGCCGTGGTGGTTCTGAGCTCGGATCACGGGGCCGTTCCACTCAACAAGCAGGTGCGCATCAACAACCTTTTCGTCCGCGAAGGGCTCCTGAAGTTCTCGACCAATGCACAGACCGGTGAACGTAACATCGACTGGCCGGAGACAAAAGCCGTTTACCTGAACATGCATAATGTTTATGTCAGCCCTGAGGGTCTCGGCGGAAATTGGAAACGGAATTCCGGTCCACACTACGAACAGCTGCGGGCACTAGTGAAAAGTTTATTGCGCGACCTTCAGGACAGCGACGGCGTCTTTCCCCTGGATAAGATTGTGGAATGGGAAAATGCCAGCAAGGAACTGCGCCTTTTGCCCGAACGCGTGGGTGATTTGATTATCGCCAACCGCGCCGGCTACCGGTGGACCGAGGAAATAACTGCAGACCTCGAACTCTTTTCCGTCCCCCGAGTTAGCGGGAGCAAACAAGCCATCCTCTCCGAAAACGCCAGAGGACTCTGGACACCGTTCGTCGTGATGGGGCCGGGAATCAAAAAAGGCCATTATTTAGGGGAGCAGCCAATGGAAATGGTCGATCAATATCCAACCATATTTCGCGCTCTCGGCCTGGCGAATTCAGCCTGGGTGCAAGGTCGCGTGGTTTCGGAAGTATTTGAATAAAACCTGGCCTTTTCCGAGCGTGTCGCGACGGAATTGAAGAAAGGCGGCCAATCGAATGTCAGTGCGCCGTAAAAGTGCCGGCGGTCCGGAGGCGCGAATAAAGAATATGCAGGGCCCGGCGCAGCTTGGAATCGTTCTGATCTTCGACCGACATGCTCATTGCACAGGGGCTCAATTAGGTCTATTCGATTACTACCGGTCCTTTTTGCGGCTGGGACTAATGGAATCGTTCTCGCTGCAACGCGTTTCAACGTGGTTTGCCAAACTGATGGGCCTGGCAGCGTTACTTGCGCTGCCGCGGGTCGCTGTTGCCTCAGCCACTCCTGCCGCACTCGATTTGAGTTTCGATCCCGGCGTCGGCCCCGATGCGGTGGTGCGCACGGTGCTGATCGAGCCTGATGGAAAGATTGTCATTGCGGGAGCTTTTGCCGCCGTTGGCGCCACTGAGAAACTTGGGGTGGCGCGCCTCACTACTGCAGGCGAGCTGGACTCAGGGTTTGCATCGCCACTAGTTTTGAACGCCGAAGTGAGGGCGCTCGGCCGGCAGGTGGATGGCAGGATCGTAATCGGCGGTAACTTTTCCACGTCGCCCAACGGATTTAAATCGATCGCGCGTCTTAATTCTGACGGACAACTGGATGCCAGTTTTAATCCCACAACCGGTGCGAATGACGGAGTCTGGGCTTTGGCAACCCTCGAGGACCAAAAGGTGCTCATCGGAGGCGACTTCACCTTCGTGGCTGCAAACCCCAGAAATCGGGTTGCCCGATTGAATGCGAATGGAACCATCGACACTGGCTTCGGGCAAGGCGCTCCGCTTGCCAACGATTCCGTTCGATCCGTAAAGGCTCTCAGCAACGGCCAGATTTTGATCGGAGGCAACTTCACCCAGGTGAATGGGGTCACCAGGAATCGCATCGCCCGCCTGAATGGTGACGGAAGCCTGGATATGAATTTCGATCCCGGCGACGGCGCTGATTCCTGGGTATCAGCCCTCGTCGTTCAACCGGATGGGAGAGTCCTCATTGGAGGCAGCTTTATCAGTGTTGACGGTTCGCGTCGGAGTCGAATGGCCCGGCTGAACAGCGATGGCAGCGTCGATCCAACTTTCGATCCGGGGGCTGGAGCCAATGATACCGTTGCTTCGATTGCTCTCCAGGCGGATGGCAAAATTGTCATCGCCGGCGGCTTTACCGCAGTGGACGGTGTCATCCGCAACAGGATCGCGCGTCTTTATTCCAATGGCGAAATTGATCCCTTTTTTGAATCCGACCAGGGGGCGAACGATTGGGTAGAGACCGCCGTCGTCGAGGCGGATGGACGGATTCTTATAGGCGGCAATTTCACGCTGGTGAATCAAACTCAGCGGATTCGGGTCGCGCGATTGCAGGGAGGAGATCCGGCTCCCTCAGCGCCATTGATTGCGGCTACACCGGAGAATATCAGCGCAAACGCGGGCAGCGAACTGGTTTTACGCGCCAATGCGCGGGCGGTCCCCCAACCTGCCTATCGGTGGTTTTTGAACGGTACGGAACTCGCCGGCGCCACGCGTGACACATTGAGGCTGCAAAATCTGCAAACAAACCAGTCAGGCAATTACCGCGTCGAGGTCAGCAACAGCCTGGGAGTGGCCACGGCCGAAATTGCTTCGGTGACAGTGGCGCCCGCGCCGATGGATCCCGGCGCTCCAGACCTCAATTTCTACAACGGCGCCGGACCCAATGCGGTGGTTCACGCGCTGGCCGTGCAAGCCGATGACAAGGTGCTGATCGCCGGTGCCTTCACTTTCGTCGATGGGTTACCGCACCGCAGCGTAGCCCGCTTGCAACAGGACGGGAGCCTGGACGAAACCTTTCAGGCACAGGTATCGGGCGTAGCTTCTTCTGTCGTTGTCAGACCAAGTGGAAAGATCCTGATTGGCGGAGCGCTGGCAGCGGATGCGCCAGGTGTTTTGCGGGTGGCACAGTTGAACAGCGACGGCAGCCTGGATCAGACCTTTCAAGCGAGTCCGGTTGTCGGTCCACAGAGCACTCTCTCAGAGCTGCTGCTGTTGCCCGATGAGAAACTCATCATTGGGGGAGATCTGGCCATTTTTGAAGGGGGAGTCCGTCGGGACACACCTCTTGCTCTGCTTGAATCCAACGGGGCACTGGTCCCCGGCTTCAGCTTCATCTCTTCAATTGGCGCGAAAGTACATGCGCTGGCTCTTGAGCCGGATGATCAGATTGTCGTCGGTGGCTTCTTCAGTTCCGTGGGCGGCATCGAGCGCAATCAAATTGTGCGGATCAACCTGGATGGAAGTGTGGATCAAAGTTTCGATCCCGGTCCGGGCCCCAATGGTTCGGTTAGGGCCATCGCTATCCAGGGCGACGGAAGGCTTGTCATTGCGGGACGATTCACGAGGATCGGGGGTGTGTTCAGGATGCGTGTGGCGCGTTTGAACAGCGACGGCAGCCTTGATCCCAGTTTCGACGCCGGAGCCCTGCCGACCGATGATGACGTCACGTCGGTGGCGCTGCAAAGCGACGGTAAGATTCTCATTGGATCATCATTCGATGACGGAGACTTCGCGATCGCGCGGTTGCATCCTGACGGCAGCCTTGACGGAACGTTCCGCAGCCTCGCTTTGCCGAATCATCCGTCGTTAGGACCGTCCGGCGGAGTGGAAGCCATCGAAGTTCTCGACGACGGAAAGGTGCTCGTTGCAGGTGATTTCGAGACGATTAACAACGTTCCCCGTCCGCGCGTTGCCCGACTGCTCGGGGGCGACCCAGCGCCCGCGCCGCCAATCCTTCTGGACGCGCCCACTGACGCCTCCGTAATGGCGGGACGCGACTTGACTTTCGAAGTCGTGGCGAGCAGCGTTCCTTCGCCTTCTTACCAGTGGCAGTTCGAGGGAGTTGATCTGGCGGGCGAAAATCGGTCGTATCTTACGCTGCGTAATGTCCGCTACGCGCATGGTGGATTGTATACCGTGGTCGTGACTAATGCCCTGGGCGCCGTGACCAGTGTTCCGGCGCGCTTAACCATACTTCAACCCCCCTTAAACGCCGGTGCTCCAGACATCGGGTTTTTCTCCGGATTCGGACCGAACGAGCGCGTCCATGTGGTCGTCGTCCAGCCCGACGGAAGAATCATCATCGGGGGCGAGTTTACGCAAGTAGATGGACAAACGCGCAACCATGTGGCTCGCCTGAATCGAAATGGCAGCCTGGATCAGGGCTTTGATCCGGGCTCAGCATCGTCGGATACGGTTCACGCCCTTGCATTGCAGGCTGACGGAAAGATTCTGGTGGGAGGCTGGTCTGCGAATTCCGGCGTGCTGCGCGCCGAGCTGCTCCGCTTGAATTCGGATGGCAGCGTCGACCAAACGTTTAATGCGGCTACCAACCTGGCTGTCTCAGACATCATCGCGCAGCCCGATGGCACTATCCTGGTGGGCGGCTTTAGCGCCAACGCCAACAGCGTTCCGCTGGTCCGCCTCATCGCCGATGGGAGTCCCCAGCCGGCGTTCAGCTCCGGCTATGCCGGATCCTCAGTGGCGGCGCTGGCAGTGCAACCTGACAATGCCATTGTCGCCGCCGGAGATATTGTCAGTCGGTTGCTGCCCAATGGGGCAATCGATTCAACCTTCAATCCCAACCCGAAGCCCCCGGCCTTTGTCAATGCAATCGCTCTCGAACCGGACGGTCAGATCCTGCTTGGCGGACAGTTTCAGTCCGGCTCTCCTTTCCCGCCGCATCTCGCGCGATTGAATTCAGACGGAAGTCTCGACCCGGCCTTCCTGCCTCAGACAGACGGACTGATTTCAGCGATAGCGGTGCAGCCCAATTCGTCAATCCTGGTGGGCGGCAGCTTTACCACCGTGAATGGCGCCGCTAGAAAGGGTCTCGTCCGTCTGAACAGCAATGGCAGCGTCGATTTATCTTTCGACGTCGGCGAAGGGTTTGCAGGCGGAACTCTCGTTATCGACGAATACGGAGAGTATGGTGACATCCTCAAAGAAGCGGCCGTCCTGGCCATTGCCCTCGAAGGCGACAACAGCGCCATCATTGGTGGTAATTTCACCACCGTGAACGGTGCGAGCCGTCCCTACGTCGCCCGCGTTTTCCTGCGCGAAGGATCGACCATTGACAGCGATGAGGACAATTTGCCGGATTGGTGGGAGCTTCAATATGGTCTCGATGCGTACAGCGCTACCGCCGATCAAGGGGGAAGTGGCGATTTCGACGATGACGGGCGTACGAACCGGACCGAATTCATCAACGGCACAAATCCAGTTCGTGGTGATTCCATCGAACCGCTGATCACCGTCACGGAAACCTCGCCCGGAGTGTTTACACTCGCCTTCGTAACCCTGCGCGACCGCACCTACCGGATTCACTACTCACCCGACCTCCAGCAGCCCTTCGCTCCCATCGCTCCGCCGATCGTCGGGACGGGCGGTGTAGTGACCTGGACCGACGACGGCACCCAAACTGGAGGCAACCCCATGCCCGAGCGATTCTATAAACTGCAAGTCGAACTGGCTCCAGCCCAGTAGCGCCGGGCAAGAGCGACGCAAGACTGTGAATGTGCCGTGACGCAGACCTTTCTTCGGCGGCGCTTCGTACTGCGGACACTCCGGTCCGCGCAGGATTCACCGCTGCGGACAGGAGTGTCCGCCTTACCATCATCCGGCTTTCAATCGACACGGCAGGTCTGGAAGCCTCCGGCTACCGCTGACACGACAGCGCCAAAAAAAACTCTTCCAGTTTCCCGGACGATGTCGCCAAGGGGGCGAACATTCGAATCTTATAGAGCGTTTGTTCCTGTTCGCAATAAATCCATCCCAGCAGGGACCTGCGTGTCAGCACATCCTCGCTCGTTGCTCCGTAGGCGAACCGCTCAGTGGCAGAAAGCAGAAAGTAATTGTATAAAACCCCGTTCACTGACTTGCGGAAGAACTCTGGGCGGAAACGCGCCGGCACAGAAACCTGCTTTGACAGGTTCTCGGGATACGCCGAGAGCGCCTGCGCATAGAGCGCATGGATTCCCATGATCCCATCTTCCACCAGAGTTCGCGCTGAATCGCCATCAATTTCGGAAACCGTCTCCAACTCCAATACTTCCTCCTCGTTTGTAAACGTGCTGCGGATCGAAAACCGGTCCTCAGTCCGTTCGACAAGTTGAAACGAGCGCAAAATTGCCTCCGGAACAGAAACCCGGGCTGACATGGCGGATTTGTTCTCGTTGCGCGACAGGCGCCGCTGCTTCCAGAAAAACCCGCCCGCCAAAACAACTGTTATGCCCAGCGCCAGGCAAACAGATTTGACTGGTTTGACTTTCATCCGACGGCAGTTAAAACGAATGAATCAGCCCGACCACGACGGAAGTTTCTGCCGGTTTGAGTTCATACTCGACACCCACAAACACTTTGAACGGTTTCAAAGTTCCAAAATAGCCCCCAAGGCATGAAAAAGTATCTCGCGCCGGGTTTTTCAGATAGGCCCCCCCAATGAAAAACCCGTCCAAACGGTTGTCGGCCGGCGCGAATTGGAACGGAAAAATCAAAGCTTCGTAACGTTCGCTCACAGAATTGTTGGGCATCTCGATCCGCTCCGCCCGAGCGCCAGCCAATCCGCCAAGTTCCCACACTTCGAGGCGGCGGTTCCACGTGGGCAACAGGAACCCCAATGGATTTCCAAATTCAAGGCCTTGCGGACCCATGGCTCGGCCCAACCGCGCGGGATGACTGAGAAACCCGCCATCGTACTTCAAAGTAAGGTTGCCAAACCACGTCCGTGGCCCAGCCAGCTCCCCAATGCTGTTATCCACGTAAAGAATCTCGACCGCGGGACGAAATAAATTCGCCGTCTCCGGCGCAAGATACCCGGCCGTGACCCGCCACTGTTCGCCATCGGTGCCACCCACCAACATGAACTGCTCGTTATAAAACGCAGCATAACCTCCAAGTGAAGTTTCTTCACCAAATTCCTGGAGCTGCAACTCGAGAATATAATTCCACGACTGAAGCTTGTCGCGGTACGTGATCTTTCCGAAAATAACATCGGTCGCGGGATTGGCAGTATTAACGAATCCTCCGCCAAATCCGAGACCCATAGGCAGGCGATACTCTCCTTGAATCTCATAATCACGCCGGTCGCCGAAATCCACGACATGACTTCCAATGATGAGATCACCAGCCTCGGGCCACGCGGCGAGCGGACGAACGAATCCCCCCCCGTATGCAATCGATTGCCGGTCATGCGGATCGAGGATACCACCACCACCTTTGAAAAGCGGGGTCCACAGAAACCCATTATATCTGTTTTCCTCGGTGGCGGTCAGGTGACGATAAACAAAATCCAGCTTTCCCGGCTCGAACAGCCGGCTCAGGTAATCCGGATTTTCATCCAGGGAAATCGGCGGATCGCCCGCCCCGGCGGAAACCGAGAGGACGCCTAGCAGGCCCAGGGCGGTCCCCGCGGCAGTAACATGTCCAAGCACAATGGAATAGGCCATAAAATCGAGGGAAAATACACGCAAGAGTGGTTCTGGCTGAGACTACACGGTCTTAATGCAAATTCGAAGGCCGATCACGGACCCGCCTTGAATCTTAGTCCGCAGTATGAAACTGGCCGAAACAACCCCGACGGATTCATTGCGCTGGCTCGAGTCGCTTACGACGGCCGAGCCCGGCAAGACCGCTACCGGGTTTTCACAAGTTTTGGGCCAATGGTCGCGCAGTGATTCGGCCGCAGCAGGTGTTTGGCTGCAAACTCATGCCGCGAATCTGGCTTATGACCAGATGGCTGGCGCCTATGCCGAAACGGTCTGCCGCGAGGATGTTGCGAACGCCCTCGCGTGGGTGGGCAGCATCCGGGATTCGTCTCAACGCGAGGAGGGCCTGGTCAAAGTCGCCAGGGAAGTAATCAAGGCCCAAGGCGAAGATGGCAAAACCGCGCTGCGTGCCGCTGGAATCGCGGACGATGTGATCCAAAATGCAACCCGTAAAGATCAAATGGTGAGTCTGTTTCTCGGTGATCAAGTCAATCGCTATACCGGGTCCGTTTGGACTGGCAATGAACACGGCCAGTTGGTCCGCTGGATTTCCGAGCGCCACGGCCATTACTCTGCCGACGTAGCGGACACTAAGACAGAGCACTTCGAACTGGCATTCTCAGCCGTCCCTTCCGCCGACGAATTGGTGCTCGATGCCAATTTTTCACCAACCCAAAACCTCGGTCCCCATCCACCAGGTTTTGCGTCGAAAAATTGCAGCTCCTGCCATGCTGGAAATTAGGTGATTCAGCGATTGCCAATCAGACGAATCGGGGAGCCCACGCACCGTGGGATCGGGGAGCATACGCGCCATCGCGTGTCCGGGTCGGCGCCCTCGCCGATTCGTTTCGGGATCGGGGGAGCACACGCGCCACCGCGTGTCCGAATCGGCGCCCTCGCCGATTCGTTTCGGGATCGGGGAGCACACGCGCCACCGCGTGTCCGGGTCGGCGCCCTCGCCGATTCGTTTCGAGATCGGGGAGCATACGCGCCACCGCGTGTCCGACTCGGCGCCCTCGCCGGTTCGTTTCGGGATCGGAGAGCACACGCACCATCGCGTGTCCGGGTCGGAGGCCTCGCG
>JBPCQC010000012.1:0-88334 GCA_050998515.1 Verrucomicrobiales bacterium
TTCCGGCAGTTGATCCTAGACATCTCATCCCTGGAGTCGACCAACCGAATTCAACCAAATTTTGTCCAACGTGCGACAAGGTGCGTTCGACTTCAGTTGATCATTATTCGGCGCCCCTAACGAGCTCAGCCGACTCCCGCCGGGTTACGCGGCCAGGGGGCGGCGCAGATGGCGCGTCACGGTAACGATATTCTTGCCTGCGGTGCGCTCGTATTCACGGGTGTCAGTGGCTCGGCGCAGCATTTGCAATCCGCGCCCGCCCACCTTCAAGGCCTGGTGGTCACTCGGGGCCGACTCCCGTTCTTCCTCGTCATCCAACTCTCCCATCGCGCTTTGCTCCCAGGGATTGAAAGGCAGGGCATCGTCCACGATTCGCACGCTGAGTTGCTGGCCGTTCCAGTCGACGGTGGTGGTGATTTCGTGGTTGCCGGGGCCGCCGTACTTGATGGTGTTGGAGACCAATTCGTCGAGCACCAATTCGGTGACGAAACGAAGTGACGGCGGCATTTGCTGGTAGGCCTCGCATTCTTCGAGGGCGCGCAGGCACTGGGCGAGTTCGCCTACTTCGTCGCGCATCGTGAAATTGAAACGCTGGAGCATGCGAAATCGAGTCCAGTCTACGAAACAAACGAGAACCGAACAACACAGAAATCGTCCGGAAAAGTTGGCGTCGCGCACAATGCGCTGGTCCGCTTGTGAAGATAGGCGGTCTCGCTCCCGTCCATCCAGCGGGTGCTTCGCACGGTGGCGATGAATTCTTCGAACGTCCATTCGCGGCCGCTGCCTAACGGAATTTCAAAGGCGCCGTCGGTGCAAAGGAATAATTTGCTCGCGGGTGGGACAGTCACCTGGTCTTCAGTAAACTGGACGCCGGGCAGGCCGCCGAGCACCGGGCCTTCCGTGGCGAGCGCGCAATAATCCGGCTGGCCCTCCGGCACCTCGCCCAGAAGCAGCAGCGCGGGCGGATGGCCGCCGCTGGCATACGTGAGCGCGCGCGCCCTGCGGTCATAAATTCCAAACCACATGGTGAAGGTCATTCCATTTTGCTGCTCCATGGGAAAGGCTTCATTCAAATCATCGAGCACACGCGCCGGTGAGACCAGGGCCGCGCCGGCGGCGGGCAGCCGGGCCCGCAAGGTGTTAAGCACCGAAATCGACAACAGCGCCGCCCCGGTTCCGTGGCCGACCACGTCGAGAATGTAGAAGGCGAAGACATCATCGTTGATCCAGTGGTAGCCGAAGCAATCGCCGCCGACTTTTTCCGAGGGCACCATCTGCCACTCAGTGGTGATGGGTCCGGAAGCGATGGGTTCGGGCAGCACACGCCGCACGTAACGTTCGGCTTCAGCCAATTCCGCGGCCATATGCGCTTCGCTCTCATGAAGGCGGGCAAACGCCTCCTTGCGTTCGCAGGCCTGCAAGGCGGCGGTGCCAAAACTGGCCAGGCACAGCGCGAACCAGCGATCGGTCTCGCTCAATTCCGATACTCCTGCGGTCCTCTCGAAACTCATCACCCCATAGAAAACCTCGCCCTGCTGCAGCGCGACTGCCAGGGCCGATGCCGATTCCGAGTCGAGAAAGCCGATCTCGCGAAGCAGACCAAGCAATGGCGTTGACGCCGAAGCCGTGGCCCAGTTCTGCGCAGCCACTTCGTCGAAAAAACTCGGACAGTAACTCAAATCGATGGCGGCTCCCGTGCGCACGGTAGCGGTTCGGCGGTCGTGGACCGCCTGACAGGAAACGACTTTCTCCGCGCTACCTGTCGGTGTCGAGGGTTGGCGCAGCCAGACACTGACGCGCGAGCATTCGAGCAATTCAGCGCCCTGGCAGGTTAGCAGGGACAGGCTTTTGGCCAAATCACCCTCGCGAAAAGCTGCTGACACCGAGAACTCCGCCAGCACCTGAGTTCGCCGGGCCAGCCGGTTCGCGAGCTCCACCAGGTTTTGCTGCTTTTCCCCGCTCGCGTTGCGAAGTTGAATGATGATTCTATCTGTGCGCCGCGAAGCGTGCACTTCGAGGTCTTGCTCGCCTGCTGGCAGGGCAAACCGCGCGACCGATGGGCCAGCGATTTCCCCCACTTCGAGACGCAAGAGAAGATCGCGCAACCGGGTGCGATCAGCGGCCCATTCGTCAAAATCCCGGCCGACAGGGGTCGCGCCAAGAAGCGCCCTTGCACCCGCGTTGGCGGCGATGATGTGCAACCGAACATCCGTCTCAATGACCGAGCCGGGAAGTTCCTCGAGGCTCAATGACGACGGGCCAGCGCCCGAGTCGCTCACGTTCAGAAACGGCGGAACGGGGGAAAGTGCAGGCCCGGGTTCCGACGCGGGCAAGGCGGCGGAATCCGTCCAGACTTGAGTCATCATACCGTTAGCGGTACCGAGATAGAACTGAAATTGATCGACCTGAAAAGTTCGAACACCGAGCACCGGATAGGCCACGCCGCGCTGCATCGGCTTCCCCTCCATCCAAGTGGTATTTCGAGTCTCCTCGAGCACTATCACATACCACCCTGGACCGCGCTTTTCGAGCTGCAGATGCCGCCGCGAGAGCGTTTCCACGTGGCGGAGAACCTCGCGCGCCACTGTTCCCGCCCGCCCGATGACATCACCCGATCGGCAGGGCCAGCGTTGCCCGCCATTTTCGAGAAAAAGAAAGCATTCGTCACTCGCGATCATCCAGAACTACCTCCTTGTTGTAATCGGATTCTTCCGCTAAAACAAGAAGATGAAACTGCTGCTTTTGCTCGTTTCGGTTGCCGCTGCGATCTCTCTGAGCGGTTGCCAATCCGGTCCGATCACGGATTCCACCATCAATGAAGGCCCTCTGTTTGGAAAGAAGGACGAAACCCGATTTGTGGTCGGCACCGACACCGGCGAAGTCAATCTCGGCGACCTGGCAAAAATCGCGAAGACAGTCCGGAAGTACAAAAGCCTCAACGCCTCCGAGCAGGAGATTATTCGACGCGTGGCGGCCTTGAAACTCGATGGCTATGTAGCCGTCGAGATGAAACGGCTCGCCCCCCGCTTTGAACCTCGCATTACGGCCGTTCGCCAGCGCAAGGCACAAAAGATTCAAAAGATTGCTGAGGTGCGGCCGGCTCCACTGGCCCAGGTCGCCCAGGAAATCAAGGCGGTCCTGGCCGAGGCCGATCACGCGATTGGCGTCATCGATAGCGAATGGCGCGCGGCGGCCACGGCCAGTGTCACCCGCAAATACGGAACCGATTTTGCGGTTGCAGTGAACACCCGGGACAACAAACCGGTGGTAGCGCTGGCAAGTCTCCGGGAGTCGGGCGTTGTGGTCGCCTCGGCAGCGTATGAACTGAGCGGTTCTCAGGCTCAGCTTTCCACCGCAGCCCGCCAGGGAGCACGCATTTCCCACGAAGGCCGCGACGTCGTTCTCCTCGACACCGCAGCCACCTTGCAGTGAGGGCCGCTGGGAGATCCGCTGCCGTTGTTTCGGAAGGGAATTGGGCTTCTTGCCCGTTGCAGTGATTTTAAATGAAACTCGTCATCCTCGATGGGCACACATTGAATCCCGGCGACCTTGATTGGGCGCCATTGCATGCCCTGGCTGGATGCACTATTTACGATCGCACGCCAGACCACCTAATTATCAACCGCGCCGCCGAGGCCGACTTGTTGCTGACGAACAAAACCCCGCTCGTGCGTGAAACGATCAACTCACTGCCAGCGGTGCGATATATCGGCGTTCTGGCCACCGGGTACAACGTGGTCGACATCGAAGCCGCGTCCGCGCGCCGCATCCCTGTAACGAATGTGCCCGGCTACGGCACACCCTCAGTGGCACAGCACGTTTTCGCCCTCCTGCTCGAGCTCGCCGTTCACACCGGTCATCACGCGCAGACCGTCGCCGAGGGGCGCTGGTGGGCTCAGCCGGACTTCTGCTATTGGGACCGGCCGTTGGTCGAACTTTCGGGAAAAACGTTAGGCGTCGTGGGCTGGGGCGCCATTGGCCGGCGGGTGGGCCAGATTGCGGAGGCCTTTGGAATGACGGTGCTGGCAGCCGCGCGCGAAAGCGTCCCGAGCCAGGGGCCAAACCAGGTGCGGCGGGCGCCGCTCGATGAGCTTTTTGCCATCGCCGATGTAATTTCGCTCCATTGTCCGCTAACAGCGGAAACCGAGGGCCTGGTCAATGCCGGGCGGCTGGCATTGATGAGGCCGTCGAGTTATCTCATCAACACTGCGCGCGGGCCGCTCGTCGTCGAGCAGGCACTGGCGGATGCGCTTAATGCGGGGCGCCTCGCTGGGGCCGGCCTTGATGTTTTGTCCATCGAGCCGCCGCATGCCGGCAATCCGCTGCTTTCAGCCCGCAATTGCGTCCTTACACCGCACATTGCCTGGGCCACATCTGCCGCTCGTGGGCGACTCCTCGATGAAGCGGCGGATAACGTGAGGGCCTTCCTCGATGGACGGCCGCGCAATGTGGTGAATGCTTAGGAGTCTGTTGAATTAATTGCTTCCTGGCTGGCGTGCGGCGGTCGCTGAAGCGATCACCGGCCGGGCCGTGCCCTCGAAATAACCGCGGATCTTCGGCCAATCATAAGTAGCCACTTTGCGGCCGAGAGTCAGACCTTCGATGTTGTCGGCCTGGATGTGATAACCGCCGTAGACCCTTGAGATGCCAGCCATTTCCGCGGTGGCAGTGAAGGTGGGCAGATCAAGTTTTACCTCTTCACCGGCGACGGGCTCGGTAAGGATGCAGCATTTGCGCACTTCAACCTCGCCGAAGTGATCGCTTCCAGTGAAAAGCTTGAGTGTTTCGGCGCAAGCGGCACTGACTGTGCTATGCCCCGAAACATAGCCGGGAAACGGCGGCGTGATGAAAGTCGATGGCGAATAAGGATGCCATCCCTCACCCTTCATCTTGCAGGCGCCTTTCCCAGGCCCCCCCCAACATTGTATCTCCTGGCCACGAAAGTAATGTCGCACCAGCGTCCAGGGGCGGGAGGAATCATAGTAGCGCTTCGTTTCCCACGACGCGATGAACGCATCCATGGCCACATTCGCGATCGCGAAGTACAGCTTCACGTCCTTGTCGAGATCGTGCTTGTCACGGCGGGAAACCATTTGCGCAAACTTCAGCCAATGGCCGGATTGGCCCGTCGAGCGCGGTCCGTCGCGCATGAATTCCACGATCGCCTTCACTTTGGGATCCAGCTTGGCGTTGCAATCAATGCATTCCTTGGTCTCATTGAGAAGTTGCTCGGATCCCACCAATGGCGGCGGCCCGGGCCGAAACTGATCGGAGCTTTTCAAGGCAAATGGCTTCACCCGATACCAGTGGGGAGTGAGGAACCCGGGCGTGACTTTGCCGCCCTTGCCATCGTCAAAAGCAATCGGCTGCCAGCGATCCGGGTCGATAATCTTGTCCGGCGGATTGATCGGCCGGTAATAGGTATAGTCCGAATAGGCCTTGCCCTCGCTTCCCGCCTCGTCCCCTAATTGATTCGCACCATCGTGGTGACGATAGGCAATGAGCGCCGCCGCCACGGTGTTGCCGATGCCCTGCGGCGTCGAGGGATCCATCGACACGTCGTTCGGATTATATCCCAACCTGGTCAACTGCTCGGCCGCGTAGGCGGCGTCATGCGGATAAACATCAACCAAGGTTCGGTAAACTGCGTAGCTGATCGCCTTTTTCTTGTTCTCGATGGTCCTCTCCGAAAGAGGCCGGCGCAGCGAGGTGCCCAGCCGCGTCCCTGCTGCCTTTTCGTCATACGCCGCCCAGGCGTCGAACATCGCCGTCATGGGGATGGCGAGGGTGCGCGACAAAACAGTCGGCCGTGCTCCATAGCGGTCGACGTCCCGGGCGGTCGCTTCCAGCGCAATATCAAGCCATTCGTTGGCAATGGTCTTTTCGGGCGTCTTGTTGTCGCGCTGAGCAGCAAACACAGCCGCAGGCAGCAAGGCTACGAGCACGGCGATCAATGGGGAAGTTCGAACCATGATGGGGAATGTGGGGGGGCATGTTGGTCAAGGAAGCATGAGCCCGCCATAATAATTTGATGAATGCCCCGGCTCACTTGATGAGTCCGCCGACTGATAGGACGAGTGGTCCTCGGCCCGTTTTTTTTCCCACCCGAATCAGGCCTCCGGCTGGCAAGCTCCCCGGTAATAACGTCGGCTGGCACCGACGACTTTCAAGTCCCCGCCAGTGACCATGCCTCTACCATTTGGACCTGCGAAGAGTGGAAGCCCGGTTGGTAATGGAGCGAGATCCCCCAAATAAAAACTCGCATATTTCCAGCCAACCGGGCTTCTTTTTCAACCCCCTGTTCGCTTGCAGCGAACGCCGCAAAACTACCGCCAACGGGCCGAAGTGGACAAAGGAAGAAATGTGTCAATTCTGTCACATTAAAGCGCTATCGCTTCCTATAACTTGAATGGTTGGGGTTGACCACGAGCAACATCCAACCAATTAGCAAGGCCAGGCCGCCCAGCGGCGTAATAGGTCCGAACCAGGCAATTCTAACCAGAGCAAGACCATATAAGCTGCCGCTAAACAATAAGATTCCCGCCAGGAAGAACCACCACGGCAAGGACGGGCGGCCGTTTCGAGGGCGCAGAGTCCAGAGCACAACGGCGTGCACCAGATGAAAAAATACTGCCTTCTCCCAAAGGGCCGCCGTGTCGCGGGCCACGAGCGTCACCTTTAGTCCATGGGCGCCAAACGCCCCTAACGCCACGGCAAGAAACCCCAGGGCAGCGGCAATTTGGGATGGCCAGCGTAAGGGAGTCATCGTGCCGCCATATTTGCCGAGCGCTGGAAATTCGCAATGTTAGGACAGATGATCCGCGTGATTTACATCGCAGCCGCCTTGGTCATGAGCAGCGTCCTGCAAGCGGCCGAACCCGCTCGACCAACGAAAATTGATTTCGAACAATTCAAGGTTGGACCGTTGCCTGATGATTTTATGGTGGTCGAAGGGGAATTTCGGATCGCCGAACAAGACGGCAAAAAAGTGCTCGAATTGCTGCCTCAGCCCATCGCGGATGGTGCGGTCCTCGTGGGCCCTTCAGCGAGCGGCGCCTCGAGCATTCGCGCCCTGACCAAGGCCGAAAAGAGCCGGCGATCCTTTCCTCGGTTCGGACTGGGGCTGCAAGGCATCTCAGGGACCAAGCTGCGCGTCGTGCCCGCGCAAAAAACAATCGAGCTCGTACAAGGCGAGGCACAGATTGCCAAGGCCGATTTCGAGTGGAAGGAAAACACCTGGCTGGTCGTCGAATTGAATGTGGGAGAATCCGCCGGCGCCTGGACAGCCGAAGCCCGAGTCTGGCTTGCCGGCGGCAGACGGCCGGACCAGCCCAGCCTGACCGCAAAACTCCCCGGCCCGCCAGGACAAGGCAGGCCCTCGGTAATCGGCACGCCCTACGCAAACAAGCCGATCTATTTTGATGATGTCGAGGTCGGCATTTAGCCGGCTCATCTGTTATTCGTTATCCCGGGACATGTCAGACGACTCCGCATTGCCCGCACCGACTTCTGGCCGCGAATAACCACATCTCCGATGCAACACTACTTCGATCACAACGCAACCACACCGCTCTGCGAGCCGGCGCGGCGGACTTGGCTCGAAATGGAGTCAAAGCACTGGCACAATCCATCGAGCTTGTATCGTGAGGCGGCCGAAGCGCGGCAGAAACTCGAAAACTGCCGCGAGCGTCTGGCAGAGTTGTTAGGCGGCTGCGACCCGGAATGCATTGTCTTCACCTCGGGCGCCACCGAAGCAAATAACGGGCTGTTTCGCGTGTTCGGCGATTGGGGCAAAACTCACGCGCGCTTGACTGGAGACGGCCTGCCTTCTGGCCGCCGGGACGGTCGCGTGCTCATCTCGGCCTATGAGCATCCCTCTGTCCGTGAGCCCGCCCGGAAGTTGTGTCGCGCGCTCGAAGTCAAAATGTCGGAATTGGAGGAAGAGATTGCAAACGGAAGTGTGCGCCTCCTTTCCTGGATGGCCGCCAACAACGAGAACGGAGTGCTTTTTGATTGGAGTCAGTTGGCGCGGCAGTCAGGCCTCGGTCGAACCATCGGCTTTTTCCACTCTGACGCGGCACAATGGCTCGGCAAAATGCCGGCCGCGGCATTGGCCTGCGGAAATCCGATCCTCACCGCCTCGGCTCATAAATTTGGGGGGCCGAAAGCGGTGGGATTTTTGCGGCTCCCCATGCCCCGACAGGATTTTGCCTGGCAACTCGGCGGACCACAGGAGAACGGTCAGCGCGCCGGGACGGAGAATCTGCCCGGCATCGCAGCCATGATAGCCGCCCTCGAACATGCGGAATCTCGATTGCCGGGCAACCCAGCGCCGCGTGATGAATTTGAAGCGCGCCTCGAGTGGCCGGTCGTCGGCGGTGGCCAGGCGCGGCTTTGGAACACCAGCATGGTCATCGCGCCCCGTCATGACAACCGTCTCTGGCTGGCGCGGCTCAGCCAGCGCGGATTTCAATGCTCGACTGGCAGCGCCTGCAGCAGCGGACAAGACGGGGACTCGCACGTCCTCGCCGCCATGGGTCTCGATTCACACGAAATGAAGCGCGTGCTGCGATTTTCCTCAGGTTTCGATGCTGCCTCTGAAGATTGGATGGCGCTCGCCAACGCACTGGGTGAAGTGCAAAAGTCACTCGACACCCGCTCGGTCCGCGCCAAAGCCCACGCTTGATCCGATGACCCGCAACGAAGCTATCGAAAGAATTCAGGAAGCCTGCAAACAGATCGCGCTGCAAATGATGCGAATCCATCCCGCCGTCCCCGGCCTCGGGGACGAACCCACCCAGGCCGCGCTGCTCAAGGCCGCCCACCAACTCACCGTCGAACTCGAAACCATCAAAAAACTCGTCATCCGGCTGCAAAACCGCGACGACAACACCGCGCTTTAAATCATCGCTTCAAGCCGCCCTGATTCCCTTGCTGTAGGGCCAGTTAAAGAACTTGGTCTCGTCAACGTCGCAACACTTGTCCGTCGTGGCCCCCAGTGGATGAAGCACCTGAGGCGCTCGCCGCTGGTGTCCTCCCAGCCGATGACGTGGTCCTGCAAGTGAAGGATCGCAGCCGGTGAGTTGGTCCGTGCACCGATGGCGCACAAGGCAAAGAGAAGGGCTTGTCAAATGGCTTGCCAACTTAAAGCCTGGCTTCGGGCGGGTTTTGGCCTGCGGTGGCTTCGGCGGATGGCGGCAGCCGCTCCGGGGCTGGGAGCGCGAGATGGTCCTCCAACCGCCGAATGGTACGAATGAGCAGTGGTGTCCGCGTGAGCGGATGGCCGCGATCGTATATCCTTCGCAGGAGCGCGTGCAGGGCCGACGGATCGGCGGCCTCCTGGGCGGTTTGGGCGGCCTCGTAAATGCCCAAAAGTGTCTCGAGTGTTGGCTTGTGGTGCTGGACACCCTCATGAAAAAGCTGGCGCAGCATTTGCTCTGCCTCGTTCTCGCGGTCCGGAATATGCGTTAGGGCGTAAGCGTGGAAGCGCTTGGTGTAGCCGGGCGCGCCGGGCAGGCGCGCCGCATTCGCCCAGGCTTCAGCGATTTTTGCGTAGTCGCGCGTTTCGTAACGGTCTTCGAGCAGCCGGGCCAGCGCCTGATGGATCCGGTACTCGTTGGGCAGATTGCGAATGCCCGCTTGGATCATTTCGCGGCCCTTTTCGACATAGGCGTTGGAAAGGAGGCTGGCCCGCTCGGGGCTTTCGCTATTGCTCAAGCGGAAAAAACGCGCGGCATTGGTGGCGAGCATCCACTGGCCCATGTCCCAATAGTAAAACACGCGCGGCTGAAGTTGTTGAATGAAGCGATAGTCGCGCTCGACTTCGGCGTAGTTGGTTTTTTCCCAGGCATCACGGGCCGCCAGGTCCCACAGCGCAGCGACCAGCGCCCGCAATCCGCCCAACACCGCAAAAAGCGCGGACTGGCTGACGTGCTCCCGCAGGGTGAGCCGCACATCGGCATTTTCACGCAAATCCGCGGCCTGGCGATGCTGGTGAAAAGCGGCCTCGATCGGAAGCCGCGCGGCGCCAAAAGCCAGCACCGCGACCACACCGCAGGCTATTTTACCTAACGAAATCACAGCTCACGACCCGCAAAAATGAACCACGCAAGAGTCTTGTAGAAGACGAGGTAAAGCAGCGCCAGGCCGGCCATTTCGCCGAGCAGCCACAAGGGCACAGTATTTCCGGCCACCACCTCATCAATGATATTGAACTGGCGCAAGTCAGGAAAGATCAGGGCGAGGATAATGCTGATCGCGCGCTGGGATCCGGAGCCAAAGCCATGCAACGCGAAGTCACGGGCGAGCTCCTGTCCTTGTCCGATGACAAAGATGGCCAGGCCAATGAGAATCGTGAACAGGCTCGAGGTCGCAAACGTCGAAACCAACAGGCAAACGGCAGCCATGATCGTTCCCTGAAAAAAAATTCCAGCAACGGCGGCCTGGAAATTCCAGCTCAGCCCGTGGCGCGTGTAGACAGTTTGGATTTCGGCGAATTTCTCCGGAGTCAGGAGGTTGAGGTGTTTCCAATAGGCGATTTCCTCGGCGGTAACCGAGCGCTGCTTGAGCCAGATCGCCGCGCAACAAGCGAGGTCCATCAACGCCAGGCAGAGCAGGAGCAGGAGGAATACTCCCGCCAGTTTGCCTAACAAATATTCAAAGCGCGGGACTGGTTTCGAGAGAATGGTATAGAGCGTTCGGTCCTCGAAATCCCGTGGCAGGAGCATGGCGGTGGCGGCGATGGCGAGAATGACGGTGAACCACGAAATGGCGCCGAGGGAAACCGATTTGAGCAGGCGAAGTTCCTGCTCTCCGCCGAAACTCGACAAGCCCTCGCCTGTAGGCGGCGCTGGGAGAATGAACCCGAAAACGACAAGAACGGCGCCAAAGACAATGAGGAAATAGAGCGTTCGCATGCGCAGCAACTGCGTGAATGTATTGGCTGCGAGCGCCCACACCCGAAGTGGCGAGAAGATTTTGAACGGCAATCCCGTGGACGCGGAGGCATTCATCGCTTCTTAAGGTTCCGCTTTGTCTCTCCCGCCGGTGGCCTCTAAAAAAAGCCGTTCGAGGGTCGTTCGCGGCTTGCCCACGTGCAGCAATGCCGCGCCGCCGCCTTCGGCAGCAACAAGCTGGCGGACCTTGTCGACCAGTGCGGGGGTGGCATGACGGAGCACCAGTTCGGTCTGATCCTCGATGGCCAGGATTTGGTCGAGCCGGCCTTCGCGCACCATCGACCCGCGAAAAATGATGCCTACGCGATCACATACCTCCTGCACTTGCTCGAGGAGGTGCGAAGAAAGAATGACGGTGATGCCTTGTGTTTTCAGTTCCATGATGAGATCGCGAATTTTCCTCGATCCGGCTGGGTCGACGCCGGCAGTTGGTTCATCCAGGACGAGCAATCGCGGCCGATGAATGAGTGCCTGGGCCAGGCCGATGCGCTGCAGCATCCCTTTTGAATACCCAGCCAGGCGCCGGTCGGCGGCCTGCGTGAGATCGACCAGCGCGAGCAGCTCGTCGATGCGGCGGCGCAAAGGGGCGCCCCGCAAGCCGCAAAGTTTGCCATAGAACGCGAGCATCTCGCTGCCGGTGAGGTACTTGTAGAAATACGGATTCTCAGGCAGGAACCCCACGTCGTTGCGGCTATCGACCTTCGAACTGTCACGTCCAAAAAGCGCCGCAGTTCCTGCCGTTGGTTTTAACAGACCTAACAGCACCTTCATGGTGGTCGATTTACCTGAGCCATTGGGACCAATCAATCCATAGACCTCTCCAGGCTGCACCTCGAGCGTCAGGTCTTTCACGGCCACCACGACCTGGCGGCGCACCGTCTGCGTACGAAAAACCTTGCTCAGCTTGTTGACGCTGACGGCGGGAATATGCTCAGCCATTGGTTCGCAGCCTAGCATGTGCCATGTTCTGTTTCAAAACGCCACCTTTGACGACGAAAAAACGATCCGTTAGATTGCAACTGAGCTACCCTCTGCAAATCGCTGTTCTCCCATGGCCAGGCTGGTATTCCAACTAAGTGCCGATGAGACGCTCGACCTTGATCTGACGAGTGATCCCGTCACAATTGGCCGAGCCGGCGATAACGTGGTGGTCATCGACAACCTGTGGATTTCGACCCACCATGCGAGCATTCAGCCGGCGGCGCAACCCGGGCGTTTTGAGATCGTGGACCTCGCTTCGCATAACGGCACCTTCCTCAATGGCGCGCGGGTGGGGTCGGCGCTGCTTTCGCATGGAGACCGCATAAAGCTGGGGCAGCTCGAGGCTGTTTTCGAGGACGGTCAGGGGACAGCGGCGCGAATTCAGCCGATGCGGCCGGCGGCCCAGCCCAGAGGGGGACCACCTGCCGCCCCGTCACGGGCCCCGATTCCTCCGCGCCCGGCACCGATCCCGCGCCCTCCGGCAACGACCCCTCCCTCACCGCCGCCTTTGCAGAGTTCTCCTGAAAATGCGATGCAGGCCGCCTCCGAGGCACAGCGAACAGCGGCCGACGCGCAGGCGAGGACCGAAAGGGATGCAGCGGCGGCGGAAAATGCCGAAAAACGGAAAGCCGAGTCGCAAACCGAACTCAACGCCCTCGATCAGAAAATCAGCGAGGCGCGCGCCACTCACGAACGCGAAATCATCGCGCTCGGTCACGCCATGCAAAAGCAGGCGGCGTTGAGCGAAGAAGCCGCTCGCACCGAGGCAGCGCTGACTGGATTGAAGCATGCCGAGACCATTAGCGAGAGGGCGGTAGGAGAACTGCAGGAACAGCGCACCACCCTCGAGGCCGATGTCGAGGCCTTCGCTGAAAAGCTCAGGGAGAAAGCGAGGCTCGTGGACGGCATAACCTTGTTGCAAACCCAATGCGACTCCTTGCGCCGCGAGATCGACGCCGCCGAACCGAGGCGCGCCGAAGTGGCCTCGGTAAGCCAAAAGATTTCCTCCCTTCAAGAGACCCGTGAGAATCTTAAGCGAGAAATCGGGCAGCTCGAAGAAGTCCGCCGTACCATGCAGGAAGCGCCCGATCCGAGTTGGGGCACGGTTCACGTTCTGGCCAAGGCGATTATCAAACGCGTCGATTGGGTGGACGACATGATCGCCGTCTCGCGAACGCGCGATCCGCAGACCGCCCAGCAACTTCGCCAGTTGCGCGAGTCATTACTTGAGCTGCTGCACGAGAATTCCGTCACCGACTACACTTTCCCCGTCGGCACCAAGCTCGATATAGCCACCCGCAAACGGATTCAGATCATGGAGTCCACCAACGGCGCGGGCGAAGTCACCGAAATCATTGAAGTTTATCGGCCGGGCTATCTATGTACCAATGGAACCGCAGGCGGCGAGACTCTGCTCCGCAAAGCCGAAGTGAAAACCGGGCGCCGGTAAACGATGTGCCTCTCTTTAGTCTGGCATTCGAATCGCGCCAGGGGTTCTACAATTAATCATTTTTCATGATATTTTTAGCTTGCCAATCCTTAACACTTCATCATAATCGGCCCACCTTCATATCATGAACAAGCCCACTATTCTCATGCTGGTCACCGCCGGTCTGGCTGTCAACAGCCTGCAGGCAGGTGAAACCTATGTCAGTGCCAAGAATCCCAAGAATCCGCCTCCGATGGAGGTGCCGTCGCTCTGCGACTGCTTCGACGCCGGCAAGGTCCAGGTGAGCCTCTACGGTGCCGGGATCATCTGGGACGGCGGCGGTAACAGCGACGCCCTGGGGGCCGGTTTGAGCGTCGATTACTTCTTTACCGAAAACCTTGGAATTGCCGTCGATGGCACCTGGCTGGACACCGACAGCAATGTTTGGCATTCCAGTGCCAGTCTGGTCTTTCGCTGGCCGATCAGACCGGCTTGCCTTGCGCCCTATGTCTTCGCTGGTGGGGGGGTTATCACCGATTCCGAAACCGACGGAACGGTCCATGCCGGTGGCGGAATCGATATCCGGTTCGGCAAGAGCGACTGGTGTCCCGGGATATTTGCCGACGCGCGTTACACCTGGACCAACTACGAAGAGGGCGGTGATTTCGCGCTGATTCGGGTCGGCTTCCGCTTTAACCTTTAATCGTCTTTAATCAAATGAAGGGAAGGCCGGTGGCAACACCGGCCTTTTTCGTGTCTGTGGCTGCTTGCCAAGGGCTGCGAAGGAGGGATTTTAGGACCATGGAACATTCGATTATCGGCGGGAGCGGGCTGTAGCGAATTACCAGATGAGATTCGCGATTTGCAACGAAACCTGGCAGGGAGTGGATTTTTCGAGGACCTGCGAAGCCATTGCCTCACACGGCTACGAGGGTGTCGAAGTGGCGCCCTTCACCTTGGAAGAGAATCCCGAGGAACTGACGGAACAGGACGCCGCCCGTTTTGGAAAAATCGCCCGGGAGGCTGGCCTCGAAGTCACCGGCCTTCATTGGCTGCTCGTAAAACCGCCTGGATTTCACATCACGACCCCGGATGAATCCGTCCGCCAGCGAACTATTGAATTCGCGCAGCATTTGGCGCGCCTCTGCGCCGCGATGGGTGGCAAATTCATGGTTTGGGGAAGCCCAAAACAGCGCAGCCTCGAAGAGGGATGGGTTTATCAGGACGCAGCCGCACGGGCGGTTGATGCCTGGCGCCAGGTAAGTGAAACCGCCGGCCCGCTCGGGGTCACGCTGGCACTAGAGCCGCTCGGGCAAAAAGAAACCAACTTCCTGAACACGGCCGCCGAGGCGATACGGCTCATCGAGAGGGTCGCCCATCCCGCCTGCAGACTGCATCTCGACGTAAAGGCGATGAGCGACGAGACCGCCAGTATTCCGGACATCATCGCTGCCAGCCGCGATCACCTGGCTTATTTTCACGCCAACGATCCCAACCGGCGCGGACCGGGAACAGGCGAGGTGAAATTCGAGCCCATTTTTCAGGCGCTCCAGGAAGTTGGTTATGACGGGTGGGTGTCAGTCGAAGTTTTTGATTACGCCCCGGATGCGGACACCATCGCTCGAGACTGCCTCGCTTATTTGAAGAGCGTCATTTCAGCCGCTTCGGCGCAAAAGGTCGAGGCTGCCAGGCGCGAATAGCGCAAGCATCCCCGGCCACGACTACACCGGTTACGATTACCACGAAAAGGACCGGGTGCCTGCCATCACCAACTGCTGGCATTGCCCCTTTGGCGAGGCGGGATCCTTAATGGGTCACGCGCACCCGCAGATAGCGGCGTTCGAGCGCGGTCGAGATGCTGGCCCGAATGACTTGGGTTTCGCCGTCATCATCAGAGACCACAACTTCGCTGATCCCAGCCGCGGACCATGAATTCAAGTCCTGCGATCCCTGCACGAGGAGCGTGACGTCGGTGGCGCCGATTCGTTTGCGATAGGTGAGCCAGAGAGTGGTTTCATCGCGGCTCGAAACCGGCAACTGGGACTGACTGTGAGTGTGGGGGTCAAGATTAAGCGCGTACTCGATGAGATTCGACAGCCCGTCACCATCGGGATCAGCGTCGTCACCCGCGATGGTCGGGTTGTTCGCATCGGGGCCGAATTGCGCCGCGCGCCAGATTTCAATGGGCGGATTATCGACTGTCGCGCTAAACGTCGCGTCATCGAAGGTGGCGACAGCGGAATCGTTGGCCGACAGCCGCACGACGTAACTGCCGGAAGAGTCAACCGACACGGTCGTGTCCACCACGGAGGCGTCGGCAAAAGCGGCCGTTCCTGGGCCGCTCGCCTGCTGCCACGCCGTGTTCAGTGAAACAGGCAGCGGCAAACCGTCGTCGGCGACCGTGCCGTCGAGCGTGAAGGGACCGGTCCCGGTCACCGTTCCCGCGTCCACCAGCGGACCGACATTGGCATGAAGCGGGAAGGCCAGATTGTCGAAAGTGGCCGTCGAGGCTTCCTCAGGCTCAGCACTCGTGATCGCGAGACCAACCAGCGGCGCGGTTCCCATGGCGATGGTTTGCGTCGACCCTCGCTGAGTCCAACTATTGCCATCGGCCGAATGATACGCAGAAAAACTGTCTCCGTTGCGCACCAGGCGGATCCAGCGCGGAAACGTGTAATTCGTCGTTCCCTGGCTGGCCTGTGTGGCGACGCCATTCGACAGCCGGTAGTTATACGAATGCGGGCCGTCCGCCTTATGCAGCGTCAACGCGTACATCGCGTCCGGCGCGTCCGAGGCCCGCGCCATCAAGCCGGCGCGGCATGAGCCGCTGCCACCGGGATTGACAATCGAAACCATGCGGCAGCGAAGATCGAAGTTGCCGCTGCGAGCAGCTGCGACGAAAAAGAAGCCGTCGCTGGAGCCTGTGGAACTCAGGCCGCTGCCCGCGCCTCTCAAAGTATGCACGCCGCCCCGTTCCGACCAGCTTCCTGGCGCCTGGGTCACTCCCACGTCACTGGTGGAAGCTGCTGGAGTCGTCACCGGCACGCCGACAGTCACACTCACTTCATCGAATGCTGACAAACTTCCTGCAGTGCCCGTTAAGCGAAGAACGTAAGAGCCGTTGAGCGAAAACCGGGCCGTTGTGTTCACGGCCGCGGCGTTGCCGAAAGTCACGGCGCCAAGTCCACTGACGCGAGTCCATGCGACATCAACGGCCACTGGGCCACCGGCTCCGTACTTTTCCCCGATGCCTTGAAGCACCAGTCCCACCCCTGCCGGAATAGCCGCACTCGGCGCCACCGGTGAAAGAATCGACACCAAAGGCGGTGAATCGTCGTCGCGTAACGTGACACTCGCGCTCGCGTGCCCCGCGTCGATGTTATAGCTCGCATGGGCCGCCAAAGCCAGGATCACGGTTTCATCAGACTCGGTCTCAGAGTCATCGATCGGCATGACTGCGATAGCGTCGGAAAGCTGGTTCGCCTCGAGAGTCACTGAGCCGCCCATCGCTTGATAATCCGCCGCGCCTGCCGTGCCCGCGACGGTGTAGTTGATCGTCAGCGCCGCGTCCAGGGCGCCACCGGAACGCGAAATTGTAAACTGTGCCGCTTCTGACGGTTCACCAGCTTCCGGATCGCTCGCCACAACCGAGACCGTGGGCGCGTTGTCATCCTGGATTGTGACGATGTGCGATGAACGGGCGCCGAGTTCCGCCACCAAAGGGGAGGCCAGTTGCACGACGGCAGTTTCCGCACCCTCGAGCGCACTATCGTTGGTCAGTCTCAGTTCAATCAGCTTCGCTGTTTCACCCGCTGCGAAAGTCAATGTGCCTGGAGCCAGTGTGAAGTCTTCATTCGCTGTGGCGGTGCCGCCTGAAACCGCATAGCTGACCGATGCGGATAACGCCAACGCCCTGTCGAGCGACACCATCAGGAAGGCCGAACCACTGCTCTCCGCGGTCGCAGAGGCGGCAGTGAGAAATGCAACGCGTGCGAGCGGATTCGCCGCCGCGTTGTCATTGATCGTGAGACTGTGAGTTCCGCGGCTGGTCGAAACCCGGGAAAAGCTCGCGTTTTTCAAACGAATCGCTGCGATTTCCGGACTTTCGATCACGCCGTCATCGGCGACCCGCAGCTTGACTGCCTGGGAGATGACGCCGGGCGCAAACGTCAAAACACCACTCGAAATAAACGCGTCTCCATTCGCCCCATCGACGAAGTTCCAGTCCACCCCATCGCCAGTGGCAGTGGCCCCGCTGCCAGCCGTCCATGCTTCATACTCGACAGTGATTGTATCAGTGGACGCCGCGGATAGGGTCACATTAAGAAGGCGGTGAGGGCCTGACGACGGGTCCGGCGCTTCACTGGTCGAGCTGACGGCGGTTTCAAACCCAAGGCTGATCGGAAGCGTCTCGTTATCGGTGAGCACCAGGCTGGCTGAACGAACTCCCACGCTGTAAGCCGCGTTATCCGTCAAGGTGACCGTGATCGTTTCCGCGCCTTCAAACAAAGCGTCATCTACGGGCATCACGGAAATATCGATCCCGGCCTGGCCATCGGCAATTGTCACTGCACCCGTCAGCATTGCGTAGTCGGTTCCATTGGCCGCGGTTCCCGCGACCGTGTAATTCACCGTGAGCGCACCGGCGGTTGTTGGATCAGCATCGGCGTCGCTGCGCGAAATGTGGAAGCTGCTCGCCGTGCTGGGCTCCTGGAGCGTGTCACGATGCGGCGTAATGTTCACGGTTGGAGCATCGTCATCGCGCAAAAGTCCCGTGGCGAGACCCTCGTTATAGATCGTGTAATTCGGACCTGGCGTGAGCGTGATGATGATGGTCTCGACGTTTTCCTTCAGCAAATCGTTGAGCGGAGTCACCGTGACATCGGCATTGTTGGCGCCGTTTCCTGGGATCGTGACCGAGCCTGTCAGTCCGGTGTAATCGACGCCGGGGGTGGCCGTCCCACTGATGGTGTAATTGACGATGATGCTCCCGGTGACCGACCCGGTCACCCGAAAGCGGAAACTGCCCGTGTCGTTTGGCTCGGCGATCGAGGCGCTGAAGCAACCCACCGTAACGAGCGGCGGATCGCTGTTGTCCGCGATGGTGACCGTGGCCGAGCTCGTGTGCCCGACGGAATAGGCGCCCCCGAATGTGGTCAGACGCAGTTCGACGGTCTCTGCGGCTTCGCCATGCGCATCGTCGTACGGCGTAACATAAACCGGCACGCTGTCAGCTCCGGCCGGGATGGTCACTTCCGCCGGCAAGACCTGGTAATCAGTGCCCTGCGAAGCCGATCCGCCAAGACCATAATAAACTTTCAGCGACTGCGTGGATAAGCCTGTCCTCGAAATCAGAAACACTCCTGGGTCGCGTCCTGCCTCCGCGGCATTTGGATCGAGGGCCGTTATGGTCAGCACCGGGGTCTCGTCGTCATAAATAACGGCGGTTGCGGATTGCGCCGCGGGATCGCGAACGTAAGCGCCGCTCGAGGCTAGAGTTACGACGCATGACTCACTCGGTTCGACCGCCGCATCATCGGTTGGAGTCAGGGCGACGATCAGGCTCGGCTCCCCGGCTGGGATCGTGACGGACACGGGCAGATTGGGATAATCGCTGCCGCGGGTGGCTGTTCCGGAGAACTGAAGGCCAACCGTGAGCGCGCTGGTCAGCGGGCCCGTGCGCAAAATCACAAAGCTGGCTGGGTTCCCACCGGCTTCAGCACTTTCATCGTCGGACGCTGTGATGCTAACCTTTGGCAGCGCGGTGTCGTTGTCATTGACCACCAGAGTGGCCACGCCGCTGGCGCGCGTGATATAAGTGGCACCATTGGCCACCTGCAAAGTGACAGTTTCCGGACCTTCCTGTGAAGCGTCATTAACTGCCTGCACCGCGATGGGCAGCGTCGCCGCTCCCGCCGGGATGACGAAGTTGCGATAATTGCCTTCGGTGGTTTCGGCTGGATTGAAATTGTAGTCGACCGTTCGTTCGGCCGTGCCCGTGGCGGTCATCACTCGCACTGTCAGGGCATTGGAAGTCGCTCCCGTTCTCGTGAGCGCAAAAAGACCATTCGCGCCCCCTTCGGTCGCATCCGCGGTCGCTTCGAGCGTCACTTCGGTAACGCTGGCAGCGCTGAAATTCGCCACATTCGCACCCGTCCCCACGACCAGCGGATTGGTGAATTCCGGCGTGAAGCTGAAGCCATAAAGCAAGGCGCTGATAGTGCGAGAACCGGTCGGTACATTTGAAAGCGCATAGGCGCCGTCCGCGTCCGTGTAGGCATGCTGCCCGCTGCTGCTCTTGATTAATACGCCTTGGAGCGGTCCCGCCGCGGTGACCTGCCCGGTGACGGTTCGCCCAGAGGGACTGCCCACGCTCACCACCACTTGCCGGCGGGTGAGGCCGCCCTTCATGTCCGACACACTGCAGTGAATAGTGTATTGCCGCGGGGTCGTAAAAACCCGCGTGAACACGGAACTATTCTCACTGAAATAGCCATCCCCGCAGTCCCAATGGTAGGACAGCGCGTCACCGTCCGCATCGCTCGCGGCCGCTGTGAACGTAATCGACGCATTCGAAGCCACGTTGGTTGCACTGGCGTTAAGACTGACCGTTGGTGGATCATTGCCAGCAAAGGGCCCGCGCTGGACCGCGATATCGAGCGACTCGGGCGTGGTGGGATTTTTCCCCACCACCGTGAAATGCAACCCGCTTTCGAAATCGGAAAACGTGCGTCCGACTTCAATGCCACCATCGTTTTTGCCGCCGGAAGTGCCGGGAGTGGTGTCAATGAGATGGCCGTTATTTCCCAAGGCCGCCCAATGCCAGATGAGCAGCGCTGAATTCTTCAGGGCATTGGCCGAACTGTGTTCTTCACCATAAGCTTTGTGATACTCGACGTGGTAAAAGCGTCCTGAATCTTTCGCGATGCGAATGGCGTATCGTTTGCCTTCCTCGAGCACCGGCTGGTCGTACGCGTGAATGCGGAAGATCCCGTTTTGCGTCGGCTGATGAATGGCGCCATCGGGCAGCCACGCCAGCGCTCGTTTGGCGATCGTGTTGTAATGCGCGGAAAATCCGTTTCCCCCTCCCATGACATCGAAGCCGTTGCCGTATTCGTCGTTCACTCCATCGCCGATGGCACTTTGACCGTTGGTGTCCCAAAAATTCGCGTGTCCGCGGCCAATCGAGTGCCCGGCTTCGTGATTGATAACATCCATGCCATCCCACGAAAGCCATACACTGTCTCCGCCGCCCCAAGAGATGCCGTCCAGCCGCGGGCCGCTGTTTACACGGACGATGGTGACTGTGAATATGTTCGAGTCGTAGCCGAGGCGGCGAGCTTCGGCACGCGCATGGCTGTGCACCAACCCCAAGCCATCGACTTCGGCATCCTTTGCGACATACCAGGCCTTGGTGTGCGGCAGCACAACCAGCGGCGTGACAGTCGTCGTTGTCGACATCTTGCCGAAAGAATTATCCAGGAAATAACGAGTCACGTCGCGCATGTAGCCGTAGGCCTCCGATTCGGTATTCGGCGCGCGCAGTTGATCCGGATAAGTGACGCGAATGTAAAGCGCCCTGAAGTTCCCAATCGCCTCGGCAGAGGTGCCAGGAAAGTTGTCCGGAATCGAGTGCGCTCCGCCCGGCCCGCCGCTGGCCTGGCGATACGATTCATCCAGCACTCGCGCGTGGGTGCCGTTGCATAAGCGAATGATGCGCCCCGCCACTTCCACAGCGGGTGTTTCCGCCGTAATCGGCGCCGCTTTCCCTTCCTCGACGACCGTGCTCTGGCCGGACACCGGGCATTGCTCGACGACCTCGCTTTCTGGCGAAATACGCTCACCAATTTCGAGCTCGCGCACCGGACTTTCGTGCACCGCGAGTTCACGATCGATGGCCACCCCGCGGAACACGACGTCCCTTTGTGTCGTCTGGGGAATGCGTGATTCGTAAACTCTCGCCTTGTAACTCTCGCCTTCCGCCGTTTCGAAATAGCGCATCACCGGCTCGAAATCCGCCGGCAGCGTCACCCCGGGCTGCGGCTTGCCGAAGTACACATTGAAATCGCCGCGTGCGCTCACTGGCTTTTCCAACAGCGCCACGATTTCGGGTGGTAATTCCTGACGCACGACCCGCCGCACCGCTTCTTCGAGCGCACGCTGCGGATCCGAGATGATCAATTTCTTGAATTCGACCCGCCTTAGCGCCGCCAGGTTCAAACCTTCCTGCGAAAGCGGGCGGCGCTGCTCGGCATTCGCAGCCATAAATCGAACCGACCAATCCCGGAAGGCTTCAATGGGCCGGAAATCGGGGATTTTTGCCGCCGCCTGCGGGAATGCGGCGCCTGTAGACCCCACCGAGATTGCTTCCATCACCCTCGACGTTGCAGAAACTGTTGGCAGGGCCACTCCGTCATGCGGAGTGTTCCCATCTGTAGGATGGCCTGCGCGCTGGTGCCAAACATAGACCAGCGCAGCCACGACTAGCGCGGCGCCCAACAAAACGGGGGGATTTTTCATTAGGCGCAGCAAAACGCACCGCGAGTCTCCGCGGAGTTCGCTCCAAGGTCAATATAAAGGGCACGACGGCAGCCAGGTGTTGTAGCCGGGGTCTGAAACCCCGGCCCCGCGTCATAGACGCCGGCTACAGCACGGTCCTGCATCGACGGCAGCGACGGGATACCGACGCTCAGTAGGCCCGCCCGCTCTGCTCAGTTCTTCGCCACCGGTGTCGCGCCTTCGGCGAAGCAATAGATATGCGTCATCGTGGTAACAATAAGCTGGCCGCTGGCGGCAACGGGACTGGACATCAAGGGTGCCGGGAATTCGATGAGGCCAAGCTTTTTCATTTCCTTGCCAGCCGCGAGGATAGTCAGCTCGCCTTCTTCATTGCCGACATAGACTTTGCCGTCCGCGACCAAGGTTGAAGACCAGATGTGGCCTTTGGTGTCGTAAACCCAGAGTTTTTTTCCTGTTTCCGCGTCGAGGCAATGCACGCGGCCCGAGTAATCTGCCAGGTAAAGCAATCCATCGGCGATCGAGGCCGTCGAAATCGAGCGTTCGATTTCCTTGTACTGCCAGAGGGCGCCGTCCTTGGAAATGTCACCGCGTTTGGTGAGATCGATGCAACTCAGACATCCCTTGCCCTCACCATGCTCGGGGTCCTGTCCGATCGCGATGTAAACCCGATTTTTGTAGACCACCGGCGTCGAGATGATTTCGCTGGGACCGTCAGGGTCGGCGTATTTACGTTTCGAACCGTCATCCTTCGTGCGCATCTCTTTCGGTACGCAGTCAAATCTGAATAGTTCCTGCAGGATGTTGATGTCATCGGAGCCGGTTTTCGGCACTGGATCAAAGCCGTAAACAAATCCGTCCCCCGCTCCAAAGATGACCACCGGCGCGCCATTGACCTCCGCGTAGGCCGGGGAGGACCAGTTGCAATGCATGACCCGCTCGCCAATTTTTGAAGTCTCTTCCCCAAGATACTTTCCGGTGTTTTTGTCCAGACAGATGAAAGTCGGCGCCTGCGGGTTGGGCAGATTGGTGTGACTCCAATCGACACCCGCCGAGGTGGTCGCGTAAACCCGATCCCCGACGATGATCACGCTGCTCGAGGCAATGTTATGCGGGAAAACTCCGAGTTCCTCGCGCATATCGAAGCGCCATATAACGTCCCCATCTTTCGGAGTGACTTCGGCGGGAGTCGGGGCTGGCTGGCCGGGCGCGGGGGTCGGCGTGAAATACTTCGCCTCCTCCTTGAATGGGCCGTCGTTTCCATTGGCCAGGCCATTCATGTCGATGCAAACTATCTCGCACCGGTTCGTCACCAGGTACGCCCGATCGGCTTCGATAAATGGGGTCGTGCACATGCCGAGATATTCCCAGTCGCTTACCTTGCCGGCGCCCAGCTTGGGCACGACGAGCTGCCAGTGGAACGCTCCCGTCTTTTCATCCAGGCACATAATAACCGAGCGATCTCCGGTCTTGGTCGGGTCACGCGGATTTTCATTGTTGGTCCCAACGAGGATCTTCCCTTTGCTCACGCACGGCGTGCCATAACTCTGCGAGCCGAGTTTGACCACCCACTTGCAGTTCTTGGTCGTCGTGAGATCGACATCTTCACTTCCTTTCTTGCGCTTGCCCGCCGAAAAATCCGCCGGCAGGTTTTTTTCAGTCGATACCATGTTTTTCGACAGCGTCCCGCACCACTGCGGCCAGTCACCTGCATGGCTGGCGGCGGCGAGAACAAGGACGAAAATAGGCTTAAGGAGCTTGTGCATGAGTTTGAACGTTAATCCAACGGTGGGATGGGTTGTGGCAGTTGCCCAGTTTGAATCTGCTGCCACGCAGACATCAAGTCCTGCCGATAAAGTCCTGCCCAACGCGAGACCAGCGAAGCGGCGTGTCGGGGCAACCGACCTTCGATAACTTGGAGGCTTTCAATTTCGATCATGGCTTCGAATTCACCGTAAATTGCATGAAAGTGGGCTGGCGGATGCTCGCGCAAATGCATCAAGATTCTGATGCCGTGGAAACGCGAAGTTCAGGCATCGGCAAAAAGTTCAGTCAATCGTGGAAAGAGTTCTTCGGGTTTCTTGCCAGTTATTTGCAAATAGAGCGCATCCGCGCAGAGATCAATTCCATTCGGCCATTCGACAGTGCGTCCCGTTTCGCCGATGCACGCCTTGGCCAAAAAAGTTTCATCTCGCAAGGTCTTGAAGACCCCCCGGTCGAGGTCCGCCGAGAAGTCGATTTCGCCCGCCGTGCCGTCGGCAAAGATCAACGATAGCCGATGGCGGGGAAGAGCGCGCAAGGAAACGATGCGTGGGCGTGAGTCGATCATCTCTTTAAAAATACGCCGACATTGAGGGGAGACAATGCGCTTGTTTTGGACGCGTCCTCACTCGTTTGGCTTCACCACTATATTGTCGATGAAGACACGTTTCTGGCTCTGCGGCGAAAAACCGAAAAGCCCCGGCGATCCGTTGCGATGGCCGTCTTTGTGCACGTGCTCGAAACTCCACTTCTCGGGTTCGGGCTGGCCGCGCTCCCAAGCTTTGGCGAAAATCAGCGTGCTGCCGTCGGGCTTGGGCACGACACTCGTCTTCAACGTATACCACGTGTTCGCTTTCACGGGAAACGGTGTGCTCACATTCAGCCGCTCGTAATTCGAGGAAACTGAGATCGCGTTCTCGTTCCCTTTCAGGGTGATGAGGTATCGTTGATTGATGAGTCCGATTTCTGACTTCAGCCGGCGCGTGCCCTCGGTCATCAAATCGGCTTGCACGGTGTAGTTTTTGCGGTCTTCGCGGCCGATGAAGGTCATGGCACGCTGGAAGAAAATCTGGTCGAGCGTCTTTGCCAAAACCTTCGAGCCATCCTGTTCGCGGACTTCCCACTTAAACCGGGCGCCCATCCATGGCAGGGGCGGATAGGCAAATTTGACGCCCTCCGTGGCATGCGTTTCGGCAATCTCGAACGCTTCGAAATCCTGTTGCTGGGCTTGTGCCGGCATGACGCGGCAGCGAATGACGCCGCTCAATCCATCAGGCGAGGTCGCTTTGAACGCCCCGGCGCTGATCTTTTCTCCCGCCGTCAGTTCGCCATTGGCTGCGAAAGTCGCATCGGCCGTCGATTTCACCCGTGCCGTGGGTGGAATGAAGCTCTCCCATTTGGCTTCCTTCACTTCCGCTACCACGAGGCCGTTGGCATCCATTGACGCCAGGCGGAAGGTCGCCTTCTGGCCCGGTTGCAGCGTGACTTCCTGCGGAACGATGCGCAACGCCACCGCCTTGCCTGGTTTGAGGACCGGTTCGGCGGGCGCTTTGTCCACGGTGATCTTTCCCGATCCAATTTTGAAACAATAGAGCTTGTGCCGGGTGTGCACGAAGAGCTTCCCGTCCGCCACGGCAGGCTGGGCGTTCGCTTCGCCCTCGAGTTCAATCATTTTCACGGCCTCGGCGCCGTTCTTGGTCGGCTTGACGATATGCAGATACCCGGTGGCTCCGCCGGAAGCGCGCGCGCCGCCTTTGACCGGACAATAAAGCAAGCCGTCCACGAAAAGCGGGGAGGAATGCAGGTTGTCCTCGCCCAGTTTCAGCTCGGCCAATACATTGCCGGTGGCGATCTCGACGCATTCGAGATTTCCCGTGTTCGTGAGCTGGTAAACCCGCCCGTTCGAGACGGTGGGAGAACTGGTGAAGGATCCGACCGCCACGCGCCAGGCTTCTGCCGCCACCGGTAGCTGTGTTGGGTCCGTTTTGGTTGGATCAGCTTGTTTTGGCGGAATGTCGGCCGGCAGTTTCACGCCCACCATCCGTCCGGAGTCCGAAGTATCGACGTTCTCGTCGTTGTGGATGCCCATGAGAACGCCGTCAGCCACCACCGGGGAGCAGCCAATCCCCATTTTGGAAAGCTGGAAACGAAAAAGCGGCTCGCCGGTCCGGGCGTTGAACGCTGAAAGGTTGCCATCGCCCATGCCAATAAACATGACGCGGCGGCCATAGCGGGTTTCCACAAACGGCGTCGAATGCGAGCTGTCGCGCGGCGGCATTCCGCCGCCAGTAAACCACACCAGATCGCCGGATTTCTTGTCGAAGGCATAGAGGCGGTCCTGCGCCGGACCCGCCGCACCCCAGTTTGCTGTGATGACATGCACGATGACCGTATCGCCTTCGATGATCGGCGCACCGGTGCGCCCATTGGGAAACGTCAGCCGCCCGATCATCTCCATCAGAGAATAGGCCCATTTGATTTCGCCGGTCTTTGCCTCGCAACAGGCAAAAACCCCGTTCGACGTCTGGAGATAAATGTTGCCAGTCTCAGCGTCATAAGCCGGACTTCCAATCGCGTAGCGGTTGTAAGCAGTGTCAGAAATGAAATCGCGGAAGTTCTTTTCCCAAACGAGTTCGCCGGTTGCGCCATCCAGACAGGTGAGCGTTTCGACCAGATCATCGAATTCCCCGCGATATCCGAACACGAAGACCTTGCCATCCACGATCAGCGGCGTGCCCTGGCCGGCCAGGTCGACCGTCCACAGCGGCTTTTCCTCGATCGCGTGTTTCTCGTAATGTTCCAGCGACGACCCATTTTGCAGCGGCCCGCGCCAGTGAGTCCAGTTGTTGGCGGCGGAAAACAAAGCCGAGCCGAGAAAGCCTACCAACCCGGGGATCAGAAGAGAAGGAGACATCATGGCAAAGTAACGCAAAAGCCGCGCTCGCGGGCTGAAACCTTGGCTGGGCCGCTTTACCGTGTCAAATCAGCCCGCGACGCTCCGCCCGCATTGTTCTTTGGGCCTTCCCTTAGAAGCGGTGGCTGTTCACACCAGGTGACGCAATTTCCAGTCTGAAAACGGCTGAAACTGCTTCGTCACAAGGCAGCGGCTTGCCGATGGCCGCTCACGCGCTATTTGTGTGGGTCGACGACTTTAGATTACGATGATTGACGCTGTCCGCACGTTTACGACCGGTTCGGGAGAAGAGGGCAAGCTCTATTCTCTACCGGCGTTGAAGGAGGCCGGTTGGGCGCCGCGTCTCGAGCGCTTGCCCACGTCGATTCGCATCGTTTTGGAATCCGTTCTTCGAAATTGCGACGGAAAACGTGTCACCGACCAGGACGTGCGAAACCTGGCGAACTATAATGCGGCCTCGCCAGGCAATTATGAGATCCCCTTCGTGGTCGCGCGCATTGTTTTGCAGGATTTCACCGGCGTCCCCTTGCTGGTAGACCTCGCTGCAATGCGATCGGCGGTGGCGCGACTCGGCGCCGACCCGACAATCATCGAGCCGCTGGTGACAGTGGATCTCGTCGTCGATCATTCGGTGCAAGTTGACTTTGCCGGGTCTGAACAGGCCCTCGCGCGCAACCTCGAACTCGAGTTTCAGCGAAATCGCGAACGCTATCAGTTCCTGAAATGGGGGGAACAAGCTTTCGACACCTTCAACGTCGTCCCACCGGGGATCGGCATTGTTCACCAGGTCAATCTCGAATATCTCGCCAAAGGGGTGCTCTCGAGGCCGTTCCGCTCGAATGGCGAATCGACGGATGTTCCCGAACTGGCAGCTAACCGCCTGCCCGAACACCTCGACGGCAGCGTGCCAAAAAATCGCCCCATCATCGAGGGCGATCCGCGGCTTTATTATCCGGATACTTTGGTCGGGACCGATTCCCACACCACAATGATCAACGGCCTCGGGGTAGTTGGCTGGGGGGTGGGCGGCATTGAGGCTGAAGCCGGCATGCTGGGACAGCCGGTGACTTTTCTCGTGCCCGAGGTCGTCGGGGTGTTGCTAACCGGTTCGCTGCAAACTGGGATCACCGCGACTGATCTCGTGCTGCGGGTTACTGAATTGCTGCGCCGAACCAAGGTGGTGGGGAAGTTTGTCGAGTTTTTCGGTCCCGGGGCTCAGGCGCTTGGCGTCCCCGACCGCGCGACCCTGGCCAACATGGCCCCTGAGTATGGAGCCACGGTCGGGTTTTTTGGAGTCGATGAGGCAACCATGACTTATCTGCGCGGCACTGGCCGTTCGCCTGAATTGTGCGGCACGGTCGAGAATTACTTCAAGGCCCAAGGTCTTTGGGGTATCCCGGGTCCCGGTGAGATCGATTACACTCACGTAGTCGAATTGGATCTCACCTCGGTAAAGCCCAGCGTCGCCGGTCCGAAGCGCCCGCAGGATCGAATCGATCTCGATGGCTTGAAGGAGCGTTTCGAAGCCTTGCTCGAGGCGCCAATTGACATGGGAGGTTTCGGAAAATCGGGTGCGGCTCTGGCCGAGAACCCCCGCGCGCGGCTTTCGAAACCGCGGGGCGTAACCATTGGCTCGATCCTTTCGACTGATGCAGGCGACCTCGTTGGCCAGGAGCGCAACAAAGCGGAAATGACGACCAACCGGCCTGCGCCGGACCTGGTGCCGGTGGCCGAAGCGTTCGGGCCGATCGACAGCACGGTGGGTCACGGGTCGGTAGTCATCGCCGCCATCACCTCGTGCACCAATACGTCCAATCCTTCGGTCATGCTAGCCGCCGGTTTGCTGGCGAAGAAAGCCGTCGAGCGCGGTTTGCGTGTGCCTTCATCTGTCAAAACATCACTCGCCCCCGGTTCGCGCGTGGTGACCGATTACCTGAACAAAAGCGGCCTGCAACCCTACCTCGACCAACTCGGTTTTCAGACGGTCGGTTACGGTTGCACCACCTGCATTGGAAATTCCGGCCCTCTGCATCCGGCCATCGAAGACGCCATCAAGAACTCTGATCTGGTGTGCGCCTCCGTGCTTTCAGGCAATCGAAATTTCGAAGCGCGTGTCCATCAAAGCGTGAAAGCGAATTTCCTGATGTCGCCGCCGTTGGTGGTGGCGTTCGCGATCGCCGGTACCGTCGACGTCGACCTGGCGAACGAACCCTTGGGAATCGACCGGGAAGGCCAGCCGGTCTTCCTGCGCGAGCTTTGGCCGTCGCCAGTTGAAATTGCCAGCGCGATGCGCACGGCGCTCGCACCTGAAGTTTTTCAGCGGCTCTACACCGACTTCGCTGAGCAAAATCCGATGTGGAATGAAATCCCGTCCTTTCCAGGGCTGGTCTATCAATGGGATGAGGAGTCCACTTACATTCAGGAGCCTCCGTTCTTTGAAGGCTTCAGTCTCACGCCGCCGGCCATCCTGCCCATCAAAGGGGCGCGCCCGCTTGGGATTTTCGGCGACAGCGTCACCACCGACCACATCAGCCCGGCCGGATCGATTCGCAAAGACACGCCCGCGGGAAGGTACCTGCTCGAGCACGGAGTCGAGTTCGCGAATTTCAACAGCTACGGCAGCCGACGGGGCAACGACTGCGTGATGACGCGAGGAACGTTCGCCAATGTGCGCATCAAGAATTTGATGGTACCTGAAACGGAGGGAGGAGTGACACGATACTTTCGCAACGCGCGGGTTAGCGAGGTAATGCCGATTTTCGACGCGGCGTCTCTTTACAAGGAGCGGGGCATTCCCTTGATCGTCATCGCGGGCGAGGATTACGGCATGGGTTCTAGCCGTGACTGGGCCGCCAAGGGGACAACGCTTCTCGGAGTTAAAGCGGTCATTGCCAAATCATTTGAGCGCATCCACCGCAGCAATCTGATCGGCATGGGGGTCCTGCCGTGCACGTTTCGGGACAAGGACGATTACGACAAGGTGAAGGGCATGGCGAATGCCACTTTCGACTTATTGGGGCTGACTAAGAGGTTGAAACCGCAGCAGGAAGCCACCTTGCGCGTCAGGCCGGCGGTTCCAAAGCCGGTCTCGAGGGAGGAGAACTTGTCTGCTCCGGAGAAATTCGACGTTCCTGTGATCGTTCGGCTCGATACCCCCATGGAAATCGACTACTATCGGGCCGGCGGCATTCTTCCGTACGTCCTGGCACAAATCATCCGCGCCAGAACGACCCCCACAGCTCCAAGTGATCCCCGGCCGGTCGCGCCGTCCGCGGACGCCGTGATGTTAGGCTGAGAGCCCATTTTGAACCCCCTTGCCGGGAGCTCGCTGCCGAATCGGCCTCAGATCTACGCGAGCAATTCGGAAATAACTTCTCCGTGAACGTCGGTCAGGCGACGATCGATGCCATCGTGACGGAAGGTCAGTTGGGTGTGATCGATGCCTAACAGATGCAGAATCGTCGCGTGGATGTCGTAAACCTGGGTGGGCTGTTCTCGATTCTGCGGTTTGTAACCCCATTGGTCGCTGGGTCCATGGGAGATCCCGGCTTTGATACCACCACCGCACAGCCAGTTGGTGAAACAAAAGGGATTATGGTCGCGCCCTTTGCCGCCCTGGCTGCTCGGCATGCGTCCAAATTCGGTTGTCCAGAGCACAATGGTGTCATCGAGCAATCCGCGTTGTTTCAGATCCTTGATGAGCGCGGAAGCACCCCTGGCCATGCCGCGCGCCAACGGTCCGTGATCCCGTTCGACATCCTCGTGTGAGTCCCAGTTGCGGCGGGGAAAGGCGTTGTCATTTCCGCTCCAGACCTGGACAAAACGCACTCCGCGTTCGATCAGCCGCCGCGCGGCGAGACATTTTCGGCCAAAGTAATCCATCTCCTCGGCAACGTTAATTTCCTTGGGCCATTCCTTGCGTGAGGTGTCGATGCCATACATGGCAAGAGTCGCGGGCGATTCCCGCGAAAGGTCGAGCGCTTCCGGGGCCGCCAGTTGCATACGGGCGGCGAGTTCGTAGCTGCGAATGCGGGCTTCCAGGCGCTCGTCGATTTTTCGGCTCGCTGCGTGGACGCGATTGAGTTGCCCGAGCACGGCAGCGCCCTCTCGTTCGCCTGCGGGAGTAATAAAGTCACCTTGCTTTGCCGGAAAAAGGTCCGCGATCGGTGTTGCCGTGCCTGGATAAATCACCGTGCCCTGGTGTTGTCCGGGCAGGAAGGCACTGTCCCAATTCTTGGTCCCGTTCGAAGCCAGCCCACGATGATCCGGCAGCACCACAAAAGTGGGAAGGTTGTCGCTCAGACTGCCCAGTCCGTAACTCACCCAACTGCCGGCAGCAGGAAATCCGGGCCGATTGAATCCAGTCGTCTGCAAAAGTGTGCCTTGACTGTGAACCCCCGTTTTTCCCACCACATTGTGAACGAAAGCCAACTCATCGATGACGGCGCCAAGTTCAGCCACGACTTCACTGATCTGTTTCCCGCATCGGCCGTGGGATTTGAACTCCCAAATCGGCCGGAGCCATGGCCCAAGGCCGTCCTGAAACGCCTCGACGTGCTCGCCGAAACTGCTGGGCTGGCCGTGCCGCTTTATCAGCTCGGGTTTGTAGTCAAACAAATCGATATGACTCGCCGCCCCAGCCATGAAAAGCTGAATGACGCGCGTTGCCCGCGGAGGTCGATGCATGACGCCCAACGTGCCGCGATTCAATACGGAGGCGGGCCCCCGCTCACTCCCTAACAAGTACGACAAAGCCATTCCACCCAGCCCCCCACCGCCGCCCGCCAGGAGTTCACGCCGCGTCAATCGACTCGACCATCCTGCCCTCACTGTCGGGAGGGCGGTTGGGTTTTCGAGCCTTGCTGCGGTGCTCATCATTTTAGTCGACGAAGATGAACTCATTGAGGTTCAATATAATCCGGCATGCATTGGTCATCCCATGCCGAGTTGCGTAAGCCACCAGCGCGTCGAGTTCATCGGGGTTTGCATCCCGCAACAGCGCCAACTGAACGGCGCGGGCCATCTGCTTGCTGATGTCACCGCCGGACTGGGCCAGTCTCGCCGCAAAATGCTTCGACATCACGAGGATGAGCTGATTATTCAGCTGCGCCAGCGCCTGCAGCGGTGAGATCGTCTCATTGCGTTTGTCCACCAGCATTGAAGGATCGGCGCAGTCCATGGTGGCCATCCATGGCTGCTGTTGCGAGCGCACAATGAACCGATAGATCGAGCGGCGCATGAGAGCGGGGTTGGCGAAGTCGGCGCGCTCATAGTCGTAATGCGGCGAGTGTTCCGCCTTTTCCACGACAAAGTCCTGAAAACTCGGGCCGCCCATTAACGGATTGAGTGTGCCGGCCACGGCGAGCACGCTGTCGCGGAGGGCTTCCGCTTCCAGCTTCCGTCGATTCTGTCGCCAGAGAAGACGGTTCTCCGCATCGCTCGATTGCGGATTTGCTGCAAGGTGGCTGCTGCTCTGACAATAGGTGTGGCTGGTCACGATCAGCCGGTGAAGTTTTTTCAACGACCCTTCTGCTTCATCGCGAAACCAGCACGCGAGCCAGTCGAGCAATTCGGGATGAGTTGGCAATCCTCCCATTCTTCCGAAGTCGTTGGGTGTATCGACGATGCCGCGTCCGAAATGATACTGCCACACCCGGTTTACGATGCTGCGCCAGGTTAGGGGATGCCGAGGGTCAATGATCCACCGAGCAAGCGCGACGCGCCGTTCGCCTTCCGGCGCGTTGAATGGCAGATCGAATAGACCGTTGTCGCCGGGCCATAGTGGGATCGTGCCAGGTCCGGCTTCTTCGAGGGGGTGCCGGACATCGCCTCGCTGTAAGACAAAAATCTTTCGGGGACGCCCCCCTTCTGGTCCCCGACCGCGGAAGGTGCCGCTCCCATGATGGACGCAACCGGAATAGATGACTCGCGGCTGCGGCAACCCCGTAAGCTCGGCATTGACCGCATCCAGTGCCGCGGAGCTGCCATGCGGATACAATCCATCAATCAGATTCTTCTTCCCCCATCGCGGCGGAGCCTCGATCGAATCGATCGCGCTGACGGTGGCCCCGGCGGCGACATTTTTGCCGCTTTGCGCCATCACCTGCATCTCGGCGAGAGCAAAAATGTAATCGCCGGTCCGGTGCGCGAGCTTTGTCGCCGTCATGCGCAGGTGGCGTGCCGGCCGCGGCGCCATGCGGATTTCAAACGGCTTGATGCCGGGATTCGCCACGTCAGCGCTCGTGAAATCACCGGCCACCTGGATGGCGGCAGTGAAGCTCGGATCGTTGGAAACCTCGACTTTAAAACGGCCAGGAAATCCAAAGCCATCGCCGATGCCGCCAAAGTCGTCGTGGCAGGGCTGCAGCACGACCTTCTCAATGACCTCGGAACGGCCAAGGTCGAGCTGCACCCATTTTGGAACATCCTGCTTTTCCGAGATCGCACTATGCCAGCCAAACTCAGGCCGCTTGCTGTTCTCCGCGACGATGGCGGCGCGCTTGGTTTCGAGGGAGGCGCGGCGAGCGGCCACCGCCGGGTCAAGATCATACGTCCGGTCCGCACGGTCCAATGCAGCGAAGACGGCTTGCAGCCGGTAATAATCCCGCTGCGTGATGGGATCGAACTTATGGTTGTGACACTGCGCGCAATGGATCGTGAGCGAGCAGAATGTGTTGATCGTGTTGCTCACCATGTCGTCCCGATCCAAATGGCGGGCGATTTTTCCATCGACCTTCGTCTCCGGCACCTCGACGTGCCCGATGAAATCCCAAGGTCCAGCGGCGATAAAGCCAGTCGCTACAGCACCATCTTCAGTGCCGGGGAATAGCACATCGCCCGCGATTTGTTCCTGCACAAACCGAGCGAACGGCTTGTCCTGGTTAAAGGCTCGGATGACATAGTCCCGATATGGCCACGCGTTGGGCCGCGGTTTGTCCTTGTCGTAGCCATGCGTTTCCCCGAAATGCACAACATCGAGCCAATGCCGCGCCCAACGTTCGCCGTAATGGGGCGAAGCCAGTAACCGATCGACCAACTGCTCGAAGCTCGCACTTCGGTGGATCGAGGCGGATTGGACAAAGTCGTCCGCTTCCTGCGGAGTTGGGGGAAGGCCGATGAGATCAAAGTAGAGCCGGCGGATCAGGATTCGAGGTTCAGCCAGCGGCGCCGGCTTGAGCCCGGAGGCTGCGAGTTTCGCCTGAATGAATGTGTCGATTGCGTTCTCGGCTCGAGGGAGATCGTCAAGTGGCGTCGGGATGGCTGGTCGGGACAGCGGCAGCAACGACCACCAGTCGCTCGCGCCTTGTGTGGCCGAAACGAAAATCCACAGCCCACATAACCACGCTTTAGAATGCCGCATACTCGCTAAGTATTCGCCGGGAAAAGCGGTTCGTCACGCGGTTGCTGGCCAGGCGCGATGACGTGGGCCGCCGGCCGATAGAACTCAGATGCGGCCCCCCGTTCGTCAGCTGCGGGCCGCCGCTGGGACCCATCGGCGATCCCAGCCTGTCGGACTTACGCATTGGTCGAATTTAAAGTGACGCAGGCGTCCCGCCGGGCGTCCCGCCTGCGCGTACCTCGGGCATCTTGCCTGAGAGCAATGCCGCCCGACGGCGGCCGGCCAGGATGGCCGGCATACGCACAGGCAAGATGCCTGCGTCACCGGCGTCAAAGTCCGGCAGGCTGGAGCCGCCGATGCCACCAGGATGCAAATTACCATTTGGTAGTTCGGCAGCGTTCGATGCAGAGTCGGCGTATGAACCCCCCGAAGGCGCTCCTCTTCTTCGCGCCGCTATTCTTTGCAGCGACGGCTTGCGGCGCTGACTGGTCGCTGCCATCGCAAGCTGCGCCGGACAAAATGCTGCGCGAATACTTTGACCGCCGGGTTTCGGAAATCGAATCGAAATCCGCCGTCACTGTTAAAGCGCCCGAGGAATGGCCGCCGTTTCGGGAGCGGTTGCGGCGCGAGTTCAAGGAGATGCTTGGGCTGGAGCCCGAGCCGCCGCGCACCGACCTGCGGCCGGTCATTACCGGCACCGCTGAAGGCGAGGGCTTCATCGTCGAAAAGCTCCACTTCCAGCCGATACCGCAGCTCTACCTGGCAGCAAATTTTTACCGGCCAAAGGAGGTGAAAGAGAAGCTGCCGGCGATTCTATACCTTTGCGGTCACGGGAAGGTCGAAAAGGATGGTGTTTCGTTAGGCAACAAAACCCATTACCACCATCACGGCGTCTGGTTTGCCCGCCACGGTTACGTCTGCCTGATTCTCGACACTGTTCAGTGGGGCGAAATTCTGGGCGAACACCACGGGACGCACCGGCTCGGGCGCTGGTGGTGGCCGTCTCGCGGTTATACGCCGGCCGGCGTTGAAGCCTGGAACGCCGTTCGCGCATTGGACTATCTCGCGACGCGATCGGAGGTCGATGCCGACCGCTTTGGTGTTACAGGACGCAGCGGCGGAGGGGCTTACACCTGGTGGGTGACGGCTCTCGACGACCGCGTGAAAGTCGCCGCGCCAACAGCCGGCATCACGACATTGCGCAATCACGTCATCGACGGCTGCGTCGAAGGGCATTGCGACTGCATGTTTATGCAAAACACGTATCGCTGGGACTACGACCGCGTGGCGGCCCTGGCGGCGCCGCGTCCGCTGCTCATTTGCAACACCGACAAAGACAGCATTTTTCCGCTCGATGGCGTCTATTCGATTTACGACAAAACACGACGGCTCTACCGAGCCCTGGGAGCGGAAAGGAACATTGGACTGCACATTGCCGAGGGACCACACAAGGACACGCAGGCACTGAACGTGGGAGCGTTCGCGTGGTTCGAGCGTCATCTCAAAAGCGCGGATCTCATGGCGACTCTCGACGAGGCCGCGAAGCCCTCGCTGACTCCGGGGCAATTGCGGGTCTTCAAGGAGATTCCAAAAGACCAACTCACAACGCGCATTGATGAGACTTTCGTCCCCAAAGCGCCGGCGCCCGCGGTGCCGAATGATGCGGCAGAGTGGCAAACGTTGCGCGACCAATGGTTGGCCGCATTGCAGGAAAAAGTATTTCGAGGCCGGTCCGAAAGAAAGGGCGCGGATCCGGCAGTGCAGCAGATCGAACGCATCCCTGGCGCAGGCGGGCACCGTTTTGCCCACGAACTCCTCATTGAGGACGGCACCAAGCTTTACGTCAGATCCGCCGTTCGCTGGACGGGCGCCGATCACAGTATTCGCAAGGTGCGGCTTGTTGTCAGGTCATCATCACATGACGGAGTGGATCTCTCCGAGGACATCGAACCCCTACCGGACAGCAACGAGGCAATTATATGGTTCTCGCCACGCGGGGAAGGCTTGAATCGGTGGTCCGGTGACGAACGAAAACAAAATCAGATCAAGCGACGATTTCTTCTCATCGGTGAAACGCTCGAGGGACAACAGGTTTGGGATATCCGGCAGGCGCTTCAGGCGGTGCGCACACTTCCGGGCCTCAAAGGCGTCCCCATCACTCTGGAAGCTACAGGAGAAATGGCCGCGCTCGCGTTATATGCCGCGGTTTTTGAACCGGGTATCGCGCGCCTCGAGTTGCGGAACATGCCCGAGTCGCACGAAGAGGGTCCTTGTCTCCTTAACGTGCTTACATCCTTGGATTTGCCGCAGGCGCTGGCGATGGCTGCCGAACGCACGTCGATCACGCTAAGAAACCCGCGTGCGGAGCCGTGGGCTTTTGCCATGCAGACGGCTCAAAAACTAGGCTGGAAGACGACACTCACAGTAGAACCGCGGGCGGCATTGATTGATGTGAAGAAGATCTGGGATGGGGCGCTGCATAACGCATTCACCGATTTAATTCGGCGCCAGGACGATTGGCTCTGCGTTTTTCGCGAAGGCAGTGGCCACGTTCCCGGCACCGATGGAACGATTCGCATTCTTCGCAGTACGGATGGCGAGTTGTGGCAAAGCGCAGCTTCGATCGCGGAACCAGGCGTCGACTTGCGCGATCCGAAAATCTCGCAGATGCCGGATGGGCGGTTGATGCTGCTGATGGGCGGATCAATTTACAGCGGTAAAGGCGATCCGAAGGCCCATCGCAGATTCGTTAGTGCCCGCACGCGTGTTTCATTTTCCCAAGACGGCCGCGGATGGTCGCCACCGCAACCGATCAGTGTCGAGGACGAGTGGTTGTGGCGCGTCACCTGGCACGAGGGCGTCGGTTATGGGATTGGGTATTCGATCCGGGCCGCAACTGGTCCGAGTCTGAGCCTCTGGAAAACTAGAAATGGCACGGCTTATGAGCGGGTGACGGCGTTGCAACCACCAGATGCTGGTGAGCCTAACGAGGCGACCATTCGGTTCGATCCCGAAACTGACGTCGCTTACGCCGTGGTCCGTCGAGAGAAGGGGAATGGTCATGCGCACCTCGGACGAAGCGCGCCGCCGTTCACGAAATGGACATGGCTCGACACCGGGCGACCGATTCAAGGGCCGAATCTTCTTTGCGCGGGCAGCTACCTTTTTTACTCGGGCCGTGATTATCCCGAGCCGGAAAAAACGCCCCGCACCGTATTCGGTCAAATTATCAGAGGGAAGGCGCTGCCGCTGATAACGCTGCCGAGCGGCGGAGACACAAGTTATCCGGGAATGGAGTTCGGCGAGGATGAAACGCTGTGGGTTAGCTACTACTCCTCGCATGAGGGCAAGGCAGCAATCCACCTCGCACGCTTTCGAATCTCTAACTGACATCTCCATGGCACGCCTTGTTTTGCCTGCGTGGTCGGTTGCTTCCGGAAAAAGTGACGGTATCCCAGGGACGGTCCTCTCGATGCCGGAAAAGACGGTCGGGGTCGACGAACCCGAGCTTCGCGCTTTGCTCGGTGCCGCCCGTGCGGCTGCCAATTCCGCCTATGCACCTTTTTCGAAATTTCGCGTCGGTGCCGCCGTCCTCATGTCCGATGATCCCGCCCGGACAATGATCACAGGCGCAAACGTGGAAAACAGCTCATATGGTCTCACCAATTGCGCCGAGCGCAGCGCCATCTTCAACGCCGTTTCCAAAGGCTTTCGCCGGTTACGCTATGTGGCGATATCATGCGCCGACGCCCTCAATCTTGGCCTCGAATCTCGGGCGCCCTGTGGAGCCTGCCGCCAGGTGATCAGCGAATTCTCAAGCGATGACACCCTTGTCCTGATCGATGACGGCCACTCGGAATCTCTGGGCGACATTTTGGATGTCGCACGCCTGCTGCCGTTTGGGTTCCGATTCGTGTCACCGCCCGCGTGACAGATGAGCCTGAGCTTACTGCGACACCCGCATGGGCATGATCACGTACAAGAACGGTTCGTTGATGCGGATGACGCCGGGATTCAGCTCGTCGATCAGGTCCAGGTGCACCTCGTCAGAATCGAGGTTGCGCAGCGGCGCCATCAGGTACTCAGGATTGAAGGCAATCAGCATCTCCTTGCCTGAATATTTGACTGGAATGGATTCCTCGGCCTCGCCGACGTCGGCGCTGGCGGCGGATACTTTGACGGAGGCATCCCCAAAGCTAAGCTTGACGCTGCTCGCCTTGTCGCTGGCCAGAAGCGAAACTCGCTGAATGCTGCGCAAGAATCCCTCGCGTTCGAACGAAACGCGCTCTTTCGCAGGTCCCGGAATTACCTGACGGAAATTCGGATACGTCCCGTCGATCAGCTTGCTGTAGAGCACGTTTTTGTTCAGTTCAAACATGACCTGGTTCGATCCGACCTTGATGCGCACTTCGCCTTCATCATCGAGCAGACGCTGCAATTCGTTCACAGCCTTGGTGGGCAGAATAAAGTCTGTCTCCTGGCTGTCCGGAAACTCGATGTCGTATTCCGCCATGGCGAGCCGGCGACCATCGGTGGCAACGAGAGTGAGCTTGGCATCTTTGAAGGAATGAAAAATGCCGTTGAGCACGTAACGTGTTTCGTCGGTCGAGATGGAGTAGGACGTTTTGCGAAGTCCATCACGGAGTGTCTTTTGCGCGAGCTTGAATTCCGCGGCCTCTTCGAGGTCGGGGAGCGGGGGAAACTCCTCCTGGCCCAAGCCGAGGATTTTGAAAAAACTGGCTCCACAACGCAAAGAGGAGACGTTGTCCTTGTCGACCGAGACGGCAATATCTGCATCGGGAAGCTCGCGGATGATGGTGGCCAGTTTGCGCGCGGGCAGCGTGGTGGCGCCTTCCTTCTCGACCTCGGCCTCGATGCGCCCGACCACCGCGACGTCGAGGTCGGTCGTCCTCAGGATGAGTTGATTGCCGCGCGCCTCGATGAGAACATTTGAGAGGATTGGCAGCGTGGTTCGCGCATTGACCACATTAAGGACCTGGGAAAGGCCTGCCTGGAAGTTCTCTTTGGTAATTCGAAATTTCATACGCGCGGCGGGTGCCTCGAGGGAACCCGATTCTGAAACTGCTACGCCTATAGGGCCTGCGCCTTCTGGCAACACGAAAAATAATACCCGACACGGCCCTCCGGTCGCCGGAAGATGGCTAAATCGCTCAACCGTTGAAACGTAACCTCGGTCGTTTCGAGCCAATCTTCCGCTGCACGATTCAATTCTCGCGGACCCGAAAATACCGGCGGTCCTCGTCAGGCGGCGGATCAATTGCCTCGGAAAATGCTCCCTCATAATCGATGGGGGCGATCGGCGGCCCCAGCGGGTCCCAGATTTGCAGATCGGTTGAAGTTTGCACCTGGTAGGTGCGCCCGAGCGCCGCACCAAAATTGAAGCTCACTCTTCCCGTCAGATCATTGCGAGCCACATTGTAGATTTCGAGATAGCGAAAATCGCGGCTGTCGCGCACTTGGTAAATCCGGCCGGCGTTGGCGCTGCCGCCCAAGTGGGCGAAGTAAAGTTCTCCGGCTTCATCCTCTCCAAAACTTACGATCCCAACATTGGTATTCGGAATCAAAGTCTGCCGTTGCCAGTCTCCGAGCGCGTTTCGTTGCAGCCCATATAACCGCTCGCCCAAATAGTCGGCGAAAAAATAAACTCCCTGCATGCGCGGAAACCGCTTGCCACGATAAACAAAACCGCCGGTGACCGACCGGTCGCCGGTGCCGCTCGACATGGCCGTCACCGGAGGTGTCAATGTTCCGAGGGTGAGGGCGGTGCCGCCGGTGGCCGGTTCGCCTGGACGCAGGTCGAAGCCTTCGTAGCGCTTCCAGCCAAAATTGCGCGCCGGAAGATTGCCCGGCACGTAATCGATCTCCTCGAAGGCGCCCTGTCCCACGTCTCCAATCCACATATCTCCGGTCAACCGGTCAAACGACCATCGCCACGGATTGCGCAATCCCAGATGCCAAATCTCCCCGCGCGCACCGGCCTGCCCAACGAAAGGGTTGTCCGAAGGAACGAGATACAGTTGCTGGGTCCCGATGGCGCCCTCGACATCCAGCCGAACCATTTTTCCCCAAAGCTCGTTCGGATTCTGCGCGCGATTCTGCGGATCGTTGGCATCGCCACCATCGCCGAGACTCAGGTAAAGATAGCCGTCGGTGCCGAAATACATGTCGCCACCGTTATGGTTGCTGTAGGGGTCCGGTATTGGGAGAAGAATTTCCTCGGACGATGGATCCGCGGCATTAATGACCCCCGAAGGGGGAACCGTCGGCACCAGCCGAAAGCGCGAAAGCCGTTGGACAATGGTTCCCACCGGGACTTCCCGGGTGTAATAGACGTAAAAGTGGGACTTGGTCTGACCGAACCCCGGCGTGAAGGCCAGCCCGAGAAGACCCCGTTCATTGCCAGGGGAAGTCGAACTGGTGACTCGATCCCGGATGTCCAAAAACGTCGTGAAAGCGCCGTTGTGGAGGACCCTGATGAGGCCGAGCCGCTCGACGACAAAAAGCCGGTTGCTGCCGTCACCGGCATTTCTCACGGCGGTGGGGAAATTGACCGCGCCAATAATGGGGGCCTCGACAAAGCTCAATTCGGGCCATGGCAGCGGCGGTGGGGGCGGGACGTCGCTGGCGATGAGTTGCGGCATCATCAAAAGATCGCTGCTGCCGAGCGTGCCGTTGAGGCCGTGGATGGCGAGGACATTCGACCCCGCCTGCAGAACGCCGAGATGCTCGGTGATGTCGAACGGCTCATAGGTTGTCAACGACGCCTCGTGAGTATCGTTATTGAGGGTAAGGGAGTTCCAGGTGACGTTGTCCGGTTCGAGCGCGGAGATGACCTTGGTTCCGTTAATGTAGGCGACGAAACCGTCATCCACTTTCATGTTCAGCTTGAGCTGCCGGAAATTCGGGAGGTCTGCCGCATTTACGGTGAACGGCACACGAATAAACACGCTGCCGTTGACGTTGCGCATCGGCTGCACGTTGAGACCTACCAAAGGCAAATAATTTACCCCCGCTGGGTCAGCATCATAGCCGACCCCAGTGGTGCCGCTTTGCCAGGGAGCATCGTCAAAACCAATGGCGGTCCAGGTTACTCCCAAGGTGCTCCCGCCGTTGGCGACGGCAGGAATCAACGCGCGTGCCGGGGCGCTGGCATCCAGGAGGGTGAATTCAGCGGCCACCGACAGGCTGGTGAAGACAACGGTGCCGGCAAAAACCGCGCAATGCAGGGAAATCCAGGGGGACATATCGCAACCTAACCCTGCGGCCACACCGCGGCAAGGGCGGCAATCAAAAGGAAAATGCCGAAGAATGTGTTCACGGCTGGCGCGCGCCGCACAAAAAATGTGCGTAACGGAGGCCAATTCAGGGCGCAAACGAAGAGACTCCAAAATAAGAGCGCCTGACCGACGACAATGCCTCCCAGCGCCCATTTGCGCAACGGTGCAGACTCGAGGGGGTGAAATGCCGTGAGCGTCGCCAGCAAAAACACAATGGCTTTGGCGTTGAGGAGGTTCGTCAAAAGGCCCTGGATGAAAGCGCTCCTCGCCTTCAACTCGATATTGGAATGCGCTGGGGCGATCGGCTTCTCACCGCGTCGAGCGCCGAGCAGAAGCCGGATGCCGAGATAGACAAGGTAGGCGGCGCCGCCAAAACGCAGGACCGTAAATGCCGCGGGGGATTTTTCCAACACCACAGCGACCCCACCCAGAATGAGCGCGCAATGGATCAAAAGGCCCAAAGCTATGCCGCACACCGTCAGCAGCGCCGCCCGGCGCGAATGGAGCAGCGCATTGCGCGTCAGCAAAAGCATGTCAGGACCGGGCGAAAACTGCCCGCCGAGCATTAACAGACTGAAAGTCAGCAGCGAAAGATCCTGCGACATGGCACGCACCTACATCGTCCCGCGCTTCAATGCCGCAAGGCCAAGTGCGAGCGCGCCGAGGAGACCAGAGCGGGAGCCCAGCCCCGGCGGCACAACCGCCGGCAGCGGCACGTATCCGTTGATTCGGGCCGCGACTCGCTCGCGCAGCGGCGACAACAAATGGCTGCGTCCGCCCACCCCGCCCCCGAGGATGATGATCTCGGGCGACGCGACGAAGATGAACTGACAGAGCGCGCTCGCCAGATAATCGACTTCAAGGTCCCAGGCGGCGTGGTCGTCGGGCAAGGAATCGGCCGGACAGCCCCAGCGCGCCGCGAGGGCTGGACCGGAGGCAATGCCTTCAAGGCAATCACCGTGAAACGGACAGACGCCGCCGAAGATGGCGCGTTCCGCCGCCGGACGAGACACCAGCACATGGCCCATTTCCGGATGAGTGAGCCCGTGAAGAGAGTGGCCGCCGATGCAAAGTCCGCCGCCAATGCCAGTTCCGACCGTTAGATAAAGCACCGAGTTTTTGCCAGCCCCCGCTCCCCAACGCCACTCGCCAAGCGCCGCCCCGTTGACATCAGTGTCAAATCCTGCCGGCACAGGGAAGGCATCGCGCAGCGCACCCAACACACGGGTGCGAGCCCAACCCGCCTTCGGAGTCGTGGTGATGAACCCGAATGACGGAGAAGCGGGATTCACGTCGGCCGGACCAAAGGTGGCGACGCCCAAGGCTGCTATCTTTTCTCCATGCTGTCCTTCCGCGGCCTTGAAAAAGTCGATCGCACTGCCCAGCGTCGCCGCCGGCGAGGTGGTTGGGATGCGCGTTTCCGCCACCAGTTCATCAGGACCCCGACCGAGCGCGCAGACGAACTTCGTGCCTCCCGCTTCGATCGCTGCCACAAGTGAAGGCTTGGCTTGGGTAGTCACAACGTGATCAGTGATCACTTCCTCCGGCCAATTGAGAAGTCAAAGGCTGAACGGCCTCTCACACAGACCGACCGCAAGCGGTGCTTACAAGTTTGCGCCTCGCAACAACCACAATTCCGCGGCGTTGAGATATAACTGGCTGATGCGAAGCGGACGATCCTCGGTGAGTAACTTTTGCGTCGTTCGGAGGTATCAGCAGGGTTTTGTGGCCGCACGGTGAATCTCGCTTGGAAAAGAGGAGACGAGTTTGCCTTCGGCTATCTCCGCTTCGCTCCGGTTCCGCACTCCAAGGTCTCCGCCTTGATTTCGGCTACACCCGCAATCCCAGATTCGCGTAGATTTCGCGCGTGGCGCTGGATTGGTTGAGTGTGTAAAAATGAATGCCGCGCACCTGGTGGTCGAGGAGGTCGGCGCATTGTTCGGTGGCATAGAGAACTCCGATTCGACGCACAGCCTCCGGGTCGTCACCGCAGCCAGTCAGGGCCTTCAGCAGCTTGGCAGGGAAGCGAGCGCCGGCCGCCAGATCCGCCATCCGGGAGAGGCCAGCCTTGGATGTGATCGGCATGATCCCGGCGATGATGGGAACGCGAATGCCGGCCAGCTCGCAGCGCTCGCGGAAATCATAAAAGTCATGGTTGTCGAAGAATAGCTGGGTCACGACGTAATCCGCGCCGGCCTCGACTTTTGCTTTGAGATAGTCCATTTCCTTGAGCCGATTGGGTGTGGCGGGGTGTCCTTCGGGAAACCCGGCCACGCCGATGCCAAAACCACGGGGGTCGCCAGGCAGGCCGCCGTTTTCACAGAAGCGCCGGATAAACCGCACCAGATCCGCGGCGTAATGAAAGGCATCACGAGAGCGATCGTAATCCGTCTTTTCGCGTGGTGGATCGCCCCCGAGCGCCAGAATATTGCTAATGTTAGCCAAGGCATAGCGCTCGAGGACTTCGCGAACCTCATGCTCCTGGTGGCATACGCAGGTCAGGTGCGGAATGGGGTCAAGTGACGTTCGGGTCTTGAGGCGCACCACAAGATCATGAGTCAATTCGCGCGTCGTTCCCCCCGCGCCGTACGTCACGCTAACAAATGAGGGCCCGAACGATTCGAGGTGCGCGATCGTCTCATAAAGCTTCTCCGCCGTCTCCGTGGTTTTTGGCGGAAAAAACTCGAACGAAAACGTGGTGGACTGCCCAGCAAAAATGTCTTCGATGTGCATGCGGCGGCTATCCGTTAAGCGGAATTGTGATTCCGACTAGGAAAAATCTCGCTCTCGACCAGACTTCCGGCTAATAGCGCTGCCCGGCGCCAGCCTGTTCGTCTGTCCCAAGGTCCCCCATGCTCAAATTTTTTTGCCTTCTGGTCATGTCCGCTTCCCTCTCTGCTGCGGTTTCGGGCGCCAAAGATCCTTCGCCCGGCGAACAAGTCCGACAAGAATTCCATACCGCCACAGGACGCATCAAATTCTGGCTGTGGCTTCCAAAAAGACCGCCCTTTGCCGGTTCACCGTTGATGCTATTTTTGCATGGAGCGGGCGAGCGGGGCGACGACCTCAAGCTGGTCAAGAAGCACGGACCGCCTCGGTTGGTCGAAGCGAATAAAGATTTGCAACCCTTCATCCTGATTTCACCGCAGTGCCCGAAAGAGCGATCCTGGAACATCGACCAGCTCAAAGAACTCGTGGATGCGCTGGCCGAAAAATACCGCGCGGACAAATCGCGGCTCTACATCACCGGCCTCAGCATGGGTGGCTTTGCCACGTGGGAAATGACCGCGAAATATCCCGACCTGTTCGCGGCTGCCATTCCCATCTGCGGCGGGGGAAATCCCAAGGACGCGGAAAAAGTAAAGCGCATCCCGTTTCGTGTTTATCACGGCGCGAAGGATGAAGCCGTGCCCGTTCACCGAAGCCAGCAAATGGTCGACGCCCTCAAGAAGGCCGGCGCCAGGGATGTCGAGATTGAGATTTTTCCCGATATCGCGCACGAAAGCTGGACCCCGGTTTATGCGAATCCGCAAACTTACGCGTGGCTGCTGAAACAAAGAAAGCGATAAGGTTGGCATCGGCCGCTGGGGGATGGGTGATCCCCATCGGCGGGCCGCCGCCGATACCCATCGGCGAGCCGTCGATGCCACCCCTATTTCAAAGATGCCAGGAAAGCCACAAGATCTGAAAGTTCCTGGGGAGTAAGCAATTGATCGTAGCCCCCGGGCATGAGCGAGAGCTCGCCCGGAGTCATCTGATTGATTTCGCTTAAAGGCACACTTTGCTCGGGAATATTCGGGGCGGTGGCCAACGTCACTTCATCGGGGCTCTGTCCTCGAACAATGCCGTAAATCGACTGCCCATCGTTTTTCGTGATTTGAACTGGCTCGTAACTGCGAACAAAGCTCGCGCTAGGAAAAATGACGCCCTCGAGCAGATCACGCTTCGTGCGGACGGCGCCGATCTTTGTCAGGTCGGGGCCAATGAGTCCGCCTTTATAGCCGATTTGATGGCACGTGTTGCACACTGCCTTCGCGCTCTGGAATACCAGCGAGCCGCGGTTCGCATCGCCAGCGTCCAATGCGGCTTCCAGCTCGGCGAGACGGGTTTGTTGTTGAGCGATTTCCTGGGGCCCGGCGGTCCGTGCTTTCATCAGCCGCTGTTGCACGTTTTCAGAAAACGCGCCCAGGCATTCCTTGACCAGCTCGTCAGACAGGTTTTTGAGCCCGCTTGATTGGTCGAGCGCCTCGGCGACTTTTTGGCCGACGGCTTCGTCGCCGCAGCCTTTGAACGCTTTAAGCATGGCTGGCCGTTCGAGAAGGCTCGCGCTGGGGAGCCAGGAGGCCACTTGCCAGAGCTTTTCTGGTGGGGCCTTTGAATGCGCCAACACCTCGATAGCCGCCGCGCGGTCGGCTGGGACGCTGGCGTCCTGAAACGGACGCGCCACCACCGCGAACAACGAATCATCGAGCCTGGCCGGCCGCATGAGGGCGACGGCCCTCAGACGAATCGCCAGTGGCTGTTTCTCACTGCGCGCAATCGTATCAAGTTGCTGCGGGAAAACTTCTGCCGCTTCCGGTGGCGCTGCCGACAGCACACGTAAGGCCTGCGCCAATTCCCCGGGTTCCTCTTTGGCCAGCGCCAATTTCAGCGGATCGATCCAGGCGGGCGGAAACTTTTTTGCGCGATAATGAGCCATCACATCCAGCAGCGTGGCGCGCGCAGCGGCCTTGGCGGCTCCCCTTATCTCGTCGCCAATTAACCTTTGAGTGCGCTCATCCTTGATCAAGGCCAGCAATACGCGTTTGAGCGTCTCACCACCGGCGCCGGGCGATGCCAGTTGCCGACGAAGCCACGGAATTACCTCGAATGACCATTCCGGATGCCGGCCCACCACGTAAAGCGCTGCCGAGCGCACCCGCTCGTCAGGCGCCGAAAGGAGGTCGATGACCGCCATTCTGTCGACACATTCGATGTCAATTTCATTGATCGCATAAAGCGCGATTTGTTGCACCCGCGGATGGGCACTCGATAAACCTTCGCGCACGCTGCGCGGATCGCCGCCCTCGATCAGCGCATAAGTGATCGCGTGTTCGAGAAAGCGGTCCGCATCCTGGGCGGCGGCGGCCTCGAGCAATGGCGAAACAATCGCGCGCGAAGCCGCTTCGAGAGCGCCCAGAGTGCTCGTATCCGCGGGCTGCTTCGCCGGCCACTGACCCAGGGCCTCCGCGGCGGCGCGGCGCAGAGCCAGATTTGGCGACTTCAAGTGTTCCCGCAATTCCGCTGGATTGTCAGCATTGACGATTTCCCATTGCGCCTTCGGTGGAGCGACGGGCATTTCTCCACCTTTTTTTCGCAGCCGGTAAATCGCGCCGAGCACATCCGGCTTGGCAAGCTGCGAGGTCGGGCAACAGAGTTTATACCACCCGCCGGTATCAATGACGAGCACACTGCCGTCCGCAACCTGGAGCACGGCGGTCGGATGGAAATCCGGGTGATCGCAAAGAAGGAAATCACTGTCCTCGGTGCGATAAGTTGATCCTTCCGGAACGAGACGATGGCGGCTGACTTTGCGCATGTTGAACTGACAGCAAAGCAAGTCGCGACCATAGCGAATCAGCCCGCACGGTGCCGCCGGTCCCATGTGTGTCATCGGTGGCATGAGACCGCCGGTGCGCGGATGCCCCTCGATCACATCATGATCTTTTCCCCAAACCCCTCCGCGAATGGCGTGAATAAGTCCGTCGCGCCGGCCACCTGCTGGATGTTGAAAAAAGGTTCCGCTCACGATCAGCTCCCCTTCCGGCGTCCAGGCGAGACCCACCGGGTTGTCCATGCCCGCGGTGAAAACAGGTTCGATCCCGCTGGCATCGGGCCTCGCTCGAAAAACGTGTGAAGCGCGCGTCTTCCAGGCTTTGCTTGATTTCGTCTTCTCCCCCTTGTTTGCGCCTGAGGCTCGGGTGAGCTCATAGGTTTGCTCGGCGAAGGCGCCCTTACACCAATAGATCCAGCCGTCGGGGCCGCGGTAAGGCCCGTGCAGGTCGTTCGCACAGCCGGTCAGCGTTTTGCCATCAAACCAGACCTCGCGAGAGTCGGCGACTCCATCATCGTTGCCGTCGGTGAATTTCCAGATCTCCGGACAAGCGGCTACGAATACAGCGCCTTCGTGCCAAAGGACTCCTTCGGGAAACATCAGCTTGTCCACGAACACGGTGCGCCGGTCGAAGATGCCGTCCCCGTTCGTGTCCTCGAGCCGCAGCACGCGATGCGGCTTCTTTTTCAATTGCTCGGCAACCGGCTCGTTCGATCCCGAGGACTCGGTCACGTAAAGCCGTCCTTTGTCGTCAAAGGAGCCTTCGATCGGCCGGTCAACCAATGGCGGCTGCGCTGCCAGTTCGAGCGTGTAATCATCCGGGAATGAGAAGCGCCGGCCGTCAATCATTTGCTCGGCAGCCATCACATGCGAACCAAGCTGCCCGAGGCTCAGCCCCAGAATGCAGGCGGCCAAAGCCGCAGACGGGAAATTGGGTTTCACGATCCCAAGAAACGTGCAGGTTCCGCCCAAGCAAGCTGGCATCTCAGCGAGCTGAAATCTTCGCTGATCATTCAGATCCGAATTAAGGGAAGGGCATAGGCGCACTAAGGTTGCCGGGTGCGATCTCCGGCTAGGTTTTTAAGCAGGACATTTTCACGAGGAGAAAATCATGAAACACACAGACTTGGAATTGCGGCCGGGGAAAATCGAAGTTGGTTCGCAAGGGCTGGGGACGGTCACGCGGGAAATGGTAATTGAACGAGCCGACGAAATCGCCCGATTCGACGGGCGGGAAGATTTCAACGAAGCCGATCTGGCCCAGGCTTATGAGGAATTGCTCGGCGTTGCAGATCCTGCTGCGGCGCCTGAGGCCAGTCCCGAGCTCGAGGAAATTACCGCGTGGGACGAGCCGGTGAGCCAAACCGGAGAGTGGGTTCCAAAAACAGGACCGGCTTCCGAGGCCAATGCGGCGGAGTTGTTGGTCCGCGAAGGCGTGCAGGAAGCTGATCACGAGCAGCGCCTCGCTGCCGCCCTGGAATACCCGCCAGAGCCCGAGTAGCCTCCAATTACCGGCCGCGGCTTTCCGCAGCGCTCTTCGCCAACTCGACGCAGATAATCTCGCTGTCATTGCGCACAAACGCCTTGCCGTTGGCATAGGCCGGATGACTCCAGACTACCGGCCGTCCGCAGTCATGATTGTCAGGCTCGATGACGTGAGCCCGTCCGGTTTCCTGGTAACCGAGCGGTGTGAGCGTGGCGAAAATCAAATCCCCTTTTTCATTGAAAATAATAAAGCGGTTTCCGGTGCGTCCGATGCGAGTCAAAAATGCGTTTGCCCAGCGCTGTTCCTTGCCACCTGTGGTGGCCGCGAAGGTTTCCCACTTTCGCTCGCCGGTCATCCAGTCGAGACAGCGCAATTGTCCGTAACTGCATACGCCATAGAAATGGTCATCGACAACCACAGGTGTGCACATGAGCGCATTGAGGTGGGTGGTGCGCCGATCGCTTTCCTTCTCGGTTTCCCATAGCACCTCGGGCGCCGAGTTGTCCGGCTTCATCTTGAGCATTTTGCATCCCCACCAAAAGCCGCTGACTAAAAGTTGATCGGCCCTCGCGCGCGGCCCGGCCATACTGACACCGTAGAGCGTAGTGCGCGGAATCGTCCAATAAACCTTGCCGGTATCGGGATCGATCGCGTTGATCGCATCCGCATGCCAAAGGATAAGGACCGGCTGGCCCGCGTTTTCGATCAAAGTGGGCGGACAGTAACCGGCCTGGCCCGATGATAGAGCACGCCACTTTTCCCGCCCTGTTTTTCGATCCAGTGCGACGCAGGTGCTGCCGCTGCCGCCCACCAGACAGACGAGCGAATCCTTATAAATGAGTGGATGGCCGGCGAAGCCCCAGGTAGGCGCGGTGCACTGGAAGTCGGTCTTCAACTCGCGTTTCCACACCACCTCGCCCGAGTCAGCGTTGAAGCATGCCAGGTGACCCTCCGCCCCGAGCGCAAACACGAGTCCCTCGTGCACGGTGGGTGTCGCCCGTGGTCCGTTTGAGTAATCGATGCTGTAGAAAGCATCCCATTGCTTTTGCCAAATTACTTTGCCGTTCCCCGCTTCCAAACAGACAAGCCGTTCAACTCCCGGAGTCCCCTCGGGAGATTTCGGGCCTGCTTTTCGATCCATGACGAAAACCTTTTCACCGACGACGCTGGGTCCGGTGTAGCCTGGCCCGATTCGAGTTCGCCACAGCACCTTCGGCCCGCCCTGGGAAAATGTCTCGATCAGGTTTGTTTCATCCCACACTCCGTCGCGCTGAGCTCCCATCCATTGCGACCAATCGGTCGCCCAAGCCTCGGATGATATCGCGAGAAAAAAAAGAATCCGCCACATGATGGTCAATCTTGCCGTCCAGCCACACCGCGCAAGAAAAGCATGCGCCAAATCCGTCCGTGACCAGACTCAGGAGGGAGTTACAGCCAATTGGGCGCGGTTTTGCCTGACTATTGCTCGGTGATGTAGTGTCGCGTTCGCGTTGACTTTGTCGAAAGAGGACTTAAGTCCGGACCATGAACAGTGAACTTACGACAGCCGATCTGCGCCGCGCCGTAGCTATTCGGGAACGCATCGAAGTCCTCGAGGGGGAACTTTCGTCACTCCTTCGAGGGTTGGGAGGCGGCCCAGCTATAAAAAGTGGCGGCGGCCGCAAAAAGCGGCGCATGAGCGCCCAGGCTCGCGCCAGAATCTCCGCCGCTCAAAAAGCTCGTTGGGAACGAGTGAGACGCGAAAAAGGCGGGAGATAGTCCTCTGGGGACCGCGGACTCCTTTTGTCTGCTTGCCGCGGACGATTAATTCCGCGCCGATCCTTCTCCGCGAAGTCATCGCCGCGGCGCGTTTGGAAGGGGATGCTTTCCACCGGGCCCTGAATCAACGTCTGGAAAGCGTAGTTGTCGGCTTTTGCACGATCCACGATGAGGGCGATGGCGGGTCTCTCGTAGATTCGACGCAACGGCCGAGGGCGTAAGTGAGCGAGGCACCTTTGCACACTTGGAGCCGGTTTCGATGAAGCCGGACCGCCCGACCCAAGCGGGCTACAATGAAAGTTTTCTCGAGATCACTGCGCGGAATAATCGCTGCGTCATAATGAAGATGTTTCAGCCCAACTTTTGGCTCGCCAAGCGAACGGTCGTGCGTCGGCGGTTGACGTGGCCCGCCCTTGTCATCGGCCTGGCCATAAGCGTCACACTGTGTGTTGGAGCTCTCCACACTTTGCATCCAGTGCTGGCCGTAAATTCGCCCCTTGATCACTGCGATGTGCTCGTCGTCGAGGGCTGGGCGCCGGACTATGCCGTCGCCGTCGCGGCGGACAGCTTCCGCCGCGGAGAGACGACGCGTCTCTTCACCACGGGCATTCCCATCGAGCGGGGCGGAATGCTCGTGCCCTGGCAGAATTTTGCGAACGTGGCGGAAGCCACTCTGGTCAAATTGGGCGTGGCGGACGAGCGCATCATTCCCGTGGCCACGCCCGCGCGACGCAAAGATCGCACCGAGGCAAGCGCCGAGTCGCTCAAGGCTGCGATCGAGCAAACCGAACTTTCCACAAGCTCCCCACGGCGCTTCAATGTTCTCACCCTGGGCCCCCACGCCCGCCGCACACAACTCGTTTATCGTCGAACCTTCGGCAAAGACTGGGAAATAGGCATCATCAGCGTTCCGTCTCAGGAATACGACCCGGAGCATTGGTGGCGATCGAGCGCCGGCGTCAAAGCCGTGGCGGGCGAAGCATTGGCCCTCGTCTACACCTGGTTTCGTTGAATCGCAGAGCTTCGAAAGGAGGGATGAGCGCCGCGAGTCCGCTGGTTTTCGCTTTCACGGCAGGCAGTCGGGCATCACGACGGGTTGCGCACTGTCACCCCAGACCGTAGGTTTCACGTTGCTAGCCTGGTCGGGCAAAGGCAGCAGGATTGCCTGCCGCACTTTGCTTTCCGTAACCTCTGCTCCCTCACCAACCATGTTGCTCAAACGTTGCCTCGCGGCCACCAGCCTGATCGGCCTGCTCTCATTGTTTTCTCGAGCCGAGGAAGCCAAATCGGATGATCCGAGCAAACCCGTTTCCTATTGGAGACAGATCCGTACGATTTTTCAGGCCAACTGCACCGGGTGTCATCAGCCGGCCAAGGCCAAGGGTGAATTGATCATGACAGATTTTGCCGCTTTGATCAAAGGTGGCGCAGACGCCGGGCCGGGCATCGTTCCGGGCAAACCGGACGAGTCGTCGGTGGTGAAGAATATTACTCCTGGTCCAGATGGGAAAGCCGAGATGCCCAAAAAGGCCGATCCCTTAAGACCGCAGGAAATCTCGCTAATTCGCCAGTGGATTCAGGAAGGGGGCGTTGATGACACCCCTGCGCACGCAAGGCAGGTGTGGGATGCGGAGCATCCGCCGGTTTACGCCCACGCTCCGCTGGTCACAGCGATCGATTTTTCTCCAGACGGACAACTCCTCGCCGTTAGCGGTTTCCATGAGACGTTGCTGGTGCGAGCCGATAACGGAGCGCTGATTGGGCGCCTCATTGGGCTTAGTGAACGGATCGAGTCGGTAAGTTTCTCTCCGGACGGCCGACGGTTGGCGGTGGCAGGCGGCCAGCCCGGACGCATGGGCGAAGTCCAGGTCTGGGACGTCGCCGAGAAAAAACTCGTGCTCTCACAGCCTGTCACTTTCGATACGGTCTATGGCGCTTCCTGGTCCCCTGATGGCAAGAACGTGGCCTTCGGGGGGGCGGATAAATCCGTGCGAGCCATCGAGGCTGACACAGGCAAGCAGACCTTTTTTGTGCTTACGCACGAAGACTGGGTGCAGGACACCGCCTGGTCAGTGAAAGGCGACCAGGTGTTTTCTGCCGGGCGCGACATGACCGCGAAGCTCAGTGATTTCGCGACGCAGCGATTCATTGATAACATCACATCTATCACGCCGGGCGCGCTCAGAGGCGGATTGCAGGCCCTCTCGCGGCATCCTGAGCGCGACGAGATTCTGGTCGGCGGCAGCGACGGCGAGCCCCGCCTCTATCGAACCAACCGGGAAGTCGAACGCAAAATCGGGGACGACTCGAATCTCATCCGCAAGTTTCCACCGATTGAAGGCCGCATTTGGGCGGCAGATTTCGCGCCTGACGGCAAAAGTTTCGCCGTCGGTGGCACCCGCACCGATGAAAATGCCACCGGGTCGCTGATCAAAGGCATCGTCGCGTTTTATGGCTGCGATGTGGATAGCAAGTTACCTGAAGACCTCAAAGCCATTTTGAGGAAGGAATCTTTCAGCCGAAATGCCGACGAGAAGGCGAAAGTCGAGGCTTATCTGACGCAAGGGGTGGCCCTCTTAAAAAAGATCGAGCTGCCCACGGGCGTTTATGCGGTGACCTACCAGCCGGACGGCTCGTTCCTGGCCTGCGCCGGGGCCGACGGCCTTGTTCGCCTGCTCAAGCCCGGGGACGGTACCATCGCGATGGAACTGCAGCCGTTTCCGCTCTCGACGGTCCAGACTGCCGCGAAATAGGTTCGTGGGACCTTGGAGACGGCCCGCCCTCGGGCCGCCGGTCACGCTTCCAGGCGCAAGGGCGCGCCCTCCGGCATTGTCGCCGGCTTCGGGGAAGCGACTGGACCGAAGGTCCGGCACCATCAATGCCGAAGACAAGGCAAGGCGCGCCGTCCCCAAAATTCAGGGCGCCGCATTACGCCAGCACCGCCGGAATGATCTGCGCGGTATTTTGAACTCCGGTCAGCCGTTCGAGGCGGCCATTGGTCTGGAAATACAGCTTTTCGTGATTGACACCCATTGCTCTAAGGATCGTGGCGTGCAGGTTTTTAAAGGGAATTGGGTTTTCCGTGGCCATGAGCCCGAGCTCATCAGTGGCGCCCAGGCGAAGGCCGGGTTTGACTCCGCCCCCAGCCATCCAGATGGTGAAGCCGGCGCAGTTGTGCTGGCGCCCTCCGTCACCCTGCATCATCGGCGTGCGTCCAAATTCGCTGGCCCAAATGACGAGTGTGGTGTCGAGCAGTCCGCTTTGTTTGAGATCGGTCAGCAAAGCCGAGATCGGCTGATCGACCACGCGCGCGTGCGTTTCGTGATTTTTCGCCAGATTGCCGTGCGCGTCCCAGCCATCTTTTTCGTGCATGTCATAAAGCTGCACAAAGCGGACGCCACGTTCGACGAGCCGCCGGGCGAGCAGGCATTTGCGGGCAAATCTTACCGTCTCCTTGTCCTGATGCTCGAAGCCGTAACTCTTGCGAATGTGTTCCGGCTCCTTGTCGATGTCACCAACTTCCAGGGCCGCGGATTGCATGCGATAGGCCAGTTCATAGCTCGCGATGCGCGCGTCCAGATCCGTGAACCCTGGACGCGTGGCGCGATGGAGCAGATTCAGTTCGCGCAACGCCTGAAAGGTCTGTGTCTGCGCGCCGGCGAACTCACCGGCCGGAATGAGGTCAAGCACCGGAGTCCCAGAATCGCGCAAACGCGTACCCTGAAATGCCGCCGGCAAAAAACCATTGCTGTAGTTGGTCGCGCCGCCAAGTGGGCCAGCCTCGAAGAGCAAAACATAAGCCGGAAGGTTTTGGTTTTCGCTGCCCAGACCGTAAGTTACCCACGATCCCATGCTGGCCTTCCCGCCCACGATGTCACCGGTGTGCAACTGGATGCTCGCCGGGCCATGGTTGTTGCTGTCGGCCTGCATCGAATGAATGACGCAGAGATCATCCACCTGCTTCGCCATGTGCGGCAACAGCTCGGAGACCCAAAGACCGGTTTGACCTCGCTGAGTGAACTTCCACGGGCTCGCCAGCAACTCGTCTTTGCAGCCTTTGAAAATGTTGGCAAAGCGCGTCGCCTCGACCGCCTTCCTAAATGACTCGGGCACCTTCTGACCGCCACGCTTCTGCAGCTCCGGTTTGTAATCAAAGGTGTCAACGTGAGACGGTCCGCCAACCATGAACAGAAAAATCACCGATTTCGCCTTGGGCGCGAAATGCGGTTGCCTCGGTTGATAGGGATTGACCGGGTCCACAACGACTGCGGTCGACGCCGCTGCCGCCCGCGTTTCACTCTGCATCAAAGCCTGCAACGCGAGCCCGCCAAACCCGCATCCGAAACGGGTCAGGAAATGCCGGCGGTTCGACGAAGGCGAGATCACCGCCAAAGGTCGCCCAATCCGGCGTCACTGCAAGGCGCTCCGTCAGACGACTTTCACGACCGCCGGAAAACAAAAAGGAAGTTATTAAAAGGCAGCACGCCTGAAAGACTTCGCACCTCCCCTTCCAACCCGACACCCTGCAATTGAGCCGCGATTGCCTCCCGGCTGGGATAACACACCGCGTGTTCGGCCATCCATGAAGTGCCCTTGGCAAACCGGTCGCCCACGTGAGTTAGGCGGAACCTCCAGTTTTTCTCCCTCAGACAAGTGCGAATGATGAGTTTGCCGCCCGGTGCGACACGGTCCGCCGCCGTTTCCAATAAGGCTGTCTGTTCCGCCGCTGTGCAGAATTGCAGCGCGTCGAGAATGGCCACGTCCCCGCAGTGGGAAGGCAGACCTTTACGGGCATCGCCCAACTTAAATGTGGTCGCCGAATCGCCCTTCATGATTCGAGCCGCCACCGCGATTTTCTCCCCATCGTAGTCACAGCCGTGAATGGGAGCCGAGAAGCCGCATTCACGAAGATAACACGCCAGCAACCCTGGGCCGCACCCGATATCCAGCAACGAATGACGGCTCGAGTAAAGCTCTCGCGCCACCTCCCGATATACCGGATCCAGAAGCAATTTGCAAAACACGTAGGGAGCGTAATAACGAAAAGGAAACCGCCGGCACAAACGCCAGGCCAGCACTTGATTTCGGCCACGACCGACTTCCAGGATTTTGCCCGCAGCAACCTTCATCGGACACAGGTTTACGGGAAATCATTCTTGCAAGGGAACGCCCATAGCCAGATTTTCATTCCTCGAAGCGAAGCCGGATGGCTTCGAAATAGCGTCTCACCTGCTGGCGCCGGCTTGGGGGCAACGCTTGTTCGTCAAACGCCTCTTCCTGAACCTTCACGAAATCCGCCGCCGTTTTCTTGGCGGCACGCAACGCTGCTTCTTCATGCGGCTGGCCTTCGATTTGCCGCACAAATGATTCGCCATCCTCGTTGATTGAGCCCGCGACCTCCCCCTGAGCCCCTGCGACCTTTGGTTTGCTGGGTGAATTGCCGGAAGGCAGATGCCCGCGCCCCGCGCGAAGCCCACCCTGGGCGGCCGCTCCCCCTTCGAGGCCTGGCGCGCTCAGGGCGGCCTTGGCAGCGGTGCCTGGGATTGGGGCTGCCAGCGGCAAGGCCATTTCCGGCTGCCCTGCTGTGCCAGGAATCAAGGTCAGCGACTTAATATCAATGGGCAGTTTGCCGGTGCCGGGAATGACCGAGCCACGGCCCTTCCCAAATTTTATCTCAGGAATTTTGCCCAGGCCTGGCACAGGCAGCTGGCTCGAATCCCCGCGCGCCCCATCAAGTTGTCCCAGCGGCGTCATATCAGGCATGGTCGAGGGCTGAGTGGCCGCCCCGCTTTGGTTGCCGGCGAGTTTTTTCATCCCCTGGTTGTTCTGGCCCATGATGGAACCGCCAGACTGGCGGAGTCGTTCAGCAAGTTTTTGTAATTCCTTTTGGGAATTCTCCCGCTGTTCCTGGCGCTCAAATTTCTCTGCGAGCTTCGCAAATTCCCCCGAGGCCGCGGGTGCCTCCTGCTTCTCCATATGCTGGTCGGCGGCGCCTACGTGCTGACCAACCATTTTCTTGCGGTCATCATCAGTGGCTTTATTCATGGTGCGATCCAGTGCCTGGGCGATTCGCTCGGACGCTTCCGAGGTGAGCTGAGGGTTTTCGAGTTGATTGGCGATCTGGCGGGACTCTGCGCCACTTGTCCCGGCATTTCGGTCCCTGATGCCCGAGGCGAGATCCGCGGTGTCCGGGTGCTTGCGCATTTCCGCGAGCATTTGCTCGGACGCCCAAGCCGTATTATCGGCGCCGAGTTCTTTGGCGAGGTCTTCCGCCTCGCGCGCTCGCTTCTCGAGTTCGGCAAGCACCTCACGCGGCGTCATCTCCGCGGCATCCTTCAGCTTTGCCGCTGTCTCCTGGATCGATTTCTGCAATTCAGCAAGTCGGCGCCTTTCATCTTCACTCAGTTCCTTGATTTCAGCCGCTCGCTTCTCGGACACGAGCAGTTTCTCGGCTTCGTTTTTGGCGTTGGCGAGCATGCTCGCTGTCATTGGACTGTCTCCGGCCGAGAGTTGCGGCTTGAGCCATGGCACAAAAATCATCAGCAGGGCAAGGCTGGGGGCCAGCCATGTCCAGGTGGAGTGTGGCAGCCGCAGTTCTTGCTTCAGCGAGGCCTGCATGTCAGCCAGACCGTTGCCAGCGCGGACAAGATGGAGTTCGCGACCGGGATCGACCTCCACGCCTTGTCTGGCAAGTTCCTCTTCGAAAATCAGGGCGCTGGAAAAGAGATCGCTACGTCCCGCAGCGCGGTCCCAGGCCGCGAGAGCTGCGTAGGGCGTGGGCCACCTGCGCCAGGAATAATTCAGTGCCATCAGCGCCCACGCTGCCAGCAGGACCATCACGATTGAAACTTCTGGAGCCCGTATGCCGGACAGCCGCAGGATAATGAGCACAGGCACCGCTGCCGCCACCAACCAAATGCCTTTTCGGAGACCCGCCAAAAAGTACGTGAGCGCCAGCCGCCGAGTCACGCTTCGCGCGGCTGCTTGGAAACGGCCGGCCCACGGCACACCGCGGCTCGAAGGCGTGAAATCTTCGAGGCGGCCCGGTGTCCGGCCGGCTCGAGTGCGGCCCGAGGGTGGGCCGTCTCCAGACCGAGATGAGGCAGGCGGTTCCATCATTGAAAATCGTCGAGCAATTTTTCGACCCGTCGCTGCACTTCAGGGTCTGGCGAAGTTTTAAGGGTTTCCTCGAGAACGGACTTGGCCATGAAGCCAAACTCCGCCAGCGCCGCGCTCGCTGCCTCCCGTTTTTCCCATTCATCACTGCCAAGTTCACGAACCAGCGCGGCGATCTTGATTCGAGTTTCATCGGAAACATGAGGGGTCGGCGTGTTGAATTCGACCAAATCATCCACCGGCACACGCCAGACGGCATCGCGGACCCGTATTGGCACCACGGGATCCTTCAATTGGCCCAGGATGGTGCCGCCGCCCCACAATTCGATTTGAAAGGGCGGAGTGTCCTCGCTCCCGCCCGGTTCGCTTTCCTCCCGCGCATTGCGCAAAGTGCGAATGCTTTGGGGAGGAATCTGGATGGCCTTGATGCTCGTGAGCACCGTCAAGGCCTCGGCCTCGATTTGGCCGAGCAGCCGCTGGCCGCCCGCGAGCAACACGTGAGGTTGTTCAAGCGCCCGCGGCTCGGCGCTTTCTTCCCGACTCTTCGCCAGCGCACCGGACGTCACCAGGGCGCGAATATGTCCAGGAGGAAAGGTCTTTTCCGCAAACAGCCGCGTCCGAAGCAACACCTCGGGACCCGACAAGAAACCGAAAAAGCGGCTGCCATCCTTGAACTCGATATGGTGTCCGACGGCACCCTCATCGGTGGGCCCGAGCCACAAAATATCATCCAGCGAAAAGCGCACCGGTCCCCAGGATGTGGTGCATTGAAAAACGGCCGCATCGTTAGCGGCCAGGGCGACTTGATCGCCGGAAAAAGTTGCCAGCAGAGCCGCCGTCTCCGGCGCCCACTTCCCTTCTTCGGCCGTGGCGCCGCGAACGAGCCTGTCCATCGTTGCGAGATCGAGATCGACCCGGGCCCCGCTGGGCATGACGAAGCGAAAGTCAGTTGCCTTTACCTGACCCGACAGCAATTGCCCATCCCGCAAGTAAACCCGCGTGCCCCCAGCGCCGCTGCGCGGGCCGCCGACCAGGGCCGCCACTTGCTCGAATGGAATGACAGCGGTTCCAAACTTCGTGGCGACGCTAAACTCGCCGCAGCTTGCAGTGCCAAAAAGTCGGGTCTTGTCGCCCATCGCCAGCACATCGGATTTCGCCCGCTCGACATCCAGGGTCTCCAGTCCGCCGCTGGCAAGCAACGCTGCTGGACCGACGCCGGTTCCGTGATTGAAATTCACCAGGAGGGGCAGATCCTCCCGCCTGACGGTTTTCAAAAACCGGCTGCCGGCCGCGGCCTTGAAAAGCTTCTCCATGGCTGCCTTGTCGGTTTCATTGATGGGAGGAACAAGGGCGATGGTGTAGCACAAGGCGACGGTTTGCCCGGCGGGCACGCTCAGGGTGTAGCTAAAGTTCCACTCGAATTGGCTGCGCTTGCCAAATGACGGTTTGTTTTTGCTGGCAGAACTCGATAGGGTGAAGAGGACTGCTTTCTGGCCCTGTTGCTTCGAGGTGATGAGAAGCGACGTTTCGTTTTTGGTCAGCGCGCCGGGGTTGGTAACCCCGCGGTCACTCACGGCGGTCTTCACTGGATTGGAAAAATTGTTTCGGTACTCGACAGCCGCGATTACCGGTGCGCTGCCGGGATTGTGAAAAAGATCGACGTATCGCATTGCGCCGTCTTTTTCCAGCAGGCGGACGCGGCGCGTGACCTGGAGACCGAGCAGCGGCTGTTGCCCGGGAAGAACGAATTCCTTTCCATCGGGAGTCATCAACGGCTGGTAATTGTAGAATTGCTGGCCGCCGATATGGAGCATGAGGATGTTGTTAAAGAACGAATTCCCGGTGTTCTGAAGGAACCCGTAATTGTTGATGCTCCATTGGTTGCCCTTGTCATCCTGCACCGGCTGCATGTTCGCGGGAACTAGGTTTTCCGGCGCGGCCGCCTTGCGCGGGGCTGCGTCCATCCCCCCGCCCATGACACAAGCCACCACCACGACACGTCGCCACCATGCCGGTGCCAGCACCCGCCGGGACAAAAATCGAAAAGTCGGCTTCCGTTGAGTCATTGCTGAGTTTCCCGTTTCACCGCCATGATGTGAGCGACCGGGACTTCCCAATTGCCCGTGGCGGTCTTGATTTTGAGTGACGGTATGGGCAACAGGCCATCGAATTGACCGCCGGATGTCAAGGCGAGGTGGAAAACGGGCGCGCTGTCGGTTCCGCCTTCGATCCGGCGCAAGAGACGCAAATCGGCGGGGGTGAACACGGTCTGGGTCGCGCCGGAAACCAAAGTTAGAGATTCATGGGCGATCACTCCGGCGACGAGGTTGCCGCCCTTGAGCAGGCAAAAGTCGCCCTTGCACGCTTCGAGGTCCGGAATCTCCTCCGGCTCGGCGGAGAAATCAGGAAGTTCCTTTGCAGGTTGCGAGAATACAGCGAGGTCGGCAATATTCAGCGTGACGGTGCCGAGGCGCGGTGATCGCGCTGTGAACTCTCGCTGAGTCGGAAAAACCGTGAGCTTCGATCCATCGCTCAGCCAGAGCCGGCAGGCGGTGGCTGGCGCCTTGAGATGATAAAAAGCCACGATTTGGTTCATGCTTGCCTCGACCGGGCCCCACGGACTGGTTAGCGCAAGTGTCTCAGCATCCGTCAACTGCAGCGGCAATACCTCGCCGGAGTTGAGTGCGGCCAAAAAGGCTGGCGGCGGCGAAACCACACCGTCGTCCGGTGAAGTTTTTAGGACAATGGCCTCGATCGCTTCAGCGGTCAGGTTAATGCTCCAGCCTTTGGCGCCGCCCATTTTCCACCCCGGCAGGCTCAGAGGACCGGTGAGCACGGTGCCGTCGCGCAGAAATACGCGCGGCAAGCGCCCGCGCCCGGCTCCGCCCTGCACCGCCGCTATTTCCGGCAGTGGAATGGTCATGGTGCCAAAGCGGGATTCGACCGTCACCGGTTCGCCTTGCGCCTGTCCGGAGAGCAGTGAATTAGCACTCATCCAATAGACATCCTCCTCGCCCCGCTCGATGCCCAGCCTCTCGCACAACCTCCGAAGACCGCCCAGCAGCGCGTCCGCAGCCGGCGCTTCGCTTTCGCTTGCGTCCTTAAGCGAAAAATTGACCACCGTCTCAGCGAGGTCGGGCGGCATGCGCGGGCGGATGAGCCGGCTGCCGCGCACAAATGCTTCGGCCACCCCCTTCGCCTGGTCAGGAGTCAGGCCTGGTCTCTGCAGCAGCCAATAAAGCACCGAGATGCTTTTGCCGGCGGGCACAGTCACCTCCCACATTGCCACGTGCCGTGCCTTGCTGTTCCCGTCGCGGTCTTCGACTTTAAAAACGGGGCGGGGCTCGGCGCGCGGTTGCGCGAGCAAAAAGAGCACAGCGGCCTTCTGACTCTCAGCGTCCTGAGTTACCAGAAGCCCGGCATTGTCCCCGCCGAGGTCCGGCCCGGTCCACGTTCGACCGTCCAGTCTCGATATGGCCTCGACGCCATCGCCAAAGTCGGTCCGCACTTCGAGTTTGACCGCTTTCGCCGCACTCCCTGGATTCTTCACGGTGTCGATGAACCGTGCGCCGCCCCGTTCGTGGTCGAGCCAGATATGGCGCGCGATCTCCAGCTCTCCGGACTTTCCGCGCAACTGATAAGCCGGAAGAGCGTCATTGGACTCGGCTTCGGCCGCATTAAATTCTTTTCCATCGATCATTAACACCGCGCCCCGCTCGAACGCGCCGATGCGTTGATCCGCGACATTGCTCAAGCCAATATCGCCATCATGGTTCAGGCCCCAACGGCATCCAAATTTGTCGGTAACTCGCGGAAAACGCGAAGGAACGGCCTCGAGTTTCTCCCACTCTTTGATTTCGACTGCCGATGGCGCATCCGCGATGGCCGGTTTCGCAGCCGGCTCATCCGCTTGCGCAGCCTGAAAGAGCCACATCAAGATCAGGCACCAAACCGAACGCGCCAGGATTTGCTTCACGAGCCTATCTTAACTGAGCTTCCACCGAAGCAAAACGGTGAAATGCCGGTCGCTATGGCTGGCCAGGCTTCAGCCCAGCCGAAGCAAATTCGGGTCGGCAGTTGCCGAATGCTGCACGGGGCCCCGGCCATTAAAACAGCAACAGGCCAACATCATCTTCATTGAGCTCGCCTGCCTCGGTCACCTCCAATAGACCGTCAATCTCATCGAGCAGTGCAAGCTCCAACACCATTTGCCCCACGATGGCATCCTGGGGGACGGCCTCCGTTGAGACGGGCAATGGTGATGGTGCGCTTCGGGCAATAGCATTGTCGGGTTGATCGAGTTGCCACCAGACCACGCCGCTTAAAATCAGCACCCCCGCCCAAACCAGCCGCAAGCGAGGAGCGAAGATTTTGGCCAGGAAGACCCCGCCCCAATGGGCAGGCGACTCGATTTGCCGGGCGCAACGCACGACATTGTGGGAGAAAAACGGATCAACAGGCACGGGCCGTGCCTGTTTGAGCAACGCCCAGGCAGGGTCTCGATATTCTGGAATATCCGGATTCATGGCCGAAAGATCAAACCGTTCCGTGAGCGCAAAGTTGCGGCAAATATCAGCCTGCCGTCAAAGTGGCTTCGAGAAAACCTTCCAGGTGGCGGATGCGGGTAGGATGGCGAATTTTTCGGAGCGCCTTGGCTTCGATTTGACGGATTCGCTCGCGGGTAACTTGAAACTGGCGGCCCACTTCCTCGAGAGTTCGGCTGTAACCATCGACAAGTCCAAACCGCTGTTCGAGGACCATGCGTTCGCGCTCGCTGAGGGTATCGAGGACATCTTTTATTTTGTCCTTCAGAATGCTGAAGCTTGTAATTTCCACGGGATTGTCCGCTTTCTTATCCTCGAGGAAATCGCCGAAGCGCGCGTCTTCGCCCTCCCCGACCGGAGTCTCGAGGGAAATCGGTTGCTGGGCCATACGCAGCACTGCCCGAACCCGTTCGACCGGCAAATGGACTTCCTCGGCAATCTCATCCGAACTCGGTTCGCGGCCAAATTCCTGCACCAACTGCTTCTGGACCCGAAGCAGTTTGTTAATCGTCTCGATCATATGGACCGGAATGCGAATGGTGCGCGCCTGGTCAGCGATCGACCTCGTTATGGCCTGGCGGATCCACCAGGTGGCGTAAGTCGAGAACTTGTAACCGCGGCGGTACTCGAACTTCTCGACCGCCTTCATGAGACCCATGTTGCCCTCTTGAATGAGGTCAAGGAAGCTGACGCCGCGATTGGTGTATTTTTTGGCAATAGAAATAACGAGGCGAAGATTCGCCTCGACCATTTCCGTCTTTGCTTTCAACGCTTCGCGCAACCAGTGTTTCAATTCTTTGCAGGCGTCGGTGAAATGCTCGGGCGAATGCCAGACCCCGGTTTCAAATTCCTCAGCCGCCCCTGCATCTGAGCCGCCGCTCAGACATCGTTCGATGCCGCGCCATTCCTCGAGCTTGCGTTCGGCGACGGCGGCCAGCTCCTCGACGACCTTTTGCTTGAAGGATAATTTGCGATACACCTTTTCCAGCGCGCCTATGGCGATCTGAAACGCCTCTGCGGCGCCGTTGCGGGCGTTTTTGCAGCGCTTTTTGTAAGCAACCGACGCATCCTGGCGCCGTTGATCTATCTCCTGGCAGAGCTTCGGCAATGCGCGCAAATACCGGTCGCGACTTTGCACTTTCTTGTCGAGCACCAATCGGTCGAGGCGTTCCCGGCCATCGTGCAGCTTTTCCGCGAGATCCATGTAAGCATCGGCCGTGAAGCCAAACCCATGAATGATGCGCTCGACATGGCTTTCGGAGATTTCTATGCGTTTGGAGATTTCCACCTCCTGCTCGCGCGTCAGCAGCGGCACCTGGCCCATTTGCTTCAGATACTGGCGGACCGGATCGTCCAGCACATCGAGCCGCGCCTCACTCGCCTTTTGGGCGGCGGTCTCATCGGACTCGGAAGCTCCGCTCTTCCGGACACGTTGCAGGTCTTTGAACCGATCCACCTCGGCGGCGTCGATCACGTTGAATTCCATCGACCGCAGGCGCTCAAGAATCTGCTCGATGATGTCCGGCTCGATGCAGTCCATCGGGAGCGTGTCGTTCAGATCATCGTAGGTCAGGTAATCCTGTTCCTTGGCCAGTCTAACCAGATCACGCAACCGGGCTTGGATATCGGGATGGTCGACGCTGGTATAGCGAACGCCGATGGGCTTGGGAGCGGACAGTTCGCTATTGCCGGTCTCAGGCAACGGGTACTTGCGAGGCCGCCCCCGTTTCCGCTTCACGGGCAGTTCATTTATAAAAGGCTCGGCCATTGGGTGAGGTCTCACACGGGGGATGTAAGAGAAACGCAATAAGGAAATAGGCTCAAACCCGCGCACCGCAACCGGATTTTTCTTTTGTGGAAGTGCTGAGCGCCTGGATCAAAAGGGAACAAGGCTTGCGGGCGTCGCCGCCGTGCCCTTTAAGTGGCGCAGTTCACGGTGGCACTCAACAACCTCCTGGGTCAATGTTAGGAGATCCTCTGGAGGCAATCCCGGCATCTTCAGCCGCGCCTGTTTTTGATCGATGAGGTTTTTCAACCGTTGAGTTTTAAGATGAAAAAAAGCGGCACGCGCATCGTCGACCCCGCGTGCAGGCGACTCCTCGGTAATCAACGCGCTGACGAGAGCCTGTTCGGGAGGAGGCAGTGCTGCCACAAATGCGGACACACTGGCCGGGTGGCCGGGATCAAGGTTATTGGCCTGCCAAACGCGCGTGAGAACTTCGGTTTCGGCGAGGTCTGCCAGCCAGTGCGAATCGCCGCTGTTCAGCAGCCACACTCTGGCTTCCACATCTGTGAGCGCCAATTTGCACAACATGCGCACCGCTTTATTTGCGATGATCAGCGGGGCCTCGCGGGCGGGGACTGCGATGCGGTCTTCGCGCTCGCCTTCGCGCGTCAGGTCACGCGCAGCGCGGGCAACGCGCCCGCGAATGTCCGCAGTCGGCACTGCCAGTCTGGTCGCAGCCGTGTTGATGGCGTCTTCTTGCGCGGCTTTCTCGGTGAGCGACGCTATGCTGCCCGCCAGTTCATCGACCACACGGAGCCGCTCTCTCACCCCGCTCAAATTCACGCCTCGGGTGAGATGCGTCATCTGAAAATCAAAGAAGCTGGCTGCCGCTTTCAATTTTTCCCGCAAGGCATCGATCCCCCGTGCGCGAATGAGCGAATCCGGGTCTTCGCCGCCGGGCAATTCGGCCACGCGTACAAAAACGCCCGCTCGGGCCAATTCACGAAAGGCTCGCCCAGCCGCTTTATACCCGGCGTCGTCCGAATCAAAGCAAAGAACTGCCTCGTCACTCAATCGGCGGATCGTCCGCGCGTGGTGATTGGTGAACGCCGTTCCCAACGGCGCCACCACGTTTTCGATCCCATTTTCAAAACACGAGATGAGATCAAGCTGGCCTTCGCAGATAATCGCACACTGTGACTTGGCAATTGAGCGCCGGCTCTTGTCGAGTCCAAAAAAAACGCGGCCCTTGTTGAAGATCGGGGTCTCCGGCGAATTGACATATTTGGCCGCGCCGGTGTCTTTCTGCAGCGCGCGGCCGCTGAACCCGACTACGTCACCGTGCTCATTGCAGATGGGAAACATCAACCGTCCCCCAAAGCGAAACCAGACCGATCGCTGGCGGCGTCCGCCGCCTTCGTCCCCCAAGGAAATCAATCCGGCTTCGACCAGTGATTGCTGCGAATATTTTTTCTCATTCGACCAGGCGAGAAGAGCGGCGGCATGTGGTGGCGCGTAGCCAATCTGCCAGCGGCGCGCGTGTTGTCCTTCCAGGCCCCGGCTTTTCCAATAGCGCCGCGCCGCCTCGGCCATGGCATCCTTCAAGAGCAACTCATGAAACCACTGGGCAATATCGCGATGGAGGGCGAGCAGATCCTTCCGCTGCCGGTTGGCGGAGGCTGTTTCCGCAGCATCCGCCACCTCGATGATCGCGATTCCGGCCCGTTCGGCAAGGCGTCGCAACGCATCCGGGAAAGAGACGTGTTCATAAAGTTCGACGAATTTGATAACGCCCCCACCAGCGCCACAGCCGAAACAGTGGAATGATCCGCGCGCCGGATTCACCATGAAAGAAGGCGAACGTTCGTTGTGAAATGGACACAACGCCTTGAAATTTGCCCCGGCTCGTTTCAGAGGAAAATACGAGCTGATGACCGCCACGATGTCGCTGGCGGCCACCAGTTGCTGAATCGTCTCCTCCGGAATCAAACCCATGCGCGCGAAGCCAGCGGATGATGCCATGGCACCCAGGAAAAGCGAGTTCTCTTTATGGATGGCAGCGTGGCAATGGTGCGATTATCCTGCCGTCCTTGATGGATATGTTGCTTCGGCCGATGATGTGGCGTGCGTCCGAGTTGGCGTGCGCGTGCGGATTTGTTTTTCCCGGTGCCTGTGAGTCAGGCCATGGGGGCGCCGCCTTGGCGAAGCAAGCCGGAGCGAATCGCCTGCCAGCACAGGCTGCATTGCTGGCGATGACGTTGCAGTTACTGGCTGGCCAACCTCTCGCCTCGGCTGAGAAACCGGCGCCCTACGTGCGCCCCGCGCCCGATCCTTCCGATCCTCACGTCACCGCCAGTTCGAACGGTCAATTTATTATTCACGGCGGTGACCACGAGGAACGAGCCAGGCTCGCAATGCAGATCGAGGAAATGCACGAGGACTTCGCTACATTGTGCGACCGCACCGAACGCGACCCTGATCCCGCGGTCTCATTGCCGGAACCCGCCGGACAGCGGCAACCCATCCATGTCTGGCTGGGGCAGGGTGCCGGCTCGATTCCACAACCTCAGATCACGCACCTCGATGGCGCTAATCGGACTATCTTCGGGATTAGCATCGGCGCCGCGGAGGCCGGCCGCAGTGAAGTCTTTCATCGTGAAACCCTCCGGCTGCTGCTGGCGGAACGGATTCTGCGCTCCCACGCCGGCGCAAAAATCGACGACGGTTCTGCCTTGGTGCCGGCCTGGCTTTTTATCGGCTTGTCCGCAGCCCTCGACCACCGCAAGTGCGGCCAGCCGAGCGCCCGTTTTGCCTCCATCTTCAAAGCGGGACGGCTGATGAGTATTGACGAAGTTCTGTCGAAGCGCCCGGAAGAACTCGATTCACTTTCACGAGAGGTCTATCGCGCGTCGGCCTGCGCCCTGGTCTTGATGCTGCTCGAACAACCGCAGGGGCCCATACGCTTCCGGCGCTTTCTCGCGCAAATCCCCCTCGCCAGGGAAGGGTTCCACTCCCAACTGGTGCGACATTTTCCCGGTCTCGCGCTTTCGAAAAACAGCCTCGAGAAATGGTGCTCGATCCAATTCGCCACGCTGGCCGACCCGAATGTTTTCGAACTGTTTACGGCTTCTGAGACAGAGCAGCGGCTGGCCGAAGCCTTGGTCGTCCGCTACACAGAACCAGTCGAGAAAAAAAGTTTTACGAGCCGCCTCACCGGTTTGTTTTCGGGGGGTAACAAAACCTCGAGAGCGCTTGTCCCCACAGAGCCTGGCGCCGGCGTCGCCCCCTCGGCAACGACCACAAGTGTTCCTCCACCAGGTCAGGAAAAAGCCGTGCCCCTGGCTGAGATCGACGCCATTCTGCGCATCGAAAAACGTGACGGGGTGCTGAAACGCAACCAAAGCGCCCTCGCCACACTCAATCTCCAGGCCTTCCCTCTTCATCGCCCCATCATCAATGCCTATCAAAAAGTCCTCGGACTCCTGATCAAGGGCAAAACCAAGGGCCTGGCCCAAAAGCTCAGTGCGCTCGCCGCACACCGCGCCGGCATTATCAGGAGGATGGGTGATGTCGAAGACTACCTCGATTGGTACGAAGCCACTCAGCGCGCCACCCCAAGCAGCACCTTCGACGACTACTTCAAGCTCCTCGACAAGTTGGAAGCCCACCCGAAACGCAACGACCCCATCTCGCGTTACCTCGACGATATCGAGCAGGAATATAAATAATCGGCGAGCGGATTGCGCTCGATCAGCGCCCGCAGTGCGGTGATCTCGTCACGGCGGCGGGCGGTTTGGACGAGGTAGGTGACGGCGGGCGGTTTGGCGATGGTGGTGGTGAGGTAGCCGGCCTCGATGATAACGACGGGCGTCGCACCGGGATCGGCCACGAGCGGATGGGCGCCAAAGGCCAGTTCGAGCAGTTCCACGCGGCCATCGTCGTCGGTCTCGTCGAGCGCGCTGTGCCCGACGGTGGTGCCAAAGTGGGCGACTTCCCAGGAGTCGAGCAGGCCGTCGTCGTCGAGGTCGAGATCCACGGGGTCGCCCTCGTAGCGCACCAGCGCAAAGTCGAAGTCGCTGCCGATGTTGGAATACCCCGCCACCACGACCTTGCCGTCACTTTGCACGCCCACGCTCCGGCCGTGGTCGTGCCTGCCGAAGTCCGTGGTCACCTCCCTCCGGTGCCGAAGATGGCATCGAGGTCCCCCGGCGCAGCGGGGCCGGGTGGGGCGAGGAGGCAGAGGAGCGAGGCGGCGGCGAGAAGGAATGCCCGGAAACGGCCGAATCCGGTAAGGAATAGATGTGGTGTTTTCATAATGTCATGGTGGTATCCGGGAGCAGCCGTCATGGGGCGGCGGTGACTTTCACGCGCAGGAAGCGCGCGGGCGGGGTGCCGACGGGGACGTTGTCGCGCACTTTGAGCGTGGTGGCGGTGTCTAGACGTGTAGAATCGGCGAACAGGGTGAATATTGATGAAGAGCCGTCCAAGGTTCGCCTTACATGGGCGGAGTCAAAATCACTGACGGCGGTCCCAAATGCTGCCACTGCGGGGATCGGCGTCGCGAAGTTGGCGTTGCCGGTCATCGCTGCGATGTGGGCGTTCGCGAAGGTCAGGAGTTCGTCGTTGCTCTTCTTGCGCAGACAGGGCTGATTTTTTCATTGTCGCTGACGTCAACAGTCGTCAAGGGTTGCGGTTGATTTCTCCGGCCTCACAGAGGCCGGCTACAACGCTGTAGCCGGGGTCTGAGACCCCGGTCGGATGGGCAGGATTGGAAACCTGAAGTACCATGAAAAAATCAGCCCTGACTCTCGACTCTCAATTTCTGGAAGCGCTTGACGAGGCCTGGCAAACCTGAGACGAGTTCCTCTCATGCATTCCTCGCGCGCGCTCTTTTCTCGACGGCAGTTTGTTTTTGGTGGAGCGATGGGCGTGCTTGGGCAGGCGAAAGCGGAAGAAATGGCCCCTGGTTTGTTGCGCATCGAATTCATTTACGAGACTGCGCCATTTCCGCAGTGCCACGCGTCGACGATTGTCGAAACGGGCGGGACCCTGGCGGCGGCCTGGTTTGGCGGCACGCGCGAGAAACACGCGGATGTCGGAATCTGGCTGTCACGGCATGTGGAAGGGAAATGGACGGAGCCAGTCGAGATTGCCGACGGAATGGCTGCGGAAGGCAAGCGCTTTCCCTGCTGGAACCCGGTGCTGTTTCAACCTCGCCGGGGCGGGCTGCTCCTTTTTTACAAAGTGGGTCCAAGTCCCGATGATTGGTGGGGCGTCATGCGAACTTCTCCCGACCACGGCAAAACCTGGTCCGCGGCGCGGCGCCTGCCCGAAGGATTCCTGGGTCCGATCAAGAACAAGCCGGTCGAGTTGAGCGACGGCACCATTCTATGCGGATCGAGCACGGAAGCCGAAGGTTGGAAGGTACATTTTGAATTCACCAGAGATCCGGAAGGCAAGTGGGAGAAAACCGGTCCGCTCAACGACGGGAAATCCCTCGGCGCCATCCAACCCGCGCTTTGCCGCGATGGAATGGAGGTAATGGCGTTCTGCCGGACCGAACAGGACAATATCTACGCCACGAGATCCGAAAACGGCGGCCGGACATGGTCGCCATTTGAACCGACAGCGCTTCCGAATCCGAATTCCGGCATTGACGCGACGCGGCTTAAGGACGGCCGCTGCCTGTTGGTTTATAACCACACCTCGAAGGGACGCAGCCCGCTCAATATCGCACTAACAGAAAATGGCCGCGATTGGGAGGCGGCGCTGGTGCTCGAGAGTGAACCGGGCGAGTTTTCCTATCCAGCGGTAATCCAGTCCGCAGATGGACTCGTCCATGTCACTTACACATGGAAACGCCGACGAGTGCGCCACGCGGTCATTGATCCCGCGAAGCTGGTCGCGAAGCCAATTGTTGGCGGAGTCTGGCCGAAGTAACAGCGCAGAGGGTTGGTTCGAGCTTCGCGCCAGCCTTCCGCGCGTCCGTAACTTTAGCGCTCACGCGCTACGCCGGCACGAGATCACCTGGCAACGATTCGTCGGCGGGTCCGGAGCGGGCTGGCTTTGGTTGCTCGGGGACTGGTTCCGGCGCTGGGGGAGCGGCGGGCGGGCGGCTCTGCGGAGGATTTCGCAAACTGCCGTGCGAGATAATCTCCTGAATATGTTCGCGGGCCAGCGTCTCGTATTCAAGAAGGGCTTTCGCGATTTCATCCAGGGCCAGCCGGTGATGGGTCAATAACTCCTTCGCGCGCTGATAGGCTTCGTCGATGAGGCGCTTGACTTCAGCGTCGATGGTTTTGGCAGTGTCTTCGCTGTAGTTGCGGTTTCGCGATGACATGTCGCGGGCCAGAAAAACATGCTCGTGGTTCTCGCCGTATTCGACCATTCCGAGTCGTTCGCTCATGCCCCATTCGCAAACCATCTTGCGCGCCACGGTCGTCGCCATGCGGATGTCGCCCGCTGCGCCGCTGGTCACGTCGCCGAAAACAAGTTCCTCGGCCACGCGGCCGCCCATCGCGACCACCAACTCATCAAGAAGTTCCCTGCGCCGCTGCGTGTATTTGTCTTCTTCGGGAAGCCACATCGTCGAGCCCAGGCTGGGGCCGCGGGGAATAATCGTGACTTTGTGAAGGGGCTCGGTGTGCTCGAGAATCTGCAGCAGAATGGCATGCCCGGCCTCATGATAGGCGGTATTTTCTTTTTCCTTCTCTGAGAGGGCGAGACTGCGGCGTTCCTTGCCCCAGCGCACTTTGTCGCGGGCCTCTTCCATTTCCGGCATGGTGATTGCCTTGAGACCTTTGCGGGCGGCCAGAAGCGCCGCTTCGTTGATCACGTTGGCCAGCTCTGCTCCGGAATAACCTGGAGTGCCACGTCCAATAATGGCAAGATCCACATCGGCGCCCATCTTCACACTTTTGGCATGGACCTTGAGAATCGCTTCGCGGCCTTTGACATCGGGCAGGTTCACGATGACTTGCCGGTCAAAGCGGCCGGGGCGCAATAAGGCGGGATCGAGAACGTCTGGCCGGTTGGTGGCCGCGATGATGATGACACCCTCCTGCGTATCGAAGCCATCCATCTCGACGAGCAACGCATTCAAGGTCTGCTCCCGCTCGTCGTGCCCGCCGCCCAATCCGTGGCCGCGATGCCGGCCCACCGCGTCTATCTCATCAATGAAGATCAAGCAAGGCGCGCTCTTTTTGCCTTGCTCGAACATGTCGCGAACCCGGCTCGCGCCCACGCCCACGAACATCTCGACAAAATCCGAACCGCTGATGGAAAAAAACGGGACATCCGCTTCTCCCGCGATGGCCTTCGCCAGGAGGGTCTTGCCGGTCCCGGGCGGACCGACCATGAGAACGCCCTTGGGGATTTTCCCGCCGAGCCGCTGAAACTTTTTGGGGTCCTTCAAAAACTCGACCAATTCCCAGACCTCTTCTTTGGCTTCGTCGCACCCGGCGACATCTTTGAAGGTGACTTTGTTCTTGTCCGTACTGAGAAGCTTCGCCTTCGACTTGCCGAAACTGAGGGCGCCGCGACCGGCCATGCGAATCTGCTGCCGGAAGAAAAAGTAAATTAAGCCGATCATGGCCAGCATCGAAAGCAACATCATGGTGCCCGAATTCAACCAACTGCGATCCGCGATGGTTTGCGGGACGATGTGGAGCGCTTCGAGGTCCTTGTTCAAGGACTCGCGCACCCACTCACTGAGGACGGGGGTGCGGAACTCGACCGAATTGTCCTTTTCGTCCTTATAGTAGCCTCCGATGAATTCTTCGCCCGTATCAAGTCGCCGCACGATTTTCAGCGGCTTGGTGATGTCGATCTGGGTCTCGGGCTTGGCGCGCAGTTTCTGGAGGAATTCCGGATACTCGAGATTTTTGGCCTGGGTGAGCATGCGCCCAGGAATCAGGGCCGAAGTCACCAGCAACAGCGCCAGGGAAAAGAGCACCAACCCGCGCCAATTGAAATTCGGATCGCCGGGTTCGCGATCGCTCTGGCGCGGACGGCGCGGTGACGGTTCAGACATTGTTCGGAGTGGGTGAGATAAGAAAGTCCGGGCGAACGCGCGGGAGTGGCCTGAAAGCTACCACAGCGAAGGGGGTTTGCAATGCAAGCGCGGAAAGGCCACCATGGCACTGTGTCGTGGCGAAGAATAGCGGAAAGGCGAAGCGTTCCAGGCTGCCCACTTTCCGGCATCATCATGGCCGTTGTCGCAGTGTTGGTCGGGACGACATATTTGGGTGGACGTCTGCGGTCAGAAGTCCCCACTGGAATAGAGCGCAATGACCCGTCGCAACGCCTGGTTTCCGCCCCGGGAGCACCCAGCGCCCCGGCAGGTGAAGAAGACTTGCTTGGGAAGGCTGCCGTCCTGGCCGAGGGCGAAGATATCGCCGGGGCCATGAAGGCACTTTCCGCGCTCATGGAGAGCGGGCCACCGCCGCTGGCTGATATGGCCCGCCTGCGTTCCGCCGAGATCTTTCTTTCAACAGGTCGCCCCGTCGACGCCGAGAAGGTCCTGTCCAGCGCCCTACCGGGGCCCGAGCGCTCCTTGTTGCTCGCGCGGGCGGCGCTGGCGCAGGGACGGGTTGACGAGGCCTTGCGTCTTTCCGAAGGAACGATTTCCGAGCCAGTTCAGTCAGAGTCAATGCGCGTGTCCGCCAATATTCTCTACGCTCGCATCAAAGCGGCCATGGGACAAACGGCCGAGGCAGCACGGGCGCTGGTCGAGTTTGTGCAGGCCCACCCGGCAACCGCCCACGCGACTTCGCTCCTGCTGACGCTGCATGAAATCGGCGGACTATCGCTCGAAGGTGTGGAAAAGCTGCTCCAGCAGTGGGCCGCAAGCCCGCACCCACCACTGGCAGCGGCGGGGACGTTCGCCGCCGGCCTCGCCCATCACGCCGCCGGCCGCGCCGATGCGGCAGCTGAGAGCTTCCGGCAGTTTCTGGAGAAAAATCCTCGGGGTTCTTTGTCGCTCGAGGCCAGGCGTCGCCTGATTCAGATCGCGTTGATCAAGGAGGACGCGGCGGCAGCTCGGCAAGTTCTGGCCTCCTTGAGCACTGAAGCCAGGACGCCGGCCTGGCAGGCGCGAGCGGAATTTCTCGCCGGTCGCATCGATCACATGACTGGCGACCTGACACAAGCCGCCCATCATTTTCAGAAAGCGGCTCAGCTTTGCCCAGAGCCTGATGCCGCCCTCGTGGCGCAGCGGAATGCGGCCATCGCCGCGATTCAGGCGAATGACAACCGAGGGCTGGACGAGTGGCTCGAACCGCTGAAAGTCGATGCCGACATTTACGCTCGGGTCCTTTTGGATCGCGGGCTGTTCGAGGCCGCCACTGGAGATCGCAAGGCAATGGCGAGTCTGGAAACCTGCCTCGCGGCTCCAGCCAACGACGCCCTGAAAACCCAGGCGCATCTGGGGCTGGCTGAACTCGCGCTCGATCGCTCTCCACCGAACATTGCGGCAGCCCGCCAGCACGCGGCCGCCGCGAGCAAATTGGACAGTGGCTCGGCCGCGGACCGGCTTGCCTGGCTGGCAGTCTGGATCGAGCAGCGTGATGGCAAACTTGCAGCCGCGGTGGGCAAAGGGCAGCAATTTCTCAGCCGCTTTCAGGACTCGCCCTGGCGGGTGGCGGTGCACCTCAAGCTCGGCGAGTTGTCAGGTCAAAGTGGCAATTGGGCTGCTGCGGTCAGTCAGTATCTTGCCTTGGCTGGGGAGCAGGATGACGATACCGCACTCGAAGCGCGCGCGCTTTACCTCGCTGGAATGGCCGAGGCGAACATTCCTTCACCAGACAGCCTCGACCGCGCCATCGATTTGTGGCAGGATGCAGCGAAAACCGATGAATCGGTCATCTTTGCGGCGCGCTTTCGTCAGGCCCTGGCCAAGGCACGGCTCGGCCACACCAACGAAGCGCTCAAGCAGCTCGAAGGTCTGCTCAGCACAATTCCCCCACCCGCCCCCGCACAAAGACAGGCGGTATTTTACGCTCGCGGCGAACTACTGCTCCGGCCCGCCGACAAGCTCCCGCCTCGTCCCGCGGAGGCCGAAGCCGCGTTCCATGCCGTCGCTCGAGATGCAGACGCTCCCGCAGCCGTTCGGACTCAGGCCCTGTGTCGAAAAGGTGATTGCCTGCGTGTGCAAAATCGCACCAGCGAAGCGCTCGGCGCCTATCTCGAGGCTGCCTCGGCAGCCATTGGCCCGATCGATCAACGCGCGACCGAAAATGAAATGACTTGGCCATTGCGCGCTGCTTTTTCCGCGCTTGCCCTCTACGAACAGGATCAGGATTGGAAAGGCGCCCTCGAGCTGGCCTCGACGCTCAGTGAACTCTCCGGTCCAGCCGGCCGCACCGCCAGAGAGCGCGCAAACCGCCTTCGGCTCGAACACTTCGTGTGGGAAGACTGAGTCGATGCGGTCACAGGCTAATCTGATCAGCGACCACGGCATAGGACCGTCCGCCGTGCTTGACCTTCGAGCCTTCCTTGACATCGCCTCCCAATTCATAGGCTGACGACGCCACCTGAACCTGGCCATCTTTTACGGTCGCGAAAGCCACGACCGGCTTGCCGTCCGGATTGCGTACGGGCACGGCGTAATCGGTGCCATATTTCGATTTTACGCTCGCGGCCGCCGCTTGTTGCCACTCGGCGTCGACCTCATCGAGTTCTTTCGCAGCCTCAGCTTCGAGCCTAGCCGCATGAGACGGTGTCTGCTGCCGGACCTGCACGACCTGGGTCTGGGCTTTCTTTTTCACCTGCGCTTTTCGTGCCGCGTATTTCGGAGCGAGCGCGCGCTTTTCCTCCGCGATTTGCCGCTCGTATCGCCGGGCGACGACATGCTCGACCCGCTCGCGCTGTGCCGCGTTCATTACCATATAGATCTTTACCGTCGCCACGATGGCCATCGCGATTCCCACCCGCGTCATCACATTTGCGACCCCGGACGGATGATGATGCAAACCGCGCGCATGTCCCCTCAATCCGCCAAATCCTCCGCCCAAGCCTGGCAGCCCAGGCAGGCCTGGAGGGACGACCGACAGGCATCCGGACAACGAGACCAAGAGCAAAGCCGCCATCACGCGCCACGAGAAACTGAAAGTTTTTCCCATTCTGCTCTTGTAACCAATGAGTGCACGTCCGCAAGCGTTCTCTTATGACACTTGCAACTCAGACCGGCGTCAGAAGGGGAGGCGAGCTGATGGTGCCATCGGCCGCTGGCCGATGTTTTCCACGCACCGCTGGCGCTTGGACTCAGCGTCGAGCCGCCGCTGATACTCATTGACGAGCCGTCGATGCCACCCAGGCCCGGCGCGCTTGTTGGCTTTGCAATCACTCTGTCGACCCACGCCCGCCGGGGGGGCGCCAACTTTCGCTACGGCGCCTGCCAGGCATCGCGATTTCTCTCGACCCACTCCTTATCCGCGGGAGTGCCGGTATCGCGCACTTGAGCGGCATAGGAACGACACCATTTGAGGGCGTCATCGTGGCCGAGAGTTGCGGCCTTGGCCATCGAGTCGCGGGCGAGGCTGAGATTTTTTTCGAGGGGCGGCTGCCCTTTGAGATACCACAGACCAAGGACATGAAGACAGTTGGGGTCCTGGGCCTCGGCACCACTGCGCAGGGCGTCCAACGCCGCCGACGCATCCTGGACGGTTGCGTTCCATCGGCTGATGTAAAGGGTGAACCAGGCACCCTTGATGTTCTGCGCAGCCGCATTCTCGAGCGTCCTGGTCGCGGCTTCGTAAGCAGCCGGTGATGGGTCCAGTTCGGCCTGGCGCAACTGCGCGTTTCCCAACAACCGAAGCGCTTCAGAATGTCCTTTCCCGAGCGCCATCTGCGCGAGACGGGCTGCCTCGACCGCATTCTCTTTGACTCCAACGCCGCCATTGGGCCCCGGCCCCTCAAAATATGCGTCGGCAAGAAGGTAAAGGGCGTGCGGATGCCCAGCAGCGGCGGCTTCCTTGAGACGAGCCAGGCCTTCGTCGAGCGTCGCCTGATCTCCTCGGCTCCTCCCGCCGAAATAGTAGTGGCCGCCGACTTCCACCTTGGCGGTAATGTCGCCGAGCTTCTCGGCTTCGAGGTAAAAATCATATTTCTGGCGTTCTTCGGGCTCGGCCTGCGCGAGCAGCATGAATGGAGTGGCGAGTTTCCATTGCCGGCCTGCCGCGATGAGGGTCGAGCTGGCGGTGCGAATTTCACCGGGTGGACGCTGGCGAAACGATTCAGCCAGCGCCTGTGCGTCTGGCTTTAATTCCTCGGTCCATGGAGCGTTTCCTTTTGAGATGTCGATCAGGGTCTGCAACGCCAGAGTGATATTTCCGTCGCGCCGCTGTTCCGCGGCTTTCAGCCATCCTTCCAGCAAGGCAACGCGCGGGGACGAGACGCGGACGCTTGCAGGTAGCTCTTGCAACAACGCAAGCATGTCCTGCGGCTGCTCGATCGTCTGCCGTGCGCGGAGATCCTCAAATTGTGCCGCGAGCGTCCAATCGAACTCTTTTTTTAAAGACGCGGCGGCTGCGGCATCAGTCCGGGCCACCTCGATGAAAACGCGAAGCGCCTCGATGTAGCTGCGTTTTGCCGTGTAAAGCGGCATGGCAACGCGCGCCGAAAGAACCTTCTCTGTGGCATCAGGCACCCAGGTGGCAACCGCGTTCAATTCGTGCAGGAGGGCTTCGGCGTCTTCATCTTTGGGAACGGGGGTGCCTCGTTGATAAGCGTCGTGCAAATGATGCGCCGCGGCGGCCGCCTTGTCGTGCAACTCGGCGCTGTGAGCCGCGTAGAACTGAGCGAAGCGCGGCTCTTTTTGGAACTCGGCGTCGGTGGTCGCCACTAATTTCAGCAAGCCGCGCCAATCCTGCGCCTGCTCTTTGTGTGCCATTTCCTGCTCGTAAGTATTCCAAAGCTTAAAACCCGGATTGATGAGTTCCCCGATGAATCCGCGACTGAAATACGCGCCGACGCTGCCCGCCGCCAAAAGAAGGATCAGCCCCACAGCGAGCGTCACCAGGCGGCGGCGTTGCGCGGCACGCTGGACTTGCTGATACTCGGCAATCCTGGCCTCGAGTTCCACTCGTTCGGCTTCGAGGCGTTTTTGCTCGGCTTCGATTTTCTCGATTTCCTCCTCACTTTGGAAGCCGGCCTCCTGGTCCATGCGGACCTGCAGCCGCTCCTGTGAAAAGACCTGGGCTTTTTGCTGTGCCAGGCGGTCTTCCTCGCGCGAGATTTCCGAACGCAGGGATTCGAGCTTGGCCTGCTGCTCGCCTTCGAGGCGTGCCAGTTCCGAGGCCCGCTCTTGCGCGCGACGGGCGGCATCGGCTTCCTCGGCGGCCCGCTGTTCTTCGAGCTCGCGGCGAAAGCGTTCCCTTTCGGCATCCAATTGGGCCACCAACCGCTGCTGTTGAGCATCGAGCGCGGCCCGTTGCTGGGCCACCGCGGTGCGTTCGTCCTCGATATCACGTTTTTGCTGGGCGATTTGTTGCTCGAGTTCGCGGCCTTTCTCGTCGAGCACGCGAACCAATTGAGCTTCCTCGGCAGCAAGCTGCTGGCGCTGCGATTCGAGTTGCGCGCGCGCGGTTTCGACCTCGGCAGCGGTGGCGGACCGCGACCTTTGCGCTTCCTCGAAGAGCTGCTGCCGTTCCTTTTCGAGCTCTTGCCGTTGCCCGTCGATGGCAGCCGCCAGTTCGCGTTCACGCGCGGCGCTGGCTGCGGCAAGTTCTTCACGCTCTTTTGCCAACTGGGCCTCTTCGGCGGCCAGTCTGGCCAGGGCGGCTTCGTTTTCGTCCTGCTGTTGGGAACTCAACAGCGTGGCGCCAACGCCCGCTTCGCGTTCGCTTCGCAAGGCCTCGCGTTGCCCCTCGAGGGCTGCGCGTTCCTCGGCCAGCCGGCGGCGGTCACTTTCAAGATCGGCTTCGCGTTGCGCCGCGGATTGAGAAAGTTGAGCGGCCTGAATGCGGTGACGCTCTTCGAGGTCACGCTCGGCATTTTCCAGTTCCTGGCGCAGGCGCGCATGGTCGTGGCTTTGCGCGATGATGCGGCGCTGCAGTTCGGCTTGTTCATCGGCGAGGCGCTGCCGCTCGGCTTCGAGACCGGCCAATTGCGAACGGGCCGTCGTTTCCGCTTCATGCTGCGCGCGCGTCTTTTCTCGTTCCACTTCGGCAGCGAGGTCTTCGAGGCGCTTGCGCTCCTCCTGCAGCTTGCGGAAGCTGTTCTGTTCGCGCAGCAGGTACTGTTCTTCGCGTTCACGCAAGGCGCGTTCGATTTCGTCGCGCTGGCGCTGCCACTCCTCCTCGCGGCGCCGTTTTTCTTCCTGAAACTTTTGGAACTCGAGTTGCGCGCGCAGTTGGATTTCCTGTTCGAGCCGTTCCTGTTCGAGCCGTTTGCGTTCGAGTTCCGAAGTGTGGGCTTCGAGCGCCTGGCGTTCGTGGTCGAGCCTCTGGCGTTCCTGCTCCGCCCGGGCCGCGCGCTCGCGTTCGAGGCGGGCGAATTCATCCTTTGCGGTGGCGAGCGCGGAGCGTTCCTCCTCGAGCATCATCCGGGTTTGCTCGAGCAATTCCTCCTGCTGAAGGCGCGCCGCTTCGGCCTCGAGACGCTGCCGCTGAAGTTCGAGTTCCTTGCGTTTGATTTCGTAGTCGGCCGTGATCTTGCCTGCCGACGACCCCATCGTACTTGAACCGTAACGTGTGGGCGGGCGCCCAGGCTGACTGCCCTGCGTGCTGGGAAAACGTGAATCCCGGTGGGTTGAGGGCGGCGCCATGGGCACAAAAGACGAGCCTGGGACCGAGGCTGGACGCCCCTGTGAGCCGCTGGCCTCGGCGGGCATGGCCACGCTGGAATCACGCGTCCTCGTTGCGTCCGCCTCGACCTCGGCCGGCGGCATGAAGATGGGAGGTTCCGGAACGCGCTCGGCTTTGCAGAGCTCGCGCAGCACCTTAGCACAGGTAGCCGCCCGCTTCTCGGGCGTGAACGGCGGCACAAAGAAAGACTCGAGCAGGTCGTTTGCTTCCGCCCCCAGATGCGGGATGGAAACGTAGCCCCCGTGAGAACTGGCGTGGCTGCCGCCAGCTCCGCCGAGCAGGCGGTGAACGAGGCCTAAATAGGTCGTGAGCAATGGCCGCGGGCCGCCATTTGCGGCAGCCATCCGCGCCAGCCCAGAGTCCGGCACACTGGACGAACGAGAACGGGTTTCTTCAGGCAGCGTGGGGTAGTCGGTCGCGGCCGCACTTAATCGAAGGGGATTGATTTTGACCGCCAACTCCTGCCACGAACTGGCAGGCGTCCGTAAAGCCTTCGGCCAGTGCGACGGATCCTCACCGAGTGTCGGCGAGGTGAGGAGGATTTGGTGCAAATCAGTTTCGAGCGTGGCCAGGGCGTTTGCTATCCCGAAATCGCACGCGCTGGCGAGTTGAGCCAGCAGCGGCGCGGCCTCGCGCAAGGTCAGCTCGTTGCGGGCCTTGAGCAGAGCGAGCAGATTCGGCCCGCGAACCCACTCGGTGGCTATTTTGACGCCGTCTTCGCCTTTTTCGAAATCCAGCACCCCGATTAGATTCGGATGGTGAAGCTGGCGCAACGAGAGCACGTGCCGCTGCAATTTTGCCAAGAGAGCGGGCTTTCCCGCCAGTTCGGGATTCAGATACTTCAGCGCCACCAACTGCCCGCTGTGCGTGTCCCGGGCGCGAAAGGTTTTTCCGGTCAGGTCGCTCTCCGCTTCAGCCAGAATCTCAAAAGCGCTCATCCCCAGAACCGAACCGTCTTTTTCCCGAGGTGAGATCGAAAGTCGCGCCCCGCCGACGGACGAATGCCCGACCGATGCCAGCGCGGCCTGCATCTCGCGATAAAGCTCAGCCGGTGAGGGAATGCGGTCCTCGGGCGATTTTTCCACCATCTGGCGCAGAACGGTGCGCGCAGGCTCCGGCATCGCGGGCATGCGGTCCCACGGCGGCGGCGTGTTTACGTGATGAAACATCACCTCGAACTGGGAACCGCTAAACGGCGGGCGGCCGCTCAAAAGAAACCACAGCGTCACGCCCAGGCTGTAAATATCCGAGCGGATATCGAGATCTTCCTGTTCGAGTAATTGCTCAGGGCTGGCAAAGGTGGGCGTCCCAACGAATCCGCCATGCGAGAGATTAGCTGCGCCACTTTCGCGCAACACATCGCGCGCCAATCCGAAGTCGATGAGCTTGAGAACCGTGCGGCCCTGCGCATCATTCACCAGCAAAAGGTTTGACGGCTTGATATCACGATGGATCAGGCCGGCCTGCTCGACAGCCTGCAATGCGCTCGCAGCCTGCAAGACCAGCGTAAAGGCATCGGTGGGATCGAGCGGTCCCTTTTCCTCGACATAGTCCTGCGCGCTTGGGCCATCACAGAATTCCATGGCGTAAAACGGCCCCTGCGGGGAATCGCCCAGGAAAAATACGTCCGCCACATTCGGGTGTTTGATCTTGGCCATGCTCTGCGCCTCCTGGAGGAAGCGCTGCCGGGCCGCCGGGTGCTGAGCGTATTGCGGCGAAATAACTTTTATGACCGCGAGGGACAGCAAGTTGCGGTCAAACGCCTTGTAAGTCAGTCCCATGGCACCCTTTCCCAACAGGTGAGGGGCGCCGTCGGCACGAGTAAGAACCTCGAAATGCTGGAAGCGAAGCGGAGCAGCCATGCGGCGATTGCGAGGGCTACATTAGAATCGCACTCTGCAAGAAGGGAAGCGATTTCGAAGTTTCACGGCCACTAGATGAACGGTTCAAGGTTATGTTCCCAAGTGCGGCCCGGTGCCCCGTCCTCGCAAATCTGCGTGGCATAGGAGATAGTTTTAGCGCTGGTAGTGGTTGTTCGCCCTTTTTCTTACGATCCCTGCATTTGCGTTGTAAAAAAAATGGCGTATCCGCCAAAGAGGGGCAGTTGGCGGGGTCTGCGATTCCCCCTTCTTGCGCTAGTCCATCAAATGAGTCCTCGACGCCCACCGCCGCCGTTTGCAGTGAAACGCCCGTCGGCTATCTGGTGCGCCACGGCTCTTTTTCTCGGTATTTGCCTTCTCGAGCTGTTGCCGCTGCCTTATCCGTTCAGCTTTTGGTTTGTGCACCTCCTTTTTTGGTTTGCCGCGGCCGCTGCGTTCTGTTTGCTCTGTTTTCCGGCCAAACGTGCCACCTATGTTCTGACCAGCATCTGCCTGCTGCTGGCTTTTACCGATGCGGTGACTCTTTTTTTGGGACATGCCACTGACTTGCTGGCCGATCACGCCGAGACGCCGTGGGCCCTTCCGCTTTGGGGCCATTTTCTGTTGGTAGCCGCGATTGGTTATATTGCAGCTCGCTACTGTCTGGGTGAAGCCACCCGCCGCTACTATGGATATCTCGATGGGCGCACCGTCCGGCTCGAAGTTCCACGATTGAGCAAGGAAAGCTAAAGAGAAGCGCATTGAACTCGGAAGACCCAACGGGCCGATGAGCAGCCAGCTCGTACCGCAGGTCTGGGACCAGTTGTGTCGTAAGTTTTCATCCTTCCGCATTTAATTTATCGGTTGAAAATCCCGCACCTCGCCGCAGCCGGATAACTCCTGCAGGCTGCAAAGTGTCCAGCCGAGCCCGTAATCCGCGTCCGGCCTCACAGAGGCCGGCTACACCAATGGCCCCATCAGAACTCGCGTCGCAGCAGCATATCTGCAAGTTGCCCCAGCCGCTGGCCGCTCGCGCCAAACACCTCGATCGCTGCCCGAGCTTCGGCGGTGAGTTCAGCAGCGATCCGCCTCGACTCCTCGACGCCAACGATTGATGGATAGGTTGCCTTGCTCGCCGCGGCATCCTTGCCCGCTGTCTTGCCGAGTTTTTCGGAGGTCTGAGTAACATCGAGAATGTCGTCGATGACCTGGAAGGCGAGACCGAGCGCGCGGCCGAACTGAGTCAGCGCGTCGAGCTGGGTGGCATTGCAGTCCGCGCTCATTCCACCAAGGCGCGCGCCACAGGTCAGCAGCGCGGCTGTTTTGCCGTCATGAATGGCGCGCAACTGGCCGATCTCGATCCCCCGACCTTCGCTTTCCATATCCATCACCTGGCCGGCGATAAGTTGGCGGCTGCCCGCCGCCTCGGCAAGTTCACGCACGAACTCAGCCGCGCCAAACCGCGGTGGAAATTGCATCCGGCAAAGGATGTCAAACGCCAGGGCCTGCAGGGCATCGCCGGCCAGCACGGCCATGGCCTCGCCGAAGACTTTGTGCGATGTCGGGCGCCCGCGACGCAAATCATCGTCATCCATGCAGGGCAGATCGTCGTGAATAAGCGAGTAGGTGTGGATGCACTCGACGGCGCACGCTGCGCGCAACGCTTGGCCGGATTCTCCGCCGCACGCTTCGGCCGCCGTCAGCACCAGGACCGGTCGCATCCGTTTGCCACCCGCAAAAACCGAATACCGCATCGCCTCGTGTAGGGTCTCCGGTTTCTCATCCCTCGAGGGCAAAAATCCGTCCAGCGCCTCGTCAACGAGCCGGCATTGCTGTTCGAGATAACTCGCAAAATCCATGGGTCATGAATAGATGGCACGAGTATTGGAAGATGGGCAAGCACGATGCGCAGCGGGTTGTTCAAAACCACCCTGCCGATCCACTGCATGTCGCTGGTCTCCTTGGCTCCGTTGGCCATGGCAGGGCGAAGCTCCCGCTGTGCCGTGTTTATTCAGCAGGCCACAGCAGGAAACAAAGGAAACGAGGGGGGGATCGAGGGTTAGATTGACATCGGAACGGAATAATTCCCGCCACCGTTTGGTCAGCATGGCTTCTGCGTCAAAATTTCGGCTTGGACCAGCCAACTGGGGTCTCGCTCAAGAATCTCCTGACACCGCGGCATGCGGAGTTGCTCCTCAAGGCTTCGAGCACTGGCGGCACCGCGGCCTGGTCAGCCTCGGAGAGAAACAAATGCTTGCTGGCTCGTTGCCAAGGCAAAGCCGATTGGAACGGCACGTTGCCCCCAGTATAAGTCCGCCCGTCTTCAACGTCATCACGGAAAGAGGGAAGCCGAGAAACAGCTTTCAGCGAAGTGTCATTTGTTTTGTCCTGACCCCTTTTTCTTCCGCTCCGGTTGGCCGAGCAGCAAGTGCGCGAGGGTAAGTATGACGGCGCGAAGGCCAATCTCCAGCTCGCCCGCGTCCAGCTCGACGCCTACCGCACGCTGCTGGGAGATGCCTTCGGCAAAGATGCGCGCGAGCTTGACAGGGAGATCGGCGCCTTGCAGGAAAAGACGCGCGAACCGGGCGCCGCGGACAAGATTCGCGGCTTCTGGGATCGGGTTACTGGATGGTTCAAGCAGGAGCCGGGAACGGCGCAGAGCAGCGCGACCGGGGAGGCAAGCAAAGAACCAACCAGGGATAAGACGCAATAACACCGAGTCGCACGCGGGGCGCGGAGCTGCTGCGCCCCGCCTTGCGCCCTGGTATCTATTGAGCGCCAATTTCGCGACGCCTGGCAAGGCTGGCGGGGCGTCGGTCGATCTGCGCGAGCAGAAAGACAGCTATACGCTGCGCCTGAATCTGCCCAATCGCGATCTCGACACAGTGCAGATCAAGCTGCAAGGCGACTCGTTGAACATTGTCGCTCCCGCTGAAGATAAGGTCGGGCGTTACGAGCAAGTCGTCGCGCTGGCGAACGTCGCCCCGGGTGCGAAACCGCAGATTGAGCGCAAGGAGAAGGATAACTTGATCGTAGTCACCGTGCCGAAATCGTCCTCCCTCGCGGACGCTCAGCCATCAGCGTCGAAAGAACCAACGAGCGCGCTTTCACCGCTTGATGAGTGGGAGCGCGACGTCTTCGCCAGAATGGAAAAGATGCGGCGCGAGATGGATCGCATCTTCGACGAGTCCATACGCGAGTTTCGGCTCACGCCCGAGCACAAAGGGCTCTTCGGCCGTCCGCGATTCGGCTCGTCCTTGGACCTGCAGGAGGAAGGCGATAACTACGTCGTCCGCGCTTTTCTCCCGGATCGTAATATGGATAACGTGAACGTCACCGTCGAAGGCCAGATCTTGAAGGTCGAGGCGAAGGCGGAGGAGGCCGAGAAGAAGGAAGACAAAGGGATCGTGCGATTGCACAAGGCGCACTATCAGCAGGTGGTGACACTTCCTGGCCCCGTGAAGGCCGACAAGATGAAGTTGGATAAGAAGGAAGGCATGGTGGTCGTAACGCTGCCGAAGGCATAGCGCGGTATGTATAGCTCGCGCCGAGGCTCAGTCGGGCCGCCGGCGTGCCTCGCGCGAGCTTTTAGCTGCCACTCTCGCTTCTAAATCTTGCCACCGCGGCCACGGCTCCTCATCAGCACGCCGCACCCCTTTAGACCTGCGGCGCTAGTGGATCGAAGAGGACTGCGGCGATGACGTGACCCTGTGCGCCGCTTACCTCGCTTTGCGCGGGTCGTCAGCCGGATTGACGTATTCGATTTTCCACGGGCCGATTCCATGGAGTTGCACGACCGTCTCGCCCTTCGCCCAGACAAAGTGCTTCATGCCCGCAGGCCAGAAACCGAAGGTGCCGGCAGGCATCGGCTGCGTGGCTGACTGGTCGAATTTCTCGCCCATCCCGAAATTGAATGTGCCGCTGAGCACGGTGATGTGTTCGACCTTGGGATGCGTGTGCGGCGCGATCTTGTATCCGTCAGGCATCTGAATCCGCATCGTGAAAAAGCCCTCCTTCGCCGGATCTCCCTCCAGCACCGCCATCTTCGCGCCCGCGGGAAGAGACGGCGGCCCGGCCTGCCACTTGATTTTGTCCGGAGTGTGAATCGCCTGCTCCGCGGAAGGATGTGCTGCGGTCTTCTGGCTCTCCTGTGCCGATGCCGGGCTGAAGAGAACAAGAGTGATGATGGAGATGACTGAGAGTCGCTTCATGGACTTTATCATTACCGCTTTGTGGCGTAGATGCCAACGCCGCTGTCAACAAATCTTCAGCATTTCTCAAGGCCCGGCGCCCGCTCTGGCGCGTTTGCCTTTCCTCTGCCTGTTCGTTGCTGTGGCCAGCGCATCCTCGGCGCCGATGCGAAGTGCTCGGTGGAACTGTGCGCATCGCGTTGGCGGGCAAACTCTTTTACGGGCAGACTCTTTTACGTTAAAGGCGATAGCTGTTCGAGGCCGGCTTTACCCTCTTCGACGGTTCCGCCTTTGGAAGCCAGGTAACCGCGCTAAGTGCGGTGCGCGATCCAGCCGTGTTGACGCTCTTTCCCACAGACACCACAGTCTGATTCGCTCATGCAAACCAAAACCCATCCCGCGGAGGTGGAAGGTAGGAATTTAGGGGCGGCTCACTCCGATGATCAAGGAGCCATCGCTCATGATGCCGCCCGGGTTCCTCAGCGCCGGTCGGATCATTGTCTCGGCCGCAGCGTTCTCGTGCTTCTTCTCGCGGCTACCTGTCTGACCGGCCAGTCGGCGGTCGATTTCTATTCTCCGGACAGCAGTCATCTTTGGAACCGGCTCTACTCCGGCCTCATCGTCCGCACGAAAGACGGCGTGGTGCTCGACGATTTGCTCGATCCACCGTTTTGGGCGGCCACCCGGCATCTCCTGACGGGCGAATCGCATACAAACGCGCTCGCGCTGCTCCGCGAATTCGCCGAAGACCGCGACGCCTTGCGCCAGATGACGCCTCTCCAGCGCGCGGTCATGCAGCGAGACCTGATCGCCATGTTTCATTGGGTGGAGAAAACCCCCATGGGCCTGCCGGACTTCACTCCCGAGCAGTGCAATCTGGCTGAAGCGATGGTGCGGGCGATACGGCAGGTGGCGCTGACCGCGGATGAAATCCACACGCTGCGGGACAACTACGCTCTGGCTTCTGCTTTGCCCGGCGCGATCACCGCCTTTGACGACAAGCAGCCACGGCGGGCTTTTCTCCCGAAGGACTTGCTCTCAGACGAGGGTGACTGGCTCGCACTCGAACCTCGAAGGAAACAACCACTTGCCACCCCGGCTCACTTCAGAGCGTTTGCCGGACGCTCCGCCCTGGAACTTCGGTTCCGCCACGCGGGCGGACGCGAGGCAGGAGAAAAGTATCTCGAGACGTTGGCCGCGCTGCCCAAGCCTTTCGTTTTTGAGAAGCCAACCGGCGTGGATATGAGAGCGATCATGCCATACGGCGACTTGGAAAAGGGGCCTTGGGTGAATCCAGAGACCCCGCAGTTTCCACCCGGCTCGATGTGGGCGCTGGTGCGTCGCGCAATCCTGGTGGACACCCAGGCGAATCTGGTCGCGTCACCTTTAATCGAAAGTGTGCAGGTGCGTGTCTATCGGACGCTGGATCCCAATCCCGAGCAGGGCCAGACGGTCTTCGAATGGGAGATGAGCCGCCGTCTTCTTTTCGCTCACGGAGGATTTCATCTCACGAAAGGGATCGATCAACGATTCTCGCAATTCATGAATGGTCCTTTGGATCCAATTGAATCGTATGACAGGTTAGAACTCAATAGCCGCGTGGTGTGCGCTGTCTGCCACATGGGCTCTGGCATTCACTCTGTCCAAAGCCGATCGCGAGTCTTCAACAAGGAACAATTCGAAAAAGAACCCGACCGGCCGCCCGAATTCCGAGCCGTGACAAGCAAGCGGCTCGAGGAAGTGACATTGGATCTCGCAAGCAAGAGACCAAACTGGCAACTACTCCGCAGAATGTGGAGCGTGAAGTGAGCCGCTATAGGCTCGTTCCATGCGCACCTTCGAGGGATAGCCGGAGAGGCGCTGGCTCCGTGTGAAGGCCAGCGGAGAGGGTCAGGACTCATTTTTGCAAGTAGCGATAGAGTACCTCAAAACAGGCGGTGCCTTTGTTTAGCAGCTCCTCGTCACTGAGACTTAGTATCTGCTTGCATAAGCCCGAGTATTTTTCCCGCGCTTTTTTGCACGGAAATGGAAGTTTTAAGCGATGCCTCTACGCTCCCTTCTCTGACCAGCCCAGAGGGCTGCCGGAATTAGCCGGGGGTGCAAACCCCCGGTTCTCTGGCAAAACGGAAATCCGCTCCGGCAGGAGTGGTGGAAATACCCGGCGCGGGTTCCGGCGGCCGATCCCTTCCGGCGCCCCTGGCGGGGCGCGATCCTTCTCTTACTGTAATACGAGTTCCGGTGGTTTCGCTGCGCTCCACCACCGGCTAATTTCCGTCAGCCCTCCGGGCTCGAGGCGGCGGCGTGGTGGGACGAGGCGGGACTTTTTTGCACGGAAATGAGCCTTTTTCCAAGTAAACGGAGCGGCGTGCGCACTGTGGAAGGCGATGAAGCATCATTCCAGGCGATCAACTCATTAGCCTACGAACTTTTGCTGCTAGAACTATAGCAGCTCAGCCTTTGAGCACGCGGTCAATGCCGATCGCTTCGGTGTGGTGACACTGTGGTGCCTCCGATGGAATGTCCGAATTGACCTGATGGGCTAAGCTATGGCCGGTCTACCAAACCGAGCCATGAACCCACCCGAAAAGAACCCGCACAACCATACTCGCCGCCAGCACACGGCGGAGGAAAAAGTCCGTTTGCTGCGCCTCCATCTTCTGGAAGGCAAGGCGATCTCCGCGCTCTGCGAAGAACACCGCATTCATCCCACGCTTTTCTACCAATGGCAGAAAACATTCTTCGAAAACGGAGCGGGCGGCTTTTGACCGCGCGCCCCGTTCCCGAAGCATTGATGTAGGCCAACAAAGAATTGAGCAACTGGAGGCCAAACTCAAGCGCAAGGATGAGGTCATCGCCCTGGTGACCGAGGAGCTGGTGCGCACAAAAAAAGAGAGTGGGGAGGACTGAGGCAAAAGTAGACGCCCTCCGATGAACGCGATGCCGTGGTGGACTTTCTTAACCGCATGCAGGCCCTGACTGAAATCGCCCACAGTCGCCTGGTGAAGTGGGTCCAGCTTTGCCCGCGCAAGTTGGCGCGCTGGCGCGAGCGCTACGGCCACGCCAACGAACACAACGGCCAGGTGCCGCGCGATCACTGGCTGGAGCCAGAGGAGAAGGCGGCGATCATCCGATTCGCTATCGCTCATCCCCTGGAGGGCTACCGCGCGCTGACTTTCATGATGCTGGATCGCGACGTGGCCGCGGTGGCGCCGGCGACGACCTACCGCGTGCTCAAGGCGGCGGGCCTCATCGGCCGGGCGACCGGCAAAGCCTCGAAAAAGGGGACCGGCTTTGTCCAGCCGCTGGCGCCCCATGAGCACTGGCACCTTGACTTCAGCTACCTGAACATCGGCGGCACCTTTTACTTTCTGTGCGTCGTGCTGGAGGGCTGCTCGCGCGCGGTGCTGGCCTGGGACATTCGGCCGACCATGCGCGAAGCGGATGCCGAGATCGTGGTGCAGAAAGCTCGCGAAGCCTACCCGCAGGCGCGGGCCGCGTGTGATCAGCGATCAGGGATCGCAGTTTAAAAGCCGGGAGTTCAAAGCGTTCATCACGCTGTGGCAGGCCAGCCACGTGATGACCAGTCCCTATTATCCCCAATCCAACGGCAAACTGGAGCGCTTTCACAAGACGCTCAAAGAGCAGGCCATTCATCCCAAAACTCCACTCACCCTCGAGGATGCCAAACGCATTGTGGGTGAGTTCATCAACTACTACAATGACACGCGGCTTCACTCCGCCATCGGCTACCTCGCGCCCCATGACCGCCTGGCCGGCCGCCAGGACGAGATCCACGCGACTCGCGACAAAAAGCTCGAAGCCGCCCGCGAAGCTCGTAAACTCAAACGCCAAATCCCTCACTCAAACCAACAACCAACCATCCTGGCTGTAGCTTAGCACGCAGACCGCTTTCGGACATTCCCGCTGAACCAAGACACAGCCTCGCCACGGCGCACCAGGTCCACGGCGTGGTTGAGATGCTGGGCGACATGGAAGGGATCGAGGACGTTGAGTGCTGCGCCGGCCATTTTCGCGATGACCGCCAGATAAGGCTTCCACATATC
>JBPCQC010000024.1:0-8594 GCA_050998515.1 Verrucomicrobiales bacterium
CGAAGGGCCGCCGGATCGATGCGCCGTAAGCGCTGACTCAACGTTGGCCGGGCCGAATAGCGCAATTCCGCCAAACGCGAAACGCTCCGGGAAAAGCCTGTTTTTGCACACTGACCCCCAGTTTCCAAAACCGAAATCAAACCGCCGAATGAATGGATGAAAGAAATGCTCCACGAAAGTGCCGAGAGATTCATCGCCGCAGGATACGGTGCTCGTCCGCACCTTATGACCGGAAATCCAAAGCACCTCTTGGTCGAGCTAGCGGAAACAATCGGGATCGAATGCATTTACATGGCATCACGCGGTTTGCACCATGCGCAGGCACGCCGTCTAGGTTCCGTTGCAGCAGCAGTCGCGGCCCGCGCTCCATGCACGGTGGAGATTGTTCGTCCCAGCAGGCCAACAGGCTGATTTGCGTCCATTGGAGTATGTCCTTCGTTAGTATATTGCAGCGCAAATTGCCACTCTGATCACAAGCTCACGCAAAAAGGAGAATGCTCAATGGCACTGGTCTTTGAATGCGTTCGGACGGAAGGGATTGCCGAGCTCTCCTACCTGCTCGGCGATGATAGCGAAGGCATCGCGGCGGTGTTCGACCCGACGCCCGACGTGGACAAATACATCGCGCTCGGGAGGGAAAAGAAAGTTTCCATCACGCACGTCTTCGAGACGCACATTCATGCCGATCTCGTCAGCGGCGTGCGGGAGCTGTGCGATCGTGTTGAGGCCGCGAAAGTTTTCCTTAGCCATGAAGGCGACGCGAGATATGGCTTCGATCACGAGCAGTTGAAGCACGGCGACCAGTTCATCTTTGGTAAAACAATCGTTACTGTGCGTCACACGCCGGGGCATACGCCCGAGCACGTCAGCTTCGTGGTCGCCGACAAGGACCATCCCGACACACCTTGGGGCGTCCTGACCGGGGACTCGCTCTTCGTCAACTCTGCCGGGCGGCCGGATCTGCTCGGCTCCGGAGAGACGGAGACGCTGACCAGGCAGCTGTTCGAAACGCTGCGCGGCTTCTACCTCGCATTGCCTGACAGTGTCATCATTTACCCGGCACACGGCCACGGCTCGCCGTGCGGCGCGGACATCGGCGACCGGCTCGAGAGCACCATTGGCTACGAGCGGAAATTCAATCCGTTCCTGCAATTTACCGATTTCGAGAGGTTCAAAGCCCACGCTCAAAGCACCGCGCCTCCTGTCCCGAAGTACTATCCTCTAATGAAGAAGCTGAATGCGAGAGGACCGAAGGTGCTCGGCCATCTGCCACGCGCGCCCGGACTGCCGCCTAAGACCTTCCATGAAGCAGTCCAGAAAGGGGGCGGCGTGCTGGTCGACACTCGGATGATGCTTGCCTTTGGCGGAGGCTACGTCAAAGGGGCACTCAATCTCGGCGGTGCGCCCATGCTCTCGATTTGGGCTGGTTGGCTGCTCGATCCAGACGAGCCGATCCTGCTCGTGCTCAACGAGGACACCGAACTGGAGGAGATAGTCAAGCTCTTCATCCGCACTGGTTACACTAAGTTCGCTGGCTATCTCGTCGGCGGAATGAGAGCGTGGGACAACGCCGGACTGCCGCTGGAGGAAGTCGGACAGATGACAGTGCACGAGGTGAGGGGGGCGGGCTCACGACTTCAGATCGTCGACGTGCGTGCGCCTGCGGAGTGGAAGAAAGGTCATGTTCCGGGCGCACGACACATCTTCGTTCCGGACCTGCGGGAGACGGCCCACGAGCTGGACAAGGACAGACCAACCGCCGTTTATTGCGACAGCGGCTATCGCGCCAGCATCGGCACGAGCATCCTCAAACAGGAAGGCTTCGCGCGCGTCTGCAACGTGCCGGGAAGCTGGCAGGCGTGGAAAAAAGCGAAGTTTCCGATCGAGGGGGCAGAGGAGGAAACATGAAGTTTCTCTTCGCAACAGCGTTGCTGATGCTGCCGTCAGTCGCGGACGCTGCAGACTTTGGCGTCAATGCCAACGACTACGACGGGACCGTGTGGTCGCCCTATGCAGTCGGCGCCGGCATTGGGGTGCTATCATGGCTGACGTTTTATTTTGCCGATAAGGCCATCGGTGCATCTTCGTTCTACGCCACTATTGCCGGTTTGATTGGCACCTTCGTCGCCCGGCGCCATACACAATCGCTTCAATATTACAAGAGCAACCCGCCGCGCGCCGACTGGGGTTTTTTCTTCGTGCTCTCGACAATCCTCGGTGGCTTTATCGCTGCGTGGACGGGAGGCGAATTTCGCAACGAGTGGCTGCATCCGATGTGGGTGGACCGCTTCGGTGGTGGTATCGGGCTGCGCGCAGCCGTTGGATTCACGGGCGGCGTGCTGATGGCGTTTGGCGCGCGACTAGCAGGCGGCTGCACAAGCGGCCACGGGATCAGCGGCACACTGCAGCTCAACGCCGGTTCTTGGCTTGCTGTCATTTCGATGTTCATCGGAGGCATCCCGGCTGCCATGCTCCTCTACAAACTTTTATGATCGATCCGGGCCAAGCCGTCGAGGAATCGAGCGAGCCGCCGCAGCGGGGGCTGGGTGGCAAAAAACTTCTCACCGCCGTCATCTTTGGGCTGGTTTTTGGCTTCCTCCTGCAGAAGGGCGGTGTCGCCAAATACAACGTTCTCATAGGCCAATTGCTGCTCCAGGATTTCACCGTCGCAAAAGTCATGATGACGGCGATCCTCGTCGGCATGGTGGGCGTTTTCACGCTGCACCATTTCGCGAAGGTAAACCTGCACCTCCAGCCCACCAAAGTCGGCGCGCAAGCAATTGGCGGACTTGTCTTCGGCGCCGGCTTTGCCCTCATCGCCTACTGCCCCGGCACCGGCGCGGCGGCGCTCGGCCAGGGGAGCTGGGACGTGTTCTTCGGCATGACTGGTTTGGTGGCGGGCTCTTATCTTTATGCGGAGCTGTCCGGATGGTTAAACCAGTCGGTCGAAACATGGGGCGACCAAGGTAAACTCATGCTGCCAGAGCTCCTTCGCGTTCCCCGCGGCGCATTCGTCCCCGGATTTGCACTGCTCCTCCTGGCCGCGCTTTTTCTCCTGGAGCGCCTCACTGCGGGTTGACGCTGATCGATCTCTTGAGTTAGCTCATCAATGGAATCCGCATCGTCGCGAAAGGGTGGGACTCTGCGCGCCGTCTGGCGAAGTGCCCTTAAGATCGCGACAAATGCGACCGCGTTCAAGATTGGTCCTGGGGCAACACGAACCGAGTGTCCGCCATCTGAGCGAACTGCTTAGCGAAACATAATGCGGTGGTCGAAACTACCCGCTCCGCGTACCGGCTCGCGTGTGATGGATCCATCACCCCTGAATAGGTGGTTTTATTCGAGGTGATCGGACTTGGCACCGGAGCGAAACCTGATAGCCAGGCCATTTGCCGACAGCTGTCGGGCCAGGTGCGCCCGGCGTCCAGTTTCGGTCGCGTAACGTAGTCACGGTTATGAAAGCCTTTTATTCGATGGTCTTTGCACTCGCCGCAGGTGTCATCGTCGTGCCGTGCTACGGCAAAGACGCTGCTGCTGAGGAAGCCGCTTGTTTGAAGGCTTACCACAAGGTCCACGAGCAATTGGCGAAGGATGATCTCCCCGCAGCCCAGAAAGCCGCAACCGAACTCGCTGCAAAAGCTGACGCGGCCAAAAGCGAATCACTGGCCAAACATGCCCGGGAGCTGGCGAAGAGCAGTTCCCTCGACAGCGTTCGAGAGCACTTCAAAGCAGTCAGTCAGGACTGCATCAAAATGGCAGAGGGCATCGAGGGCCAACATCTCTTCCATTGCCCGATGGTTAAAGCCGACTGGCTGCAAACCGACATGAAAGTCTCCAATCCTTACATGGGCAAGAAAATGCCCGATTGTGGCGCGCTGAAGAAAAAAAAATAGGCAACGCAGCAAAGTTGGCAGTCGCCGTGAAGGCGAAATGAGGAAGAGTTGGGCGTATGATGGGCCCAATTCTGCGCGCCGTGTCGGGACCATAGCGTGAGAGATGGAATAGGCGCAAAAGAGAACTCTATGAATGCTTCTGCCCACGGTCAAAACCCGGCCACAGAACGCGATGGCTCATGCTGTGGGGACGGCGAGCATCACAGCTCGGCCGAAGTGCAGAAGGCGGCAGACGAGCGGAAGCCATCGAAGGCATTCTTCTGCCCCATGTGTCCCGGCGTCGAGTCGGACAAGGCGGGGTCCTGTCCAAAGTGCGGAATGGCGCTCGAACGCAATCCGCTTTGGAAGCCAGCCTCAACGACGATCTACACCTGCCCGATGCATCCGGAGATCGAGCAGGATCATCCTGGCAATTGCCCGATCTGCGGGGTGGCGCTGGAGCCGAAGACCGTCGCGGGGGGAACCGAGGACGAAAATGCCGAACTGAGCGATATGACGCGCCGCTTCTGGGTTGGTGCGGCGCTTACGCTGCCGGTCTTCCTCCTTGCGATGGCGCACTTCTTCCCCGGCGCGTCGGCGTGGTTTGATAGCGACTGGTCGCGGTGGATTCAATTCGCGCTGAGCACGCCCGTCGTGCTGTGGGCGGGCTGGCCGTTTTTCCAGCGCGGCTGGCAATCGATCGTGAACAAACACCTGAACATGTTCACGCTGATTGCAATGGGGGTTGGCGTCGCGTGGGTCTACAGCGCGGTTGTCATGCTGGCGCCCGGAATCTTTCCGCCCTCGTTCCAGCATCACGGAAAAATCGGGATTTACTTTGAAGCGGCGGCGATGATCACGGTGCTCGTGCTGCTTGGCCAGGTGCTCGAACTGCGGGCACGAAGTCGCACAGGAAATGCGATTCGCGCCTTGCTTGATCTCACGCCGCCGACTGCGCACGTCGTCCACGACGGCGAAGAACGCGAAGTGCCGCTCGATCAAGTGCAGCGCGGCGATCATCTGCGCGTGCGGCCCGGCGAGAAAGTGCCGGTCGATGGAAGAGTCATTGAAGGCAAAACCAGCGTCGATGAGTCGATGCTCACCGGCGAGCCAATGCCGGTCGAGAAGAGCGCTGGCGACCGAGTCAGTGGGGGCACGGTGAATGGCACCGGAAGTTTCATTATGGAAGCCGAACGTGTCGGCAGCGAGACAGTGCTCGCGCAGATCATCGACATGGTGGCGCAGGCACAGCGCAGCCGTGCGCCGATTCAGGGCCTGGCTGACAAAGTTGCCGGCTGGTTCGTGCCCACGGTGATCGGGGTCGCATTGCTGACCTTCGTTGCCTGGGCATGGCTTGGCCCTGAGCCAAGATACGCGCATGCGATTGTCAATGCCGTGGCCGTGCTTATTATCGCTTGTCCGTGCGCGCTCGGTCTCGCGACGCCGATGTCGGTCATGGTGGGAGTCGGTCGCGGCGCGCAGGCGGGCGTGCTGATCAAAGAGGCGGAAGCCATCGAGCTGATGGAGAAAGTGAACACGCTGATCGTGGACAAAACCGGAACGCTGACGGAAGGCAAACCGCGGCTGACGAGAGTCATCACAGCGGATCCATTCTCCGAACACGAAGTGTTGACCGCAGCCGCGGCTGGCGAAGCGCACAGCGAACATCCACTGGCCGCCGCGATCATCGGCGGCGCGGCCGAGCGCGGCATCAAAGTGCCTCAAGTAGCCGAATTCGAATCCACGACAGGTGGTGGTGTCCGCGGCAGAGTTGACGGACGGAGCGTTCTCGTCGGCAAGGCATCGTTCCTCAAATCCCAAGGCGTGGCTGGTCTCGAACCACTCGAAACCAAAGCCGCCGAACTTCAACAGCAGGGCGAAGGCGCAATGTTCGTTGCGATCGACGGGCGGGCCGCCGGCATCCTCGCTGTCTCCGATCCGATTAAGGAATCGACTCCTGTCGCCATCGAGCACCTCCACCGCCTCGGCATCAAGGTCATCATGCTCACCGGCGACAACGAGCGCACCGCGCGCGCCGTCGCCCAGAAGCTCGGGATCGCTGAAGTGGAGGCCGGCGTCGAGCCGCAGCACAAACACGAGTGTGTGCGCAGACTGCGCGAGGAGGGCCGAGTCGTCGCAATGGCCGGAGACGGCATCAACGACGCGCCCGCGCTTGCGGCAGCCGATGTCGGCATCGCCATGGGCACAGGCACAGACGTCGCGATGGAAAGTGCCGGCATCACCCTCCTCAAAGGCGACTTGCGCGGTATAGAGAAGGCCATCCGACTCAGCCGGGCGATGATGCGCAACATCCGGCAAAACCTCTTTTTCGCATTCATCTACAACGCCGCCGGCATCCCCATCGCCGCGGGCGTGCTTTACCCGTTCTTCGGCCTTCTGCTAAGCCCAGTCATCGCTGGCGCAGCGATGAGCTTGAGTTCCGTATCAGTGGTCGGCAACGCCCTGCGACTGCATCGAGTGGATCTCTAAACGAAAACACGCCTCAATTGTCTTGCGGGGTTGGGTGGCGGGTCTCCTTCTATTGAAGAAAGGTTTACGGCGGTCGCGGCGAGCACTCCGTTCCGTCCTGAAATTTTGACACATGAACACCGTCGCTTTCTACGATACCAAAGCTTACGACCGCGAATACTTCGAACGCACGCCGGAAGCCAGCCGGCTTCGCCGCCAGTTCCATGAATTTCGTCTCACCAGCGAGACCGCCGCCAGCGTCGACGGCGCGCAGGCCGTGTGCGTGTTTGTTAACGACCGGCTCGACGCTCCGTGTTTGGAGCAACTTCACCGAGCCGGCGTCCAGCTCGTGGCCTTGCGCTGCGCGGGTTTCAACAACGTTGACCTCACTGCCGCCAAGTCACTCGGGATCGCCGTCACACGAGTGCCCGCATACTCACCGCACGCCGTGGCCGAGCACACGATCGCTCTGCTCCTCACGCTGAACCGCAAAATCCATCGCGCCTTCAACCGCGTGCGCGAGCTGAACTTTTCTCTTAGCGGCCTCGTTGGGTTCGACCTTCACGGGAAAACGATCGGCCTCATCGGGACGGGAAAAATCGGCCGCATCGCCGCGCAGATTTTCCGTGGCTTCGGAACTGAGGTGCTCGCCCACGATCCGCTTCCCGCGCAGGAATGGGCCGCCACGCACAGCGTCCGCTACGTCGATCTCGACACGCTGCTGGCGGCGAGCGACGTCATCTCTCTGCACGTCCCGCTGCTGCCGGAAACTCATCATTTGCTCAACGCACAGACGCTCGCGCGGGTGAAGCCCGGCGTCTTCATCGTCAACACCAGCCGCGGGAAGCTCATCGACACTGGCGCGCTCATCGAAGCGCTTAAGGCGGGCCGGCTCGGCGGCGTTGCGCTTGATGTTTATGAGGAAGAGGAAGGCATTTTTTTCGAGGATCATTCCGGTGAAATTCTGTACGACGACGACCTGTCGCTGTTGCTCAATTTTCCGAACGTGCTGATCACCGCCCACCAGGCGTTCCTCACTCATGAAGCCTTGACCGAAATCGCACGTGTGACTACGGCGAATCTGATTCACCTCGCCGAGGGCCTGCCGTTCCCGGAGGAAACAGTGTTAGTAAATGTGCCGACGCCATCTCACCGCCCCGCAGGATGATCCATCTGCGAGGCCCACAAAGCGACCTCATAAGTAGGAGGTTAATGCTGTGTGCAATGAGAAAGAGCCCCGTCACAAGCCGAGCATCGATGCTTCAATTGCCCAGTCTTGAAGAACGTCACGATGGCATTTTCGCAGTCCGGGCACTGCATGACCCTTTGATTTCGCAACGCGGTATAACTGCCCGGCTTACCTGGAGCTCCGACGCTGACGGGGCGCTTTACCCAAACGGTCTTGCACTTGTCACACATAACGGCGGACGAGGGTGCCGAGCTCGCTTGGGAATTGCCTGGCGACTGGCAAGCCGGCAAAGCTGCCAGCACAGCAGAGGCGAAACTCAAAATGATAGTTTTGTTCAGCATTTTCATGGTTGTGAGTTGACCGAAGATTGTTGCGACGGTGGCTGGTAAATCAACGGTAATCTTATGCATTATGCGATGTCAGGCATCTGAGCACAAAGCTTAGGCAACCCCGGCATGATTGAGTGGCAGGGGCTGAGCAACGGCCCGTTTTGCCTGTGGGCGTACCAGCGCCAGACTCTCGCCAACCGACTATCACAATGAAATCACAGATTCTATGCGCCACTGACTTTTCCACCGCAGCGGACGACGCCGCCGAGGCTGCTTTGGCCTTGGCCAGCCGGCTGGGAGCCGATCTGCACCTCGTTCACGTTGCGGGGCCGATCTCAGAATTGTTTGGCACCATGAGTGACTTCGGGTTGCTAAAAAGCTTTGTTGACATCGCAAACCTCCGGCTGTGGAAGGAAATTGGGGTCAGTGTGCAAAAAGCGTCATTTCCAGTTTCTAGCCGGGAGGCGGCGCCGTTCATCGAGCTGCATCGATAAAGGAATTGAGCTTTTTGGGCAACCGTCTGCGATGCGTCGCAGATCAATGCGCCCCCGCGCCGCGCTTCAGACTCGCCGTAGGCGAGCCTGTCTCGCGCCGCCGCTCGGCTGCTCATCAAAACCCACGCGTGGGCCCGCCAGCCCGTCATCGCACAGGCCTCGGCCAGGGTGTCGAGAAAGAATTGCCGGTCCGTGTCCGCCAGAAAGATCGCTTCCCGCCGATTGCCGCGTGCCATGACAT
>JBPCQC010000057.1:0-44782 GCA_050998515.1 Verrucomicrobiales bacterium
AGCGAACTTCTTGTTGCGGATGGGAGGGCGGCGCATCATAGACACTCCTGTCGCGGGGGGGGACTGGGCCCAGCGAAAGAGGTGTCACTGCTACGCTATCGGCTCCACGGATAAAGCAAACCGGCCAGCGCCGCGGTGAGCAGCGTGGCCAACGTGCCCCCGAGCAGCGCGCGGAACCCCAGCGCGGCCATGGTCGGCCGTTGTTCGGGCGCGAGGTTTCCCGTGCCCCCAAGTTGAATGCCGATGCTGGCGAAGTTCGCGAAGCCGCAGAGAGCGAAGGTGGCCAGAAATACTGACTTCGCGGAGAGCGTACCCTCGCTTTTCATCAGGCCCAGATCCAAATAGGCGACGAATTCGTTGAAGACGAGTTTCTTGCCCAGGAGCCGGCCGATGCCAAGCACGTCGTTCGATTCCACGCCGATGAGCCAGGCCACAGGCGCAAAAAGCCAGCCGAAAATCGAATCGAGGCTAAGATCGGGATGCAAACGCGACAGACCGGCATTGATCATGGCCGCGAAGGCGATAAATGCGATGAGCATGGCGCCGACGTTGAGCGCCAGCTTGAGCCCTTCCGACGTGCCATTGGCGAGCGCATCCAGAAAATTGGCGCCCAGCTTTTCCTTCGGCACAAACAAGTTCTCATCAATGGCCAGTGTCTGCGGCACGAGAATCTTCGCAATCACCAATCCCGCCGGCGCGGCCATGAACGACGCGCACAATAAGACGCGCGCGAATGCCGCCTGCTGCGCGGGGTCCGTCCCACCGAGGATTTGAATGTAGGCCACCAGCACGCCACCGGCGATGGTCGCCATGCCACCCGTCATCAGCGCGAACAATTCCGAGCGCGTCAGCCGGGACACGTAAGGTTTGATCAAAAGGGGCGATTCCGTTTGCCCGAGAAAGATTTCCGCGGCGGTGGCGAGGCTTTCCGCCCCGCTCAACCTCATAAAGCGCTGCGTCACCCATGCGAACGCCCACACCACACGCTGCAGCACTCCCAGATAATAAAGAACCGAGCAAAGCGCCGAGAAAAAAATGATCGTGGGCAGGACATGAAAAGCAAAGACCAGCCCGAAGCCGGCGCCGAAGCGCTTCTCGAGCTCAGCGGGATTGCCTAACACTTTTCCAAAAAGGAATTCCGTGCCCTCGCGGGTGAACCCGGTCACGGCGACGAAGAAATCGGCCAGCAAGCCAAAGACTGCGGCCCCGCCTGGCACGACAAGGAACAGAAGTCCCAGCAGCAACTGCAATGACAATCCGCCGCCGACGATGCGCCAGTCGATGGCGCGGCGGTTTTCCGAGCAAGCCAGCGCTATGGCCAGAAGGCCGGCCACTCCCAGCAGGCCGCGGAGCAGGTCAATCAAAATAGGAGACATCAATGGCAGAATTGTATGGAGTTCTCCCTCATGCTGCGTCATAAGCTTGCGATATGGCAACCAAATCCGAACCGACCAAGAAGTCAGCCGCGCGTACCGCGACCAAAAAGAAGCCGCGCAAACGCGCCGTGGCGAAGAAGACTCCGTCAAAACGTCCGCCAGCAAAGAAAGCACCGCGCAAACAAGCGCGCCGCAAAGCGGCACCCAAAAAAGCCGGTGTCGTCACTACCGTGAAACAAGCGGTAGGACACAGTGTTGAAGCCGCCGGCGAGGTTCTTCACAAACTGGTTGAGAAGGTCACCCCTCGCTCCCGGAAGCGAAAACGTTAAACTGGGCGGCACTTAAATCGAATTCAGTTCGCCTGCCGCGAAACCGCGAGCTGGACGTGGCAGCGATGCTCTGGTCGCTGAAATGAATTGCGTACCAGCGACACTCTTGTCGCTGTTTTGAATGGGCCGGCGGCACAAGTCGTCAGAGCCACGATGAATAAGCCAGCGAACACGAGTTTCGGTTGACTTGAATCATCCAGGGGCCGCGCCAAAAACCGTTCTCGTCTCTTTTCGTTCTTCGTGTCCATTGTGGATAGCCGAAGAGTTATTCGCCGTTTTCATTCATGACAGAACCTCCCCGGACCTCCATCGATTTTGCAGACATTCCCCCGCGTCCGCCGCGGCTGTCTGAGGAAATCGCGGGACTGCTCGACGCACTCACCGAACATTCGATCAGCCTGCGCGATCTTCTCGTGGTCTTGAAGGGCCGCGCCTACACACTTTTGCTGATCATTCTTTCGCTTCCGTTTTGCCTGCCCGTCCCGCTGCCAGGGCTGTCGACATTTTTCGGCGCGATCATCGCCCTGATCGGGCTTCGCCTCTCGTTGCGGCTAGAGCCCTGGCTGCCGAAACGGATGCTCGATACGCAACTCTCAGCCAGGACATTGGTGCGAATTCTAAAGCCCGCCAGACGGCTCGCTCGCATCTTTGAAGTGCTTCTGCGGCCGCGTTTGAGTTTTCTGGTCGAATGGACGCTGTTGCACCATCTGAGCGGGGCCATGATCTGTCTGAGCGGGGTGCTCCTCCTGTTGCCGTTGCCGGTACCGCTGAGCAACATTGTCCCCGCGCTCACGATCATCTTCCTGTCCGCGGCAACGCTCGAACGTGACGGCGTATTCGTCATCCTGGGGATAATCGCCTTCACGATCACCATCATTTTTTTTGGCGGCATTTTTATCGGAGGCGCGGCGGCCGTTCAAGTCGTGCGGGAATGGTTCAGCGGCGTCCCCCCGGGGGATTGAGCGCAAAAAGCGTACGGGTGTGAGGAGGTAGGCGTTTGCCGTAGGCCGGGTAATGTCCGCGGAGCAGTTCCGCTTCGATGCTGGCACGGCCGATGCTCTTCACAGGTATCGTGAAGAAAAGCAGAGGGCTGGAGACACGTGGCACCCGCCATGGTTATCTGATCGATATGGACGGGGTCATCTACCGTGGCAGTCAGGTCATTGCCGGGGCTGAACGCTTTATTGGAGAATTGCGCCAGGCCGGGGTGCCATTCCTCTTTTTGACGAACAACAGCCAGCGCAATCGGCGAGACGTGGCCACCAAATTGCAGCGCCTCGGATTTGACGTGGGCGAAGAACACATTTTCACCTGCGCCATGGCAACGGCACGATTTCTCGCTCGCCAGAAACCCGGTGGCACCGCTTTCGTTATCGGCGAGGGAGGCCTGCTCACCGCGCTTCATCGCAATGGCTACGCGATCGTGGACAGAAACCCGGACTACGTCGTCGTCGGCGAGGGAAGAACGCTGAATTTCGAAATGGTCGAGGCGGCGGTTGGCATGATTCTTGGTGGAGCGAAGCTGATTGCCACGAATTTGGACCCCAACTGCCCGACACAAAACGGCACGCGCCCGGGATGCGGCGCGATTGTCGCCCTCGTCGAGGCGGCTGCCGGGGTCAAGGCGTTCAGTGTGGGAAAACCCAGCCCGGTAATGTTGAGAGCAGCGAGGAAGGAGTTGGGGCTTACCACCGACCAAACGATTGTTATTGGCGACACCATGGAAACCGACATCCTTGGCGGCGTCCAACTCGGCTTCAGGACAATCCTGGTACTCAGCGGCGGCACGTGCCGTGAGGACTTGCCGAAGTATGCGTACCCGCCCGACAAAGTCGTCGAATCCATCGCCGAATTAAATCATCAACAGCTCCATCGGGAATTTGCGCGGCAACAGGCAAATTGAGATAGCGGCCGTGGGTCCACTGGGCGAAGCGCCTTGCGGAAGGCAGATTCGTTACAACCTCCGATGACCTTCTGCCTTCAGCCCTCGGCTTACCGGCGTTCCTCCCAGTTCAATGGCAGGAATGGTTTGAACTCTTCCGGCAACGGGGCCTCGATGTGAACACGTTTGTCGGTCCGTGGGTGCGTAAAGCCAAGTTTCCATGCGTGCAGCATCAACCTCGGAACGGCCACCGATTGCTTCGAGGGCCGGGCATAAAGTTCGTCGCCTAACAAACAATTGCCCAGGCTCTTCATATGGACACGAATCTGATGCGTCCGGCCGGTATGAATCACGCACCGCACCAGCGCATTTCCACCGCTGACGTGGACGACTTCGTAAACAGTCTCCGCGGCCTTTCCTTGATGGGGAGGAACGATGGTCATTTGCAGACGGTTGGCCGGGTTGCGCGCGATGTTGCTTTTGATGTTTCCCTTTTTGATGGCGGGTATGCCGTCGAGAACGGCAAGATAGATTTTTTCGGTCTGCCGGCCTGCGAACTGGCGCATGAGGGCCGTGTGGGTTGTATCGTTCCGGGCGACAACCAGGCAGCCGCTGGTTTCCTTATCGAGGCGATGCACGATGCCGGGGCGCTCGACACCGCCGATGTTCGACAGCGCGCCGAAGCGGTGGAGAAGCGCATTGACCAGAGTGCCGTCCCAATTGCCGTGACCGGGGTGGACGACCATGCCACTCGCTTTGTTGATGACCGCGAGGTCTTCGTCCTCATACAACACATCGAGTGGAATGTCTTCAGCCTCGGCGGCCGATGCTTTGATGGGAGGAATGACGACGGTGATGACTTCGCCCGCAGTCAGAAGATGGCTCGGTTTGCTGCTTTGCCCGTTGACCGTCACCGAGCCGCCCTTGATCAAGCTCACCAGTCGTGAGCGGGACAAATCGGGAAGTCGGGCCGCCAGGTAACGGTCCAGCCGCTGACCTGGCCCCTCTGTATCGGCGACCACGGTAAATTGACGCGAATCCATGACGAAAGCGGCTTTTCAATAGACTCCTAAATGGCGCCGCCGGCACCAACAACGTGCCATAGGCTGGCCGTCCGGCAATTGCGCCAATGCCAAAACTGCCTTATTTCCCTGGGCGGCGCGATGAGTCATCGGCCCCCTACCAAAGCCATGGCGGCCCCTGAAATTCCTCTTGTGGATATGTGTCCGAGCTGCGGGCTCGCCGCGGATGTGTCCGTGGCCGAGCCATTCTCAGAGACCAAGTGTGTCGCCTGCGGAGAAACGCGTCGGGTTCGGCGAACATTCGATCACTTTGAGATTTTGGGCGAACTGGGGGTCGGGGGAATGAGCCGTGTTTTCGATGCGGTTGACACTTCACTCGCGCGGCGCGTGGCCCTGAAGATACTCAACCGGGAATGTTCGCAGGACGCGGCGCGGCTGGCACAGTTCGAACGTGAAGCCCGCCTGACCGCGAGCTTCAGCCATCCGCATATCGTCAAGGTGTTTTCGGTAGGGCGTGACCAAAACCACTTCTACATCGCGATGGAGCTGGTCCCGGGCGGAAGTCTCGATGATCGCATTCGCCGCAGCGGAGTTCAGTCCGAGGCGGAGGTCCTCGCGCTGGCTATTGAACTCGTGCAAGGCCTTCGTGCCGCCCACACCGCGGGCCTGATTCACCGCGATATCAAGCCCGGAAACATTCTCTACGCTGAGGACGGGCGAGCGAAAATAGTCGATTTCGGACTGGCACTCATTCAAGGCAAGGACGTGGACGAATCCGATGAGCTGTGGGCAACGCCATTTTATGTTCCTCCGGAAAAACTTTACGGCGAGCCAGACACTTATCGTGGCGACATGTATAGCCTTGGCGCTGCCATCTTCCACGCCCTGGCCGGGCGTCCTCCGTGCGTCAAAGAGACGAATTCCATCGAAGAGCTGCGCAAGATCAAGAATTTCCCGGTGCATCTTGGTCCGCTGGCGCCCCAGGTTTCTGAGGAGACTTGCGCCATCATCGACCGCTTGCTGGCGCGCAAGCCGGAACATCGGTACCGAAATTACGATGAACTGCTCGAGCATTTTGAATTCGCCTTGAAGCATTTGAGATCTGGAGGGCGCAAGCAGTCCAGGCATGCAGTTTGGTGGGGCCGGAACGCTCCACGCGTCGCCGCGGCCGCCGCCGTGCTGGTGGGACTGGGTCTCAGCGCCCTTTTCTTTTCCCGACAAAAACCATCCGCGCAGGGGAGCAGCGGAACCCCTCTTGGCGAAATTTCGGCCGATGCTGAAAACGCCACCACCACTCGCTTCCTGCAAGCCCGACAGTCGCTCCTCGACGGTCACCCCCAACAGGCGCGGGAGTTGTTTCGGGGGATAGCCACAGCCCCGGGCACTCGTCAGCCAACGCTCAATTGGGCATGGTTCAATGTTGGGCTGTGTGAGTTGCTCGAAGGCCGCCGCGACACCGCGCGGGAAGCATTTCAGGCACTTGCGCAGCCAGTCTCGTGGGCCGCCACACCGGAGGCCAAAGAATTGAGCGAGTTTTTTCAGGACGTTGCCACCGCGCTCACCCAAGCCACGCCGCGCCAGAGCGAGATTGCGCGCTACTCCGGATTGACCGTCCAGGGTGTCGCCCTTCTCCCGCTCGGTCTGAGAGCCTGGGAGGATGGCCACATCGAACTGGCCGCCGAATTCTTCAGCCGCTTTCGCGAGGCCACACCGCCGCCAAATCTCACCTGGATCGTCGATTATAAATCGTTGCTCGAACCCTATCTGGCCGACCTCGAAGCAGCGAAAACTTTGCCGGTTTTGGATGAGAACATGCCCATCGAACTGGCGAGGGAAGTTGCCACACGAGCTGGCAAGGTCATGTCGGCCATGCGCATCCCGCGTGGTTTGAAGCCGCGACTCGAAGCCGAGCTGGCCGCGTTTCGAGAAAATCTCCGGCAGCGAGAGCAGGCGGCCCTGGCAGTTCGAGCGACGGAAACGGCGCGGAGACTCGAAGAGGATATGACCAGGATTGCTTTGGCCATGGCTGACGCGCGTCCGCTCCGCAGCGGATATCGTTTCCTGCAAGGCGCTGATAGTTTCAGAAACCTGGCGCTGACAAGTCCCGCCGCAATCCAGAAACGAGATGACCTCGTTTATCTGTGGGCCGGCGCCGAGGATTTCATGGAACTACTTCGCAGCGAAATTGAAGCCAATAGATTTTCTGGCGACATCGAAAGATTCGGATTGCCGCCCTTGAAGGGCATCGTCACCAGGGCTTCAAGAGACAAATGGCTCGTCCGGACAGGGACAGTCGATCAGGTGGTGGATGTCGGGATGCTGCCGCCAGCGTTCCTGATTTCGCTGGCCGAAAAATTCGCTGACCAAACCGCCGATTCCGATCAACATTATCGAGCCCGGGAAAACATAATCGCGTTCGCCAAAGTTTGCCAGCTGAACGGTTACGCAAAAGTCGCCGGCCAGGCGCTGGCTAATGAATTTCGCGCCTTCGGTGAGCGCTGGTCGCGGCTTAGCCAATTGAACTGACTCACTCATGTCCTCATCTCCGCCACCTTACGGACCGAGTTCCTCGCCTCAAGCCGGCGCTTCCTGGCCGCCGCCGCTGCCGCATCCGGAAGTCGCGCCTCCTCCTCCCCCCAGGAAGTTGAAAGGCATTCTCGGAGCCTTGCTCATCGGGCTGGCCATCGCAGTCAAGTTTTTCGGCAAACTGAAGTTCGCCATTCTTCCGCTGTTCAAATTTTTGCCGGTCCTCCTCAAAACCGGCGGAACCATGCTGCTGAGCATTTGGGCGTATGCGCTTTTTTGGGGTTGGAAATTTGCGCTCGGCTTTGTGCTGCTGATTTTTGTTCATGAAGGCGGGCATCTCATCGCTGCGCGGCGCCTCGGCCTCAACGTTGGCGCACCGGTCTTCATCCCGTTCATGGGCGCATTCATTGCGCTCCGCGACGCTCCCAAAAATGCCTGGATCGAATCGGTGGTTGGAATCGGCGGGCCCGTGGCGGGCACCATCGGCGCCGCCGTCTGTCACTTCATTTTTCTCGCCTTTGATCAACCTCTTTTCGGTGCGCTCGCGTATACAGGCTATCTTCTGAATCTATTCAATCTCGTACCTGTCGGACAAATGGATGGCGGACATATCGCCACCGCGCTGTCCCCGTGGCTGTGGGTCCTCGGTTATATCGCCATGGGCTGGCTTCTCTGGATGCAGCCTTATAGCATCATCATCTGGCTCGTGGTGTTGCTCGGCCTGCCGCGGCTGATTTCGCTGTTTCGCGCCCGCTCGCCCGAAGAGGCTCGCTACTTCGAGGTCACTCGTGCGCAGCGCGGCCTGATGGCCGTAAGTTTCTTTGGCCTGATCGGGTTGTTGGCGCTCGGAATGCACATGGCGCAGTCCGAGATGAAGCTGCGATGGGGCGATTAGCGCCTGGCGCACACGAACCAATTATGTCTCGTCATCTCCTTGCCACTTTGATCATCGCGGTGCCCGTCAGCATCGCGATGCTGCTCCTGGGTGATGTCCCGGTTTTTGAAAATGTATCGCGCTGGCTGTTGCAGCGCTTCCAGGCCGAAGGTTTGGCCAAGGGCGAATTGACCCGGGTGGCGTGGTTGCAGGCCGTCTCTATTCTGGCATCGGCATTTGGGGTTGCCTGGGTTGCCGTCGATCTCGGCCAGGCTGCCCCTAAGATTGCCATCGCCGCCGTCGCCTCGTTGCTGTGGGGCTTTCTTTCCCTCACTCTCGCCTTCTACGGCTTGTTTTTTGACCCCTTTCCGTCCATGGCTGCGTCCATCCTGGCTCTGGCTTCCGGCCTTTGCTTCGCCGAAACCCCTCGCGGACGCAGAACCCGTGAAATCGCTCAATGGTTCGGCTCGCGGGTTTCCCAGGAAACCCTGAGTAAGTTGCGAACGCTCGCCGCACCTCTCGATGTCGCCCCTGAGACTCGCGAAGTTGCTGTTCTCGCCTGCCGGGTTGCGAATGTTTCGCGTTCGGGGGAAAAGACAGCCGAGGTCGTTAAAGCGGCGCGGGCTTTGCTGGAGGACGCGGCTGATTTTCTGCGCGGACGACCAGGCGTGGTGCTGGACCTCCTGGAATCCGACGGTGTGCGCGCCTTCTTCGGCTTTCTGCGCGAGCCATCCGGCGCCTCGACTGCGGATGCGTGCATTGCCGCACTCGAACTCAAAGCCCATCTCAATGAATTCGCAGAGTTAAACCGCCAGGCAGGACGGTCACCGTTGCACTTTGGCATTGGCGTCAGCACCGGCCCGTTGTTGATCGGGTTGCTCGGAACAAGGTCGCACCCGGCGGGCACTGCGAGTGGTGCCGCGGCAGATCACGCCAGGCACCTGGCAGCTACCGCCCTCCGCAATCGCGAGGGAATTCTGGTCGGTCGCCGCGGGGCCCAACTCGCGGCGGAGCATTTCGAGCTGCGGCCCATCGACGGCGAATCTCTGCATGTGTTGCTCGGGGCACGCGACCAACCGGCGGAAGAACTCGGAGTTGCCGAAGAAGCCGCCCCTTCTCCGCCGGCCGCATCCGCAGCCGAGCCTCTGGCTGCCAAGGCCACGCCAGGAGCTGCGCCTATCACTGCAGTCTCAAGGGACTCGCCCTCCGTTCCTGTGACTCAGGAGGCGCCGGTGGACAAAGACGGTGGCGTCGGAGCCTCGCTCGGCCCGCCATCTCCCGGGCCCGCTCAAATAACACCCGCAACGGCCCTAAAACCCAAGGCGCTCAAAAAGCCAAAGCCCGGCGCTCCCGACCGGCAACAGAAGACCGATTAGCGCGTGAAAAAGGCTGAATACCCTGAAGAGATTCAGCGTTTGATCGCGCAACTCAAACGCCTCCCTGGCATCGGGCCGCGCAGTGCGGAACGCATCGCCATGGCGTTATTGCAGGCAAAGGGAGGAATTGCCAACGAATTGGCACAGGCCATCGCCAACGCCGCCAGCCAAATCTCGGCCTGCGAACGTTGCGGATTCTTTCAAAGCGAAAGCGCCCGCTGCATGATTTGCGCGGCGGCGGGCAGAGATTCGAGCACGATCTGTATTGTCGAGCAGGCGACCGATGTCATTCCCATCGAACGCAGCGCCGCCTACCACGGTCTTTATCATGTGCTGGGCGGGAAAATTTCGCCGCTCAACAACGTCCATCCCGAAGATCTGCGCATTGAGGCGCTGCTGCGGCGTTTGGAGACCGAATCAATCCAAGAGATCATTCTCGCCATCGGCTCCGATATCGAAGGCGAAGCCACCGCTCACTACCTGGCCGATGCGCTGTCCTCTCGGCCCAACCTCAAGCTCACCCGGCTCGCCCAGGGCCTCCCCGCCGGCGGCGGCCTCGAACACATCGACGAACTGACCCTCTCCCGCGCCTTGAGTGGCCGGCGGCTAGTGTGAAACCACAATCCGCATGAAACTTTCCCATGCAGAGATCGAGCGGAAATTCCTCGTCGCAATACTTCCGCCCCGCTGGCAGCGCCATCCGCACGCGGCTATCGCTCAGGGCTATCTCGCCATTGGGTCCTGTGGTGAGGAAGTCCGATTGCGCCGCATCGGTCGACGCCACTTCCTGACCGTCAAACGCGGCCGCGGCACGATTCGCCAGGAAGTCGAGATCGCTTTGACCTCGCGGCAATTCAGCATCCTCTGGCCGCTCACCAAAGGCCGGCGGTTGCGGAAGAGCCGTTATCGAATGCCTCATGGCCGTTTGATCATCGAACTCGACATCTATCACGGTAAAAATCGCGGTTTGAAAGTTGCGGAAATTGAATTCCCCAGCTCAGCGGCGAGCCAGCGATTCCGCCCGGAAGCGTGGATGGGCCGTGAAGTGACCGCCGAGTCTCAATTTCAAAACCAGAACCTGGCCGGTTGACTCGGTGCTGGTCCGGGATTCCGCTTCATGATGCCGCTGGAACTCGAGGCAGACGAAGAAATAGGGGCTGGTCTCCGCAGGGTGGTCGAGGAACTGGCCAGGGAATCCAGCTCCCTCATTCGCCGGTCACAATCACACCAGGCAGTTCACGAGACACGAAAGAGCATCAAAAAGCTTCGAGCCATTCTGCGTCTTATGCGCCGCGCGCTCGACGATGATTTTTCGAGCGAAAATCGATCGCTCCGGGATACCAGCCGCGGCCTCGCCGGCGTGCGGGATGCCCAGGTTTTAGTTCAGACGATCGCCAAGCTTGGAGAGCTCTGTGTTGAACAAGGCAGCCGGGCCGCGTTCCGGCGCTCGCGTGCCAGATTGATGCCGGGTGCCGCCATCAGGCGCGGTTCACTGAAAAAATTCCCCGCACGAAAGATCGCTCGCGAACTCGCGAAGTTTCTCGAGCGTGCCACCAAGTGGCCGTTCGAGTCGATGCGCAGTGAGGATCTCGCCGAAAGTCTCGAACGACTTTACAGGAAAGGCCGAACTGCCAGCCGGGTCGCCGCCTCCCACCCGAACATGGAGAATTTTCACGAATGGCGCAAACGTGTGAAAGATTTCTGGTATTCCGTTCGGCTGCTCAAGCTGGCCTGGCCTGGAATGATGGAGGCACTCGCCTCCGAATTGAAACGACTCAGCGATCTTCTGGGCGAAGATCACGACCTGGCCGTCTTGCGGGAAAGGCTCGCGACCAATAGCGCCGCAGCTCGCGCCGAGGACTTTTTCCTGTTGCGCAAAGTCATCGACCAGCGCCAAGGCGAACTCCAGCGTTCCGCCATCGCTCTCGGAAAGCGGCTCTATCTCGAATCCCCCAGCGCCTTCGCCCAACGCATTGGCGGATATTGGGAAACCGATAAGTAACTGTGTATGCGATTTTCCCGCCGCGCCGCCGCCTGCCCGGTAGTAAAGAGGAAGAAGACCAGCATGCGCGATAAGAGCGAAGTACTATGAGGGTCCAACCTCCCAGGACGCGGCGGGTTGGACTGCTCATTCATTCCTGCCCCGCATAACTAAACATTCCCTTTGCAGCAAGTCTCGCTTCAAGCTTCAGCGAAATGGGGCACGGGCATCTTGCCGTCCGCCAGTGAGTTTCGACTGCTCCGTAGCGCGCAGCGGTGACGCGGGAAAATAACGGACCTCGATTTTTGCTTCACAGGAATTCACCATGACTTCTGCAGGCTCGGCAAATCTTTTTCCTTCCGTTTTGTGTCCGAGGGAGCAGAATCGGCCGCTGAATTCTAAAACATTTGGTAACCAATTTTGCGGGATGGGCGGTTACGAGAACATCGTCACCCAAATGAGCGCGGGCAACTTGCCCGTGGCGATGAATATTCGTCTGCACAACGTCGCGAGCGCGATCCCTATCAAGTAGCCATGAAGAGACGTAGTTTTGTTGCGCATGCCGCTTTGGCTGTCTCCGGCGGTGCGGCGATAGCTGATGCACGCGGCGCAGAATTGAATGCGGACACCAAGCCCGGGGAAATCCCGCTGATTGTCTCAACCTGGCCATTCGGGAAACCTGCTAATGAAGCTGCGTTAAAGGCTCTTATTGGCGGCGGCGCAATCCTCGACGCAGTCGAGCAAGGAATCCGGGTCACGGAGCTGGGTGAAGGGAATCCCTCTGTCGGGCTGGGTGGATTGCCAAATGCGGCGGGGGTGGTGCAATTGGATGCGTGCATCATGTCGGGCCCCGGCCACCAAGCCGGAAGCGTGGCGGCGATCGAGGGCATTCGGCATCCGATTTCCGCGGCGCGTCGCGTCATGGAAAAGACGCGGCACGTCATGCTCGTCGGTGAATGCGCGAGGATGTTTGCGATTGATGAGGGATTGGAATCCATCGAAGTCAAATCGGCCGAGCAACACGAAGCGTGGCGCAAAAAGCGGGAGTGGTCGAACCGCGAGCCGAAAGAGGCAAAGGAGAAATCGAAGAACCACGACACCATCGCGCTGCTCGTTTTGGGAATCGACGGCAACATCGCGGGCGGTTGTTCGACCAGCGGGCTCAGTGGGAAGCTGCCCGGTCGCGTGGGCGATTCACCGATCGTCGGCAGCGGCCTCTACGTGGACAACGAGGTGGGCGCCGCCGGCGCGACAGGGATCGGCGAAAACGTCATGCGTTATTGCGGCTCGTTCCTTGTCGTCGAATACATGCGCCAGGGACTGCACCCGCAGGAAGCTTGTCTCGAAACCATTCGCCGCATCGCGCGAAAAAATCCCAAGGGCACTGATTTGAAAATCAACTTTGTCGCCCTCGACAAGAAGGGCCGTTACGGCGCCGCCGGTTCCGGCGAGGGATTCAAATATGCCGTCACCACCAGAGCCAGCAGTGGCGTGCATGTCGCGCCCGGGGTCGGAAAACTCGATGTTGGTCCCGAAGGCGGCAATCGGAAGTAGGCTTGTTGAGTTCCGGAAGGTTCCCCCGAGCCAGTAGCGGAAGTCTCTGACATCCGGGAGGATTGATCTCGGCAACTCGCTTGGCGGCAAAGCCGCGCTCCCGCCAAATTTTTCCCTCTGACGCCGGCTTCTATTACGGAATGAAGCGTCAGCAGCAAGCTACAAGGCCGCGTGCGTCCCCTCCGCGTCAGGAAAAAATCAAAATCAATCCGCCGAGCACCATCGTAACGATGACAAACACGGCAATGGCAAGGAAGGCCCAGTTGCGCACACCCTGGGGATGGGCAGCAGTCGAGGGAACGTCGTCGTCGTGAGAAGAAATCGGATTCGGCATGTCAGATCGGCGAAAAGTCACTGCAGCAAAGCCAGAACCCGACGTGCCGCAAGCGCGCAAATCGGCCGCGCCAATTTGCCGTTATTCGTCATTGGTTACTCGTTATTGGGTGTTGCCAGCCTGAGTTCCGATAACGCAATCTGACGCCATTCATCAAGGACGTAACAAATAACCGATAACCCATAACGAAAATTCCCTTGTGTTTCCTACAAACGTAGGACATGTGTCTTACATGCGTAGGATTAAAGCCGGACCCAGAGGGAAAACGATACCGGCGATTTCGGAGGCCGAATGGGTGGTGATGCGGGTGCTGTGGGAGCGAAATCCTTTAACGGCTAACGAAGTGGTGCAGGAGCTGGCGCCGTATCGGGAATGGAAACCGAAGACGGTGCACACGCTGATCCGGCGCCTGGTGGACAAAGGGGCGGTGGCGTATGAAAAGCGCGGGCGCGAATTTCTTTTTCAGCCATTGGTGGACGAGCGCGAGTGCCAGCTCGCGGAAAGCCGTTCATTTCTCGGCCGTGTTTTTGGAGGTGAGATGGCGCCGTTTCTGGCTGCCTTTGTCGAGCGGGAACAGTTGAGTGCGGCCGAGATCGACGAACTGAAGCGTGTTCTGGACGGAGGACAGACAAAATGAACGCGCTTTTGGATTGGTTGGGGATGGGTGCCCTGTGTGTGTGGCGCGCGAGCGTGGCCGCGGCCGTGCTAGGCGCCGCGGTTCTGTTGCTGAAAGCCGCGGTTCGCGGGACCCTTATCCCCCGTTGGCATTATGCTTTTGGTTGTCTGGTGCTGGCTCGTCTGCTTTGTCCGTTCTCTTTTGAAACTCGGTGGACCTGGGGCTCGTGGCTCGATGACAAGTCTCGAGCAATAAGGACAGCATTCGCAAATAGGGATGAATCCGCCTCTGCCGGCAACGCAGAGAACCCACCTGCAACTCCCTCGCCTGAATTTGTAACCTGGACATCGCCCGAATCATCGGCGCCGCCCTCCGCGGAAGCTCTTAATCGAGAGAGGAGGCCCCCGAGCCGCGACAGCATGGCAGACAAGGGGCACGGGCCTCTTGGCAATGGACCAGACAACCTTGAATCAGGCAGCATTCCTGGCCACGGGCATGATGCCAATGCCCCTTTGCTTTCAAACCACGGCCCGGACGCGAACTCACCCCACCAGGAAGATAGAAACAAACTTGGCGGCTTGGGCAGTGCCTCGGCTCAAGAGCGAGCCAGCATCGTTTTTAGCTCGGCGCACCTTTTTCGCTGCCTGGCAGCAGTGTGGTTCCTGGTCTTCCTGGGCTTTCTGACGCACGCTATGATTCGGCACGTGCGGTTTGCGAGACACGTGCGGCGGTGGGCTCGGCCGTTGCCATCCATCGCCCCGGTGCTCGAAGAGTGCCGGGGTCGGCTTAAAGTCCGCCAGCCGGTATCGCTGCTCGAAGTCGAAAACCTGCGTTCGCCTGTCGTCTTCGGATTTTGGCGGCCGCGGGTTTTGTTGCCCGCGGGATTGGCCGGTTCACTGACCCGCGACGAACTGTGGCACATATTTTTGCACGAGCTCGCGCACGTTCGCTGTGCTGATGTTTTGCTGAACTGGTTGATCATCGCCGCCCGATGTCTGCATTGGTTCAATCCCGTCGCCTGGATCATTCTGCGGCAGGTCCTGGCCGACCGTGAATTGCTCCGCGACACCATGGCTCTGCGGGCATTGTCAGGCGACGGAGCGGCATCCACCGCTCAGCGCGCTTACGGGCACACGCTCGTCAAACTGGCCAGCTCCTTTTCGCAGCCAAGGCTTTCTCCGGGTCTGGCGCCGCTTATTCGCACGGAGAAGGAAATCCATCGCAGGATCACTCTCATGAAAACACCATTGCTTACCAAATCAAGCTGGCCGCTCAATCTTGTCGGCGCCGGCGCGCTCGCCACACTGGGGGCGTTGAGTTTTACCATCGCCACCGGCGAAGAGGAAAAACCGAAAGATCCGCCGGCGACCAGACGCGAAGTCCCGGCGCCACCATCTCCCAAACCAGACCGCCCCCCCCAGCCGGAAGAGGCCGATCCGCGGGTTCGTCCCGCCCGAGAATATGGCATCCGGAAGGAGCACGACCGCGAGGCCGTAAGACGTGACCGTGCCGAAGCCGATCGAGTCGCGCGCGAACGGGACCGGGCCGAGCGGATCGATCAAATGCAAAACCGCCTCAGCGAAATCAATCGGGAGGTGGATGGATTGAAAAAACGAGCGGAAACCGAGAAAGACACCGAGGTCGATCAGGAACTTGCGGCGCTGAGGGAAGTGCGCGCCGAACTGCTCAAGGAGTTTTACCGCGCGAAATATGTGCTGCCAGCACCTCCAGTGCGTCCAGGCGCGGCTGCGCCATCCACAGTGCCGGCGCCGCCAGCGGGCTTCGTACCGCCTCCCGCCCTACTGCCGCCCCCATCGCCGCCGCCGCCACAGCCAGTGCCGTCTCCAGCCAAAACACCACGGGCCGGGGCACTCCTGTCCCCGCCGTCCTCATCTTCTGCTGAAAAAGCGCGCCAAACACAATTGCGAATGGAAACCGAACTGCAAATAAACCATATCAAGAGGCGTTTGCAGGCCATCGAGGGGAAGAAGGGCGACGATTTAATCAGAGCCGCCAGCGATATGGCCCTGATGGATCCAAAGATGAAAGATGTCTACGCCGCCCACCTAAAGAATGAGGCAATTCGTCAGCAAATGCTCAGCAGTGGATACGGACAACGCCACCCGGACGTCAAGGCAATGGAGGACCGGCTGGCGAGCGAACGCGGGCTTCTTGAAAAGTGGGCGGAAGAAATGAAGCAGAACCTTGAAGACCAACATGTAATGGCCGAAGCGATGCTCAAGGAAATTCGCGATATGCGTGAGAATCGGAGGCAAATCGAAGCCGACTCGACGCCCGAAATCAGCGAACTGCGCAGTCAGCTCGACGCCTTGCGGCGTTCCATTGATGAGATGCGGGGCGCGATGAAAATCGCGTCAGCGGCACAGACCGGCCCTTCAAAATATGCAGACCTCGCCCCGCCGGTTTCCGTTGCGCCCGCGCCGCGAACATCGCTTTATTTGACGGCGCCGAAACCAACGCCGGCTGAAGAGAAACCTTCACTCTCGGAAGATGCGAAACTGCGTGATAAAAAACGCGGCGATGCCAAAAGTGACCTTTTCCTCGAGGAGAAGGCAAAAAGCGAGCTGGCGCCCAGCACAGAGTCGCCAGCTCCCAAAGAGCCGCCATCGGCGAAAGATCCCGAGGCCAAGAACTAAAGAGCCAATCACCTCGTCGAACGGCCAGGCCTGAGGGAGGGCGAGCCTACCGGCGAGCCGCGAGGAACATCGCTCCGGCTTGATTCGGCGCGGCTCGCGATACGCTCGCCCTCCCACTCGAAGGTCCCCGGCACTAGGGCAATCCCCGAGATTTGGGGACGGAAGGCTCGGGTTTGCGGCTTGGGCCAGCCGTCGTAACTTCAGGGCACACCCAAAGGAAAAATCTTGAGAGATCAGAAACAAGTAAGAGTCTTTCAGCGTTTGCTGCTGCTTGCCTGCGCAGCGGTCGGGTGGACTGCGGCCGGTGCTGGCCCGGCTGCCCTCGAGCATTGGGCGTTTCAGCCAGTGAAAATGCCCGCGGCGCCGGCGCTTGCAGCGACTTCGCGCGTCCAGACTCCGGTCGATGCTTTTGTTATCGCCGGCTTATCTGCGAGGGGCCTCGAACTCGCGCCCCAGGCTGATCGCGCGACGTTGATTCGGCGCGCCTATTTCAACCTCGTGGGCATTCCTCCTGCCGCCGAGGAGGTCGAGCGCTTCGTTGCCGATCCTTTACCTAACGCATTTCCAGACCTCGTCGAGCGGCTGTTGAGTGATGTGCGGTTCGGGGAACGCTGGGGCCGCTACTGGCTCGATGTCGCGCGTTATGCCGATTCGAAGGGTTACGTGTTTCAGGAGGAACGGCGCTACCCCTACAGCTACACCTATCGCGACTGGGTCATCCGCGCCTTCAACAGCGACCTGCCTTACGACAAGTTTGTGCTGGCACAACTGGCCGCCGATCAATCGATGGGAAAGGAGGACCCACAGCATCTGGCGGCGATGGGATTCCTCACCCTCGGCCGGCGTTTCCTCAACAACGAACCGGACATCATTGATGACCGCATCGACGTGACGTTTCGCGGGCTGCAAGGGTTGACCGTGGCTTGTGCGCGCTGCCACGACCATAAATTTGATCCCATCCCGACGGCGGATTATTACTCGCTCTATGGCGTCTTTGCTTCCGGCGAGGAGCCGTCCGACAAACCGCTGTTGAGCACACCGCAGCGCAATGCTGAGTTTCTGGCATTTGAAGCCGAGCTGAACAAGCGCCAGAAAAAAGCGAATGACTACTTTGCGGAGAAAAAGCGCGCTTTGTTCACAGCGCCGGCATTGCAGAAGTATCTCCAGCTTTGCGTTGATGGATGGAGCAGGTCCGAGCGCGAATTCGCCACTCTCGCCAAAGAGCGCCAGGTTTATGCCTCAGTGGGTTTGCGGTGGCGGGACCATTTGCGAAATCTCGGCCAGAATGATGGCACCGCGGGTCCCTGGCTCGCACTGCTACAAACTTCTCCCGCCCTGTTGGCTTACGAGCCGGGCCGTGCCTTGGCCCCGGTGCTGCAAACTATTTCCGCCAATCCGCGGATAGCCGAGGCCCTGGCGGCGGCCAATCCGGCCTCGATGGCCGATGTGAACCGCGTTTACGCGGAAACCCTGGCAAAACATCACTCCGCTGAGCCGATGGCGGACCCGGACGCGGAATCGATCCGCGGAATGCTCATGGCGCAGGCCGGCATTGCAGGAATCGAGGAGCGGAGATTAATGCGCGACTTTAGCGTCGCCGAGAAGGAGCAGGCAGGAAAGCTGCGCAATGAAGTCGAAAGTTTCAAAGTCACCTCGGAAAATTCGCCGCCGCGGGGAATGGTTATCATTGACAAGGCGCAGCCGACTGAGCCGCACGTTTTTGTACGCGGCAATGCCCGGTCGCCCGGAGCAAAGGTGCCGCGGCAATTTCTCTCCTGCATCGGCCCGGCGCGGCAACCGTTCCAGCACGGAAGCGGACGTCTCGAACTCGCGCAAACAATCGCCAGCAATCAGAATCCGCTGACCGCTCGCGTTTTCGCCAATCGAGTCTGGGGATGGTTGACCGGACAGCCGCTCGTCGACACCCCGAGTGACTTCGGAATTCGCACGCCACCCCCCGCAAACCCCGAATTGCTCGAATACCTCGCCGCTTCGTTCGTTAAACATGGCTGGTCAACGAAGCATCTCGTCCGGGAAATCGTTCTCTCTGCGGCCTGGCAGCAATCAGCGCAGGCTCCCGCGCCAAATCCGCCAGCCGAAGTCCGCAGTCAGCAATCGCTGGATTCCGCCAACAAGCTTTTCGGGAAAGCGAACCGCCGCCGCCGGGACTTTGAGTCCTTTCGTGATTCGATGCTTGCGGTCTCGGGCCGCATCGATGGGCGGGTCGGCGGCCGCCCCGTCGATATCAACGATGCTTCGAACAGTCGGCGAACCGTCTATGGTTTCATCGATCGGCAAAATCTTCCTTCATTGTTTCGGGCTTTCGATTTTGCCAGTCCCGATCAGCACTCGCCCATGCGGTTTGAGACGACGGTGCCGCAGCAGGCGCTTTTTGCGCTGAACAATCCTTTCGTGGTCGAGCAAGCGAGGGCGTTGGCGCAGCCTTCTCCCAGCAGTGGAACAGCGCCCTCGTCCGAGGAGCGAGTGCAAGAACTTTATCGAGCGGTGCTATCCCGGCATGCAGATGGCGCTGAGTTGAAAACGAGCCTCGCGTTTGTGCAGTCTGCCCATGGCGGGCAATCGGCGGGACCTTGGGAATTCGGCTGGGGAAAGTTCGATGGCACGACCGTGAATTTTCATCCCCTCCCCCATTTTTCCAAGGAGCGATGGGCCGGGGGAATTAATTCGCCCGATCCGCAGCTTGGTTTTGTCCAGCTGATGCGGGACGGCGGCCACCCGGGCGATCCCGATCATGCTGCCATTCTCCGCTGGCACTCCGCCGGGAAAACGCGCGTTCACATTGAGGGCGAATTGAAGCGGCCTTCAGAGGCGGGCGACGGTATTCGACTGCGGATCGTATCAAATCTCCGCTCGTTGCTGGGAGAATGGGACGTGGCCGCGGCGAGCAGCGCAAAAGTGAAAATCGAAGCCGTCCACCTCGAGGAGGGCGAAACCTTGAACTTTGTCGTCGATTGCAAAGAGAACGAAGCAAGTGACAGCTTTCAGTTTGCCCCGCGCATTGTCGATGCCATGAATGGCAAAGTGCTGGCTTCCGCCGCCGAGGAGTTTGCCGGTCCCGCTCTCGACCCCTGGATTGCGCTGGCCCAAGTCCTCCTGGTCAGCAACGAATTCATGTTCGTGGATTGAAACACGAAATTACCGCAGGCTTTCCGCGCCTGCCGTGTCGCTGGCTTGCAGCCCTCCCATTGATCTGCAAGTTAGGCTGAGCTAGCCACCGTTCCCATCCCGTGACCGTCTATCAACTTCCTCACAGCCCGTTTTGCATCCCGATCACCCGCGCTCTCGAGGCCTGCGGGGTGCCATTCGAAACCATTGACGTGCCGAACCATGATCGTTCGGCCATCATCAAGCTGACGGGCGGCGCGTATTATCAGGTTCCGGTGTTGAAAGACGCGGAAAACATCGTCTTCGAATCAGGCGTCGACACCCAGGACGTCGCTCGTTATGTCGACGAACGCTATGCCCAGCGGCGGCTTTTTCCGCCTCAGGCAGAAGGCCTGCAGGCGATTCTCATCCCTTACCTCGAAAATGAGGTCGAAGGCGTGACCTTCAAGTTATGTGACATTCACGGCCTCGATGAAATCGAGGACCTGGTGGCGAGAACCATGACGATCCGTCATAAAGAACGCAGATTTGGGCGCGGTTGCGTTGCGGTGTGGAAGCGCGAGAAAAACATGCTCTGGCAGGAGGCGAAACGATTGCTGACGCCGTTTGATGTGATGCTGAAGCACGCCCGATTTGTCCTCGGAGGCGAACCGGCCTATGTGGATTTTTTGCTCTATGGAGTCCTGGGAAATCTGACTTATCGCGACTACAACCCGCTGCCGCGGCTGGCACATCTGCAGCGGTGGCACGACGAAATGCGAACGTTCCGCTTCAGCCAGTGATTGCAAATTCGAGTCGGCGCGCCCTCGCGCCGCTTGACGAATCGGAGCGGCCCGGAGGCTGGCCGTCTCCAAATCGCAGTCCGCACTCCACACCCCGCAATCCGAAATCGTCACTCCCAGTCGTCGTCGACACGGTTCTCCCATGTGGCTGTGTGTGCGCTCGAGGATCGTCCGAACAAGCCACGCAAGCCATCGGAAGCGCGCTTTACATTTGAACGTAGGAGATCGTGCCCGTGCTGAATGCCGTCGCGCGTGCGTTCCCACACCAGGTTTGCCTGTTCGCGAAGGCCGCCTGACTCAGGGCTGCTCACAGTTTCACCGCGAACAGGCCGTGGGGAAGGGCCGGCCGCCGTTCCCTGGTGGCGCACGCGCCCATGACTCGCCAGCAACGGGGTCGCATCACCTCGTCCGTTTTGAGACCACATGCGGCGCAGGATGGCACCGCTGTCAGCGGCCACTGCCAGCTCACCAACCATTTCTCCCCCCGAGTCATTCAACCGTACGGACCAGATCGGCTCTTGCGAAAATTCGCGATTGCGCAGTTCGTAGTCGAGGTTGTCGAAACCGATGTGCGCTTTCTTCGCGGCTTTGTCGGCCAGCGCAAATAGCTGTCGCGAATCAATGCGCACCCGCTTTTGCGCAAGCGGAGCTCTCGAAATCTTGGCCACTTCGTCAGGCGTCAGCAAATGTTCCTCAATGACGTGCCCGTTGCGCACCGCGAACTCGAGAAAACGCCCGCGAGACTCCGGGTCGCGAGCCACGATCCGCCATTCCACCGGCTGATCCTGCCCCCGCTCTCCCGCCACCAACACGACCTGATGCGCGACACCCCATCCCCGTTCCCGCGCGAGGGATGAGATAGCCTTTTTTGCAGTCTGCTGACCCAGAGCAGGCTCGCTCGAAGCTGCCACTGCAAATAAGAGAACAAGCAAGCGAATCATGGCCAAATATGGTTAATAGGTCATGATTATAAGGTCTAATGAGCTTCAGGCAACCTCTCCTTTGATGGTTGGCTGGCACATTGGGCTTTCCGACCCTCAAACTCCAAGATTTTGCGCGATTAGTGTTGAGAAAACCGTGCACCCTTGTTCATATAGAGGCAACCGACAATTTTAACGATGCCCGACGATTACATTCCGCCCCCGCCGTCTCCGCCCCCTCCTGACCCACCGCCGCCGCCGCCGGCTTCGCCTTTGTCTCCGCCGGTTCCGGGCACTTCCGAAATACCATGTCCCCCATACGGCAGCGGAAAATTATCGCCGAGCGACGATAAGCTTTACTGCACGCTGGCCCACCTTTTCTCAGTCATCATCTGGCTATGGAAAAAAGATGAAAGTCCCGCCGTCGATGCCCACGGCAAAGAGGCGTTGAACTTTCATCTCACCGGTGTCATCGCGCTGCTTATTCTCTTTGTTCTCCAGCAGATTCCCGGGGTCGGCTGTTTGCTCGGCCTCGTCAGCATGGTGGTTTGGTTGGCCATTCTCGTGCTCAGCATAATTGGGGCGCTCAAGGCCAATGATGGAAAACTGTTCAAGTACCCGATCAACGCCCGATTGATCAAGTAGCCTCGCCATTCCATGGCCGACGAACCCCCACAGCCACCGCCGCCCGCATTTCCGCCGGACCCGCCGCCTGAAGCTGCGCCCCCGTCATCGGGAATTGGTATGCCAACGCCCTCCGCAGATACCGCGCTCGTTCCGACTTCGGATGAGACGAATTTTGCCATGTTCACCCACCTCTCCGGGTTGTTGGCTCTGACCTCCGTTCCTGGCGGTGGTATTCTCGGTCCGCTCGTGATGTGGATCATTAAAAAAGACACCATGCGCTTCGTCGATGACCAGGGGAAGGAAGCGATCAACTTTCACATCACCGTCGCCATCGCACAGATCGTGTGCTGGCTGCTCTCATTCGCGTGCATTGGAATTCCGCTGCTCATCGCAGTCTGCGTGGCCTCGATCGTTTTCAGCATCATTGCCGCGATCCAGGCCTCCAAAGGCGCCTACTACCGCTATCCATTGAGCTTGCGATTGGTAAAATAGCCTCTAAAACCTGACTTATCTGCCCCCCTTGCACCCCAGGGCGCCTGCCCTTACCGTTGCGGCATGTCTGTTGTTGCGGCCGCGATGAATTTCAGAATCGGCAACGAGAAGCTCATCAAAGTGCTTCCCGGGGCTGCCGACCGTTTGCTGGGGATCTTGAAGAAACAGGGCCGCTCCGAAAACGGTGCCTTGCGCGTGGCTGTCGTGGGCGGCGGTTGCTCGGGATTGCAGTATAAAATGGACCTCGTCGATGGTCCGCGCGATCGGGATATCATCGTTCACAGCGGCGGCGTCAGCGTGGTCATCGATCCCAAAAGCGCTCTCTTCGTGAGCGGCAGCGAACTCGATTTTTCCGATGACCTCCAGCAGGGCGGTTTCAAGGTGAAGAATCCCAACGCCGTCGTCACCTGTTCGTGCGGCGAGAGCTTCGCGGCGTAGCAATTCGCGGGGTCATAGCGGGAGACAAGCACCTAACAAAGGCCATGGACGCCTTCGCTGAACTGGATCTCCCGCGTCAGCCGGCAGTGGATCGAGATCAGCTCTCCCGGCAGTTCGACGCGCTCAGCCGGCAATGCCATCCAGATGCGGGAGGCGATACCGCGGCGTTCACGCGGCTGGCCCAGGCGCGCCACCTCCTCGAATCCACAGCGCGGCGCCTGCGCCATCTTGTTGAGCTCACGACGCCAACCGGAAAGCTCGATGGTCCACTGCCTGCTGCTTGCGTGACACTATTCGGACGGGTCGGGCCTGCGCTTCAGATCGCGTCCACCGTTCACCAGGATTACCAGGCGGCAAAATCATCTCTGGGCCGCGCGCTCCTCACAGAGCGGGTTCTCGCAGCGCGGAAAAGTCTCGAATCGATCGCCGGGGAAATCGGCCGCCGCCTGAGCGAGATGGAAGCGGAGTTCGGGGCCTGGGATGGCAGCACCGAAACCTTAACCCATTGGGCCCGCTATGCCGCGTTCCTGGAAAAGTGGCAATCGCAAGTGCGCGCGGCGCTCTCCGAGTTGACGCTTTCCTAGAGAAGCGGCAAGGGAAGCCGGTCACTGCCTTTGTTTCTTGCGTCATGGCTCAAGCCGCACCTCTCATCGCCGGCATCGATCTCGGCACCACGAACTCGCTCATCGGCGTCGTGGATTCCGGTTTTCCCATCGTGCTCGCTGATGAAAACGGACTGCGCCTAACGTCATCAGTAGTCCATTTTTCGGCTGATGGGAGCCCGCCCCTGGCCGGGGAATTGGCAGTGCGACGCCGGCGGCTCGACCCTGAGCGCACCGTGACCTCGATCAAGCGGTTGATGGGTCAAACCGGGCGGATAGGCCCCTCCCAGCTTCTGCCGGAAGAAATTTCGAGCGTCATTCTCAAGCGGCTCAAGACGTATGCGGAGGAGGCCATGCAGCGGGAAATCACACGTGCCGTCATCACCGTCCCAGCCTATTTCAACGACGCTCAACGCACCGCGACCAAACGTGCTGGCGAACTCGCCGGTTTCCACGTCGAGCGCATCCTCAATGAGCCCACTGCTGCGGCGCTGGCTTACGGCCTGGACAAACTGGGCGAGCGTTCCCGCATCGCCGTTTACGATTTGGGAGGCGGCACCTTCGATATTTCCATTCTCGAGTTGCGCGAAGGGGTTTTTGAAGTGCTCGCCACCGCCGGCGACACCCAACTCGGAGGAGACGATATCGACGCGGCGATCCTCGGCGTTTTGACGAGTGAATTCTCCCGGCCGCTCTCACTGGCCGCGCGGGCCCGTCTGTGGGAGGCGGCCATCGCAGCGAAACATGCGTTGTCATCCGACGAAGCGCACACCATCGCTCTGCCGTTTCTCGAGGGCGGATTCAATTTCGAATACTCGCTGACCAGGGCTGAACTCGAATCCATTGCCCGGCCGATCATCGAGCGCACACGGCACTTTTGCCTCCGCGCCCTCGCGGATGCTCGGATCGAGTTCAGCGATCTGGATGAAGTCATTCTGGTGGGCGGCGTCACGCGGATGCCGCTCGTCCGGCATCAGGTTGCCGAACTGTTCGGTCGTCACCCAAACCTTTCACAGCATCCTGATGAAGCGGTCGCGCTTGGTGCCACCATTCAGGCGGGCATCCTCGGCGGGGTGCTCAGTAATGTCCTGCTCCTTGATGTTACGCCGCTTTCTCTGGGCATAGAAACCTTTGGCGGTCTCATGAATGTCATCATTCCCCGCAATACCACCATCCCGTGCCGGGCCGGCGAAATGTTCACCAATGCCGTCACCGCGCAGCGCGAAATGCTCATCCGCGTCCTGCAGGGCGAACGCGAGATGGCGCGCGACAATTGGGATCTCGGTCAGTTTCAGCTCGACTTCGAACCCGGTCCCAAAGGCAGCGCCCGCATCGGCGTTCAATTTGAAATCGATGAGAATGGCATCCTGCGGGTGCTGGCACGAGACACAAAAACAAACACGGATCGCGTCCTCGATATTCGGAGCGCGGCCGTCAATGTCGACGATGAAAGAGTTGAAAACATGGTGGCGTCATCCGTCGCGTTTGCCTTCGAGGACATGCGCGAAAGGACATGGACCGAAGCATTGCAAAAAGCGCACGAGCTTTTGCCCGCCGTCGAGCAGGCCCTGGCCCAGGCTGGCGATCTTATCGATGCGGCCGAGCGCGCCGGCATCGTGCAAAAGGCCGCGGAGTTGCGCGCGGCCATCGACGCGCGTGACACCAATCGCCTGAACCCGAGCGTGAAACTGTTGGACCAGGCCACCGAACACCTCGCCGCACGTCTCGTCGACCGCGCGATCGAAGATTCCCTGCGGAAAAAAGGAATTCAAGGTTAGCCTCCCAAACTTTGTCGCACGTGCGACAAAGTTTGGAAGCGTTCGTTCGGTTGCGGCTGGCCCAGAGGAGCGCGACCCCATTCGGCGGAACTGCTTTTCGAGGGGCATGGGACACAGTAGTTTCAGCGTTATGATTCGGTGTTGCTCATGGCTGTTGGCTGCCTTTGCCTGTTTCGCTCTTCTGTTGTCGGCGCTTGCCGCTGAAGGCGGCGAGCACGCCTTTCTCGGGCTTTGGGTGCAAGAGGACAGTGGCGGGGTGATGCACTTCCTGCCCGAGGGAAAAATCATCGGATGGCCGGTGGGCGGAACTTACAAGTTCGGCGACAAGGACTGGATCGAAATTGCCAGCGGGTCGGAAAAGCTTGAATGCCGCTGGAGACAGAAATCGGACAATACAATCGAATTGCGGCGCTTTGTTGAAGGCAAGGAAGACCTGACCCATTTGCAGCGCTTGAAAGCGGTCTCTCTCGATTTTGAAGCGTGGAAAGGGAAGTATTTTATCTGGCACCTTGTCGCCTTGAGCAAGCGGGCGACTGGCCGCGCGGTGCTGCTCGATAAGCAGGGATACTTCCGCACGAAGGAAGGCGGATTTTACCTGCGGTTGCTCGAGGCGAAGAATGGCGGGATTCTCGCTTACGCCTCGGGCGAGGAGGATGAAACCATCAACGTTCAGGTGTTCAAAGGTGGGGATTACGTGGTGCTCTTCGACCGGCTCGAGAAACCGCGGCTCTTCGCAAGCTGCATGAAAGCACCCGCGGATTGAGCGTCACTTGGCGAACGACTTTGGATCCAGCGCATCGCGCAGGCCGTCGCCCAGAAAGTTGAAGGAAAAGAGGGTGGCTGAGAAGAACAGGGCGGGAAAGGCGAGCATCCAGGGGCGCGATTCCATGTTGGCGGCGCCTTCGTCGATCAGAACTCCCCATGAAGCGTAGGGGGGCTGGACGCCGAGGCCGAGGAAACTCAACACGGCCTCGATAAGCATGACGCTCGGAATGGTGAGGGTGCTGTAAACGACGACCGGGCCGAGGCAATTGGGGACGAGATGGCGGGAAATGATGCGCCCTCGCGGCACGCCCAGCGCAAGTGCCGCCGTGATGAAGTCCTGTTTTTTGATCGTCAGAACCTGCGCGCGAACCACCCGCGCCATGGTGAGCCATTCAATGGCGCCAATCACCATGAACAAAACGATCAACTTCGCCTGGCCCTGGCCTTTGAGGACGGGTTCGAGCACGACGATGAGAATGATGACGATGACAATGAATGGCAGCGAGTAAAGAATCTCGACCAGGCGCATCATCGCGGCGTCGACCCGCCCGCCGATATAGCCCGAGATGGCGCCGTAGGTAACGCCGATGACCAGCGACACCAAGGTGGCCACCAAGCCGACCGCGAGCGATACACGACCGCCGGCGAGGACACGGGTCATGAGGTCACGTCCCAGCGGATCGGTGCCCATCCAGTGTCGAGCGCTGGGAGGTTGAGCGCGTCCCGCCAGATTCTGTTCGGTTTGCGAGTGCCCGGTCAAAATCGGGCCGCCGATGCAGAGAAGGGCGATCAGTGCCAGGAGCGCCCCGCAAATGACGGCGAGACGGTTTTTCCGAAGCCGGCGCCAGGCATCGCGCCGATGTGAGCTGGCCGGGGAACTGGCGACTGGGGTGTTCATGCCTCGTGCAAGCGAATACGGGGATTCATCCACGCCTGCAGCAAATCGACCAGGATGTTGGCTCCGATCAGCAGCGTGGCATAAAAGACGGTGACGCCCAGCAAAAGCGTGTAGTCGCTGTTTCGGGCGGCGGCGACGAAGTGCTGGCCCAGACCCGGAAGTTGAAAAACGGTCTCGACCACAAACGAACCAGTCACCAGGCCCGCCAGGGCAGGACCCAGGTAGGCAACCACCGGAGTCAATCCGACCTTAAGCGAATGGCGGAGCACGACGGCGGAACCGGGCACACCTTTGGCGCGGGCCGTGCGAATGAAGTCGGATCCCAGGACCTCGAGCACTCCGGCTCGAGCCATTCGCGAAATGTAAGCCGCGTAATAAAGACCCAAGGTTAGCGATGGCAGCACCCAGTCGGTCTTGTCATACCAGCCGGCCACATTGAAAAAATTGAGTTTGATGCCTAAAACCAGCGCCAGAATCGGCCCCATCACAAACGTCGGCAGGCAGATGCCGATCATGGCAAGGGCCATTGGCGCGTAATCGAGCGCGCTGTTTCTGCGCACCGCGGCGACGATGCCGATCGGCAGCCCGATGAGGAGCGCGATGGTGAGCGCAGTGAGGCCAAGCTGAAGCGAGACCGGGAACGCGGAACGGATGATTTCGCCCACGGTCCACCCTTCATATTTCGTGGTGACGCCGAGATCGCCGCGCAGAAGATTACCCAGATAGCGGCCATATTGGACCGGCAAGGGCTGATCCAGGCCATAGGCGGCGAGAAGTTGTTTCCGGATGTGCGGCGAGACCGCGCGCTCGCTTTTGAAAGGTCCCCCCGGCGCCGCATGCACGAGCAAAAATGTGACCGTGACTATGGCAAACAGCGTCAAAACTGACTGCACCAGGCGGCTGAGAAGAAAGCGACGCATAATCCAAGCGTGGAATTAGCGCGATGGCGCCGCAAGCCCCACATGCTTCCAGGGGTGGTTGTCCAGCAGCTTGGGGTGCCAGCCGGTGACCATGGGGGTAATGAGATGCGGCAGGACATAAACGTAAAACGGTACGATCGGCATTTCGTCGAGCAAAATTTCCTCCGCGCGGCGCAAAATGTCGAAGCGCGCTTTCTGGTCGGCTGTCTGCCGCGCCTGGGCGATCAGCGCATCGAACTCCGGACGCGACCAACCGGTTTCGTTATTGCCGTTGCCGGCGGTCCATAGATCCAGGAACGTCATTGGGTCAGCGTAATCGGCGGTCCACCCGGCGCGACAGACGTCGTAATCGAGCCGCTGTTGGGAATCGAGATAAACGCCCCAATCCTGGGCGTTGATGCCGACATCGATATTCAGATGCTTTTTCCACATCTGCTGAATGGCCTCCGCGATGATCTTGTGCTGCTCCATCACATTCATCAGGATGTCGAAGCGCGGGAAGTTTCGTCCTTCGGGAAAACCGGCCTCGGCCAGTAATTGGCGCGCCGCTGGGGGATCAAATCGGAGTTTGTTCGGACCCACATAACCCGCGACCGGCGGCACCATGCCCGTGCAGGGTGTCTGGCCCGCCCGCATGATATTTCGGCAGATGCTCTCGCGATCGACCGCAAGGGCCAACGCACGCCGCACGCGAGGGTCTTTCAACTGCGGCCGCGTCGTATTTACGCGGTAAAAATAGACCGAGAGATACGGATCGGCGCGAAAGAATTCCGGCCGCTGTTCGCGCCAGTAATCGATCTTGTCGAGAGGAAGAATTTCCGTCTTGTGGAGGTGCCCATCGCGGAACATTCGTTCTTCGGCCGCGGTGTTATCGACGGGAAAGTAGCGGATGCCGTTGAGCTTCACGTTTGCGGCATCCCAGTAGTGAGGGTTGCGCTCGACTTCGAGGAAATGCTTAAAACGCCAGCTTTTGAGCTTGAACGCGCCATTGCCGACAAAATTTCCCGGCCGGGTCCAACGCGTGGCCCGCTGATCGACGGCGCCAAATTTCAGGATCGTGGCTTCATGAATGGGAAACCAGGCGTAATGCGGCAGAACGATCGGGAAATAAGCGATCGGCCCAACGAGTTCGAGCTGCAGCGTGTGGTCGTCGAGCGCGCGGGCGCCCAGCGTGGAAAAGTCGCTCGTTTTTCCCGCGTGCAGTTCCTGCGCGCCCTTGAGCAAATAGAGCATCTCGGCGTAAGGACTGGCCAGTTTCGGGATGAGCATCCGACGATAGGCAAAAACGAAGTCGCGCGCTGTGACGGGGTCGCCATTCGACCACTTGGCGTTCTTGCGAAGATGAAACGTCCATACGTTGAGTCCTTCATTCGATTCCCACCGCTCGGCCACACCGGGCGCGACCGTTTCTTCACTCGGGTGCTCGTCGACCAGTCCTTCGAGTATCGAAGTGAAGACATGGTGCTCCTGCACACCCGTGGTCGTATGCGGGTCGAGCGACTGCATCTCGGTGCCGTTGCCGATGAGGAGGATTTTCTCCCGCGCGGCGCTGAGGATCCTGGATTCGTCCCGGTTGCAGGAGACCCCCAACACGGCGACAGCAATTCCAACTGCCGGGATCCGCAGATTCATGCCAGCCAGGAAGCAAATGATTTTCGCACCGCGATCCTTAACTGTGGCCGCTCCTGACCGCAAGGCTGTCCGCGAGCCTCCCCTCCGAGCCGTGATTTAGGTCCCATCTTTCGCAGTAGCGGTGGTCAAGCGCTTGTGGTTCACTGACCGCATCATGGGTCGCAACGCTTCTTTCATTGTTTGTCTGGCTTTCACGACGGTCATCAACCCCGCTGTTTCGACCGCGGAGGATCTTTCCGCACCCCGCTTTGAACCGCAAACCATCGATGACAAAATCAGCATCGGCTACGGCGTTGCGGTCGCGGATATCGATGGCGACGACAAGCCGGATGTCGTGCTGGCCGACAAAAAGGAAATTGTTTGGTATCAGAACCCTTCCTGGAAAAAGCATCTCATTGCGCGCGACTTGACGCTGATGGACAACGTGTGCGTTGCCGCGCGCGACATTGACGGGGACAACAAGGCCGAGATCGCCGTGGGTGCGCAATGGAATCCCGGTGAAACGAAGGACGAAGCGAAAAGCGGAGCCGTTTTTTTCCTGGTGCGCCCGGATGACCTTTCGCAACCCTGGAAGCCGGTGAAGTTGACCCACGAGCCGACGGTGCACCGCATGAAGTGGATTCGAACGGGCGACAACGAATTTAAGCTGATCGTGGTGCCGTTGCATGGCCGCGGAAACAACCCGCAGAGCGGGGAAGGCGAGCCGGTCAAGGTGCTGGCCTACGATGTGCCTAACGATCGCACAAACTCCGCCGATTGGAAGACGACCGTGGTCGATCAATCACTGCACAAAACCCACAACTTTGATGTCCGGCGCCGAAATGAAGGGCCCGAGTCACTCTGGCTCGGCGGAAAAGAGGGAGTGCAGCAGATCACGTACGAAAAAGATGGCTGGCGCAGCGTCCCGCTCCGCTACCAGGGAATGGACAAAGGCATTGGCGAAGTTCGCGGTTTCTCCCAGGACATTCTCGCGATGATTCAACCGATGCATGGGAATCAGGTCACACTTTATCACCAGGATTTCAATCCAGTGGTGCTCGATGAGTCACTGAACGAAGGGCACGCCCTGGTTTGCGAAGCGCTGCTCGGCCGAGGATTTCCAGAAGTGGTCGCCGGCTGGCGCCAGCCTGACAAAGAAGGCAAGGTCGGCCTCAAGATGTATGTGCGGGATGACAGTTCGGGAAAGGAAAGTTGGTCCACTCATCTCGTCGCCGATAACACCATGGCCTGCGAGGACCTGGTGGCGGCCGATCTTAATGGCGACAAAAAGCAGGACCTCGTCGCTTCGGGTCGCGCCACCAAAAACGTGGTCATCTATTGGAATAAGACGGATTTGGGACCCCCAATCTCGAAGGAGCGTCCGGAATTGCCCTCACTGACTGACGAGGAGAAGGAAAAAGCCAGGAAGCGTAAAGAAGCGCAGAAGGAGAAACCAAAAGCGACGGATTAGAGTTATAATGATAGAATTCCTGATTCGCCTAACGTTTACCCATGAATGCCCTTCTTGAACGTCGGCAGATCCGTGAAAGGGTTTCGCCTCTATCACTGGAGGCTTACCATCAGCTCGGCGCGCTTGGTCTCTTGGAAGAAGATGTCGAGCTTCTTCAAGGCACATTGATCCGCAAAATGCCGAAATCTCCACTGCACGAGTTCGTGGTCCAAGTGCTGGCCAATTTGTTTTATGCGGCAGGTCTGCCGGGACTCCAGATTCGCCGGGACAGTCCTCTTACCATCGGTAATTCCGAGCCGGAGCCCGACCTTTCCATCGTTCAGGGGAAGCCCTCTGATTGGCTGGTAGCGCACCCTTCGACCGCGCTTTTAGTAGTGGAGGTCGCCATCTCATCTTTGGACATCGATGTGCAGAAGGCCGCCATCTATGCGTCCGCGGGAATCCCCGAGTGCTGGATTGTTCGTCCCAAGCAGCGCGAAGTCGACATTTACCGAAATCCTCAATCAGGCGGCTACGACAGCCATTTCATGGTGGGCGAAAACCAGGTAATCGAGTGCGCCAGTCTTCCTGATCTGAGAGTTGACGTGAACGGTCTGTTTCCCGCACAAGCATGAGGTTCGACACCTCAGACCACCGCGCGGAGGTCGATCCCTTTCTTCCATGACTCCCAAGCTACTCGCTATTCTGTTTGCGATTGTCGGCACCTCTCTCGCTGTTCAGGCCTGCGGTACCGGCATGGTACCGCAGACTTTCAGTCTGCCGTGCCGAGTGAATTAGCCGGCTTGGTCCCATGCTTTCCGGCTGAAAGCCGGCGGCAGCACGAGACTATATCTTGGCGAAGGGAACGCCTTCGACCACGATGTCGTCGAACCGCGCAGTGTCATCGAATGAGCCGATGCCGACCTGGCCGTGGGCGAAGGTTTTGTCATTTGCTTCGAGGATGGTGTTTTCCATGTCGTCGAAGTAAACCTTCACTGTTCCGTCGGCGGCGTGAATGACTTTCACGGTGTGCCAGGTATCGTCCTTCCAGGGGATGCCCTTGGTTTCCTTCGTCGAAATCTTTGTGCGCGGGGCATTGTTGACGATAAAGACCTGCCCGGAATGCGGATCAGCCTTTTCACCGAAGTGGACGTAATAAAAGTGAGCGGGATCCTGATAGCCAAAAACCACGACGATGTCCCGATGGCCGTAACTCTTGATGGTCGTTTTGACTTTGGCCGTCAGCGTGACAGAGGTAAATCTTTTGTCTTTGAGCAACGCGAAGTTAAATGGGCTGCGAAACGGCGGCTGGTAAGTGGCGGCCTTGTTGAAGAGATCGTAGACCTTCCCTCCATGGTCCTCGGAGATCTGCCAGTTCGCCGGTGTCGTGGGCTGCCAGCGGTCGGCACCTTTTTCAAAATCCTCGGTGATTTTGACTGTCGCTGCGGGGTCGGCAATCGAGGCAATCGAAACCGCCGCCACGCAGAACAGGGTTATGAGCAAAAATTGGGTGAATCGATGGGTCATGTTTGCAGGTCGGCGGGATCGGGAATGATGAAGCGATAACCCCGCCTTGTGAGTTCGGCAAGAACTCGCGGGATGCATTGTGCCGCGATGGATCGTCCATCCTTCCCGCGATTCCCTTCATGCATGAGGATGATCGCTCCCGGGCGGACGCCGCGAATGATGCGGGCCACAATCGCTTCGGGATTGGTGTCAACTCCGTCGAGACCGCGGACCGTCCAGCCGACGAGGTGCAGACTTTGCCGGCGCAGAAGCGGATGTAAAAAGCAATTTTTCATGCCAGCAGGCGCGCGAAAGAGGGCGGGGGATTGACCGGTGATTGACCGCACTTGCTCGGCTCCATCCAGGACTTCTCGGGCCAGAGCGTTGGGTCCCAATCGCCAGAAATGCAAGTGGGGGTGGGTCAGAGTGTGATTTTGCACGGTATGCCCCTGTGCGAGCATCGAGTCGATCAAATCGGGGTGACGGCGCGCCTTTTCGCCGATGACAAAGAACGTAGCCCGGGCGCCGCATTCTGCGAGAGCCTCGAGAATGACCGGGGTGTCTCGAGGGTCAGGGCCATCGTCGATGGTAAGCCAGACCTCGCTCCGGTCGGTGGCAAACTTAGTTAGCTGGGGGCCCCACCAATGGCAATAAGGGTAAAGCGTAGCGATGAGAGCGCACCCGTGGCCCCCAACGACGACCAGCAGCCCAGCCACCCAATGGCCGCTTGCCCACAAGAGCAAAAACGCCGCCGGAGCAGCCAGATTCCAGGTGATGAGGAGGAGCCGCACGGTGAAATCATAGCTGGCTCAGACGCGGTCATACTTGCAAGTTTCTTCCAGGGCAGGCAGCCGTTTTCTGGCAGGAACCGTAAAATTTTTGGACTTCAGGGGGCTTCTGCCTGAAATTCACACGCCCGCGAGTTCCTGGGGCACCGCGGATTGAGCCGCGGCTCAGAAAAAAACTTGCCTCGAACGTTCCTATTCACCCTGCCTAAAATGCCGACCCCATCTCTCAGCCGAGCTGCGTCACACCTCCGTCATTATTTGATGGTAGTCTCCGCGCCGGTCGCGTTTTTTTCGCCTTCCTGTTCGACGGCGGAGACTGATTACGGTGAAGTCGGCATGGCGGTCGGTCTGGCGCTGCAAAATAAACATTACTCACGCCATGATTTTGACGACGAGTATTCGAAGCGCTCGCTCGAGCACTACCTCAACACCCTGGATTACGAGCACCGCTTTTTCCTGGCCAGCGACGTCGAGCAATTCCGGCGCGATTACGCCGTTCAACTGGACGACCTCATTCTCACCGGCGACATCTCTCCAGCGCACAAGATCTACGCGGTATTCATGCAGCGGGCGAAGGACCGTCTGGGCAAAGTGCAAAAGATTTTGAAAGAGGAGAAATTCAACTTCGAGAACGACGAGCAGGTCACCATTTCCCGAAAAAAGCTCCCTTGGCCGAAGGACGAGGCGGCCGCCGAAGATCTCTGGCGCCGTATGCTCAAGAATGATCTCCTTAACGAGCGCCTCAATCGCAAGCTCAAGGCGGAGCGCGAAGCGGACAATGCCGCCAAGCGCGAAAAAGACCCCAAGCCCGAGTCAAAGAAACCCGGTGCCGACGAAGCCGCCAAGCCGAAGAATGAAGCAAAAAAGGCGCCTTCCGGCGACGATGCCTTGTCCCCTGAGGAAAAGCTGGCCAAGCGCTGGGACCGCTTCCTTAAGAGTTTGAGCGAGAATGACGAGGAGGAAGTCGTCAACTATTTCCTCTCAGCTCTGGCAGCCGCTTACGATCCGCATTCCGAATACATGAGTCCCTCCGAAACGGAGACCTTTCAGATCGGCATGAAAAATCAACTCGTAGGGATAGGCGCTCTGCTGAACAAGACAGATGAAGGCGCTGAGATTGTGGGAATCGTTCTCAAAGGTCCGGCGGACAAGAGCAAACTCCTGCACGTGAAAGACAAAATCACCGCGGTGGCCCAGGGTTATGAAGGGAAAATGGAGGACATAGGCGGTTACAAGCTGCAGCGGGTCGTCGATAAGATTCGCGGCGAGAAGGGGACTGTCGTCCGGTTGAACGTCATCCCCGCCGACGGCACCGGCCTGAAAGAAATCACCCTCATGCGCGATACCGTGCACTTGAAGGACAAGGTAGCCAGCGCCAATCTTATCGAGTCAAAATGGGACTCTGACGCAACGGCAGGCCGTCTTGGCTGGATCAGCCTGAATTCATTTTATGCCGACATGGAGAACCATGAATCAGGCTGCACCAAGGATGTGCGCGCGCTCCTCGAGCGCCTGATCAAAGAGAACATCAGCGGGCTGGTGCTCGATCTGCGTGGCAATGGCGGAGGTTCGCTCGAAGAGGCGATCTCGATGACCGGGCTGTTCATCAAAAGAGGCCCCGTGGTGCAGGCGGTGGATTGGCGGCGCGAGCAGCCGGACTTTCGCAATTCGCGCAGTTCCGAGCCGTTATGGAACGGGCCCCTCGTGGTGCTGACGGACAAGACCAGTGCTTCCGCCAGCGAAATCCTGGCCGCCGCGCTTCAGGACTATCAACGCGCCGTCATCGTCGGCGATGACTCGACCTTCGGCAAGGGCACGGTGCAAACAATCCTCGATTTGAAAGGAGTCATGCCGATATTCAGCGACACCACCCGCGCTGGATCCCTCAAGGTGACGATCCAAAAATTTTACCGCATTGCCGGAGGATCGACGCAGCTTAAGGGCGTGCTATCGGATGTCGTGCTCCCCTCCCGCATCGATGCCTACGAGATCGGCGAGGACCAGTTGGAAAACCCGCTCCCTTACGACACCATCAGGCCCCTCAAATACACCAGTTACGAAAAGGCGCCGCTTCCTGTCGACGAAGTGAAGGCTCGCTCGAAGAGCCGGATCGGGAAGGAGCCCGAGTTTCAGTTTTTGATCGAGGACATCCAGCGGCTCAAAGATCAAATCGACAAGAATGAGTTTTCTCTCAACGAGAAGAGTCGTCAGGCCGAGATCGACAAGAACAAGGAGCGCCGGAAACAGCGCCTCGAGGAACGCAAGACACGCATAGCGGCGCTAGGCGCGTCTCAGACCGATCGTTTCAAGGTGTATCGGCTCACGCTCGAGAATGTGGCCGGTGAGGGCCTCATCCCTGAGTCAGAATTCACCGAAGAGCAAACAACCGGGATGCGCCTTGCCAAAGAAGACGATGCCGACATGGAAGACGACAAACCAAAGTTCCCTTACGATCTTGAACCAGTGAAACGCGAGACGTTGCACATTCTCGAGGATTTGGTCAGTTTGACGGATGGAAAGCGGACCGCGCAAGCGGTTCCGGGCAAAGCAAATTGATCTCGCGCTGGGCGCCTGCCGCCCCGGCCGTGGAGACCGCAACCGGGCGGGCTTCGCTGCCGCGCTTCCTCTGACGGATTCCGGCATTTTTTGCCTGAAGAGGGCTTAACTATTATCCCATGGCCGGCTTTGCCGCGGTCCCTGCGTTTAGCCTTCAATTGCCCGACATCTGGCAGCAGCAGGCAGTGCGCCATCTGAAGGCAAAACGCGACGTGATTCTCGATGCCCCCACAGGGGCAGGGAAGACCTACGTCTTCGAGAGCCTGGTCGAGTCGCGTGCTCTGCGCGGACAGGCGATTTACACGGTGCCAACCCGCGCCCTCGCCAACGACAAGCGAATTGAATGGCATCGGCGCGGATGGCGCATTGGAATAGCCACTGGAGACGTGGCCGAGAACTTGGACGCGCCGGTGGTCGTAGCCACACTCGAGACCCAGCGCGAGCGGTTTATCGAAGGCCGCGGGCCCGCTCTGCTGGTCATCGATGAATATCAGATGATCGCCGACGAGGTGCGCGGGCTGAGCTACGAATTGTCCATCGCGCTCGCGCCGCTCTCGACGCAACTGCTGTTGATGAGCGGGAGCGTCGGTAATCCTGGTGACGTCCAGTCGTGGCTGCAGCGGATCGGGCGCAACTGCGCTGTTGTCAGCACCAGCGAACGGCCGGTCCCACTGGATGAACTCCCGCACGAGTCCCTTCCGCACAAGGCGCCGGCACGGATCACCGGATTTTGGCCGCGCGCAGCAGTGGAAGTTCTGATGGCTGATCTGGGTCCCTTGCTCATCTTTGCGCCACGGCGATCGCAGGCGGAGAAAATCGCCCGTGCGATTGCTCAGGCGCTGCCGCACGACGACCCGCTTCATTTGACTGAAGCCCAGCAACACGTTTGTGGAAAGGAACTGTCCGCTGTGCTCGAAAAGCGGGTCGCCTGGCACCATAGCGGCCTGACCTACCAGCAGCGTGCGGGGATAATCGAGCCGCTGGCCAAGGCAGGCAAACTGCGCGTGGTGGTCGCGACCATGGGCCTGGCGGCGGGGATCAATTTTTCCATGCGCAGCGTCATCGTTTCCGAAACCCGTTACTTCGATGGCCGTAACGAGCGTGAGATCGCGCGCGACGAATTGCTGCAGATGTTTGGGCGCGCGGGACGCCGCGGCCTCGATGCCACCGGCTATGTCGTGGTCACCGATCATAGTCCGCGTTTGAGTGACGCCGCGCCCTTGCGCCTGAAACGTGGCCGCGACCTCGACTGGCCGCCGCTGCTTCGTGTCATGCACCGCGCCGCTGCTCGCGGCGAACCGCCGTTCGAGGCCGCGGAAAAACTCAGCGCTTCGCTCTTCTCAACTTCCGCCATTGACCTCGGCCTGTCCAAAGTGGCCGAGCCGGCCTCACGCCCGGAGACCCCGGCGCTTTTTGGCTTGGTGCCGACTCGGCGCGAAATCTTAAATTCCCGAGGGGAGTGGGAGGAACACGATGCCACCCGGTTGACGACCGGCCCGCTCGAGGAGGCCTTCGTCTTTCATCGCCAGCATCTCGAAGCCGCCCTCGAGAACTACAACTTTGTGGCCAGCCGGTTAAATGTGGGCCGGGTTTGCCGCCTTGATACTGAGGGACGCCGGATTCTCGGCAAGGAGGTCGCCCTCGCCATGCAGAACGCCGATGACGCGCGCTTCGGCCTCACCCGCAACGTCCGGGCCTGGCTCAAGCAATCCCGCCAGGAGCGCTTCACTTACGATCAACTGGAACAGCAGGTCGTTCCGCGGCTTTCCCCGCATCTGGAGGGCGGACAGGTCGTTGGCCTGGTGCAGCGCGGCGAAGTCCTGGCGCTGCTTTTGGATTTTTCGCGTCTCACTGTTCCGGTGTATCGGGATTCTTATGATGTGTTACTCGTCAATGCCGAGGAGCGCGAGGCTCCCATCGAGCGCCCCGCCAACGTGAGGGACCCCGCCGGGGGCGGAGAATTGCAGGCGCGCCCGGGAACCGCTGCCTATGCCTGGCGGAAGCTGGGACTCATCGAAGCAGACGGGAGCCCGACCCGTCGCGGCATCGTCTGCAGTTTCTTTCAACACGGAGAAGGCTTGGCCATTGCCGCCGCGCTCGAAGACAAATCCCTGCCCATCGACGAATTGGTGGTTCTCCTGGCAAATATTCGCGCCGGATCGCGATTCTCGACGGCAAACGAAGGCGGCGCCGACCGGCTCGCCAATGCCTGTCGTGACGCTTACGGCACCGTCGATTTCGAAGGCTATCTCAACCTTGGCTTGCCCCCAAGCTACGGCGAAGGCGCATCCGAACTTGTGGCCGATCTTCTCGTCGCTCGCGCTCAAGCCCGCCGCCGAGTGGATGAGTATATCGGCCAGGGCGATATCGAGCGCGCCTTTATTGAATGGCTCAGCCTGCTTCGCCACCTCGGGCACGCTCCTGATTTTGATTGGCCACGCTGGCAGGAACTCAAAGCCGCCGCTGCCGTCGAATTGGCCAAATATGCCCATCTATCACCCAATCGGACGCTGCCTGAAGTGCCGGCAGTTCAGTTAGTCCATCGCGTCGACCACGTCCTCACCCACGCGAAGTTGCGCAGGTAGATCCAGCGTTGAGAGTGAATGGTTGAGGGTTGAGAGAAGATTGTTTATGAAGGAGCTATCTCCGCCCGTCCAGAAATGCACCTCGGAACAGGCCGCTAGTTTTGCGTGGCACTTTGCAGTGTCGGCTAATTCAAAATCCAGGGTTGAGAGTTTGTGGCTGATGGTTGAGAGATGACTCCCGCTCCGCGATGTCGTTTCTTAACATCGTCTCCCACCCGATGGCTCAAACCGCGTTGTCGCGTTTGCGTTCGATCGGCACGCGGCCGCCCGACTTCCGTCGGCACCTGCGGGAGGCGTCGGCGGTGATCTTTATCGAGGCCACCCGGCGGCTCGAAACCAGGGATGTTGAAGTGACGACTCCGCTGGCCCGCACGTCGGGAGTTTCGCTGCCGCGTCCAATTGTGCTCGCTCCGGTATTGCGGGCCGCGCTTGGCATGCTCGATGGCATCTGGCATATAGCTCCGGAAGCCCAAATCGCTCATCTGGGCATATACCGGGATGAAGTAACATTGCGGCCGCAGCCGTATTATTCAAAATTTCCGGACTCACTCGAAGAGGCAGACGTTTTTGCGCTCGATCCGATGCTCGCGACTGGTCAGAGCGCCATCGAAGCGGTGAACCAACTCAAGGCGCACGGCGCGCGAAGGCTCACTTTTCTCAGCCTCATCGGGTCACCGGCCGGCCTCGAGGCGTTTCATTCGGCGCATCCTGAGGTTCCGGTCTTTATCGCAGCCGTCGATCGTGGACTCAACGAGCAATCCTACATCGTGCCTGGGTTGGGCGACGCGGGCGACCGCTACTTCGGCACTTGATTTCCAGTTTGCAAAAACCGGGCGAGAGCGGACCGTGGGCGCTCCCATTTTATTCGTGCCGCCGGTGTAGCTCAGGGGTAGAGCAGCGCATTCGTAATGCGCGGGTCGTCGGTTCAATTCCGACCACCGGCTCTCGGTTCAAAGCCTGATAATCAGCGATTTATGCTGAATCTGTGAGTGGAACGAAACGGAAGCAAACGGAACGAAAAGGCACCAAAATGAAGCGGAATTAGCGGATGATTAGCGGACGGGGCACCGAGCTCGAGAAAGACTGGGGATTGCACGGAGTTCTACGGCCGGGGTGTTTACAACCTCAAAGAGTTCGCCGTGGGCGGGCAGTTTTGACTTGTGCCGAAGCGACCAAAGTTCGCAGAATGTCCGCATGCAAATCATTGGCGTTCTTCCAGCCCTCTTTTGTGTCGGGGCGGCTATCGGTCAAACGGAATGGCAATTTCGACCTTCTGGTATTGAATGGATGCAGCGTGATTCGCACCCCACCTTTGATTTTACAGCTGTTACATACGGCGCGGGAACCTGGCTCGCTGTCGGCAACGGTGGTGGGGTAGTGACATCGGAGGCTCCCAAGGCACCACTGGAATTGCCACAGCTCAATCCGAGGCGCTCGATAACTTTATCGTGGCCTACGGCACACGGCCGCTGGTACCAGCCTGAGGCGTCGACCGACGGCATAACATGGAGCGCGGCAGGGTTGGCCGTCTACGGCGACGGTGAGGGGAAATACTGGACCGACCGTTCGGATTTCGGCGAGGCGATGTTTTACCGCGTCAGTGTCAGATAACCGCAGCGGCGACATTTGAGCGACTTGCTCGCGAGCGTTACCACACAACGTCGCGGCCCTTCTCCTCGACCAGTGCCGCCAGTCGCTGAACCTGAATGTCCGTCAGCGTGCGTGACCGGTCAGCGATTCTCGCTCGGCAAGTTGCTCGCATTCGCGGAATCCCCTTGCGGCTGATTACGTCGCCAAAGCTCACCGGTATGAGCTCCTCCCGCTGGTCTTCGACATGGAAATGAAGATGGGGGGCAATGCTTCGCCCGACGTTTCCGCTGCGCGCGATCGGCTGCCCTTGACGGACAAGATCGCCCGCGCGGACGAGGCTGCCGTCCTTTTGCAAGTGGATATACCAGCCGCACGTTCCATCGTCGTGCTCGATACAGACGTAATTGCTGCGCGGGTCTCAGCTCCGTCCATCGCGGCTCACCCGCACTTTGGTAACGATCCCAGCGCGGGCTGCGCAGACCGGCGACCCCACAGGCATCGAGAAATCATACGCGAATTCCTCGGCCCCGCGATGACTGACTACTCCACGATTGCCTTGCGCGCAGATGTGGGCAACTCCCGCCGGCCAGGGCAGCCGATAAGGTGAGCGCGCACGGTCCGGGTAGCGCCCCAAATTCCGCGGCCCGGTAAAGGCAAGATATGCGCCCATGAGGAGGATTATCGAAGCGCCCGCCCACCCGGTCCATCTCGGACCTCGCGTTTGCCTGAGCGCCAGCCACCAGCGTGCCGGTGGCTGTCCAGGAGATGAAGGACTAGACAGCATGCGCCCGTACCACGGATCTTCCCGAAACCGTGACCGCCGCTCTCCCGCCTGCGAGCCCGACCCGTTTCTCTATTTGAAACCCGGCAGATTGGAGATTCCTCGCGTAACCATCCTGAATACATTCCTGTTTCATAGGTAGTTCACGCAGAGGAACTCGGTCAAACAGTCACACTTGCAACTCGCAAAAATCCTGTGAAGACTCTGAGGAAGATTGAGTTCTTGCTTGAGGATAGTTACGAGGACATGGACGCCAATAGCAATCTGATGCAATCGATAAAGTCGCCGCCGCTTCACATCAGCGCAATCCATTCACATACATGGCACCGGGCTCAGCGGAAGATCGGCCGCACGCAGCGCTGAAAAGCTTCGGAGTAAAAACTCGAAACTTGAGCAAAAACCGTATTCGGCGCAGCCCTGCCGCCACTGGCCCCCTCGGAGCGCGGAAAACGCAACCGGAGATCGATCACCCTTCCTTTCAATCAAAACCCGCAATAATAAGCCAATACGAACGATCTTTACATACTCGGACGGTCGTGCTGGAGGGCACAAAAAGCTGCGAATAGGCTTGACCACAGGACGGATTCCGTGAAAAAGACGGGAAACACATGTCGCCGCTTCCTTACCTTGCCTGTTTTGCCCTGATGACCGCCCCGGCGTTCGGAGCCACCATTGTCAGTCTTTATAACACGGGCGTCGATGATGCCGGAGTCGCGCTACCGGACGGGGCCACCGACTCGCACTATCTGCTGGTGTTTCCCGGGGCGCAGGAAGGCGTGCCTTATGTGGCTACCGGCTCCGGCGGATTTCCCATCCCTCCGTGGATCGGAGACAGCGCCACATCCGCCTGGACGACCACGTTAGATCCGGTTACGCCACTCGGTCCTGGCTCCAACACAAACATTGGGGTCTTCGCCGACTATTATTACGAAACGACGTTCGACATGACCGGCCTGAACCCCCAAACGGCCCAGATCGCCGGGCAAGTGAGCTACGATAACTTTTTGCAGGACGTACAACTCAACGGTCAGTCCACCGGCATCAGTGCAGATGCCAGCAACCCCGGGCCCAGCTTCGGGGGTTGGCTGCCATTTTCCTTTGACGCGGCTGATGTCGCGTTGCTCAACGGAGGCGTGAACACACTGACCTTTATCGTCCGCAGTGCTCAGATGGACGGCGCGAACGACTACACCGGCGTGCGGGTCGAGTTCCTGCAGCGCGAGGCAGCCGTGATTCCCGAACCATCGTCGTTCGGACTTCTGGCCACCGGACTTCTGGCCATCCGCCGCCGCCGCCGATAGGGGCTCTCCAATACCCGCAACCGATTGCTTTGGTGCGGAATCGCCGCGGGCGGGTCCGAATTTTGGCGGAGCCATGGCATGGCAAGGCTCATGCTCAGGGGCCATGAGTCAGCACTTTCCGCGCGTGCTCCCCTCGATTATCTTTGATTTCTACTCCCCCCCCATGCCCCCGAAAGTCCGCTTCGTTTTCGTTGTGCTCAGCTGCGCGTCCACGCTCCTCTCCGCCCGGCCGATGCACAAACTGTTCTCACCGACCCCTTCACGCACGAGGGAGGGGCCGCCGGCTCCCTGACCAACGATCCCAATGCGGCGGTGCCGGGGCGTCAGGCCGGAGGTGTGCTCACCACGTGGTGTGCATTGGGGTCATGGTGTGCATTGTGGTCTGCATTGGGGTCAGGTTGAGGATCTTGGTGTTTTATTCTGCTTCAATGCGAGGAGTTTTTTCCGCGCCGAGGCAATGTCGCCGCTGTTGGCGTCCTATCGCTGCCACTGCCGTCGTCGCAACACCAAACTCCTCAACCTGACCCCAGCCGCAGCCGTGACCCCAGCCGCAGCCGTGACCCCAGCCGCAGCCGTAACCAGCCGTAACCTACGACCACCAAAAAGCGCGAAGTCGGCCGCTTCAGACACGGCGCAGCCGATGTCTTTCGCCCTTCACACGTGCGGGTCACTACTCTTCCACACTGCACAGAGGGCTCTATCGAACAGATTTTCACCACTACGGTTTCGCCGTTGCGAAGCCCGCACGCCCTCGTCCAAAAGGGCGAAGGCTGCGCAGCAGCCAGCGGACGACTGGCGCCGTTATGCGGGGGCCTCCAGAAAAAGCGCCCAGGCAGCCTGTCGCATCCGTTTCAGAACGGCTTTCGCCATCCTGTTCATATCCCTTGCCGCACCGCCTTCTGTTCAATAGCTTTCCACACGCTGGCTCGCTCTGCATGACACCTGAACAACGCGCCCGGGAAGGAATCGATCAGAAGTTGAGTCTATCCGGCTGGCGGTTGCAAAACCTGGATAAACTCGACCTGGGTGCTTCCCGTGGCATCGCAGTGCGCGAGGTTCGCCTGAAGCGCGGCTCATGTGATTATTTGCTTCTTGTGGACCGCCGTCCGGTGGGGGTGATCGAAGCCAAAAAGCATGGGACCACTCTCTCAGGGGTCTCCGAACAATCCGATCATTACGCACAGACTCTGCCTGACTTCCTTGCCCCCAACGGCGAGGGCAAACTCCCCTTTCTTTACGAATCAACGGGGATTGAAACACTGTTTCGGGACGAACGCGACCCACATCCGCGGTCACGCCCGGTGTTCTCATTCCATCGTCCTGAAACCCTCGCGACTTTTCTCAACGACTCCGCCACTTTGAGGGCACGGCTCACCTTGTTACCTCCTTTGTCGTCCGTTGGGGTCCGCGACTGTCAGATCGAGGCGATAACCAGTCTCGAGAGATCATTCGCGCAAGCGCACCCTCGTGCCCTGATCCAGATGGCCACCGGCGCGGGCAAGACCTTCACCGCCTGTGCCTTCACCTACCGGCTCATCAAGCACGCCGGGGCGAAGCGCGTCCTCTTCCTCGTCGATCGCGCCAATCTCGGCCGGCAGGCCACCGCGGAGTTCCAGCAGTTCGTCACGCCCGATGGTCGCAAGTTCACCGAGCTTTACAACGTCCAGCACCTCACCTCGAACAAGCTCGATTCCGTCTGCCGGGTCACCATCTGCACCATCCAGCGGCTCTACTCGATGCTCCGCGGCGAGGAGCTGGACGAAGACCTCGACGAGAAATCCGGCTACGAGATCGCCACCGCCGACGACCGCCCAAAGGAGGTCGCCTACAACGCCGCCATCCCTATCGAGTTCTTCGACTTCATCGTCACCGATGAATGCCACCGCTCCATCTACAATCTCTGGCGGCAGGTCCTCGAATACTTCGACGCCTTTCTTATCGGCCTCACCGCCACGCCCAGCAAGCAGACCATCGGCTTCTTCAATCAAAACCTCGTCACCGAATACAACCACGAGCGCGCCGTCGCCGATGGCGTGAACGTCGGCTACGAAGTCTATCGGATCAAAACGCAGGTCACCGAGCAGGGCGGCAAGATCGAGAAGGGCTTCTATATCGATCGCCGGTGCAAAGAGACGCGCCGGGTCCGCTGGGAGCGGCTCGATGAAGACCTCACCTTCGCCGCGAAAGAGATCGACCGCTCCATCGTCGTAAAGTCGCAGATCCGCACCGTCCTCCAGGCCTTCAAGGACGCGCTCTTCACCGATCTTTTCCCCGGCCGCACCCTCGTCCCGAAGACCCTCATCTTCGCCAAGGACGACTCCCACGCCGAGGACATCGTCCACCTCGTGCGCGAAGTCTTCGGCCGCGGCAACGACTTCGCCAAAAAGATCACCTACAAAGCCTGGAACCCCGAGACGAAGCGCAACGAAAAGTCCGAGCACCTCATCCAGGAGTTCCGCACCTCGCCGCAGCTCCGCATCGCCGTCACCGTGGACATGATCGCCACCGGCACCGACATCAAGCCGCTGGAGTGCCTCCTCTTCCTGCGCGATGTCCGCAGCCGCGTCTATTTCGAGCAGATGAAAGGGCGCGGCACCCGCGTGCTCTCGCCCACCGATCTCCAGGCCGTGAGCGGCGCCGACGCCCGCGCCAAGACCCACTTCGTCATCGTCGATGCCGTCGGCGTCTGCGAGAGCGACAAGACCGATTCCCGCCCGCTGGAGAAAAAGCCCACTGTCG